>CAVPCY010000013.1:0-474208 GCA_963702525.1 uncultured Actinomycetes bacterium | reverse complement strand
CGGATCCTCGATCGTCGGCATCGCGCTGCTGTTCGACGAATGGCCGACTCGCGCTGGACCACGCTGGGAAAGCGTGTCGGCATCCCTGTGCTCGCTGTGGTGGTGCTCTCAGCTGCCGCGGCCCCGTTCTGGGGGGCAAACATCGGAGTCGCGATCTGGGGCGTTGTCGGCTTCGGGCTGGCCTGGGTGCTGATGAACGGGCATCACGTCTCGGGAAAGACGGTGTTGTGGCTCTTCTTCACGGTGGTCGTGGTGATCCTCGCGTTCGCAGCCATCGACCTGTTCGGCGGCGGCCCGCAGACCCACCTCGGCAGGGCGTTGACCTCCGCCGAGCAGGGGGGCTGGATCGAGCTGTGGAACATCGTCGCCCGCAAGGCCGAGACGAACATGCGCGTCCTTACCCACACCAACTGGGCGTACATCCTCATCGCCACACTCGCGTTTCTTGGGTTCATGCGCTGGCGTCCGCAAGGGGACTTCGCAGGCACGCTCGCCGACAATCCCGACTTCGCCGATGCGATCACCGTCTCGCTCGTGGCGGGGCTCGTGGCCTACTTCACCGAGGACTCGGGAATCGTGATCCCTGCCCTGGAGGTGTTCTACGTCGGTGTCGGTGTGGTCTGGCTGATGCTGGCGCGGCTGCGGCCGGATCGAGAGCCGCAAGAAGAGGGGGCAGGGGAGGGCGCTGAAGGCAGGGGGCGGGCGCGGCGTGAGCTCGACGCAGGCCGCCTTGACGATCGCCATCTCCGCTCTGCTGGGCGTCATCGTCCCTTGGGCCATGATGGCGATGCTCGTTCCGTCACTCGAAGCGTCCGAGAAGGCATCGGTGGTCAACTACCGCGGCCGCCGCGTGTTCTACGGCCTGGGCATCGTGTGGCTCGTATGGGCAGGGTGCGCCATCGTGGGAGGCGTGGCCGCCTCCAGTCTCGAGCGCGGCGGTTCGGTGCTGGCAGCTCTGACGCTGGCCGGGCCGCTCGCGCTCGTCGCGTTCGCGCTCGGCGCGGTCGACGACGCGTATGGGTCGGGTGACGCGCGGGGATTCAGGGGACACATCGCGGCGATGTTGCACGGTAGGCTCACGACCGGCGGACTCAAGCTCGTCGGCATCGGTGCGGCGTGTCTGGTCGTGTCGATGGTGCTGTCGGGCGTCGCGCCGTGGGGCGGTCGGCGCCTGTCACCGGGGCTGGTGGTGCTGGTCCTGCTGGCAGGGGCGTCGATAGCGCTCACGTCGAACTTCGTGAACCTCACAGACCTGCGGCCCGGGCGCGCGCTGAAGGTCTACTCGGTCCTGGCGGTGTGCGCGGTGGCGTCCACGGCGGTGGGTCTTGCCCCGGCCGTGAACGCGGGAGACCCCTCGGCGCTTGGCAGTGCCGTGGGCGCGGTCGGCCTGATGCTCTTTCTGCTCGGTCCGGTGTTCGCCGTGTGGCGCTATGACGTCGGCGAGCGCGGTATGCTCGGTGACGCGGGAGCGAACCCGATGGGAGCGGTGGCCGGCATGCTCATCGTCGCGGGCCTGCCGGCATGGGGAGTGGTGGTGTACTTCGCGGCCATGCTGGCGCTCAATCTCGCGAGTGAGCGCTACAGCTTCTCGCGGCTGATCGAGTCGAACGCGGCGCTCAGCCGACTCGACATGCTCGGGCGCACCGAGGACCTGCAGATGCATGTCGAAGAGGCAAAATCAAGTCGCCAACAGGATGCCAACCCCGAGTAGAATCACTCGAAGGGGTGGCCGAAATGGGACCGAGGGAAGTCGGGGGCTAATGGCCAAGCACATCTTCGTGACCGGGGGCGTCGTAAGCTCGCTGGGCAAGGGCATCACCGCAGCATCGCTGGGGCGGCTGCTCAAAGCCCGAGGGCTGAAGGTGACGATCCAGAAGCTGGACCCCTACCTCAACGTCGATCCGGGCACGATGTCGCCGTTCCAGCACGGCGAGGTCTTCGTGACCGACGACGGCGGTGAGACCGATCTCGATCTTGGCCACTACGAGCGCTTCGTCGACGAGTCGCTGACGCGCGACTGCAACGTCACGGCCGGCTCCGTCTACCAGACGCTCATCGCAAAGGAGCGCCGCGGCGACTTCCTCGGCGGAACGGTCCAGGTGATCCCGCACGTCACCAACGAGATCAAGGACCGCATCAACCGGCTCGCCGAGCAGACCCAGCCCGACGTCATCATCACAGAGGTCGGGGGCACCGTAGGAGACATCGAGTCCCTGCCGTTCCTCGAGGCGATCCGCCAGCTCAAGAAGGACAAGGGCCGCGACAACGTCGTCTACATCCACGTGACGCTCGTGCCTTGGATCGGCGCGTCGAGCGAGCTCAAGACCAAGCCGACCCAGCACTCGGTCAAGGAGCTGCGCTCCATCGGTATCCAGCCCGACTTCATCGTGTGTCGCAGCGACAGACCCATCGACGCGGGGATTCGCCGCAAGATCGGCCTGTTCTGCGACGTGGATCCGGTGGCCGTCGTCTCGGCGCAAGACGCCCGCAGCATCTACGAGGTGCCCAAGAACCTGCGCGCCCAGCAGCTCGACGAGATGGTCATCGACCGTCTCGGTCTCGAGTGTGGCCAGCCCGATCTCGTCGAGTGGGACGCGTTCGTGGACCATTCGGCATCTCTGGCCGATGAGGTCCGAATCGCTCTGGTCGGCAAGTACGTCCAGCTTCCCGACGCGTACCTCTCGGTCAACGAGGCACTCGACCACGCGGGGATCTTCCACGACCACAAGGTCAACGTGCAGTGGGTGGACGCGGAGTCGCTGACTCCCGAGGAGGTCGACTCGACACTCGCCGAGTTCGACGGGATCCTCGTTCCCGGCGGTTTCGGGATCCGCGGGGTCGAGGGCAAGATCCGCGCGGCGAGGTTCGCTCGCGAGAACAAGGTCCCGTACTTCGGGATCTGCTTGGGGATGCAGGTCGCGGTGGCCGAGTTCGCGCGCCACGTGGCCGGGCTCGACGGCGCCAACTCCGCCGAGTTCGATCCGGTCACCGAGCATCCCGTCATCGACCTGATGCGCGACCAGCAGGGCGTGGCCGACATGGGCGGCACGATGCGCCTGGGCGCCTACCCGTGCAAGGTCACTCCCGGCACCAAAGGGATGGTGGCCTACGGCGAAGAGGTCATCTACGAGCGCCATCGCCACCGCTACGAGGTGAACAACGCGTATCGCCAGCAGCTTGAGGACGCAGGGCTCGTCGTGAGCGGAGTGAGCCCCGACGGCAAGCTCGTCGAGATGGTCGAGCTCCCCGACCATCCCTGGTTCCTGGGCAACCAGGGGCACCCCGAGTTCAAGAGCCGTCCCACGCGCCCAGCGCCCCTGTTCCGGGACTTCATCGGCGCGGCAGTGGCGTTCAAGAACGCTCGGGGGGCGTAGCGGTCGTGACCGGACCGTCGCCGGCCGCCAACGAACGACTGCTCGACACCCTGCTCGATCTGCTGCGAATAGACAGCCCTACGCGATTCGAGGCCGCCTGTGCGGCCTACTGCGAGCGGGAGCTCGTCGCTGCGGGCTGCACCGTGCGCTACGACGACAGCGCTGCGCTGACCGGTTCGGACACCGGCAACCTGATCGCGGAGTTGCCGGGGACCGCGCCGCGCACGCTGGTGATCTCGGCGCATCTGGACTGTGTCGAGCCGTGCCGAGGCGTGGAGCCGAAGGTCGCCGACGGGCTGGTCTTCTCGGCCGGCGAGACCGTTCTGGGTGCCGACGACAAGGTCGGGCCTCGCCGCGGCGATCGAGAGCGTACGGCGACTCGCCGAGGGTGCGAGACCCTATCCCACGGTGCGCTGCGTGTTCACGGTGCAGGAGGAGATCGGGCTCGTGGGCGCCAAGCACCTTCGGGCCGACGACATCGCCGCCGATCTGTGCGTGGTGCTCGACGCCGCCGGCAAGCCGGGCGGGATCGTGATCGCGGCGCCCGACGCACTACACGTTCGAAGCATCGTTTCTCGGCAAGGCCGCACACGCGGGCGTGGAGCCGGAAGCGGGCGTCTCGGCGATCAAGATGGCCGGCGAAGCGATCGCGGCGCTCCCGATCGGGCGGCTGGACCCCGAAACCACCGCGAACGTGGGCACGGTGCGGGGTGGTACGGCGACCAACGTGATAGCGGCCGCGGTGCAGATCACGGGGGAGTGCAGGTCGCTCGATCGTGATCGGGTCGAGGCGCTCAAGGCCGAGATGGACGCGACTATGCGCCGGGTGGCGGCCGAGGGTGGCGGGTCGGTGGAGGTCGCATGGACCCTCGAGTACGAGGGGTTCAAGCTGGCGGACGACGACGACCTCGTCCGAACCGTCTCCGACGCCTGTCTTGACGTGGGGCTGGAGCCTTCGACGTTTGCCACCGGCGGCGGCAGCGACGCGAACGTCATCGCGTCCAAGGGCGTATCCGTGCTGGCGCTGTCGTGCGGGATGCAGGGCGTGCATTCGATAGACGAGTCGATGGCCGTCGATCGATCTGGAGAACCTGACCGAACTCGTCACGGCCATCGCCTGGCGACTCGCGGAGTAGGTGTTCCGATGCGTCTGGTATGGGCGAGCGTGACCTCCATCGTGCGCGAATCCGGCGGGGTTCAGCGGCTCGGCGTGGCAGTCGACGACGGCTCGGCAGGGGAGGCGATCGCCTACGTAGCGCTGGTCGGCGCCTGCGTCGTCGGCGACCGCGTGCTGGCAAACACGACCGCAGTAGGCCTGGGTCTCGGCACGGGCGGCCTGCACTTCGTCGTGGCTCGTCAGGGGCAGGGCTCGGGCGTGGCTCTGGACGACCCCTCCGGCGGGCACGTGATGAAGCTTCGCTACTCGCCCCATCAACGCGACGTGCTATCGGTCGAATCCCCCGAGTCACCGCACCACGAAGTGATGAGCGCCGCCACCACCCTGTCCGGCATGCCCGTCGTGTGCTGCGGTCTGCACAGCCAGGTTCCATTGGTCGCGGCTGCGGTCAAGAACGCTGACCCCAGCCCTCACGGTTGCGTACTGCATGACCGACCAGGCGGCGTTCGGTCTCGGCCTGTCCGACCTCATGGCCCGCAGTGTGGAGGCGGGGCTTGTCGACGCGACCGTCTCGTGCGGACAGTCGTTCGGCGGCCGGTACGAGGCGGTCAACCTGCACTCCGGGCTGCTGGC
Source organism: uncultured Actinomycetes bacterium (assembly GCA_963702525.1). Taxonomy (GTDB): domain Bacteria; phylum Actinomycetota; class Coriobacteriia; order Anaerosomatales; family PHET01; genus CAVPCY01. Next base: position 469,084 of record CAVPCY010000013.1, on the reverse strand, counting down.
CGCCAAGTGGGTGGTGGGGGCGGACGTCGCCGTCGTCGCGATCGGGCCAGGTGTGGTGGGGACTGCGACCCCCTTCGGTCACGGAGGCGTGGCACAGGGCGAGGCGATCAACGCCGCGAGCGCGCTCGGCGGCACGCCCGTCACCTGCCTGCGGGTGTCGTTCGCGGATGCCCGAGAGCGTCATCGCGGCGTGAGCCATCACACCCTGACCGCGCTCTCGCATATCGCGCTTGCACCGTCGCTCGTCGCAGTTCCGATGTCTTCCCGACGAACAACTGCATGCAATACGTGAGGACCTGGATGATGCGGGCGTGTGGAGACTCCATCGGAGGGCGGATGGCGGGTCGGGAGCAGCGAGCGAACCCGATATGCGCGGCGTAGAGGTCACGACCATGGGCCGAGGCCCCGCCGACGACCCCGCGTTCTTCTCGGCAGCCTTTGCAGCCGGAGATATTGCATTCCGAGTCGCACGGGGCACGCTCAATCTCTGAGAACATATGCAATACGAATGCGAGGTCATGCATTTTGGGCGTTGCGCAGCCAGCGTACGGCGCTAAACTGGTTGAGGCTGGCGCCCGCAGGCAGGGCATCAGGGGAATATGCACAAGGCACGCAGCAGACGCGCCATTCGAGATAGAAGGGGGTAGGCTCCCGTGATCGTCGGAGTCCCGAAGGAGATCAAGAACAACGAGTTCCGTGTCGGCCTCACGCCTGGTTCGGCTCGCGAGTTCGTACACCACGGCCACACCGTCCTTGTCGAGAAGGGCGCCGGTATCGGGTCGTCGTTCACCGATGCCGAGTACGAGGGGGTCGGGGCCAAGCTCGTCGACACGGCGGAGGACGTCTTCGCCCAGGCCGAGATGATCGTCAAGGTCAAGGAGCCGCAGGCGGTCGAGATAGAGATGCTCCGTCCGGGACAGATCCTCTACACCTACCTGCATCTCGCACCGGACTACGAGCAGACCGTGGGACTGGTGGGCTCGAAGGCCGTTTGCATCGCGTACGAGACAGTCGAGCTCCCCAATGGCGCGCTCCCGCTGCTGGCGCCGATGTCCGAGGTCGCCGGGCGCATGGCATCCATCGTGGGCGCTCAGTACCTGCAGAAGACGCTCGGCGGGCGCGGCGTGCTCATGGGCGGCGTTCCCGGCGTGCTGCCGGCCAACGTCGTGGTGCTCGGCGCCGGCGTGGTCGGCATCAACGCCACGTACATGGCGGTGGGTATGGGCGCCAACGTGGTCGTCATGGACGTCAACATGGATCGCATCCGCTACATCGACGACCTTTGGGGCAACCGCGTGCGCACGCTGTACAGCAATCGCCACAACATCGAGGAGGCGGTCTACGCGGCCGATCTGGTCGTTGGCGCTGTGCTTCTCCCAGGTGCCCGCACGCCGTGGCTCGTGACCAAGGACATGCTTCCGCGCATGAGGCCCGGTGCCGTCGTCGTTGACGTCTCCGTCGACCAAGGCGGCTGCATCGAGACAACCAAGGCCACCACGCATGCCGACCCCACGTACTTCGTCGATGGCGTCTTGCACTATGGCGTGGCCAACATGCCCGGTGCGGTGCCCAACACCTCGACCCATGCGCTGAACAATGCGACGCTTCGGTATGGTCTGTCGATCGCCGACAAGGGCTGGAAGCAGGCCGTGAAGGACGATCACGCGCTGGCCATGGGCGTGAACGTCCTGGATGGCAAGATCACCTACAAGCCCGTGGCTGACGCGCACGGTCTCGAGTACGTGGCGCTCGAGGAGCTCCTCGCCTAACGCCGCCCTTCAAATGACTCAACGGCTGACGGCCGCTCCGCAACTCGCGGGGCGGCCGCTTCGCTATCATCGAGACATGCAACCATCGGTCGATGAGTATCTCGGGCATCTGTCCGTCGAGCGCGGTGCCTCGCGGCACACGCTCTCCGCCTACGGGCGCGACCTGACGGAGTATCGGGAGTTCCTTGCCGGCAGGGGTGTCGCCGAAGTCGGTTCGGTGTCCGGTGACGACGTCACGGCCTTCGTTGCGCACCTTCGAGCGCGAGGTCTCGCACCCAGCACGGTGGAGCGCAAAGTCGCCGCGATCAAGGGGTTCCACAAGTTCCTCGTGAGAGAGGGCATCACGTCGAATCACCCTACCGCGCGGCTACCGCTGCCCAAGGTGCCCGAGAGGCTTCCCGATGTCGTGTCGATCGACGAGGTCGACAGAGTCCTCGGCCAGCCGTTTCCAGACGGGCCGGTTGGGCTGCGGGACCGGGCGATCCTGGAGACCCTCTACGGCTGCGGGCTGCGTGTGTCGGAACTCGTCGGTCTCGACACGACCGACATCGATCTGCACGGAGGGTTCGTGCGGGTGTTCGGCAAGGGGAGCAAGGAGCGCATCGTGCCTGTCGCCGGCATGGCCTCGGCCTCGCTCGACGCGTATCTGAGGGAGGGCAGGCCCCGGCTCAGAGCCGTGCGCAGCATCGCCGGTGTCGGGTCCGCGCTCTTCCTCAACCAGCGCGGCGGACGGCTTTCCAGGCAGTCTGTGTTCGTGCTCGTGAGGACGTACGGTGCTCGTGCCGGCATCGACGGGCTGCACCCTCACACGCTGCGGCACTCCTACGCCACACACATGCTCGAGGGGGGAGCGGACCTCCGCTCGCTGCAGGAGATGCTCGGACATGCAGACATTTCCACGACTCAGGTCTACACGCACGTGGATAGGAGGCATATTCGGGAAGAATACTTAACGACGCACCCGCGTGCCCGGATTCGCTAGTCGACTCCGTGCGGCTGGTGAGTGGCCGAACGAATGGGGCGGCATTCGCGCCAGATTCATCTAGAATGAATCGCGAAGGTCGTTCCGCGTATAGGAGGAGGGAGATCTCTGTGAGATCGAAGTGGGGAAAGCTGGTAGCGGTACTCCTTGCCATGGCCGTGGTCGCATCGCTCGCGGTCGGGTGCGCCCAGCCGGCTGAGGAGCCCGCGGCTCCTGCCGAGGCGCCGAAGACCGACGTCAAGGCGGCCATGGTCACCGACGTTGGCGGTCTCGGCGACAAGTCGTTCAACGATCTGTCGTACGCAGGTCTTCAGAAGGCCGAGAGTGAGCTGGGTACGGAGATCAAGGTCCTCGAGTCCAAAGAGCCGACGGACTACGAGAGCAACATCAACCAGCTGGCTACCGCCGGCTACAACCCGATCTTCGCCGTCGGCTTCCTGATGACCGATACGGTCACGAAGGTCGCCCCGCAGTTCGCTGACGTGAACTTCGGTGGAATCGACATCTTCTTCGATCCGGTTGCGCCCAACGTCATCGGCCTGAACTTCAAGGAGCAGGAAGCGGGCTACCTCGCCGGAGTCGTGGCGGGCAGCCTGACGACGATGACCGACGTCGACCCGCGTATCAACGACAAGAAGGTCCTCGGCTTCGTGGGCGGCATGGAGATTCCGCCGGTCCAGAAGTTCGAGGCGGGCTTCGTCGCCGGCGCCAAGTCGGTCGATCCGGCCATCGAGGTCAAGAGCGTCTACACCGGCAGCTTCACCGACCAGCAGAAGGGCCTCGAGTCCGGCAAGGCGCTCATCGAGCAGGGCGCGGACATCATCTTCGCGGCCGCAGGCGCCACGGGTAACGGAACCGCCAAGGCGGCTCAGGACAACAAGGCGCTGTTCATCGGTGTCGACGCTGATCAGTACGAGACCATCCCAGGTCTTGGCGACACGATCATCACCTCGGCGATAAAGCGCGTCGACCAGGCCGTGTTCCTGACCGTGAAGGACGCGGTCGACGGCAAGCTCAAGGGTGGCGAGAACAGGGTCTTCGGTCTCGCCGAGGAGGCTGTGGGTATCGCTCCGTTCCACGACTGGGATACGAAGATGCCGCAGTCTGTGAAGGACGCCGTCGAAAAGGCGAAGGCCGACGTTGTCGCAGGAACGGTCACCGTTCCCGAGAGCAAGTAGCTGATCTGCAGCTGACCGATAGCTGACGGGCCCGGCGGTTGCGCACCTACGACCGCCGGGCCTGTGTTAGCCGTTTCGACGGGAGCATCGATGGCAGCCGAGCCCACCGCCGGGTGCGAGATACCTACTGCTGGCCCAAGCCGCAAGCCGATCCTCGAGTTGCGGCACATCACGAAGCGATTCCCGGGAGTGCTCGCGAACGACGATGTCTCGATCGCCGTCGCGCCCGGCGAGGTGCTGGCCCTTCTCGGCGAGAACGGCGCCGGCAAGTCCACGCTCATGAACGTCGCCTACGGGCTTCTCGACGCAAGTGAAGGCGAGATGCTCGTCGACGGCGAGGTTGTCCAGATTCGCGCGCCACGCGATGCGATCGCGCTGCGAATCGGCATGGTGCACCAACACTTCATGCTCGTGGACCCGCTTACCGTCACCGAGAACATCGTGCTCGGCATGGAACCCACCTCACGGTTCGGCGTCATCGACCGCAAGGTCGCCCGCGAGAAGGTCGTCGCGATCTCCGAGCGCTATGGGCTCAAGGTGGACCCCGACACGAAGGTCGCCGACCTGTCGGTGGGGATGCAGCAGCGTGTGGAGATCCTCAAGGCGCTCTACCGAGACGCCCGGATACTCATCTTGGACGAACCCACGGCGGTCCTGACCCCGCAGGAGGTCACCGAGCTCTTCGAGATCGTGCGGGAACTCGTCGCAGAGGGGCTGGCGGTCGTCATCATCACGCACAAGCTCGACGAGGTGATGGCGTTCTCCGACCGCATCGTCGTCATGCGCAACGGCCGAGTGGTGGGCGAGACGACGCCGAGCGCGTGCAACGAGGAGAGCCTCGCCCGCATGATGGTCGGACGCGACGTCGTGCTTCGCGTCGAGAAGGGCGAGTCGCATCCCGGCGCCCCCGTGCTCGAAGTGCGCGACCTGCAGGCGAAGGACGACCGCAAGCTCGACGTGCTCAAGGGCGTGTCGCTCACCGTTCACGCCGGCGAGGTCGTGGGGATAGCGGGTGTCAGCGGCAACGGCCAGACGGAGCTCATCGAGGCCATCATGGGGCTGCGCAAGCCGACCGGCGGCACGCTGCTGCTGCGCGGCAAAGACATCACGCGCGACGATCCCAGGACAACGATCGCCTCGGGCGTTTCGCATGTGCCCGAGGATCGCCATCGCCGCGGGCTGGTCCTGGAGTTCGATCTTGTGGAGAACGTCGCCCTGGGTGACCAGCGCCGGCCGCCGTTCTCGAAGTGGGGTGTGCTCGACAGGAAGGCGCTGGAGCGCGAGGCCGTCGAGCGCATCAAGGAGTACGACGTACGGACCCCCAACCAGCACGTCGCCGCTGCGAACCTCTCCGGCGGAAACCAGCAGAAGCTCGTGCTCGCGCGGGAGCTGGGGCGAAACCCCGAGCTGCTGATCGCCGGGCAACCGACTCGGGGCCTTGACGTCGGCGCGATAGAGTTCGTCCATCGCAGGATCCTTGCGGAGAGGGATGCGGGCAAGGCCGTGCTGCTCATCAGCATGGAGCTCGAAGAGGTGATGTCGCTTTCCGACCGGATCCTCGTGATGTACGAGGGCAAGATCGCGGCGGAGTTCGAGGGCGGGGCCGTGACCGAGGAGGAACTCGGCTACTACATGACTGGCGGCAAGACCCGAGGCGCCGCTCCCGACGCGAGCACGCGGGGAGGGGGAGACGTTGCCTGACATCGACAACCGTCCTCCGCCCACCGAGGCCGAACACGCCGCAGCCCTGGAAGCCGAGAAGCAGTACGCGCTGGATCAGGAGCGTTTCCGGCGCATCGTGAGCATCGCGACCCCGTTCATCTCGGTGGTCATCGCCTTGCTGGTCGGTTCGGTCGTGATCCTCGCCTCCGGCCACAGCCCGATCGAGGCCTATGCCGCCATGTTCTACGGTGCGTTCGGCGGCGTGCGGCAGATAGGCGAGACGCTGCTGCGGGCGACGCCTCTGATATTCACGGGTCTGGCAGTGGCCTACGGATTCCGGTCCGGACTGTTCAACATCGGCGCCGAGGGGCAGCTGTTCTTGGGTGGCATGGCGGCCGCGTTCGTAGGCGTCATGATCGCCGGGCTACCCGTGGGCCGTATCGGTGCCCCTGATCCTGCTTTCCGCCATGTTGGCGGGCGCCGCGTGGGCGTTCATTCCGGCGCTGATGAAGGCGAAGATCGGCGCACACGAGGTCATCACGACCATGATGTTCACCTACATCGGTCGCTACCTCGTGTCTTGGATAGTCACCGGCCCGTTCAAGGCCGAGGGAGCGATTCCGCAGACGCCGCAGCTGCCTGTCACGAGCCAGCTCCCGCGCATCTCCGACGTGTTCCCGTTCCTCGCCCAGAACCGGGCGCATCTTGGGTTCATCCTCGGCGTGGCGGTAGCCATCATCGTGTGGTGGATTCTCAAGTACACGGTGCTGGGCTTCGAAGCCAGGGCGGTCGGCTTCAACCCGTTCGCGTCGCAGACAGGTGGCGTGTCGGTCTCTGCGACCACCATCAAGTCGCTTTGCATCTCGGGATCGATCGCGGGTCTGGCGGGCGCGACAGAGGTGATGGGCGTCCACTACCGGCTGTTCGACCAGTTCTCGTCCGGTTTCGGGTTCACGGGTATCGCCGTCGCGCTGCTCGCCAAGAACAACCCGATAGGCGTGATTGCCGCGGCCATCCTCTTCGGCGTCTCTGTCGGCCGGTGCCGGGACGATGCAGCTGGAGGCGGGGGTCTCCCAGAAGGTCATCTCGATCATTCAGGGCACGATCATCTTCCTCGTCGGTGCCGAGACGATAGTGACGTGGACAGTGTCGAAGTTCCGCCGACAGAAGGGGGGCGCAGATGCTCGCTGAGGTCTTCACTCCCGAGCTGTTCGCCTCCGCTGTACGGCTGGCGACGCCCATCGCCCTTGCGGCCACCGGCGCCGCCATCTGCGAGCGTTCCGGAGTGGTCAACATCGCGATGGAAGGCTTGATGCTCATCTCCGCCTTCTCGGGTGTCGCGGTCGCGCTCCTGACCGGCAACACCTGGCTCGGCGTGGTCGGAGCGGTCGCCGGTGCACTCATCTTCGCTTCGCTGCACGCGTGGGCATCGGTGAACCTGCGGTCCGACCAGGTCATCTCCGGTACGGCTATCAACATCCTCGCGCTGGGGGTCACCGGATTCCTCATGGAGACGATCTTCGGTCGCCCGGGTACCACCGACCCCGTGAAGACGATACAGCCGGTGTTTGACTTCCCGACCGGGGGCGACGGTCTCCTCGGGACGATCTGGACGTGGATCGACGTGGTCTTCCTGAGCTACACGCCCATCGTCTACTTCGGGATCTTCGCCGCCATATTCCTCACGTGGTCGCTCTATCGGACCAGATGGGGGCTGCGGCTGCGCTCTTTGGGCGAGCATCCACGCGCGGCTGACACGGTCGGAGTGAACGTACTGAAGGGCCGCTGGTTCGCCGTTCTTGTTTCCGGCTTCATGGCAGGTATGGCGGGTGCGAACCTGACGCTCGAGCAGGTCGGCTCCTTCACCGAGGGCATGACCAACGGCAGGGGGTTCATAGCTCTGGCTGCGATGATCTTCGGCCGATGGATCCCGGGAGGCGCGTACCTCGCGTCGCTGCTCTTCGGGTTCGCCGACGCACTGCAGCTCAAGCTGCAGCTCTTCTCCGACAAGATCGACATACCGCCGCAGTTCTTCCTGATGTTGCCGTACGTGCTGACGGTCGTCGTGCTCGCCGGAGTGGTCGGCCGGGCCGTCGCACCGGCAGCGGACGGCAAGCCGTACAAGGAGAAGGGCTAGTCCTTGTCGTCGGCTTCGTCGTCGGCGGAGCCCTCGCGCGACTCGCGGTGCCGCGAGTACGCGACGAAGGCCACAGCCACGACCAGCGCTACCGCGACTATCGCGTCGCCGGGTAGGTCGGGCGCGAAGTCGCCACCGCGAACGAGCAGCGAGCGCAGAGCGTAGGCCGCGATCACGATGGCGAGCGCCGCGAACAACGGCAGCCGGAACCTTGGTCTGGAGATCACGCCTCGCCGTCCTCCTGCTGTTCGCCTGCAGCCGATGTGGTGCTCCGCCCGCGTCGGCGAAGCAGCGTGCGTACAGGGTAGCCGATGGCGAACACAACGAGTGCGACGAACGTCAGGGGAATCGCGACGGTGATCATCGTCGAGACCATAGAGGCAGTGGCCTGGATGCCGCGGGTGATCGCCTCGCGAAGGCCCCAACTGCCGGTGGCGGGCCGGACCACCGGGCCCGGCTCGCTCAACGAGACCGTCAGGGTGGCTCGAGCTGCCTGACGCTCGAGATAGGTGAGTTGGGCATCCATCGACTCTATCTCGCCGCGCACCCGGGCGAGTTCCCGCTCCACTTCGAGAAGCTCGCTCACCTTGCTCGTACGCGCGAGAAACGTGCGGAGGCGCGCCTCCTCGGCCCGTAGATTCCTCAGCCGTGCCTCGAGGTCGATGGCCTGTTCGGTGACATCGCTGGCTGATGCTGACTCAGAGACGACGGTGCCCAGACTGCCGACCTCATCACGGAGCGCGTCGAGGCGCTCGGCCGGTACGCGGATCGTCACGATCGCGCTGGAGGGTCCGTGTGGCTCCGAATCGCTCGCCGAAGCGTCCAGCGGGACGGGACCGATCGGTGACTCGCCCGAGGAGATGCTGAGCTCCGCGACCTCACCGCCGTTCTTGGCGACCGAGGACCTCAGGGCGTCGAGCGATTCGTCGAGATCGTCCACGCGGACGTCCATGGAGGCCGTGACGATCAGCAGCCTGTCGGACGGGGGAGCGCTCGCCTGTGAGCTGCCGTCCGTCGCTCCGGCCACCGTCGCAGCCTCCTGCGAGGAGATTCCTCCGTAGGCAAGTTGGCCGGCTTCGCTGACGGGCTGCGCGATCACAGCCTTCGACGCATCGCTCGAGCTGACCGCCGAGTACTGTGGGAGCACGCCGGAGCCCAGCGAGTATCCCAAGGCAGCCACCGCCGTCGCCAAGAAGAGCGCGCCCACCACGAACGCCGTCACACGGGCTGTTCGCTTCATGACAACCTCCTCGCCGGCGCCCCTGGATACAAAGACGCCCTCGCCACGATAGGGCCGAGAGCGCCGATGGATCAGGCTGGAAGGAGGGCGACCTACGAGGTCTGGGTCGGCTCCGCCTTCGCTTCGTTCTTCTTGAGCTGTGTCGCCGCATACGCCCCAAGAGCGATGCCGATGGCGATGACAGCGAAGAACGCGAGAATCAGAACGTAGACCACTGCTGCGGGCCAGTTGTAGGTCATGTGATTCCTTCACCTCCGGGAAGCGGTGGGGTTCGAGATGATTCTACCCGCACCTGCTCCCGCAGGGCAATCACGACCGACACGCCTGTCCTCGTTTGCCTCCTGCCGCCAATCATCTTTGCCCTACGTGAGAACTAAGACGACACCGGGCAACGGTTGGTTCTCGGTCTGCGAACGCGACTTTGTGGGAGCGATTATCGTCGCCCGAAATGCGATGTTGCCAAAGTGTGATGAATTCCCATGAAAGTATTGCAATGTGGGATGAAGTGGCATAGATTCCTACGTGCAGGGAGGAAGCGCCTCGAGGGGGGCGTCCTCGAAGGAGACGAACGAGGGAAGGTGCGCGGGGGTGTTTCTGGGCGACCACCAGCACACGCTGGACGCCAAGGGGCGTGTCTCGCTGCCTGCGAAGTTCCGGGCACAGATGACGGGCAGGATCGTCGTCGCCAAAGGCCTGGACGATTGCCTCTACGTCTATCCCGCCGAGGAGTACCGGGCCTTCGTGGACGGTCTTCTCGCAGGGTCTGACTTCGACCCGCGCAAGCGCCAGCTGCGTCGATTCTTCACTACCGGCGCCTTCGAGACCGAGCTCGATTCGGCAGGACGCGTCTCCCTACCCGCGAACCTGCGTGAGCACGCAAGCCTGATCAGAGACGTCGCGGTGACAGGCAACGGCAACCGGATCGAGATATGGGATTCGGGTGCGTGGAGCACGTACAGCGGTGCTTCGACGGAGAAGATAGAGGATCTCGCCCAGGAACTGGCTGACGCCGGGCTCCTGTAGGGATTGACAATGGAATACCGGCACACCCCAGTTTTGCTGGCCGAGGTCACGCAGCATTTATCGCCGCATCCCGGTTCGATCGTCGTCGATTGCACCTTAGGCGGGGCAGGACACGCGAAACGGCTTGTAGACCTCATCTCACCCACGGGCATCTTCGTGGGCATCGATCAAGATGACGCAGCACTAGAGGCAGCAGCAGTCACACTACGCCTCGGCCAGCAAGAAACTCAGGTACACACCGTATTGCTCAAGGGCAACTTCGGGGATCTCGATGGGCTTCTGGTCGAGGCGCGCATCCCGTATGCGGATGCGATCCTGTTCGACTTGGGAGTCTCCTCACCCCAGATCGACGTTGCCGAACGGGGCTTCTCGTTCAAGGCCGATGCCCCGTTGGACATGCGGATGGATCCGGGTCGTCAGACCCTTACCGCCGCTGAGGTCATCGCAACATACTCTGAAGCAGACCTCGCCCGGATCATCCGAGACTACGGTGAGGACCGATGGGCCTCGCGTATCGCATCCTTCATCGTAGCTGCGCGCGCCCGTCGGCCCATCTCCACGACCGGCGACCTCGTTGAGGTGATCAAGGCCGCGGTGCCGGCCGCGGCCCGCCGGTCCGGGGGGCACCCAGCCAAGAAGACCTTCCAGGCACTGCGAATAGAGGTCAACGGCGAGCTGGACGCGCTCGAGAGAGCTCTGCCCTCGGCGATCGCGTGGCTCGCTCCGGGCGGAAGGGTAGCGGTGATCAGCTACCACTCACTCGAGGACCGAATCGTGAAGCACGCGTTTGCCGAGGCCGCGCAGGGGTGCACGTGTCCGCCGGGTCTCCCGGTGTGTACATGTGGTAGTGAGCCGGTAGTCGACATCGTCACGAAACGCGCCATCGTGCCCGTTTCCGACGAGATCGAGGACAACCCTCGGGCACGCAGCGCCAAGTTGCGTGTCGCCGAGAAGAGGTAAGGACAGTCGCGCGCATAGTGCGGTCGATAGGAGGTGTGAAGCATGGGTCTGCCTGCGGTTCGCCACGAGCGTCCTGCTTCGCGCGCCCGTAAGCCGCACCTGCGCGTGGTTGAACGCGCGCCATCGAAGACCCCGGCGCGCAAGCGCAGTGCGACCGCTCGCGCCGAGGCTGCGCGTGGGACGTTCCGTTCGTTCGCGCTCCTGATGGTGCTGGTAGTGGCGCTGGGTATGGGCCGGGTGTGGCTGTCGGTCAAAGCGGCCGAGGCGTCGATGCGCTCGAGCGAGTTGCGCAGCGCCATCAAGAACGCACGGTATCAAGGAGACATGCTCGAGGTGCGCCAAAGCGCCCTGGGTTCTCCGTCGCGTATCCGCGCTATCGCGTCGCAGACCATGGGGATGGCGCCGGCTCGCCGGATGGCCATGATCAACATCGCGCCCGAACCCGGCGTAGTGCCCGATGCGTCGGCGGACAGGCCAGCGGTCCCTGCCGGTGGAGATGGTGTCGACAAAGCCATCAAGAGCCTGATGGACCTCACCGCCGGCGAGGCACAGGTGCTTCTCGTTGGCGACGTGGGACTGGCGTCCTCGAAGTGAAGCGGCTCTCGGAGACGGAGAGCACGTGAGCCGCAAGCGGACGCAGCCCAACGGCGGCGGTCGCCACGCACTCCTGCTCTTCTGCTTCCTTGCCGCATTCGTGCTCATCAGTGTACGGCTCGTCTGGGTCCAGGTCGTGCAGGCCCCCGCGCTGACACGCCAAGCGACCGCACAGCGCCTTCGTGACATCGAGCTTCCGCCGCGACGCGGGACCATCTACGACCGCGAAGGCGAGCCCCTGGCCGTCAGCACGGCGGCTCGGACCGTCTTCGCGTCGCCGAATCTGATCAAGGACAAGGTCGGGACTGCTCGCGCACTGGCGTCCTCACTCGGTGGTGACGAGAAGGCGTACCTGGCCAAGCTGAAGAAGGACTCCGGCTTCGTCTACATCGACAGGAAGGTCGACCTTGCTCGCGCGGCTGAGCTGGAGAAGCTCGAGCTGAAGGGGGTCGGCTTCACGGACGACTTCAGCCGGGTCTACCCGTCAGGCGAACTCGCCTGCCAGTCACTCGGTTTCGTCGGGGTGGATGACCACGGTCTGTCCGGCTTGGAGGCCGAGTACGACGAGTTGCTCGCAGGGCGGCCCGGGGTCGTCCTGGGCGAGCGCGATCCCCAGGGCCGGCCCATACCCGGTGGCATACAGAAGGCTTTCGACCCTGTCCACGGCAAGGACGTCGTGCTCACCATCGACAAGGACATCCAGTACCAAGCCCAGATCGAGATCGGCGAGGCAGTACAGAAGTGGGGCGCGAAGAGCGGCACTGTCGTCATCATGAACCCGAAGAACGGCGAGCTCTACGCGATCGCATCTGCTCCGGGGTTCGACCCGAACAACTACGGCAAGGCCAAACCCCAGTCGATCCGCAACAGGCCGATCACCGATGCGTACGAACCGGGTTCCACGATGAAGTGCCTGACCGCATCGGCGGTCATCGATCGGGGCCTGTACACCCCGAAGACGAAGTTCTCGCTGCCTTCGACTATCCGGGTGGGCGACAGGACCATCCACGAGTCCCACGGCAGGGGTGCGGTCCGCTGGACACTCACGCAGATCGTGACGAACTCCAGCAACGTCGGAACCGTGAAACTGGGGCTCAAACTCGGGAAGCGAGGTCTCTACGATTCCTTCTCGGCCTTCGGGCTGACCGAGAAGACCGGTGTCGACTTTCCGGGTGAGACCACCGGCTGGCTCCCGAGCCCGGAGTCCTGGTCGCCGTCCTCGATCGGGAACATCCCGTTCGGTCAGGGGGTCTCGGTGACGCCGCTGCAGCTCGTCAGGGCCATCGGTGCCATCGCGAACGGCGGGGAGCTCACGACGCCCCACTTCCTCCTCGATGTGCCGTCTGACTCGGCCTCGGTTCCCACATGGCCCAAGCGCCGAGCGATATCGGCCAAGACCTCGGAGTCCGTCACCAAGATCCTCCAGGCAGTTGTGACCGAGGGCACCGGCAAGGAGGCCCGGGTTCGCGGGTATGCCGTCGCCGGCAAGACCGGCACCGCCCAGAAAGCCAACCCGAACGGCGGCGGCTACGGCGGCGGGCGGTATGTGGGATCCTTCATCGGCTTCCTGCCCGCCGAGGACCCGCAGGTTGTGGTAAGCGTCATCCTCGACGAGCCCACCAAAGGCATCTACGGTGGCGCGGTAGCGGCGCCGACCTTCTCGAAGCTGGGGCGTTTCACCGTCGCCCACCTCAAGATCCCACCCTCGTCGACGTATCAGGTCGACTCGCTCAAGACCACTGAGAAGACGCCGACCAAGGCAGGTGTCGGTCCGGTGTCGGACCAAGGGGCGCGCGACTAGCCGATGCTAGAATCGCTCGACCGTTCAGGCAAGGGGAGTGCGTGGACCAAAGCACCATGATCGAGCTGCTCGCAGGCGTTGGCGCCCGGCCGACGGGATCCACCGACGCGTTCGTCACGGGTGTCGCCTACCGATCGGACCGCGTGAGGCCGGGCGACGCTTTCTTCTGCGTCCCGGGTTTCGCTAACGACGGTCACTCTTTTGCGGCCGACGCGGTCGCACACGGTGCTACCGCACTCGTTGTGGAGCGAGAGCTGGAGCTGGAGATTCCGCAGTTCGTGGTCGACGATGCCCGTGTGGCGCTGGCTTTCGCCTCGGCCGAGTTCTACGGTCGGCCGAGCGAGAGCGTCGACATCGTCGGCATCACCGGGACCAACGGCAAGACCACCACCGCCTATCTCGTCGACTCGATCGCAATGGCCGCTGGAAACATCACCGGGCTTGTCGGCACTGTGGAGACGCGCGTCGCCGGACAACGAAAGGCCGCCGGCCGAACGACCCCCGAATCCGCCGACGTGCAGGCGCTCCTGGCCGAGATGAGGGACGCGGGCGCTGCGGTGTGTGCGATGGAGGTTTCGAGCCACGCTATCGACCTGCACAGGGTCGACGGCATGCGCTTCGCCGTCGCCGCGTTCACGAACCTCACGCAGGACCATCTGGACTTCCACCACACGATCGAGGAGTACTACTCGGTCAAGAAGCGGCTGTTCACTGAGTTCGACTGCGAGGCCCGCGTGGTCAACATCGACGATCCATTCGGTATGGGGATCGCCAACGAGCTCGGCGCGGTGTTGACGGTGGGCAGGACCAAGTCGGCGCACGTGCGGTCCTCGAACGAGCGGCTGGACGCGACGGGCAGCTCGTTTCGGCTCCATACGCCGGCCGGCGACGCCGACGTCCGACTGCCCCTGGCCGGCGACTACAACGTCAGCAACGCGCTCGTCGCGGCCGGCTGCGCGATGTCGCTCGGCGTGGGACTCGATGCGATCGTCGCCGGGTTGGAGTCGGCGCCGCAGGTGCCGGGACGGCTCGAGCGTATCGACTGCGGCCAGCCCTTCTCGGTAGTGGTCGACTACGCGCACACGCCCGACTCGCTCGAGAAGGCCATCGCGGCGGTGTCTGAGGTCACGCGCGGCCGCGTGCTCACGGTGTTCGGGTGCGGCGGAGATCGCGATCCCGACAAGCGACCCATGATGGGACGTGCCGCGGCCGCCGCGGACCACGTCATTGTGACCAGCGACAATCCGCGCTCCGAGGACCCGGTTGGCATCATTCTGCAGATCGAGGACGGCTTGCGAGCGGCCGAGGCCTCCTACGAGGTCGAGGTCGATCGCCGCCGTGCCATCGAAAGGGCCATCGACTCGGCCGCCCGCGGCGACACCGTGCTGATAGCCGGTAAGGGCCACGAGGACTACCAGATCTTCTCGGACCGCACGATCCACTTCGACGATCGCGAGGTCGCGAGGGAGGTGCTCGAGCGATGCTGAGGGCCACGGTCGAAACGGTTGCCGAGATCACCGGCGCCGAGGTGCTGCTGGGCAGCCCCGACACCTCCGTGAACGGCCTTGCGGTCGACTCGCGAGAGGTCGAGCCCGGCTGCATCTTCGCGGCCTTGCCGGGCGCCACGACCGACGGTCACGTCTTCATCGAGGACGCACTGCGGGCGGGAGCCCGGCTGATCCTTGTCACCAGAGGAGCCGAGGAGTTCGCCGACGCAGTGGTGCTCGCGGCCCAACGCAACGCGGCGGTGCTGCAGGTGGCGGACTCACTCGCGGCGGTCCAGGCGCTTGCGAGTTGGCATCGCTCGCGTCTGCGCTGTGCTGTCATCGGCGTCACGGGCTCGACCGGCAAGACCACTACCAAAGACTTCCTGGCCGCGGTGCTGGGCACGAGCATGCGCGTGGTGTCGACAGCAGGCAACCGAAACAACCAGCTGGGAGTACCGCTCACCGTCTTCTCGGCGGGCTCGGATACCGATGCGCTGATCGTCGAGATGGGGATGCGCGGGCTCGGGCAGATAGAGGAACTGTGTACCATCGCCCGACCGCACTTCGGTCTGGTGACCAACGTCGGTACGTCGCACATAGAGCTGCTCGGCTCCCAAGAAGCCGTTGCGACGGCCAAGGGGGAACTCGTCAAGTGCGTTCCCCGGGACGGCGCGGTGTTCCTCAACGGCGATGACGACTTCTCCGGCGTGCTTGCGGCCGAGGCGCTCGCGCCAGTGACGTACTACGGGCTTGGAGAGAAGTGCGCGGTGCACGCCGAGAGCATCGAGCTCGATGCGGAGAGCAAGCCGTCGTTCGACATGGTGACGCCCCAAGGATCCGTGCGGGTCGTGCTACCGGTACCCGGGCGCCACAACGTCTACAACGCGCTCGCGGCGGCCTCGGTGGGCCTGAGACTCGCCGTCAGTCTCGACATGGTTGCGGAAGGCCTGGCGCACGCAGCAACGCAGTCCATGCGCATGGAGTCGATCACCGCCGCGAGCGGGGTGCTGGTGATCAACGATGCGTACAACGCGAACCCCTCATCGATGGCGGCCGCCGTGGAGACGCTGGCGGAGGTCCAGACCGCGGGGAAGCGCGTCGCGGTGCTTGGAGACATGGCCGAGCTCGGCTCACTCACCGAACTCGCGCACTTCCGTATCGGCGAGCAGGTGGCAATCGCGGCGATCGACGTCCTCGTGACCGTGGGCGTCAAGGCGCGGCGCATAGCGGACGGCGCCAAGGCGAAGGGGATGTCAGCTGACGCCGTGCGCCCGTGCGAGACGGCCGACGAGGCGGTCGAGGTGCTCGACGACCTTCTCGCCGCGGGCGATGCGGTCCTGGTCAAGGCGTCCCGAGTGATGGGGCTCGAAGCCGTGGTGGATGGGATCGTGACTCCTCGTGCTGGCTAGACTCGCACAGTACCCGACCTACCAGGTCTTCCTCGCGGTCGTCGATCGCGCTGGTGGTCTCTGCGGCGCTCTTCCCCCTGTGGATCCGGCTGCTGAGGGTCCGCAACATCGGCCAGCAGGTTCGCGCAGATGGACCGCAAGGGCACTTGGTGAAGCAGGGGACTCCGACGATGGGCGGAGTCCTGATTCTCATCGTCGTCACCGGCACCTTCCTACTGATGGGCACCCCGACCCGGCCCAGCGTTCTGGCGCTCGGCGTGACTCTGGCGTGTGGGGCACTGGGTTTCATCGACGACTGGTCGAAGGTCGCTCACGAACGCTCGCTGGGCTTGCGGCCGCGTGCGAAGCTCATGTGGCAGGCGGCCATCGCGGTCGTGTTCTGTCTGCTGGCGGTGAACTGGGCGGGAGTCCCGACGTGGCTTCAGTTGCCGTTGACGACCGCCAAGATCGATCTTGGCGTGCTCACGACCGCGATCCCGATCGGATCGAGCGGGATGGTGCTTCTTGTCCCGTGGCTGTACCTGGCGTTCGTCTCGGTCATGATCATCGGGATGAGCAATGCTGTGAATCTGACCGACGGCCTCGACGGACTCGCCGCCGGGACGGTCATGATCGTCACCCTTGCGTTCGCCGGTATCGCGTATCGGCAGAACACGCTCGAGAACGCGCTGCTCGGCGCGGCCATTGCCGGCGCCTGTATCGGATTCCTGTGGTACAACTCCTACCCCGCGGACATCTTCATGGGAGACACCGGTTCGCTGGGACTTGGTGGCGCGATAGCCGCGCTGGCCGTCGTCACCAAGACCGAGCTTCTGCTTCTCGTCATCGGCGGCATCTACGTGGCCGAGACGATGTCGGTCGTGCTGCAGGTCGCGTCTTTCAAGCTCACCGGCAAGCGGATCTTCCGTATGGCCCCGCTTCACCACCACTTCGAGATGATCGGCTGGTCGGAGACGAAGGTAATGGTCCGGTTCTGGATCGTGACCGGCATACTCGCTGGCCTTGGCTTTGCGCTCTACTTCGTCCAATCGGTACGGGTGAAGGGATAGCGTGGAGCACCTCGGCGACATTCTCGTACTTGGCCTGGGTACGAGCGGCGCGGCCGCCGCTCGTTACTGTGCGAACCTGCTCGGGACCGAGGCGTCGTCGCTCACCGCCGTCGACGGTGCGGACAGTCCGAGGCTGCGCGAACTTGCCGACGAACTTGCGGGCTCGGGCGCCGTCGTCGTCCTTGGGGCGAGGGAGCTCGAGGGCCGGTACGACGTATGCATCGCGAGTCCCGGCATCCCCCCGCACTCCGAGTTGATGCGCGCGGCCAGGGAGTGCGCGACGCGCGTGATCTCGGAGCTCGAGTTCGCGTACTCGCGTTCCGACTGCCCGTGGGTCGCTGTCACCGGTACGAACGGCAAGACGACGACGACCGCACTACTCGCGCACCTGCTCGACTCCGGCGGGATTCCCTCGCTCGCCGTCGGCAACATCGGCGTTCCGGCGATCGAGGCGGTCGCTGAGTGTGACTCGGCTCGCGTCCTCGTCGCCGAGGTCTCCTCGTTCCAGCTGGCGCTGACCGAGACGTTCCACCCGCGCGCTGCGGTACTGCTCAACATCACTCCTGACCACATCGACTGGCACGGGTCGCTGGAGTCATACGTCGCGGACAAGACGAAGATCTTCCGCAATCTGACCGCCGACGACGTGGCTGTGATCGACGTCGATGACCGGGGCTCTGCGCCCTATGCCGAGGAGGTCGAGCGGCGCGGTGTACCCGTGGTGCGCGTGAGCCTGACGAGCGCTCATGCTAACGGCGCATATCTGGTGTCGGGCACGTTGGCCCTGGGCAGCCGCGGAGGCACCGTGCGTCTCGTACGGGCCGATGAGTTGCGGGTCAAGGGGCCGCACAACGTCAGTAACGCACTGGCCGCTGCCGCCGCCGCCCACTCGCTTGGTGTGAGCGCATCGGATCTGAAGTGGGGGCTCACCACGTTCGAGCCCATCGAGCATCGGCTGGAGCCGGTGGGGACCGTGTGCGGCGCCGACTGGTTCAACGACAGCAAGGCTACCAATCCGGATGCGGTGTCGAAAGCGCTCGCGTCCTTCGACGATCGCCCACTCGTCCTCCTGCTCGGGGGACGCAACAAGGGCAACGACTTCACAGCTCTGGCCCGCGAGGCCTCAGAGAAGTGCAGCGCGGTCGTGGTCTTCGGTGAATCTGCGCCGCAACTGCTCGCTGCATTTCGCGGTTCCCCGGCCACGGTGAGACAGACCGGGAACCTGGCCGATGCGGTGTCGGTCGCATGCGAGCTCGCCGAGCCTGGCGCTGCCGTCGTGCTTTCGCCTGCCTGCGCATCGTTCGACGAGTTCGAGAACTACGGCGAGAGAGGCCGCGCGTTCAAGGCGCTCGTCGCCGCACTGGGAGAAGGTGGCGCGCAGTGACCCCGCCCAAGCACGCGTACGCTGGCGGACCGGGGGCGCGCTACGTGCTGCTGGGCTCGGCGTTCTACCTCACCGCGTTCGGGCTGCTGATGATCTACTCGGCATCGTCCGTGACCGCCACCGTGCGCGAAGGTGCCTCTTGGCACTACCTCGCCCGGCAGCTCGTCTTCATCGGCATGAGTGCGCCGATCGCATGGTTGCTGTCGAGATTCGACTACCGCCGGCTTAGGAACACATCTTGGGTTCTTTGGGTCGGCGGTGTGGTGCTCCTCGTGGTGACGCTTCTTCTGGGCATCGTGCGTGGCGGAGCGCGACGCTGGATACCGCTAGGGCTATTCAGCCTTCAGCCCTCGGAACTCGCCAAGATCGCGTGCGTTCTGCTGGTCGCTTCGATCGCTATCGAGTGGATGCAGGGCAAGACCCCCACGAACACCTTCCTTGGCCGAGTCGGCATGGCCGTTGGCGTCCCGGCTGTGCTCGTGATGCTCCAACCGGACTTCGGCACAACGCTGACGCTGATCGCCTCTGTGGGCATCGTCCTCATCCTGGCGGGCATCGATTGGAAGTGGGTCGCGAGCGCCGTCGCAGGCGTGGTGGCCTTTGCTGCGCTGGCGATCGCTGTCGAGCCTTACCGCGCGCAGCGATTCCTGTCCTTCCTGGATCCATGGTCCGATCCTCAAGGCAAGGGCTACCAGTCGGTCCAGGCGCTGCTCGCGTTCGGCACGGGGGGTGTCGATGGGGTGGGGCTTGGCCTGTCGCGTCAGAAGTTCTTCTACCTGCCCGCGGCGCACAACGACTTCATTCTCGCCATCATCGGCGAGGAGATCGGCCTGCTCGGCACGTTGTCCGTGGTGGTGGGCATCTCGCTGTTCACGTGGGCCGGCTTTCGCATCGCGATCGGCACCAGGGATCCGTTCGGGAAGCTCGTTGCGGGTGGCCTCACGGGCATGCTGGCGTTTCAGGCGACCCTGAACATGGCCGCGGTCACGGGGCTCATTCCGATCACGGGAAAACAGCTGCCCTTTGTGAGCTATGGCGGGTCGTCCATGCTGGTCACGCTCATCTGTCTGGGTCTGATTCTCTCGGTGTCGGAGTACGGCGCCTTGGTGCCGCGTGCGGTCCGTCCACGAAGAAATGAGGAACCGCGTCGTGAGAGTGTTCGTGAGCGGAGGGGGGACCGCCGGCCACATCTATCCCGCGTTGACGGTGGCCGAGCGGCTCGTCGCCGAGCATGACGAAGTAGTCTTCGTCGGGACGCCAAACGGATTCGAATCGCGCCTGGTTCCTGAGCGAGGCGTCCCTTTCGAGGCGCTTGAGGCGAGCGGATACGACCGCGCTCGACCCCTCACTCTGGTCACCTCGTCCGTGCGGATCGCCCTGTCGACCTATCGGGCATGGCGCCGAATCGGCACGCAGCGGCCCGACGTGGTGATCGGCTTCGGCGGCTACGTCTCGATTCCGGTCGGCTTTGCCGCTGTCCTGCGCCGGGTACCGCTGGTGTTGCACGAACAGAACTCTGTGCCCGGGCTGGCGAACAGGGTGTTGTCGCGGTGGGCGCGCTCGGTGGGCGTCACATACGAGGAGTCCGCTGCCGGGCTCGCACACCCTTCGCGCGCTCGGGTCACCGGAGACCCTGTTCGCGAGGGCATATTCGACGCAAGCCGGACCAAGGGGCGCGAAGCATTGGGCTTGCCGCCTGACGCGCTCGTGCTGCTGGTGTTCGGGGGCAGCCGAGGAGCGAGACACCTCAATATGGCTGTCAGCGCGCTCAGGAAGCGTCTGCTCGCCATCGAAGGGCTCTACGTCGTGCTCGTGACCGGTCGTGCCGAGTACGAGACTGTGCGCGCCGTCGGTTGGGCAGACAGTGCGAACGACGAGCGCTTCATCTTGCGTGAGTACGTCGACGACATGGGGTCGGCCATCTGCGCGGCGGATCTGGTCGTAGGCAGGGCAGGCGCGACATCCATCGCCGAGCTGACGGTGCTTGGCGCCCCCTGCATCCTGGTGCCCTATCCCTACGCGACCGATGACCACCAGACCAAGAACGCACGGTCGATGGTCGAGCACGGCGCGGCCGTCCTCATCGGCGACAACGAGCTCGACGACCAACGCTTCGGTGACGAGGTCGTCCGGCTCCTGCTCGACCCCCAGCAGCGTGCTAGTATGGCTGCCGCATCGCTGGCCCTGGGCCGGCGTGACGCGACCGCCGGCGTGATCCGACTCGCGCGAGAGGCTGCCAGCAATAACCACGATCCGCAGGTTGGGGATGCCCGTGACTGAACAGGTGTACGCTCACTTCATCGGCGCAGGCGGTGCCGGCATGAGCGGTATCGCACTGGTGCTGGCCGAACGGGGGGTGCGGGTCACCGGCAGCGACCTGAAGAGGTCCCGCTACTCCCGCGCGCTGGAGAGCGCCGGCATCCCGATGGCCATCGGTCACGCCGCCGAGAACCTGGGCGACCCGCAGGTGGTCGTGGTCTCCTCGGCCATACCCGAGCGAAACCCCGAGCTCAGGGAGGCGCGTGCCCGAGGACTTGAGGTGTGGCCTCGCGCCAAGATGCTCGCTCATCTCGCCGAAGACCGGCGGACGATCGCGGTCGCGGGTACGCATGGCAAGACCTCCACCTCGTCGATGATCGCCACGATGCTTTCGCGAATGGGTCTCGAGCCGACGTTTCTCATCGGCGGTGAGATCGACGGATTCGACGCGAACGCTGTCAGCGGAAGCGGCGAGCACTACGTGGTCGAGGCGGACGAGAGCGACGGGTCGTTCGTGTACCTGAGCCCATTCGTTTCTGTGATCACCAACGTCGAGGCGGACCATCTCGATCACTACGACTCCCTCGAGCAGATCGAAAGCACCTTCGCGGATTTCATGGAGCGTACCGTCGACGACGGAACGCTGGTCGTATGCGGCGACGACGCGCGTCTGGTAGAGATCGCTGCAAGTAGCGGTCGCCATGTCGTGACATACGGATTCGATGAGCGCTGTGACGTGCGCTGTCTGGCGGGCGATCGAGCCGGTCTCGGTCGAACTTTCACGGTACGTCTCCCGTCTGGCGAGACCGTCGAGTGCCTGACTGGCGTTCCCGGACTGCACATGGTGAGCAACGCAACGGCAGCGATGGCGCTTGCGCACGTGCTCGGGCTGGATGCCGAGAAGGCCTCCCGCGCGCTGGCGACGTTCACGGGTGTCCGCCGCCGATTCGATCTTGTGGGCGAGGTGGACGGCGTCACCGTCGTAGACGACTACGCGCATCACCCGACCGAGGTGAGGGCGACGCTTGAGGCAGCCCGTGGCCTTGGTTTCGATCGGATATGGGCGCTCTTCCAACCACACCGCTACAGCAGGACGCAAGCGTTCTCAGGCGAGTTCGGCGCGGCGTTCGACGATGCCGACAGGCTGGTACTGATGGATGTCTACAGCGCGGGGGAAGCACCCATTCCCGGAATCGGCGGCCGAACGCTGCTCGAAACCGCTCTCCGTCACAGGCCGCGAGCGCGGGCGGCCTACCTGCCGCATCGTGCGGACATCGTTCCCTATCTGGTCGAACGCTTGCGTGAGGGCGATCTCGTCATGACCATGGGGGCGGGTGACGTGACCACCCTGGGTCCCGAGATCGTGAGCGCGCTCGAGAGCCGCGACAGTGGCGGGTCCTCGCCGTGCCCGTAGCAGCCGTCTACGAGCGGCTTCACGAGGAGCTCGTCGGAGTGGTGAAGCGCGACGAGCCGATGGCGCGGCACACGACGTTTCGCATCGGTGGGCCGGCGGCGCTCTACGTCGAGTGCGCGAACCTGGCCGACCTCACCTTGACCATCGAGTCCTGCGAAGCCGGAGGGCTTGACTGGACCATTCTCGGCAGAGGCAGCAACGTACTTGCCTCCGATGAGGGATACGAGGGCGCTGTCGTGGTGCTCGGCAGAGACTTCAAGCGCCATTCGGTGGAAGACGGCCACGTCAGGTCGGGCTCAGGGGTGTCGCTCGCGGCTCTCGTGCAGGCCGCATTCAACATCGGCTTGACCGGGTTCGAGTTCGCGGTCGGGATTCCCGGGACGCTGGGCGGCGCGCTTGCGATGAATGCGGGCTCGCGGGACGCCTGGATCGGAGACGTCGTCGAGTCGGTCACGCTCTTCGTGCCGGGCAGGGGTCTCGTGGCTTTGCGCGGCTCAGAGGTCGCCTGGGGCTATCGGCGCACCGACCTGCCGGCGCGCGGTATCATCGTGGAGGCGTCGCTCGCCCTGGGACCCGGTGATCGTGACCAGATCCGCCGAACGATGGAGGCGAGCCTAAGGCGGCGCAAGCGCACGCAGCCGATCGGCGTTGCGAACGCCGGAAGCGTGTTCGTCAATCCCGAAGGTGACTCGGCGGGCCGCCTGATCGAGTCGCTGGGTCTGAAGGGTGCATCGGCCGGCGGCGCCGCGATCTCCGATGTTCACGCGAACTTCATCGTGAACACGGGCGGCGCAACCGCTGCCGACGTGCTCGAACTCGTGGGTCGTGTTCGCCAATCGGTTGAGGATGCATATGGCATCGAACTCAGGCCGGAAATCCGGTTCCTCGGGTCGTTCCGGTCCGCGTAAGCGGGTCGTGCTCGGCGCCGAGGACACCGTGCGTGTCCGGTACAACAGCGGTCAAGCCAAGGGCGATGCCCAGCGCAAAGCGGGTTCCAAGAAGGGCGGCCCCGGTCGTCAGGAGCGGACGCTAGAGCGCTCACCCGCATCGCGTCACGGTCAACGGATATCGGCGGCCAAGAAGGAGGAGCGCGAGCGCAGGCAGAGGGGTATCCGCTTGCGTCGCGCCGGGCTGGTCGTAGTGGCGATCGCGGCCGTCGTGCTGCTTGTCTGGGGTGCACTTGCCGCGACGCGGGCACCCATGTTCAGGGTCGACAGCATCCAGACCACCGGTGGTCGGCATCTCGACAGGGCGGCGATACTCAAGATCGCTGCGATACCTC
This sequence comes from uncultured Actinomycetes bacterium, assembly GCA_963702525.1. Classification (GTDB taxonomy): domain Bacteria; phylum Actinomycetota; class Coriobacteriia; order Anaerosomatales; family PHET01; genus CAVPCY01. Next base: position 445,454 of record CAVPCY010000013.1, on the reverse strand, counting down.
CCAGCGCGACGTTACCGTGGCTACCCGCTTCGGCGATAGAGCGCCGGCTCGAACGTAACGCCTGGGTGGAGAAGGCTCAGGTGTCGCGCGACTACCCTTCCACCGTCCGGATCACGATCAAGGAACGAAGGCCTGTCGCGGTAGTGGATGCGGGCGGAACCGATCTTTGGGTAGTGTCGACCGACGGTCACTGGCTCGGCCGGCGCAGCGCTGAAGAGTCGGGCGTCGTGGTGGTTCGGGATGTTGGCGAAGTGAAGCCGGCCGTGGGCGCGCGTGTCGTATCGAAGGAACTGCTCAACGCCGTGAAGGTTGCGACCGGACTGAGCCCTCAACTCAGAGCCATGACACGGGCCATCTCGGCTCCCACCGTCGACAAGACGGCAGTCATAACGAACGAGGATGTCGAGATCTACATCGGCGCGGCGACCCAGCTTGCGGCGAAGGACCGCCTCATCCGGGAGATACTCCGCCGGGAGAAGGGCAAGGTCGTCTACATCAACGTACGCGTTGTCGAGCGGCCGACGTGGAGGGGGCTCGACAACTCCCCGTAGTCGCTGAACACCGAGTCGAGCAGCAGCATCGCAGCGGGCGCGACCAGGGTGTCCGGAATCTTCTTGTTGCGCGCGCTTGCGCTTTGGGTAAGGTTTATGCGAAGATTGAGCGTTCTACAGAGTGTGTAACGGTCAACTAGAGGTTGAGAGTATGGCTCTGGCAGCTAAGCGGGGGAGGCTCGCACATGCTTGATACGGGCGCAAACTACCTGGCAGTCATCAAGGTCGTGGGCATCGGCGGCGGCGGCACCAACGCGGTGAACCGCATGGTCGAAGCAGGCGTCAAGGGCGTCGAGTTCATCGCGGTGAATACTGACGCTCAGGCCCTGTTGATGTCTGACGCGGACTACAAGGTGCATGTCGGGGTGAACCTGACGAAGGGTCTCGGGGCAGGCGCGGACCCTGACGTGGGCTATCAGGCCGCCGAGGAGAATCGTGCAGAGATCAAGGAGGCGCTTCAGGGCGCGGACATGGTCTTCATCACGGCGGGTCAGGGCGGTGGCACCGGTACCGGCGCGGCGCCGGTGATCGCACAGATAGCCAAGGAGGAGATAGGGGCGCTTACCGTGGGAGTGGTGACGCGCCCGTTCGCCTTCGAGGGGCGCAAGCGGGCGCTCCAGGCCGACGATGGCATCAAGAGACTTCGCGACACTGTCGACACGCTCATCGTGATCCCGAACGACCGCCTCCTACAGGTGGCGGAGAAGAAGACATCGATACTGGATGCGTTCCGCATTGCGGACGACATCCTGCGCCAGGGCACCCAGGGCATCACTGACCTCATCACCGTGCCGGGGCTGATCAACCTCGACTTCGCCGACGTTCGCACCATCATGGCCGACGCCGGGTCCGCGCTGATGGGTATCGGCATCGCGACCGGAGACGGTCGTGCTCACGATGCGGCGAAGGCGGCCATCTCGAGCCCGCTGCTGGAGTCCTCCATCCAGGGGGCCGACGGCGTGCTGCTCTCGATCTCGGGCGGCAGTGACCTGGGACTGTTCGAGGTCAACGAGGCGGCCGAAGTGGTTGCCGCCGCTGCCTCGCCCGACGCGAACATCATCTTTGGCGCGGTCATCGACGATTCGATGATGGACCAGATCCGCGTGACGGTCATCGCCACCGGATTCGATGGCGTGCGCAAGCAGGAGACCATGTCGTTCACGGGACTCGACGAGGAGGATGGCGGGCTTGGTGTGCCCGCCTTCGAGCCCATCGGCGAGGATGACCTGGACATACCTGCGTTTCTCAAGAAGCGCTCCTTCTAGGGCGTAACGGGTCGATTCTGTTTGGACCCGGTGGCGACGACGGCGGGACCTCGTCGCCACCGGGTCCTGCTATGTGGTCGATCTGGCTTGGCGACAGAGAAGCCCGCCACTACCGGCGGGCTTCTCGCGTTGCCGTGAAGTTCTCGGTTACTGCTGCGGCGCGGCACCGCCGTCGTCCGCGGCCTGTTGCGGCGTCTCGGGAGCCGCCACCTGCTCGGGGGCCGGGGCCGCCTCGCTCGGAGCGATCGGCGTTGGCGCTGGTGGTTCGGCCAGCGGCGCTGCAGGCGCTTCCACCGGAGCCGTAGGCGCAGGCGGGGCGGCTGCGGGAGCGATCGGGGTCGGGGTTGGGGGCGGGGGCTGGTACGCGGGGGGTGGCGGGGGATACGAACCTGCAGGCGCGGCTGGTGACGCTGCCATCGTATAGGCGTTGGCTGCCCACTGGCCGAGCACGTGACCGCTCGCCATGAGCGTGAAGTACGTGACCGCGGGTGCCAGTATCCCGCCGACGCCGGTGGCGCTGAGAACGCTCGTCACCGCACCTCCGATGAACGCGATGACGATGGTGAACAGCCACGCCGTGAAGTAGCCCGAACCGCCACGGACCTTCTCCAGGATCACGCCGAACTCGAACAGCGCCCCGAAGGTCCCCTTCATGGCGTAGTTGGTCATCGCCGCCGAGAAGAGCACCGAGACCGCGACCGAGTAGACGATCGCCAACGGCAGGAACAAGCACATGCTGCCGCCGAAAAGGGCGCCGAACACGTCGGAATCGCCTCCCGCGATCGCCGAGAAGACGGCGGGGACGACAAGGATGGTGCCGAGTAAGACGACTGGGAGGAAGTAGATGAAGCCGGCGACGAAGACGAAGAAGCCCGCGACCCACTTGTTCCAGAAGTCGCTCCAGTCGGGTAGCTCTTCGTTGCCTTCAGAGACGCCACGGATGTACTTGAGTTGTGCGCCTGTCACAACGGGTGCGGTCACGCCGAGCAGCAGCCAGACGAATCCGAGCAGAGTCTTCGTGATCCAGTCCTTGTCGGCGAAGAACGCTTTGAAAGACCGCCCCAGGTCGATTTGGCTCATTCGCATCTCCTCAATGGTCGAGCGGCGGCGGGCCGCATGACGTGTCACACCGACTTGGATACCCTTGGACGCGTCGACGCACACAGGAGGTCGCGTGTCCGCCCAACCGATCGCACGTCCAACGCTCGTCCGGCGGGTCGCCGGAGAAGTCGCATGCTGGACCGACGTCGGGCTGCTTGCGCGAGGGGTGGTCGTGGTATTCAGCGAGCGGGGAGGCGGCGTGAGCGACGGTCCGTTCGCCGGGCTCAACCTCGCGGCGCACGTCGGCGACGACGCGCGGGACGTCGACGCGAACCGCGCGCTGTTGCTCGAGTCTCTGGGACTCGGCGGGCTTGGCGAGCGAGTCGTCTGCGCGCAGCAGGTGCACGGCGATAGGGTCACCCCTGTGAAGGCGCGGGATGCCGGCTCGGGCGCCTTTGCTCAGGGAGGGCAGCCCGCCCTTGCCCGAGACCGATGCACTGCTCACGTGCGAGCCTGACCTCCCGCTCATGCTGTTCTTCGCTGACTGCGTCCCGGTCGTGCTCGTGGCCCCGGGACCGTGTGTTGCTGTGGCGCATTCCGGATGGCGCGGCACGCTGGCCGGGATCGCGGAGAAGACGGCTCGAGAACTCGCTCGGGCAGCGTCGTGCGACCCGTCGCAGATCGATGCCTACGTAGGCCCTCACATCGGGCCGTGCCACTACCACGTCGATGAAGTAACCCTGTCGCATTTCGTTAACCACTTTGGTACATTTGCGCGGGCCGAATCGGGTGGACTCGATCTCGGCCTTGTCGTGGCCGCATCCCTTGAGACCGCAGGAGTCGACCCGTGCAGAATCGCCAGTCTCGGCATCTGTACCGCCGAGACGACCGATCGGTTCTACTCGTACCGCGCAGCGGCCGGCCCGACTGGTCGCCACTGCGCGCTCGCGTCCGTGGTGTCGCGCTCTGTCTGACTGCGGCACTTGCGCTCGCAGGGCTCACGGGCTGTCAGGGTTCGGATCGGGTCGCAGACCAAGTCATCGTCACCGGCTCGACCACGATTCTCCCCATCGCCGAGCAGGCAGCTGAGGGATTCCAGAAGCTCAACCCCGAGACCACCGTGTTGGTGTCCGGACTCGGCTCCTCGGCAGGCATCGAAGCCGTGTCCGCCGGCACCAGCGAGATCGGGACCTCGTCACGAGATCTGAAGGACGAGGAACAGGGCAACGGCCTGATAGACACCCCGGTCGCGTTCGACGGGATCGCGGTGATCGTGAATCCCGCCAATCCGGTGAGCGAGCTGACGTCCGATCAACTCCGCGGCATCTTCTCCGGGCGGATCACCAACTGGCGCGAGGTCGGTGGAGAGGATCGTGAGATCGACCTTGTGAACAGAGACGAGGCATCGGGCACGCGCGAAGCGTTCAAGAAGATCGTCATGGGCGAGGACGCGAAGTTCGACCGGTCGGCGGTCGTGTTGCCGGGGACAGGTCAGGTGCGCGACGTGGTGGCCCGCTCCGAGGGCGCCATCGGCTACATCTCCGTGGGCTTCGTGCCGCCCCGGTTCACCACCACCACTGTCAAGGCGCTCACCATAGATGGCGTGGTGCCAAGCGAGAAGACCGTCGCGTCACAGGAGTATCCGATAGCCAGGACGCTGCACTTCTTCACCAAGGGAGAGCCGTCGGGTCTGGCCAAGGAGTACATCGACTACGTGCTCTCTGAGGACGTTCAGAACGGGGCAGTGGTCGATGCCGGGTTCGTCCCCGTGGCCGAGAGGACGGGCGAATGACGCCCCCGGACGGCGCCACCCCTGCGGTGGGCCAGCTGAGGCTGGTCTCTCGCGAGACCCAGGTCAGGGAGTGGCTGCTTGCCGCCCTGTTCTTCATGTGCGCGTTCGTAGCCGTTCTGGCAGTCGCGCTCATCTTCGCGTTCGTGGGGTGGAAAGCGTGGCCGATTCTCACCGAAGTCGGGCTCTCGCCGTTCCTCTTCGGAAAGGTGTGGGCACCAAGCGACGGGGAGTACGGGATCCGGGCCCTGATCCAGGGTTCGATCGTGGTCACCTTCGGTGCCCTGGCGTTGGGTACTCCGCTTGCCGTAGGCACCGCGGTGTTCCTGTCCGAAGTCGCGTCCCCCCGCGTTCGCAGCATCGTGCGCCCCGCGGTTGAGTTGCTGGCAGGCATTCCGTCGGTCGTCTACGGGTTCTTCGGTGTCGTCATGCTCAGGCCGCTCGTCGGTGAAGCTACCGGAGGCATAGGCCTCGGCCCGATGACCACCTGGATCATTCTGGCGATCATGATCGTGCCGACGATAGCGGCTCTATCCGAGGATGCGCTGCAGTCGATACCGATGGGCATACGCGAGGCGAGTTTCGCGATGGGCGCCACACAGTGGCAGACGATCTACAAGGTCGTGGTGCCCGCCGCGAAGATCGGCATCGTCGACGCGATCATCTTGGGGATGGGGCGCGCGGTGGGCGAGACGATGGCCGTCTTGATGCTGATCGGCGGCGCTCCGCAGTTCTTCGCCGGCATCGGCGAGCCGATGGCCACCCTCACGAGCCAGATCGTCATGGATATGGGCTACTCGACCGGCGTACATCGCACCGCCCTGTTCGGCATGGCGGCGATACTCTTTCTGATATCGATGGTCCTCGTCCTGTCGGTGCGCTTGCTCTCCAGGATGCGGGACTAGCGGTGGACAAGCGGACAGCCAACAACATCGCCATCGGCGTCCTGTGGGTCGCGGCCGGCATCACCGTGACCGTGCTGGGCGCGATAATCGTGCACGTGTTCATCAACGGCATCCGCGCGATCTCGCCAGGATTCATCTTCACCGCCCCCCAGGGCGTGAACGCCGAGGGCGGCATCGGACCGACCATCGTAGCGACCCTCTACGTCACGGGCCTGTCGATGCTCATCTGCACGCCGATCGCCGTGCTCGCTGCCGTCTACCTCGCCGAGTACGCGCACCAAGGGCGCGTCGTCTCGACGATCAGGTTCGCGGCGGATTCTTTGGCGAGCGTGCCGTCGATCGTCATGGGCCTGTTCGGATTCGCGCTGTTCGTCGAGGCTATGGGAATCGGTCTGTCGATGCTCTCGGCCTCGCTCGCGCTCTCGCTGCTCATGTTGCCGATCGTCATGCGGGCGACGGAAGAGGCGATCAGGGCGGTCCCGCGCTACATCCGGTGGGGTTCCTACGGGATGGGTGCGACAAAGTGGCAGACGGTCAGCAAGGTCGTTCTGCCTGCTGCGACTCCGCGCATCATCACCGGCATCGTTCTGGCGACCGGTCGGGCGGTCGGGGAGACGGCCGTGGTCTTCTACACCATGGGGCAGGCGGTCCACATCCCGATCTCCCCACTTGAGTCCGGCAGGCCGATGACGGTCCACCTCTACCTGCTCGCCGTCGAGGGTATCAACCTGCCGGCCGCCTATGGCACGGCCCTGCTCCTCATGGTGTTGATCCTGGGCTTCAACCTCTCCGCACGGTGGATCCTCAAGCGATACCGAAAGGTGTAATGAGCTCATGACCCCCTTGTCGCCTTCAGTCAGCCATCACCACCACGAGCACCCGGACGCGGGCCCCTCGAAGGTGCGCGTGAAAGGCCTCAACTTCTGGTACGGGGATTTCAACGCGCTGACCGGGATAAGCGTCGATATCAGGAGCAAAGCCGTCACTGCATTCATTGGACCTTCGGGCTGCGGGAAGTCGACCTTCCTGCGCTGCATCAACCGCATGAACGACCTGATTCCCGCGACGCGCGTCGAGGGTCTCATGGAGATAGACGGTGCCGACATCTACGGACCCGGGGTCGACCCGGTGGACCTCAGACGTCGAGTAGGCATGATCTTCCAGCAACCAAACCCTTTTCCGCAGTCCATCTACGATAACGTCGCATACGGTCCGCGCTTGCAGGGCGTCAAGAAGAAGACCGAGCTCGACGCCGTCGTCGAGGAGTCCCTCAAGCGCGCGAACCTGTGGAAAGAGGTCAAGGACATCCTCGGTCGGGGCGGTCTGACGCTCTCCGGCGGCCAGCAGCAGCGGTTGTGCATCGCGCGCGTGCTCGCCGTGCAGCCAGAGGTGCTTCTGATGGACGAGCCGTGCTCGGCGATCGACCCTACTTCGGTGCAGAAGATCGAAGACCTCATGGCCGAGCTCAAGGATACGGTCACGATCGTGATCGTCACGCACAACATGCAGCAGGCCGCCCGCGTCTCCGACTTCACGGCGTTCTTCCTGCAAGAGGTCGCAGGGGAGCCTGCGGTGATGGTGGAGTTCGGCCGGACCAGCGAGATCTTCACGAGCCCGTGCGACAAGCGTACTGAGGACTACATCACCGGTCGGTTCGGATAGGCGCGGGATGTTGCGTGTCCGACGAGATGTAACAGGCGCGACACATGTGGCTCACCGGGCGCGGCTATACTGGTGACACGAGCGACGAGGTAGCCAAGGAGAAGACATGCGTGAGCAGTTCAACCAGGAACTAGCCGACCTGCACGCTGAGGTCGTGGACATTGTGGCCTCTGTATCCACATCGACACGCGCGGCCGTCAGCTCGCTTATCGAGGGCGATATCGACACTGCTGACAAGGTCATCGCAGGAGATGACGTGATCGACGCTCGGTGCGTGGGTGTCGAGGAGCGCGTTTTGGAGACCATCGCCACGCAGTTTCCCGTGGCGCGGGACCTTCGGCTGCTCATGTCCCTGGTGTTCATCGCCATGCATCTGGAGCGCATGGCCGATCTTGGCGTCAACATCGCGAAGGCGACCCGTCGCACCGCAGCGCGGCGTGGGCCCCAGACGCTGTACGATCTCATCCAGGCCCAGGGGAACCTCGTCTACCGCGTGCTCGACGCGACCCGCGAGGCCCTTGAGAAGCGAGACCTCGATCTCGCGCGCAAGCTCCCCGAACTCGACGAGCCGATCGACCACCTCTACAAGCAGTTCTTCCGCGAGCTTGCTCGACTGCAGGAGGAAGAGGAGATCGAGTGGGCCTCGTCGATGGTGCTCGCCAGCCGCTATCTCGAGCGGATCGCCGACAACGCCGTCGACATCGGCGAGCGTATCGCCTACTTGATCACGGGCGAGCGTGACTGGCCCGCAGACAACGCTTCGTCCTAGTTGAAGGGGGCGTGGCACCCGTATGGCTGCGTTGGCCGCACGCTACGAGGCGGTGAGGCGGCATGTTGCCGACGCAGCCGATATCGTCGGTCGCGATCCCTCGGACGTCACCATCATCGCGGTCACCAAGACCGTCGGCGTGGAGGATATCCGCCTCGCTCTGAATGCCGGAGTGATCGACCTCGGTGAGAACAGGGTGCAGGAGTTCCTCGGCAAGTACGGGCTGTTCCCCGACGCACGATGGCACTTCATCGGCACCTTGCAGACGAACAAGGCCAAGGACGTCGTCGGCAGGGCCCACCTCATCCACAGTGTCGACTCCTGCCGCCTCATCGACGAGATCGCCCACCGGGCGCGGCTGGCAGGCGTGGAGCAGCAGGTCTTGCTTCAGGTGAACGTGAGCGGGGAGGAATCCAAGCACGGGTTCGCGCCCCACGAAGTCCGCGAGGCGCTCGTGGAGGCTTCCCACCAGCCCGGAGTGCTCGTACGAGGCCTGATGACCATGGCGCCGTTCGGTCGCGCCGAGGACGCTCGCTGGGTGTTTCGGGAACTCAGGGAGCTCCGGGACTCCCTCAGGGAGATGCCACTCAATGGTGTAGAGTTAGACGAGCTGTCCATGGGTATGTCGAACGACTATTGCGTGGCCGTGGAGGAGGGGGCGACCCTCGTTCGAGTCGGTCGCGCGATCTTCGGTCGCTGAGCGGCATTCAAGACGAGGGAGAACTCAGGTGGGCTTCTGGCATCGAATGAAGGTGCGTCTGGGACTGGAAGAGGAATGGGACGACGAGTACTACGATGATGCCGAGTACTCGGAAGAAGACGCTGAGGATATCGACGAGGACTATCCGCACCCGAGTACGCGGTCGCATTCGCCGTACGAGTCAGGAGCTAACGCGAACGCAGTGCGACGCGTCGACCGCGGCCCCGATCTCGATCGCGCCCGACACGGCGCCGGCCCATCACTTCGCAGCGTGCCGACAGGCTCGGGCTCTGTGACTCAGGTCTCGCCGCAGGTGAAGATGCACATCGTCGAGCCGAAGAGCTTCGGCGAGGCGCAGACCATCGCCGACAAGTTCAAGCAGGGTATCCCGGTGATCCTCAACCTGACGATGACCAAGCCGGAGCTCTCCAAGCGCCTGCTCGACTTCGCCGCCGGGCTCACGTACGGGCTCGACGGTGGGCTGCAGCGGGTCTCTGACAAGGTCTTCATGCTCACGCCGCACAACGTCGAGGTTTCCGACGCCGATCGGCGGCGCCTGCAGAGCACCGGCGTGTTCCCCGGTGAGTGACCGTGGCTGAGTCGCACGCTCCAGGAGCTGAGGCGCCGACGTTCGCCGGCACGCTGGCGGTCATCGGCGGCGGGCGCATGGGCGAGGCGATCGTCGCGGGCCTGATCGCAGCGGGGACGGTTGAGCCTTCAAGGGTCGTGGTGGCCGAACCGGCTGAGGCCCGGGGCCGGGTCTTGCGCTCGCACGGGGTCACTGTCGTGCGGGAGGGCAGGGAGGCCATCGACGGGGCGAGCATCGTGATTCTCGCCGTCAAGCCGCAGGTCATCGATGCCGTGCTGCGCGACCTGGGCGATGTTGACGGGGCTCTGGTGGTCTCGATCGCCGCCGGCATCTCATGTGCCCGTCTCGAAAGTGCGATGGCTCCCGGCACGAAGGTCGTCCGCGTCATGCCGAACACCCCGGCACTCGTGAGGGCGGGGATGGCACTCGTCAGTGGCGGCACCGAGGCGAGCGAGGCCGAGGTCGAGCTGGTCCGGTCGCTGTTCGCTGCCATCGGCGATGCGATCGTGATCGACGAGCGCTACCAAGATGCGGGCACGGCGATCTCGGGGTCGGGCCCCGCGTACTTCGCGCTAGTGGTCGACGCGCTTGCGCGCGCGGGCGTCGCCCAAGGCTTGTCACGCGAGGTGGCGCAGGCGCTTGCCGTCCAGACGATGCTCGGCACGGCGCTGCTGCTGGCTGAGACCGGGATGCACCCCGCGGAGCTCATAGATGGCGTCGCCAGCCCCGGCGGCACGACCATCGCGGCGTTGGGCGAGCTCGAAGCCGGCGGCGTCCGGGCCGCGTTCTCGAGCGCAGTCGCCGCGGCGGTTCGTCGCGCCAAGGAACTGGGGGCCTAGGGTGTCCATCGTCAGCCTGCTCATGACGGTTCTGCAGTTCTACGGCTGGCTGATCATCGCCTACGTCTTGCTGTCGTGGTTCCCCAACGCGGATGCTTTGGCGGATATCCGTCGTGCTCTCGGGACCATCGTCGAGCCGTATCTGGGGCTCTTTCGGCGTTTCATACCGCCCGTTGGGGCGCTTGATATATCGGCTATCGTGGCAATACTTGTTCTAGAGGCCATACGGATACTGCTGAGCCGCATCTTCTAGGGCCGTTGCGACCCGCTAGAGAGGGAATCGATCATGAAGCTCACTCCGCTCGACATCCACCACAAGGAGTTCCGTCACTCCCTGCGAGGTTACGCCGAGGACGAGGTCGACCAGTTCCTGGACGAGGTCGCAGACGAGTTCGAGCGGCTCTTCAAGGAGAACATCGACCTGTCCGAGCGGCTTGAGGCCGCAAGTGCCAAGGTCCGCGAGTTCGAGCTGAAGGAGAACGCGGTCAACAGCGCGATCATCTCTGCGCAGACCGCCGGCGAGGAGATGCGCCGAAAGGCCCAGGTCGAAGCCGATTCTGTGCTAAGGGACGCCGAGATCAAGGCCAAGGAGATCATCCACAACGCCTTGGCCAGAAAGCAGCAGGTGGCCGCCGAGCTGGTGCGGATCAAGCAGGCCGAGGAGGAGTTCCGCGCGAAGTTCACAGCACTGCTCGAACAGCAGCAGCGTGCGGTCAGCGAGGTGGCGCTGCCGGAGGACGTGACGGTGCTTCTCGGCGACACGGATGAAGGCGTCGTGGGGGACGTAGAGGTGCGTCCTGAGCCGCAGCCGATGCCCGTCCCGGAACCCCCGGCCAGTGTCGCCGCGCCCGCGCCGATCGGCGAGACGTGGGCCATGCCTTCCGCTGAGTTGCCGGCCGAGCCTCCCGCTCCCGGCTTCGTGCAGGCAGTGACGCTTGGTGAGGTCGAGGCGCCCGAGATACCCGCCGAAGTGAAGCTTGTCGAGCCGGCCGAGTACTCGCTTCCCGGAATCGATGCACTTGGCGAGCGCGAGGACGACGTCGACATCGAGGAGATCGACTAGCGCGTGGTCCGCGTCCGCGTGCGTGTGACTCCCCGGGCGGACCGCGACGAGGTGTGCGGCTGGCGAGGCGCTGATCTGCTCGTTCGGGTGAGCGCACCGCCCGAGGCCGGCAAGGCCAACGCCGCGGTCGAGAAGACGATCGCGGCGGCCCTCGGAGTGCCGAAGTCCACCGTCCGAGTGGTACGCGGGCATTCGTCGCGCTCCAAGCTGGTCGAGATCGAGGCCGACGATTCACTCGTGACGGGTCATCTCGGCGGACCCGATCCCGGGCTGTTCTAGGCACTTCGGCTACGGCCAGTGCAAGCCGAGTCGCGCCGGCACGCTGGTTTGACCGCGTTGTCAGTGCTGCGATACCATCCGCCCTGCACCGCGAGCGTGCACGCACGCATCGGGTGGAGAGTCAGGCGATGACGGGGACGAGTAGTCCGAAGGCGCGCCCTTGCAGCGAGCGGGAACGGTGAAAGCCCGCGGGAAGCGTTCGGACGAAGATCACCCTATCAGCCCCGGACCGAGACGGCCGATGGCCGCGTAGGATTCGGCGGGCGCTCCCGTTACAGGGCGGCCGAGTGGCGCACCCCGCGGCAAGGGGCGCAAGCTGGGTGGTACCGCGGAGCGACCTCAACGAGGCGTGCTTCGTCCCAGTGGTAGGGATGAAGTGCGTCTTTTGTTGTTCTCGGACAAGAACCGTGACAAGACGCCGAGTCGGAAAGGCGAGAAGCCACAGTGGCGGACTACAAGGACACGATGAACCTGCCTCGGACCGAGTTTCCCATGCGCGCGAACCTGGCGCAGCGTGAGCCCGCGTGGCTCGAGCGCTGGAACGAGACGGGCGTTCACGCCCGCATGGTGGAGAAGCGCTCCGGAAAGCCGCCGTTCGTGCTGCACGACGGGCCCCCGTACGCCAACGGTCACATCCACATGGGGACCGCCTACAACAAGGTGCTCAAAGACCTCATCGTCAAGTACAAGGCGATGCGCGGGTACTACGCGCCCTATGTGCCCGGCTGGGACTGCCACGGGCAGCCCATCGAGCACCAGGTCGAGAAGAACCTCGGGCCCGAAGCGATGAAGACGATCTCCCAGGCCGACCTGCGTGCGAAGTGCCGGGAGTACGCCTTGAAGTTCGTGGACGTTCAGCGCGAGGAGTTCAAGCGGCTTGGTGTCCTGGGCGATTGGGACGACCCGTACCTGACGCTCAAACCCGCGTACGAGGCCGGCAACGTGCGCGTCTTCAAGAAGATGTACTTGGACGGAGCGGTCTACAAGGGGCGCAAGCCGATCCACTGGTGCGTGCGGTGCCACACCGCGCTCGCCGAGGCGGAGATCGAGTACGCGGACGAGACCAGCAACTCGATCTACGTCGCATTCCGAATGGTCGACCCCACGCCGTGGGACGCCGAGGGACCCGTCTCGGTGCTCATCTGGACGACGACGCCGTGGACGCTGCCTGCCAACGTCGCGGTGACGCTGGCCGAGGATGCCGAGTACGCGGGCGTGAAGCTCGCCGACGGCCGCGTCATGGTGCTCGCCGCCGACCTGGTCGATGCGGTTGCCCAGACAGCGGGCTGGGAGGGGCACGCGGCCGTGGGCGCGACGGTCAAGGGGAGTGCGCTCGCCGGGCTGAAGTACGCCCAGCCGATCCATGACGGCGTCGAGGGCGTCATCATCACGGGCAGCCACGTGGAGCTGTCGACCGGTACAGGTGCGGTTCACACGGCGCCCGGGCACGGCGAAGAGGACTACCTCGTGGGCGCGAAGTTCGGCCTGCCGATGCCGATGCCGGTGCTCGACGACGGCACCTTCGACGCGGGCGGAGGCCCCTTCGCGGGGATGAGCGTGCGCGAGGCCAATCCCCGGATCATCGAGTGGCTGGGCGAGCGCGGCACGCTGGTCGCGTCTGCCACGATCGAGCACAGCTACCCCCACTGCTGGCGCTGCAAGCAGCCGGTCATCTTCCGCGCGACCGAGCAGTGGTTCGTCAGCATGGACCGCACCGGCCTGCGCGACGATGCGATGCGAGCCATCGGCGAGGTCGAGTGGATCCCGGCCTGGAGCGTGAATCGTATCTCGGCGATGGTGGGCGACCGTCCCGACTGGTGTATCAGCCGCCAGCGCGCGTGGGGGGTGCCGATCCCGGTGTTCTCCTGCGTCAAGTGCGGCGAGACCGTCGCTGACGAGTCGACCTTCGACGCGGTCATCCGCCTCTTCGAGACCGAAGGCGCCGACGCGTGGTTCACGAAGGAGCCGAGCGAGTACCTGCCGGCCGGTACCGCGTGTTCGCGGTGTGGCGGGACCGAGCTCAAGCCCGACAAGGACATCGTCGACGTGTGGTGGGAGTCGGGCGTGAGCCATACGAGCGTGCTCGAGGCGCGGCCGGAACTCCACCGGCCTGCCGAGATGTACCTCGAGGGATCCGACCAGCACCGCGGGTGGTTCCAATCAGGACTGCTCACGAGCGTGGGGGCGTACGGCGTCGCGCCGTTCGAGCGAGTCCTCACGCACGGGTTCATCGTCGATGGTGACGGACGCAAGATGTCCAAGTCGCTTGGCAACGTCATCTCGCCGCTCGACGTCATCGAGAAGTCCGGCGCCGACATCATCCGCCTGTGGGTCGCCTCGGCCGACTACGGCCAGGATGTGAGCGTCTCGGACGAGATACTCGCGCGCACGAGCGAGGCGTACCGCCGCATCCGCAACACCTTCAGGTTCCTGCTCTCGAACCTCTACGACTTCGACCCGGCTTTCGAAGTAGCCTCCGACGACATGCCCGAGCTTGACCGCTACGCGCTGTGGCAGCTCTCGGACGTAGTGGAGCGCGTCACCAAGCACTACGACGAGTGGCGCTTCCACATGGTCTATCGCACGCTCTTCGACTACGTGGGCGATCTGTCGGCCGTCTACCTCGACGTGCTCAAGGACCGCCTGTACGCCGACGCGCCCGGCAGTGTGTCTCGTCGTAGCGCGCAGCTGGTGCTCGCGCGCATCCTCGGCGTGCTGGTGCGGGTGTTGGCTCCGGTGCTCTCCTTCACGTGCGAAGAGGTGTGGGACTTCATGCCCGAATCGCTTCGCGACGAGCAGAGCGTGCACCTCTCCGACTGGCCGAGCGCCGAGGCCCCTTCGGGTGCGAAGGAACTGGCCGCCGCATACGAGACCGTGTTCGCGGTACGAGAGCACGCCAACGCCGCACTCGAGGAGGCGCGCGCTTCGAAGTCGATCGGCAAGAGCCAGGAGGCCGCCGTTCGCGTGAGCGCGCCGGCCGACATCATCGCCGTTCTCAAGGGCCGCGGGGAGCGCTCGCTCGCCGAGCTCTTCATCGTGTCGCAGGTGGACCTGATCGAGGCCGACGAAGTCGCCATCGAGGTTGTGGCGGCCGACGGCGAGAAGTGCCCACGCTGCTGGAACTACCGTGAGCTGGGGACTGTCAGCGGCCATCCGGGGGTCTGCGAGAGGTGTGCGCGGGTGCTGGCGGAAATCGGCAGGTAGAGGCGGGAATCCTCCGCCTCGGGGTATACTCGTGCTATCCGGCTGATAAAGCGCCCGGCAGGTCCGGGCGCTTTGGCATAGCACTTCGAGGGAGGCGTGCACGATGGACTCCAAGACGTATGACGCGCTACGCGCCCACCTTGAAGCCGATCTTGCTCGGCTTGAGGCCGAGATAGCCGAGATCGACGCGGAGGACCGCGAAACGCTCTCCGAGGCCAGCGGCGAGAACAACTACCGCGATCACATGGCGGATCAGGGTTCTGCGACCTTCGAGCGTGAGCTCGACATGACGCTCGAGGAGAACCTGCGTGACTCGCTGAGTGAGGTCCGGGCGGCGCTCGTGCGAATCGACGAAGGCGTCTACGGCACGTGCGGGCGCTGCGGCGCCGAGATACCGGCCGAGCGGCTTGAGGCTGTCCCTACGGCGAGCCTTTGCATCAGCTGCAAGGAAGCAGAAGAGAGCCGCTAGCCTTGCGCCACAGCGCCCTGGTGTTCTGGACGATCACCCTTGCCACCGTCGCGGTCGATCAGGCCTCCAAGGCCGTCGTGCGCGCGCAAATGGTCGAGGGCGCCAGCCGGCAGCTCGTCGCGGGTGTTCTCAACCTCACCTTCGTGCGCAACACGGGCGCTGCCTTCGGGCTGTTCCCCGGTTTCCAGCCAGTCTTCATCGCTACGTCGGTCGTGGTTCTGGTGGTGATCGCGTTGTACTGGCGCCGGTTCCGTCCAACCGCCTGGCCGATGGTGGTCGCTCTCGGGCTGATCGCCGGCGGCGCTGTGGGCAACCTCATCGACCGGGCGCTGATCGGCCGTGTGACTGACATGTTCGAGTTCGCGTTCGTCGAGTTCCCGGTGTTCAACGTCGCCGACACGGCGATCATCGTGGGGGTCGCGATACTGGTTCTGCGGCTGCTGCTCGTACCAGATTCCCAGCTTGTCTCGGAGCAGTCGACGGCCGAGGACACGTCTGAGGGTGCCGGCTCGAGCCCGGACGCGCCACGGTGAGCCCGGCGGAGTACTTCGAGCACGTCGTGGCCGACCACGAGCAAGGCATGCGTCTGGACGCCGTTCTCGGCGCTCTCGACTTCCTCCCCAGCCGTTCGGCCGCCGCGCGCCTCATCGACGAGGGGCTCGTGCTGGTGGACGGTCGGCCCGAGGCCAAGAAGTTCGCGGTTCGGACAGGGCAGCGGATCGAGGTCGAGGTGCCGCCGTACGACCGCGGCGATCTGGTTGCTGAGGACATCCCGCTCGACATCCGTTTCGAGGACGAGCACATGATCGTGCTCTCGAAACAGGCGGGGCTCGTCGTTCATCCTGCGCAAGGCCACTGGACCGGGACGCTCGTCCACGCGTTGCTCGCCCACTCGGACGACTTGGGTACGCTGCAGGGCGAGGAGCGTCCGGGCATCGTGCATCGGCTGGACAAGGACACCACCGGCCTGATGATGGTAGCCAAGTCCGACGACGCGCAGGTGAAACTCCAAGAGGCGATCAAGGTGCGCTCCATCGATCGCCGCTACCTCACGCTCGTGCACGGCTGGATCGCTCCCGACACCGGTCTCGTTGACGCCCCCCTCGGCAGAGACCAGCGCGACCGCATGCGGATGAGCGTCTCGGACAAGGTCGAGGCCAAGCAGTCCGTCACGACGTTTCGGGTTCTCGAGCGCTTCGAGGCCGGTGCTCACGACGATGGCTTCACGCTGCTCGAGTGCAAGCTCTACACGGGCAGGACACACCAGATCCGCGTGCACATGGCCTACATCAAGCACCCGGTGGTCGGCGACCAGGTATACGGTGCGGCAAGACCGAAGGCCGATCTGGGACTCGAACGCCAGTTCCTGCACGCCTATCGGCTCGAACTCGAGCACCCGATCACGCACGAACCGCTGCTCTTCGTCGACCCGCTGCCCGAAGACCTCGCATCCCGTCTCGAGGCGATCGCCGAGCTATCCACGGGCCGCACGAAGGCCGGCGACGAGGTCGCTGCCCTGCTTGCTGCCGGGTCAACGCCCTAGCGCGCTTCACGCGCCGGATTCTCGCGGCGAATCGCGTTTCTCGTCTTGTCGGACGGTGGTTGGTGGGGTACTCTCGGCTACGACCTTTAAGTCCAGTCCCGTGAGGCTGGCAAGGGCCGGAAATGCATACCGCAGCCGTGCTTCACGAAGCACCCGCACCCGCATACTGCGCCTCTTGCCGACCCGCCGGCGAAGAGGCGTTTGTCGTATCAGGGGGTGTTTCAGTGAGGTTCCACACCAAGGCGACGGTCATGGATGGTGAGGCGGTCGCCCGCGCGGTCACGCGCATCGCCCACGAGATCCTCGAGGCGAACAAGGGTGCGTCCAATCTGGCGCTCGTGGGCATCGTGACCCGCGGCGCTGCGTTGGCGACCATCCTCGCCGAGAAGATCGCGTCGATCGAGGGCACCGAGGTGCCGGTGGGTACGCTCGACATCTCTTTCTACCGAGACGACCTCGCGACCCGGCTCAACCCCGAGGTCCACCGCAGCGATATCCCGTTCGATGTCGAGGATCGCGACGTGGTCCTCGTCGACGACGTGCTGTTCACCGGGCGTACGATCCGCGCGGCGATGGACGCGCTCATGGACTACGGGCGCCCGTGCTCGGTGCAGCTCGCGGTCCTCGTGGACCGCGGCCACCGCGAACTGCCCATCCGTGCGGACTACGTGGGCAAGAACGTGCCGTCCTCGCGGCGCGAGCGGGTCAAGGTGTACCTGGAGGCGCTCGACGGGCGTGACGCTGCCGAGATCCTCGAGGCCGATGAAGAGGGGGGCGAGCAGTAGTGCTGTCCTCGCGCCACGTCATCGATATGGCTGACCTGACCGCTGACGACGTCCAGCTCGTGCTCGATACCGCCGAGTCGTTCAAGGAGGTCAACGAGCGCCGCATCAAGAAGCTCCCCACGCTTCGGGGCCGCACGGTGGTCAACCTCTTCCTCGAGCCTTCCACGCGCACGCGCACGAGCTTCGAGATCGCTGCCAAGCGCTTGTCGGCCGACGGCATCAACTTCACCGCCTCGGCGTCGGCGACCGTCAAGGGTGAGTCGCTCGCCGATACCGCTGCCACGCTCTCGGCGATGGCATGCGACCTGGTGGTGATACGCCACAAGTACGCCGGGGCGCCGCGCATCCTCGCCGAGCAGATGGACGCGCACATCGTCAACGGTGGCGACGGGATGCATCAGCATCCCACCCAGGCGCTGCTCGACCTGTTCACGATGCGAGAGCGACTCGGCAAACTCGAAGGGCTCACGGTGGCCATTGTGGGCGACATCGCGCACAGCCGCGTCGCCGGATCGCTCATCCCCGCGCTCAAGATGGTGGGCGCGACGCCCGTACTCGTGGGTCCGCCAACGCTCATGCCCGCGCGCCCCGACGTTCTCGGTGCGAAGGTGGTGACCTCGATAGACGAGGTGCTGCCCGACATCGACGTCGCCTACATGCTGCGCATCCAGATGGAGCGAGCTGAGGGCATGCCGTTCCCGAGCGTGCGCGAGTACTCGCGCCTGTTCGGCATGAACGAAGCGCGGCTGGCCAAGATGCCTCCTCACGCGATCGTGATGCATCCCGGTCCGATGAACCGAGGCGTCGAGATCTCGGCCGAGGTGGCCGACTCCGACCGCTCCCTGATCCTCGATCAGGTCAACGCCGGCGTCGCGGTCCGCATGGCCGTGATGTATCTGCTGCTGGGAGGTGACGCAAGTGGCGCTACTGCTTAGGGGCGGGCGAGTGGTCGATCCCGCAACAGGGCTCGATGAGGTCGCGGACATCATCGTTCGCGACGGGCTGATCGTCGAGATCGGCAAGGACCTTTCGATACCGAAGGGCCAGACCATCGAGTGCGCCGAGAAGGTCGTGGTCCCGGGCCTCGTTGACATCCATACGCACCTGCGCGAGCCCGGCTACGAGTACAAGGAAGACGTTGCGAGCGGGACGCGAGCGGCCGCAAGGGGCGGCTTCACTGCGGTGGCGGCGATGCCGAACACCAGCCCCGTGTGTGACGAGGGCGCGGCCGTCCGCTTCTTGGTGGAGCGCGCCGCGGAGCGGGGAATCGTGCGGGTGTATCCGATCGGTGCGATAACCGTTGGGAGCAAGGGCGAAGCGCTTGCCGAGATGGGCGACATGCTCGCCGAGGGCGCGGTGGGCTTCTCGGACGACGGCAAGGGGCTGCAGGACGCCGGCATGATGCGTCTGGCGATGGAGTACGCGAGCCAGTTCCCCGCGACGATCGTGAGCCACTGTGAGGTCGAGTCGCTCGTGGGCAAGGGCGTCGTGAACGAGGGAGTCGTGTCGACCAGGCTCGGCCTGGTAGGTCACCCCGCCGCAGCCGAGGAGGTCCAGGCTGCGCGCGATATCGCGCTCGCCGAACTCACGGGCTGCCGGCTGCACCTCGCCCACATCTCGACCGCCGGTACGGTGGAACTCGTTCGAGCCGCCAAGGCCCGCGGTGCCGCGGTCACCTGCGAGGTCACACCGCACCACCTGTTCCTCGACGAGGACGCGGTCGGTCCTGACTACGACACGAACCTCAAGATGAATCCGCCGCTTCGGACCGCTGACGACAGAGCGGCGCTCGTGGCGGGCTTGTTGGACGGAACTATCGACGCGATCGCCACCGATCACGCACCGCATGCGGCGCACGAGAAGGCGCTCGAGTTCGAACTCGCCCCATTCGGTACCACGGGGCTCGAGACGGCGCTGTCGCTCGTCACGACGCATCTCGTGTCTCGCGATGATTTCGACTGGAGCGACCTCGTGCGCGTGATGGCGCATGGCCCCCGCGAAGCGCTGGGCATCGAGCCGGTTCGTCTCGAGGAGGGCGGAGTCGCCGACATCACGATCATCGATCCGGAGGCGCGGGTCGAGGTGAGCGAGCAAGGGTTCGAGAGCAAGTCGTCGAACTCGGCGTTCTTGGGTCAGACGCTGCTCGGCAAGGCATCAGAGGTGCTCGTGGGCGGACGGTTCGCGCTGCGCAACGGGAAGGTGGTCGACCGGTGAGAGAGCGGCTCCCTGCAGCACTCGCACTCGAAGACGGTCTCGTGATGCGCGGATGGTCCTGCGGCGCAGAGGGCGAGTGCAGCGGCGAGCTTTGCTTCAACACCTCGATGGCCGGCTACCAAGAGGTGCTGACCGATCCGAGCTACGCCGGCCAGATCGTGACCATGACGATGCCCCACATCGGCAACTACGGAGCGAACGGCGCGGACATGGAGTCGCGCGGGGTGTTCGCGAAGGGTTTCGTGGTACGCGAGATGTGCGCCGAGCCCTCGAGCTGGCGGGCCGAGCAGTCGCTGCCCGAGTTCCTCGCCGAGCGCGGGGTCGTCGCGATCGAGGGGGTCGACACTCGCCGTATCGTGCGGCATCTGCGGGACCGCGGTGCGATGCGTGCCGTGATCTCGACGCTGGACGCCGACGAAGCGTCGCTCGTCGCGCAAGGCGAAGGCCGATCCGGGACTCGTGGGACGCGACCTGGTCGATGAGGTCGCCGTTCGAGACGCCTACGACTGGGGCGAGGCCGTGCCGGGAGGTGACGTACCGGTCGACACCGGCGTCTTGCCTGCGCGGCCCGCCTTCCACGTTGTCGCGATGGATTCGGGCATCAAGTACAACATCTTGCGGCGCCTCTCAGAGGCGGGTTGTCGCGTGACCGTCGTCCCGCCGTCGACCGGTGCCGAGCAGGTCCTCGCGCATGAACCGGACGGCGTGTTCCTGGCGAACGGTCCGGGCGACCCCTCGGCCGTCGAGTACCTGTTCGGCACGGTGCGAGACCTTATCGGCGTCAAGCCCGTCTTCGGCATCTGCCTGGGTCACCAGATGCTGTCGCTTGCGGTCGGAGCGGGTACCTACAAGCTCAAGTACGGTCACCGGGGCGGCAATCAGCCCGTGATGAACCTGCTCAACGGCCGCGTCGAGATCACCAGCCAGAACCACGGCTTCTGTGTGGATTTCGGCAGCATCGGCGCGCTGGACGAAGAATCGTCCGGCGGGCTCTCGCTCGATCCTGGTGACCTGGGGGCGTGGGTTCGTGCCGGGCAGGCGCCCGTGGTCCGTAGCGAACGGTTCGGCAGGGTGCAGTTGACTCACGTGAATCTGAACGACATGACCGCCGAGGGCATCCGGCTGCTCGACACGCCGGCCTTCTCGGTGCAGTACCACCCCGAGGCGGCACCGGGCCCGCACGACTCCCGGTACCTGTTCGGCGCTTTCACCCGCATGATGGACGGCCGGGCGGACTACCTTTCGGCCGAGGACTAGGGAGTCACCATGCCGATCAGCACGATGCTCGTGCCAGTGAGCCTGGACGATCGCGACGAGAGGGTGCTCAAGTTCGCCTGCGGGCTGAGCGTCCAGTCGGTCAAGCGGGTCATCGTCGCGACTTCGGTACGCGAGACCGGGCTCGAGGCGCCGGTGTTCGCCGCCGAGGTCGACCGCGCGCGCGAGCGACTGGCCGCGATGGCGGCGCCGCTGCGTGGCGGCTGCGGGATGGAGATCGAGCTGAGGGTGGTCACCGGCGACCCGACCGACGCGATTCTGTCGCTTGTGCGACAGACGGGCGTCGACGTGATCTGCTTGGGCACCCACGGGAAGTCGATGGCGCACTATCTCTTCCGAGGCTCCATCTCCGAAGACCTGTTCAGCGCGGGGAAGGTTCGCGCTATGGCTGTGCGCCACGAGCTCCTCGATAGCGCCGAAGACCCGGGCGAGCTCGCCCGAGGGTTCGGCAAGCGCCTCGTGGTCGCGACTGACTTCTCCGAGGCGGCCAAGCGCGCCTTCCTCTCGGCGTTCGATCGCCCAGTCGAGGCTATCGGCGAGCTTCACATCCTTCACGTGGGCGAGGAGCTCTCCGAGGACGCATCTCGGGGACGACTGGATCGGCTGGTCGAGCAGGCAGGTGAGCGAGGCGTGAAGGCGACTGCGGTATTGCGGTGGGGCGATCCCGCGCAGGTCACGCTCGACTACCTTGACGAGATCGATGCGACGGGCGTCATCACCGGCCAGTCGGGCCAGGGCAGCGTGCTCAAGCAGTTCATGTTCGGGTGGGTGCCTCTGCGGCTGTTGCGCGAGGCCCCGTGCCCCGTTGTGGTGCAGCCGTAGAGGCGTGCGATTCCACGAACGACTTCGCGAAGGAGCGATGAGTGCCGCGACGTGACGACATCAACAAGATCCTGGTGATCGGTTCAGGGCCGATCGTCATCGGCCAGGCCTGCGAGTTCGACTACTCGGGTGCTCAGGCCTGCAAAGTGCTCCAGGAGGACGGTTTCGAGGTCGTGCTCGTGAACAGCAACCCGGCCACGATCATGACCGATCCGGGCCTTGCGGCGCGCACCTACGTCGAGCCGATCACGCCCGAGTTCGTCGAGAAGGTCATCGCCGCCGAGCGTCCCGACGCGCTTCTGCCGACGCTGGGTGGTCAGACGGGCCTGAACTGTGCGATGTCACTGCACGAGCTTGGCGTGCTCGAGCGCTATGGAGTCGAACTCATCGGCGCGAACGCCGAGGCCATCAAGAAGGGCGAGGACCGTAAGCTCTTCGCCGAGGCGATGCAGCGAATCGGGCTCGACGTTCCCCGCGGCGGCTACGCTTACTCACTGGCCGACGCCGAGGCGATCGTGGGCGACCTGGGCCTTCCGGTGGTGATCCGCCCGTCGTTCACGATGGGCGGCGCCGGGGGCGGCATCGCCTACAACGCGGAGGAGCTGCGCGACATCGTGATGCACGGGTTGGCCCTCTCACCCGTGACCGAGGTGCTCGTCGAGGAGAGCGTCATCGGCTGGAAAGAGTTCGAGATGGAGGTCATGCGCGACCGCAACGACAACGCGGTCATCGTGTGCTCGATCGAGAACTTCGACGCGATGGGCGTGCACACGGGCGACTCGGTCACCGTTGCGCCTGCTCAGACGCTGACCGATCGCGAATACCAGACGATGCGCGACGCCTCCATCGCCATACTGCGCGAAGTGGGTGTGGAGACCGGTGGCTCCAACGTGCAGTTCGCGGTCAATCCCGCGAACGGGCGCATGACCGTCATCGAGATGAATCCGCGCGTCTCCCGCTCCTCGGCGCTGGCCAGCAAGGCCACCGGCTTTCCCATCGCCAAGATCGCAGCGAAGCTTGCGGTAGGCTACACGCTCGACGAGATCGACAACGACATCACGCGCCAGACCCCCGCGTGCTTCGAGCCGAGCATCGACTACACCGTGGTGAAGGTCCCACGCTGGGCGTTCGAGAAGTTCAAAGGCACCGACGAGACGCTCACGACCCGCATGAAGTCCGTTGGCGAGGTCATGGCGATCGGCCGCACCTTCGAAGAGGCGCTCGGCAAGGCGATGCGCTCGCTTGAGAATGGCCGGGCCGGGCTGGGCTCGGACGGCAAGGACGTCTTCGAGGAGCACAAGTTCGACGAGTTCCTTGCGGTGCCCAACGAGTCGCGGCTCTTCTATCTGGCGGAGGCGCTCCGCCGCGGCCGCAGTGTGGCCGAGCTTCACGAGATCACCCGCATCGACCCGTGGTTCCTGTCCAGGATCGAGCGCGCGGTCCGCGTCGAGCTCTCGCTCGTGGGGCGCACGCTCGACTCACTGAGCGCCGAGGAGCTGCTGGAGGCAAAGCGCCACGGCCTGTCAGACGTGCAGATCGCCCATCTCACCGGCTCGACAGAGGCGAGCGTGCGTGCGGTACGCAAGGCAGTCGGCGTGAAACCCACATTCAAGTCGGTCGACACCTGCGCTGCGGAGTTCGAGGCGTTCACGCCCTACTACTACAAGACCTACGAGGACGAGGACGAGGTCACGACCGCGGAGCGGCCCCGCGCGATGATCCTGGGCGCCGGCCCCAACCGCATCGGTCAGGGAATCGAGTTCGACTACTGCTGCGTGCATGCCGCCTACGCCCTGCACGATATGGGCTACGAGACGGTGATGGTCAACTGCAACCCCGAGACCGTCTCGACCGACTACGACACGAGCGACCGGCTCTACTTCGAGCCGCTCACGTTCGAGGACGTGATGGATGTCGTGGACGCCGAGAAGCCCGTGGGCGTGGTGGTCACTTTCGGCGGGCAGACGCCGCTCAAGCTCGCCAAGGCGCTCGAGGCGGCCGGCGTGCCGATCATGGGCACCAAACCCGAGGCGATCGACCTCGCCGAGGACCGCAGGCGCTTCTCGGCCATACTGGACGAACTCGGCATCATGTATCCCGCCGCTGGTACGGCGTCGAGTTTCGATGAAGCACTTGCGGTCGCGCGCCGGATCGGATTCCCGCTGCTCGTACGGCCCAGCTACGTGCTGGGCGGGCGCGGCATGGTCATCGCGTACGACGAGCACTACCTCGAGACCTACATGGCCGAGGCCACGCGGATCTCGCCGGACCATCCCGTGCTGCTGGACCGATTCCTCGAAGGGGCGATCGAGGTCGACGTCGACGCTGTGTGCGATGGTGATTCGGTCTACATAGGCGGCGTCATGGAGCATATCGAGGAAGCCGGTATCCATTCGGGGGACTCCGCGTGCTCGATTCCGCCGTACACGCTCGGCAATGACACGGTGGCGCGCATCCGCGAGCACGCGGTCGCACTTGCCATGCGGTTGGGCGTACAGGGGCTCATGAACGTGCAGTTCGCCGTGAAGGACCAGGCGGTCTACGTGCTCGAGGTCAATCCGCGTGCGAGCCGAACCGTACCGTTCGTGAGCAAGGCGACCGGTGTCCCGCTCGCGAAGGTCGCGGCGCGGGTGATGGCGGGGGAGAAGCTCGCCGAGATGGCGCTGCCCAGCGACGACCGCGAGCTCTCCCGCTTCTGCGTCAAAGAGGCGGTCATGCCGTTCGGTCGCTTCCCGGGCGCGGACTCGGTGCTGGGGCCCGAGATGAAGTCCACCGGCGAGGTCATGGGCGTCGCGGGCGACTTCCCGGCTGCGTACGCGAAGTCACAGCTCGCCATCGACTACTCGCTGCCCACGAGCGGCGCCGCGTTCGTGTCTGTGTGCGACCGAGACAAGCGCCAGGTGACCTCTCTCGCCAAGCACCTGCAACTCCTCGGCTTCCGGATCATGTCGACCCGCGGTACCGCCAAGACGTTGAGAGCGGCGGGCATTCCGGTATCGGAGGTCATGAAACGTCACGAGGGGAGGCCGAACGTGCTGGACGAGATCTCCAACGGCAACGTGCAGCTGGTCATAAACACGCCGTTCGGTCAGGAGACCCGCTCGGACGGCTACCACATCCGGGCGGCCGCGATTCGCCACGGCATCACCAACATCACCACGCTTGCCGCCGCGCACGCGATCGTGCAGGCGATCGAGGCGACCAAGGAGGGGCGGCTCGGAGTATGCGCACTGCAGGACTTCGACTCCGATGAGCCGTGCACGGTGGGGGAGAGCCTCTCGTGACGGTGGATCCCGTACCCGCGCTCGAACACGTGACCGTTGCGGCCAACGAACGGATCGCCGAGGGTGTCGGCCTCATCACGCTGCGGGCGCCTCGCTGTGCAGCGAGCATCGCGCCCGGGCAGTTCGTACACCTGCGCGTCGCGCGCGGGGCCGACATCATTCTGCGTCGGCCGTTCTCGGTCCACCGGGTCGTCGGCGACAGCGTGGAGCTTCTCTACCAGGTACTTGGTGCGGGTACGTTGCGCTTGGCCGAAAAGGCGGCTGGCGACACCTCGATGGACATCATCGGCCCCCTTGGCCATGGCTGGAGCATCCCCGAGGGTGCGGCACACGCCCTGCTCGTGACCGGTGGCTTGGGCGCGGCACCGCTCGGCATGCTCGCCGAAGCCCTCGCCGAGCGCGGTGTCGCGACGGTGGTCGCGATGGGCGCACCGTGCGCCGAGCGCCTCGTGGCTCGCGGGCATTTCGAGCGCATGGCCAGAAGGGTCGAAGTCGCCACAGATGATGGGAGTGCGGGTGAGCAGGGCTTTGTGACCGCCGTCTCGCAGCGCCTGCTCGAGAGCGAGCACTTCGATGTCGTCTACACCTGCGGGCCTGAGGCGATGCAACGCATCGTCGCAGCTCAGGCTGTGGAGTACGGCGTGACCTGCGAGGTGTCGCTCGAGCGGCTCATGGCGTGTGGCATCGGCGCCTGCTTGTCGTGCGTGGTGACAACACTGGACGGACGCAAGCGTGCCTGCGTCGACGGACCGGTGTTCGATGCGGGGGAGGTGGTCTGGGATGAGTCGGAGATTCCCCCCCGACACTAGCCTGCCGGATGACGCCGGGAAGCCCATGACGGTCGACATGCGGGTCCGCCTAGCCGGGCTCGAGCTCGCCAACCCCGTGATGACCGCGTCGGGGACGTTCGCTTCGGGACGCGAGTTCGCCGACTTCGTGGAGTTGGAGAGGCTTGGCGCGATCGTGACCAAGGGTGTCTCTGCTGAGCCGTGGGCCGGCAACGACAGCCCACGCATCGCCGAGACGGCGAGCGGCATGCTCAACTCGATCGGCCTGCAGAACCCGGGCGTGGAGGCGTTCGTCGAGCGGGACTTGGCGTGGCTCGCGTGCAACGCGCCGGGCGTACCGGTGCTCGTGAACGTGAGCGGGCACACGGTCACGGAGTACGTCTCGGTTGTCGAGCGGCTGGAGTGCGAGCGCGGGGTCGCCGGATACGAACTCAACATCAGCTGCCCGAACGTCGACTCCGGCGGCATGGCGTTCGGGACGACGTGTGCCGCTGCTGCCGAGGTGGTTTCGGCGGTCAGGCCCGCCACTCGGAGGCCGCTGATCGTGAAACTGAGCCCCAACGTCACCGATGTCGTCGAGATCGCCCGTTCTGTCGAGGCGGCCGGTGCGGATGCGGTGTCGCTCATCAACACCCTGCTCGGGATGTCCATCGACGTGACGACGTTTCGCCCGCGGCTCGCTCGCGTCGTGGGCGGGCTTTCCGGACCGGCGATCAAGCCGGTGGCGGTCCGCATGGTGTGGCAGGTCGCCCGGGCCTTGTCGATCCCTGTGGTGGGCATGGGCGGGATCATGACCGCCGAGGACGCCGTCGAATTCATGCTCGCCGGGGCGTCGGCCGTGGCAGTGGGAACCGCGAACTTCGTGGATCCAACGGCCACCACGAAGGTGATCGATGGGCTCGAGCAGTTCTGCCGGTCGGTGGGCATAGCTCGAGTCGCCGAGCTCACAGGAGCAGTGGAGGTCGACGGATGATCCAGCCAGTCGCTGCGCGTGACCGCATCATCGTTGCGCTGGACCTCGAACCTGAGCCGTCACTAGAGCTCGCAAGCAAGCTCGCCGGACATGCTCGGTGGGTGAAGGTGGGAATGACGCTGTTCTACAGGACCGGCCCGCGCGTGGTCGAGCAGCTTCGCGCGATGGGCTTCGACGTGTTCCTCGACCTGAAGCTGCACGATATCCCTCACCAGGTCTTTGGTGCGGCGAGAAGCGTGGGGTCGCTCGGGGTCGGTATGCTCACCGTCCACGCATCAGGGGGCTCGGCGATGATCGATGCTGCTGTTCGGGGTGTTTCAGACGGAGCGCAGGCCGCCGGTTGCGAGCCACCGGCCGTTCTTGCGGTGACCGTGCTCACCAGCATGGATGACGCCACGCTGGCTGCTGTGGGAATCGGACGAGACGCCGCCGACCAGGTTGCGCTCCTCGCGGGCGTCGCAGCGGGTCGCGCCGACGGAGTCGTCTGCTCGCCGCAAGAGGCCACCGCCATGCGCGCGGTGCTGGGGGATGACGCGCTCGTGGTGACGCCCGGGGTGCGCCCCGGTTGGGCTGACTCGGATGATCAGGCCAGAGTATCCACGCCGAGTGCCGCTCTTCGCTTGGGCGCGAGCCATCTCGTGGTGGGCCGACCGATCACCGCCGCCCCGGATCCGTTAGACGCATTCGAGCGAATAGTCGCCGAGATCGAAGGAGATGGCGTGTGAGCGAGCCTATGACCGATGCCCAGATGAACGAAGCGCTCCGAGACGCTGGCGCGGTTCTGGAAGGCCACTTCGTCCTCACCAGCGGCCGCCACAGTGACAGATACGTGCAGTGTGCACGCATTCTGGAGGACCCCCAACTCACCACCGCGCTTGCCGAGACGGCTGTCTCGAGACTTCCGGAGGGTCTCGACATCGACCTTGTCGCTGCTCCTGCGGTCGGCGGCATCATCATCGGCTTCGCGGTTGCGCAGGCCTTGGGGGTCAAGTTCATCTTCAGCGAGCGCGAGAACGGGGCCATGGTGCTGCGCCGGTCGTTCGAGGTGCCGCCAGGCTCGAAGGTGCTGGTGGTGGAAGACGTGGTCACAACTGGTGGGAGCGTCGCTGAACTTGTCGGCCTCGTCCGTGATCAGGGAGGAGAGGTCTCCGCCGTCGTGTCGATCATCGCTCGTGGAGCGGACCGTGCGTTCACCGAGCAGTTCTTACCTCTACTTCGACTTGAGGTTGAGTCTTGGGACGCCGAATCGTGTCTCCTATGTGAGGCGAAGGTGCCCGTGTATTCGCCGGGTTCTCGGCGACTCGCGTGAAAGGTGTTTGCATTTCCGCAGGTCACGGGTAGGATAGGGACGTTCTGCTGAGGGCACCGTCGCCCGGAGGGGGCGGCGATCTCACACGCAATCGCGAGGGAGAACGAGGAGGAACCATGGCACTTCCGAACCTGTCGCCAGAGGATCGTGCGCGGGCACTCGCCAAGGCGGCCGAGGCTCGCCAGAAGCGGGCCGAGCTACGGGCCAAGATCAAGGCCGGCGACATGAGCTTCGCCGAGGTCATGAAGAAGGCGGACGACCCTATCGTTGCGCGCATGAAGGTGTCGACCCTTCTCGAGTCGCTTCCTGGGTACGGCAAGGCGAAGGCCGCCAAGCTCATGGACGAGCTTGAGATCTCCGAGAGCCGTCGCGTGCAGGGCCTTGGCGCCCGCCAGCGTGCGGCGCTCATGGAGCGCCTCGGCTAGGTGCGCTCGTCTCAAGGCGCAGGACCGGCGTCTCCGCGCACCGGCAATCTGTTCATAGTCTCCGGGCCTTCGGGCGCCGGAAAGGGGACCTTGGTGAGGGAGTTGCTTCACCGGGTTCCTGATGTCTGGGTTTCTGTCTCGGTCACGACCAGAACGCCTCGTCCGGGTGAGATCGACGGCGTGCACTACACGTTCATCTCGGATGAGGAGTTCGACCGGCTCGTGGAAACCGGCGGGCTGCTCGAATGGGCCCAGGTCCACGGCGGTCGCTATGGCACGCCAAGAGCCGGCGTGGAGGCCAAGATCGCCCAAGGTAAGCAGGTGATACTCGAGATCGATCCCCAAGGGGCTTTTCAGATCCGCGACATCATGCCGACGAGCGTCCTGCTGTTCATCTGCGCACCGTCCATCGACGAGCTCAAGCGCCGTTTGGCGGGACGCGGCAGCGAGACCGAAGAGCAAGTCGCGGTCCGGATGCAGACAGCCGAGAGGGAGCTCGAACTTGTGGGCACGTACGACCATGTGGTAATAAACGACGACGTTTCGCGAGCCACCGAAGAGCTCGTAGGAATCATAGACACGTATGCCAACCGCGAGGAGTCGAAGACTGATGTCGGTTATCAGACCCGAGATCGATGAGCTTCTGACCAAGGTCGATTCGAAGTACACGTTGTGCATTCTGGCCTCGAAGCGGGCCCGCCAGATCAACGACATGATCCACGGTGTCCGGGATCAGGCGCTGCTCACCATGCCGACGAGTGAGATCGCCAAGCTGACAAGCACGAAACCGCTTTCCTTGGCCATGGAGGAGGTCGCCGGCGGCGACGTCTCCTACGAGCGGACCAAGGACGGCTACAAGTAGCGACAGGCGGCGCCATGTTCGAGCGCGTGTGTCTGGTCGCCTACCACGAGATCGGCCTCAAGGGCCGTAACCGCAGCACATTCGAGCGCCGGCTCCAGGACAACCTGGATGCGGCGCTCGCTGGCCTTCCCGTCAAACCGGCACGGCGCACCGCGTCTCGGCTCGTCGTGGGTGTGCGGGATCCTGCTGCGCTCGACAGCGTCGCGGAGCGCCTCGCGGCTGTTCCCGGGGTTGGGACGGTCGCGCTGGCGTTTCTGGCGCCGCAAGACCCCGACGAGATCTCAGCAGCCGCCTTGGCCGCCATGGCCGAGGCTGACGGCTGCGGGACGTTCAAGGTCGACGCGAAGCGGTCCAATACGACCTATCCCGAGACGAGCATGGAGATCAACCAGCGCGTCGGCGCCTACTTGGTCTCGCACACCGGCGCCAAGGTCGACCTTG
This sequence comes from uncultured Actinomycetes bacterium, assembly GCA_963702525.1. Lineage (GTDB taxonomy): Bacteria > Actinomycetota > Coriobacteriia > Anaerosomatales > PHET01 > CAVPCY01. Next base: position 415,608 of record CAVPCY010000013.1, on the reverse strand, counting down.
GCAGCCCTGACGTCACCATCGGGGTGACCGTGACCCAGGGTGATGCCTACGTGTTCTCGAAGCGCATCCGCGGCGCGGGTGGACTGCCCGTGGGCAGCGCGTCAGCGGTCATCTCGCTGCTCTCGAGCGGGATCGACTCTCCTGTGGCCACGTGGCGCATGATGCGGCGTGGCGCCGTAATAGTGGGCCTGCACTTCTCCGGACGGCCGCAGGTCGGCGACGCCGGCGAGCGGCTCGTCGCCGAGATAGGCACCGAGCTGGCGCGCACCGGCGGGCTCGGCCGCATCTACGTCGTGCCCTTCGGCGATCTGCAGAAGGAGATCGCGCTCTCGTGCCCGCCGGATCTGCGTGTGATCCTCTATCGGCGGCTGATGTTCGCAGTCGCGGAGCAGATCGCCGCCGTGGAGCGCGGCAAGGCGCTCGTCACCGGTGAGTCGCTCGGCCAGGTCGCGAGCCAGACACTCGAGAACATCGCCGCCGTCGACGAGATCGCCACGTTGCCGGTCCTAAGGCCCCTGATCGGCTCTGACAAGCTCGAGATCATGGCTGAGGCCCGGCGCATCGGCACCTACGAACTGTCCATCCGCGATGCCGAGGACTGCTGCACGCTGTTCATGCCGCGCACGCCCGAGACGCACGCCAAGATGCCCGCCGTGCTCGAGGCGTGGGCTGCTCTGGATCACGACCGTATGGTCGCCGACGCGCTCGAGGTGCTGGAGTGGCTTGACTACCGCTGTCCTGCGTACCGGCCGCCGAAGCGCTGGCCCACCCCCGCAGGCGAGCCGGGGTGGAGCGCGGCGAAGGTCCTGGCAGCGCGCTCGGCGCGGCTGGGCTCCTAGTCTGATGTGCCCCTTGAGGATCCTGGCGCTCGAGCCTTACTACGGCGGCAGCCATCGCGCCGTGCTCGATGGTCTCGTGGAGCACGTCGACGCCGAGTGGACGGTGCTCACGCTTCCGGCGCGCAAGTGGAAGTGGCGCATGCGCGGTGCCGCGATCACCATGGCCGCCGATGTCCGGGCACTGGCGCGGGCGGGATCTAACGAACCGTTCGACCTGGTGTTCGCGTCCACGTTCCTGAATCTTGCGGAGTTCCGCGGCCTCGTGGGAGCCCCCGTCGCGGCGGTGCCCGCGATCGTCTACTTCCACGAGAACCAGCTCGTGTATCCGAACCGGCACACCGCCGAATGGGACCTCCAGTTCCCGCTCACGAATATCACGTCGGCGCTCTCGGCCGAGTGCTGCGTCTTCAACACGCAGTGGAACCTCGATCGCTTCGTGGGCGAGATTCCCGGCTTCATCCGCGAGTTCCCCGATAACCACCCCAAGGGGCTTGCGGAGACGATCGGGCGGAAATCGGTGGTGCTGCCGCCCCCATTCGATCCGACCCCATTCGATGATGCCGTAACCACCAGGGCTCCGCGGTGCCGCATCGTGTGGCCGCACCGGTGGGAGCACGACAAGAACCCCGAGGAGTTCTTCTGGGCGGTCGGTCAGTTGGCCGAGGAGGGGCTCGACTTCGAGGTGGCCGTGGCGGGTCAGAGCTTTCGCGAGACCGAGGGGCTGATGCGCGAAGCCGCCGAGACCCTCGGCTCCCGTCTCGTGCACTGCGACGAGCCGAAGGACCGGGCCGAGTACGCTGCGCTGCTCGCGAGCGCGGACGTGGCGGTCTCGACGGCGATCAACGAGTTCTTCGGGCTCGCGATCGTCGAGGCGTGCTACGCGGGCGCGACGCCGGTCGTACCCGATCGCCTGGCCTATCCTGAGGTCTATGCCGCGCAATACCGCTACGAGGGCCGAGACGAGCTCGTGGCACGCCTCAGGGCGCATGTGACGCACAGGCCCGAGGCGGGGGAGGCCCGGTCGCTCGCGGAGCCCTACACATTCGACGTGCTCGTGCCGAGTTACGAGGGACTGTTCGACAAGGTCAGCGGACGCTAGACCGTGCGTTCGGGGCTCGCTGTCGGATCGGAAGCTCGCTAGCCCGGTTCGCACCCCGCGTGCTCGGCGGCAACTGCGTCGAATTCGATATGGTCGCGCTCTATGGCGCTCACCGCCGCGAGCACCTCGGCCACGCGTCCGTTCGTGGCACGCCCTGCCGCCTCGGCGTAGAACGCTGACGCGGCCTGCTCGCGGCTGAGCGACTCGGCGATGTCTGTGCACCAGTCTCCCGAACCGCCCGACGGATCGCCCAGATCCGTGGGCTTGGCCACGTCCGCCAACTTGCAGAACAGCGAGCAGTGCTCGGCCTCGATGCGAGAGAGCCGTTTGTAGGCGCTTGAGAGCCCCTCGTTGCCGCCGAGCTTCGCCATCGCCGCGTAGAATCGTGCGTTGGAATGCTCGAGTTCGATGGCGTGCTCAAGGTCCGCCCGTTCGGCCTCGGTCAGCTGCACCTGGTTCTCTGCCGACGAGTACGCGCCCGGCTGGACCATGAAACGCTCGTGCGCGCCGCAGAAGGGGCAGCGCTCGGGTGCGGACGTGCCGAGATACGTCTCGCCGCAGATGCGGCATCGATACATCTTCATGGTGTCTCCTACTCCTCGTTGGGAAGATCGAGCCGATCGGCCAGCGCGGTGCCGAATTCCCGGGCGGCGTCTGGACCGTTGCCCGTGATGATCGGTCCGTCCACGGTGACCGACGCACCGGTCCATCGGGCGCCATGCTCACGCAGGTCGGCTTCCTGGGACGGGAACGCCGTAGCACTGCATGCCCTCAAGCAGGCCGGCGTGCGCGAGTACCGAGGGCGCGATGCAAATGGCACTCACGATGCCGCCGCTATCGAGCACGCCGCGCGCAAGTGCATGAGCATCGGCGTCGTCGAAGAACACACTGGCCCCTGCGCCGCCGACGAAGGCGACCGCATCCCAGGGCTTGCCGACCGATTCGGCGACTGAGATATCGGCGGTCGCATGCATTCCCAGCTTCCCGACGCACCGGCCCGCTGCGACGCTTGCGGTCGTCACCTTGGCACCGCGGGATTCGAGGATGCGCTTGGGTTCGGCGTACTCCTCGTCCCTGAACACCTCTTGGGCGATGACCAGAAGTGCTGATTTCATGAACCCGCCTCTCCCGGGTTGACCGTCCGCATGCTGCGATTCTACCCTCGCTGAGGCCGCTAGATGGCCCGAGTCGCAAACGCGCACTGCCGAGCTGCCCCGAGGAGAGCCCGTGGCCCAAGACGATGACGTCAGCACTTCAGCCCCCGAGCAGCCGGCGATAGCGGAGTCGCCGAAGGGCGCCGGTGTGCCCGCGTGGCTGGAGTTCGTGACCAGCAGGTGGGTCGTCAAGACGGCGTTTCTTGTCTTCTTCGTCTTCACGGTAGTCCAGTTGCTTCGCTTCGAACGGTGGGCGAGGGGGGTTGGGCCGTACGTGAAGCGGCCCGAGGCCGTCGCAGGCATCTTGCCCATCGGCCACTTCACGAGCTTCTTCGCCTGGATCAGGGGTGGTGGCTGGGACTCGATTCTGCCGGCGGGGCTGGTGCTGATACTGATGTCGCTCGCGGTCTCGCTCCTGCTCAAGCGCGGCATGTGCGGCTGGATCTGCCCTGTCGGGACCGTCTGGGAGGCGTGCGCTGCCCTCGGGCGCAGGGTGATGGGTCGGAACGTGCGGGTGTGGCGGTGGCTGGATCTGCTCGGCCGAGGCTTCAGGTACTTTCTCGCCGCTGCGTTCGTGTTGGTTCTGCTGGTCTTGGTTTCCGTGCAGGAGGCCGCGTCCTTCCGACTGCTTCCCTACATGTGGATCGCGGACCTGAAGATCATTCACATCATGGCCGATCCCATCTACCTGGTCGTCGTCGGGCTTGCGGCTGGACTGTCGTTCGTCTTCGGTCCCGTGTGGTGTCGCTACGTGTGCCCGCTCGGAGGGCTCTACTCGGCGATCGGCATCGCCTCGCCGTGCGCCGTCGAACGCGATGCCGATACGTGCATCGATTGCCACAAGTGCAGCAGGGTCTGCCACGCGTTCGTGGAGCCCGAGAAGACAGCACGCGTCTGGGCGCCGGAGTGTGACGGCTGTATGGACTGCGTGAAGGTGTGCCCGGTCGACGGCTGCCTGGAGGCGAAGGCGTTCTCACGCGAGAGAATCGCGCCGTGGGTGTGGCCCCTGCTTGTGGTGGGGCTGTGGCTCGTGATCTTCGGCTATGCGAAGGCGCTCAACCAATGGGACTCGAAGGTGCCGCTCGAGGCCTACCGGCAGGTCATCCAGTCGGGACTTGTGGAGGAGCGGACGCGGGGCTTCTTCGAGTAGCAGCCGCGCACTGAGTCCGGTGGGTCGTGGCGACGATATGCCCCCATGCCGATTCAGAATCCCGCGGCCGTGGTAGAGTGTACACAGCTTTGTATACAGACCACGGGTGTGCGCTCCGCTCCGGTTCGAAGGGGAATCCTACATGCTCGACGTTACGGTTGTTCGCGACGGGATCGACTCACGGCTCGACGAGTTCATCGCGCGTCGCTCGGCATTGAAGTCCGCAGATCGGTACTTCTACCTTCAGCCGACGGTCGGGTGCACCAACCACCGCGTCACCATGAAGGATGGGCGCGACATGGTGCAGCTTGCCTCCTACAGCTACCTGGGGTTGATCGGTCATCCCAGGATCGACGAGGCGGCTCGCGCTGCGATCGACGAGTACGGTACGGGCGCGGGCGGGGTCCGGCTCCTCACGGGCACGACCGACCTTCACGAGCGGCTGGAGGCACGCATCGCCGCCTTCGCACGCCGGCCTGACGCGTGCGTGTACTCGAGTGGCTACGTGACCAACATCGCGATCATCACCGCGTTGACCGGCCCGGGCGACCTCGTCCTGATGGACAAGCTCGACCATGCCTCCATCGTCGACGGGTGCTTGTTGTCCGGTGCGAAGTGGCACACGTACCGCCACAACGACATGGACCATCTCGAGAAGCTTCTCGCCAAGAGCGTTGGTGAGTACGGCACGATCCTCGTCGTTGCAGACTCGGTCTTCTCGATGGACGGCGATGTTCTCGATCTGCCTTCGGCCAAGGCGCTTTGCGACAGGTACGGTGCACGGCTGATGGTGGACGAGGCGCACTCCGTGGGCTCGCTTGGGGCGACCGGCCATGGCATCGAGGAGCACTTCGACATGTACGGGTCCATCGACCTCAAGATGGGCACCCTGTCCAAGTCGATTCCGAGCGTAGGCGGCTACTTGGCCGGTAGTCACGAACTGGTGGACTACCTGAGGCACATGTCACGACCGTTCATCTTCTCGGCGGCCCTTCCGCCGGCCCAGTCGGCCGCGGCGTTGACCGCTTTCGACGTCATCGAGGACGAGCCGTGGCGCGTGGCCCAGCTTCACGAGAACCAGCGCGTGTATGCCTCAGGGCTCAAAGCCCAGGGCTGGGACACGATGGCCTCGACCACCTGCGTCGTCCCCGTTCTTGTCGGAGACGAAGCCACCACCATGGACCTCACGCGCATGCTGTTCGACCGGAACATCTTCGTCTGCCCGATCGTTCATCCCGCGGTCCCAAAGGGCATGGATCGGCTTCGGACGTGTCTGATGGCCACTCACACTCCTGAGGACATCACCCAGGCTTTGGGAGCGTTCGCCGAGGCGGGCGAGGCGCTGGGGCTCATCTAGCGGCTCGGCACGGCGTCCTGCCTGCTAGAATGGCGGTCGTGAGGGTCGGCTAACGCGCGCGCGTCCGGAGTCCCTCAAGGTTGCCCGGCAAGTGCTCTTCGGCGAGGAGTCCATGGGTAGGCGCGAGAACGCATCCGGTGCCCGACGCCTCTGGCTGGTGCCGGTGGCGTGGGTCGTGATGCCGCTTCTGCTGCTTGTCTACCTCGTGCTGCGCGGTTTCGAAGGTGCCCGCGTCGCGCAGGTCGCGCAGATCGTCTACCTCGTGCCGATGATGCTTGCCACGGCGTTCGCCGTGAGCGCTGCATGGGCGGCTTCACCGCGGACACGGGTGCGTGCCGTTTGGATCTTGCTCGCACTCGCCGTTGGCGCGTCATTCATGAAGGAAGCGTACTTCATCTGGTCGCGCCAGCTGAACGGCGTACTGGCCGATAGCGGGCTGCTCTTCGACACGGCAAGCGTCGTCGCGTTCGGCTTCTTGGTGACCGCTCTGGTCTTCTTCGGAGCGTTGGACCGGCTTGGCGTGAAGCGGCTGCTGCGGCTCGCTTTCGACACGGGCGCGCTGTTGGTTCTCGGCTTCGTCGTCATCTTCAACGCCCTGCTCGGTGTGCGCCCCCTCGGCATCGGGGTCTTCGGTGCCGCGCGTCTGACCGCATACTCGCTTACCGGCGTGCTGCTGCTCGTCATGACGGCCTACATCTTCCTATCGGTCCCGTCCGATCGGCACCGCCTCTGGACCAGGACTCTGGGGTGGGGGATCTGTCTTCTTGCCCTGGGCGTCGCGCTCTGGCCGTTCTGGAGCCTTGCCGCTGCGCGCGGTGAAGCGTCGGACACGCTGGATGCGACGGTCACGAGCCTGTCCATGGCCGGATACTCACTGGTCTTCATCGCCGGGTTGTACCGGGTGGTCACTCCTGAAGAGCCGTGGGGCCAAGCGCTTGCTGAGCCCCCGCTCAAGCCGGCGGCATGGCAGGGCATCAGCGTCTCGATCCTGGTACTGCTCTCGGTAGTGGTGCTGGGCTTCGCGATATACGACACGCCCGACGCGCCGCTTCTGCGGATCGACGACTACACCCGCATGGTCTACTACGCGGCGCTCACCATCGCCACGGTCTGCCTCGTGGGACGAACCGCGCTCGCGTCTCTGGAATCCGACGAACTGAGGGCACGGAGTCTGACCGATCCGGTCACCGGCGCTCCCAACCCTCGAGGCTTCGACGAGCACATCGATGACCGGCTGACGGCGACGCGCCGCTTCGGCGATCCCTTTGCGCTGATCCTTCTGGACCTCGACGACTTCTCGCGCGTCAACGAGGTGATGAGCCTCTCGGCAGGCGACCGGGTGCTCGCCGACGTCGTGGTCGCCATCGGAAAGGTCGTTGGAAGCACAGAGCGCGTCTTCCGGATGTCGAGCGACGAGTTCGCTGTCATAGTGCCGGTCTCCGGTCGCGGCGAGGCCGAGAACACGGCGCGCGCTGTCAGCCAGTCGATTCGCACGGTACCGGTGCCCGGAGGGCCGCTGACGGCCTCTCTTGGATTCGCGTTGTGTCCCGACGACGCGCTCCATCGAGACTCACTCGTGAGCAAGGCCGATGGAGCGCTCGCGTGGGCGACGCACCACGGACGAGGCCTTGTGATCGGGTACGACCAGCGGGTAGAGCAAGCGCTCGGCGGCGGAGAGCGTATGCGCATGCTCGAGCAGGACACGAAGTTGGGAGTGGCCCGGGCCCTCATGGCCGCGGCGGACGCGCGGGATCCGCGCAGCCACTTCCACGCGCGCGGCGTCGCCGCCCTTTCGTGTTTGCTCGCGGCCGAGCTCGGATTCGAACCGGAGCACGTCGAGAGGCTCAGAGTCGCTTCGATGCTGCACGATGTCGGCAAGATCGCTCTCGCGTCGCCGTCGTCCGGGGACAGGCACGCGTATGCTCGGCAGAGGGAGTCTCAGCGCGAGCACTGCGAACTGGGCGAACGCATGCTGGCCTCACTCGCCCTGCCTGACGTCGCGCGCTGGGTACGCTCGCATCACGAGCGTTGGGACGGGCAGGGCTATCCCGACGGGCTCAAGGCGACGAAGATCCCGCTCGAGTCGCGAATCATCGCTCTCGCCAACGCATACGACGCGATGACAGGGGAGGAGCGTCTTGGCGGCCCTCTCTCCAAAGCCGCCGCCCTGCAGGAGATCGACCAGGGCATGGGCACCAAGTTCGACCCCGCGATCGCCGAGAAGTTCATCTACGTCGTGGCGTCGATGAATGCGCTCGGCTGGGTCGACGACTGGTCGGCGGCGTGATGCCCAAGGCGGGTGCCAAAGCCCGGTTCGCGCGGGGCCTGGTGTGGGCCTGGTTCACGCTGGTGGCCTGCGCGACGCTGGGGTTCGGACTCATCGGGGCCACCGATTCTGCGAGCCTGTTGGCAAGTGACGTGCGTCACCTACCTGGCTCCGATCTTGGTCGCCGCGTCGCTGGCGATCCTGCTCGCGTTGAAGACGCGCTCCCGCGACGAGCACTGGTTCTGGGCGCAGATGGCGGTGGCGCTCGCACTGGTCGGAGCGGCCGAGTCGTACTGGACCTGGTATGCGGCTCGAGTCGACCCGTCGGGACCCCCGACCTTCAGCCCGCTGATACTCCTCTACTTCGCTGCTGGGCTGGTCTTCATCAGCATCGCAGTCACGATGGGCAGGGTGGTACGGCAGTCGATGTCGGAGCGCGCTCGCTCGCTGCTCGACATCGTCGCAGGGATACTGCTGGTGTTTCCGATCATCTACCTGTTGTGGACGCTGCCGCTCTTCTCGAACACCAGTGGCGGCTGGCATGCCGCCGCCCTGGCGGCGTCGTACCCCATCTTCGGCGTGCTGCTCGTCGCCGCCACGCTCTCAGTGCTGATCGGATGGCGGGCCAGGCATTGGCGCGGGTGGGAGCGGCTGCTCGCGGCGACGGTGATCGCGCTGGCGCTCGTGCTCGCCACTTGGCCGCTGTGGTACGCAGACCAGATCCGTCCCGGTGGCGTGGGGCTCACGCGCTTCGCTTCACTTCTCGGCGTGGTCATATCGCTGCTGAGTGTGGCGATGGTCTACCGCCTCACCGACCCAGAAGGCGTAGCACCGCTCGAGCCGCTGCCGTCCGCTCGCCCCGAAGGTCCGCTGCTCTCGCGCGTCTACCCGGTGGTTCTGGTGCTGGCGCTGCCCGCGCTGGGTGTCATCGCTGCACAGATCGGGGCGCGCGGTCCGGGGCTGCCGGTGAGTCTGTCGGTGATCGTGCTCGCGTTCGTGATCGCGGTGCGCAGCGTGGTCGTCTCCGTAGAGCAGGCGGACAACCTGCAGAAGTCGTACACCGACCCAGCAACGGGGATGCTGAACCGCACGTGGCTGGACACGACGCTCAGACGTCTTCTGGCCTCCGCTCAGCGGACGGGAACCGCGATCAGCCTCACCGCGTACAACGTTGCCGATGAGGATCGCTTCAACGCCGTGATCGGTCACTCGGCGGGTGAGGAGGCGCTCGCGAAGGTGGCGGCGATCCTGGCCGAGGAGACGCCCTCGCCCGGCGAGGTGTTCGCGCTGAGCGCCTGCGAGTTCGTTGTGATCCAGCCGGGTGCGTCCGCCGCCGATGCTGCGATGGTGGCACGCAGGACCTGGCTGAGGCTGCTGAGGGAGGCCCTGGTCGAGGGCAGACCTCTCGACATCGCAGCGGGAGTCTCGGAGTTCCCGACTCATGCCGCAGACGCACCTGACCCTGCTGGAGGCCGCGGAGAGAGCGCTCACCACCGCCCGCGGAGCCGAAACGGAGCCGGTCGTGGTCTTCGGCGAGCAGACGGAGGCGCCGGACGAAGCCAGCGTGCAGCTCCGCACTCGGATGCGCACCATCCGCTCCACCATCCGCATGCTTGCTGAGGCCGTTGACGAGCGCGACGTGCACACGCGCGACCACTCCCAGAACGTCTCGGAGCTCGCGACGGCGCTCGCGCGGGTCATGGAGCTTGACGAGGACGAGATCCAAGTGGTCGGGCTCGCTGCGGCCGTTCACGACGTGGGAAAGGTCGGCGTGCACGACGATGTCCTGCTCAAGGGGGACCTGCTCAGCCGTGATGAGCGCACGGAGATGGAGTCTCACTCTGCGCTCGGTGAGCGCATTCTCGCGCCGACCAAGGTCGACGACGTCCTGCCGGTCGTGCGCTCGCACCATGAGAGGTGGGACGGCACCGGCTACCCGGACGGGCTCGAGCGGGAGGCGATCCCGCTGGGGGCGCGAATCCTCGGCGTGTGCGACGCGTACGAGGCGATGACCGCGGGGCGGTCCTACCAGCCGGCGATCGATGGTGAGGCGGCGCTCCTCGAGATCGAGAAGTGCGCAGGCACCCAGTTCGACCCGCGTGTCGCTGCCACGTTCGTGCGGATGATGTCCACGCTCGAGGTCGTTCGGGGTACCGCGCCGGCCGGGCTCGGTCGTGCGGGGTTTGACGCCATCGGGTGATCGTCGCTAGAGACGCATCATGAGCGCGGATACGTCGCGCGGCTGCTGCGCATGGGTCCAGCCCGGCTCGAGGCTGGCTGGCGTCTTCTCCTCGTAGGTGGGCCGGCCCTGCTCCTGGTAGTACACGCCGATGGGGACGCGGCACGAGTCCGGGCGAGCAGGTGAGCTCGTGGAAGGTGCTGAGCGACAGGTCGAACGCCGCCGAGCGGTCGGAGGTATCCCAGTCCTGCTTGTCGAGGTAGTAGACGCGCTCTTTGAACCACGAGAACGTGTTGAGCTTGTTCCAGGTCACGCACGGCTGGAAGACATCCACCACCGAGAGCCCCTTGTGCGACAGGGCGTCGATGTAGAGCTGCGTGAGGTGCGGCACGTCGCCGGCGAAGCCGCGCGCGACGAACGTGGCGCCCTCGGCGAGCGCCAGGCCGATGGGATTCACGGGCTCCTCGAGCACGCCGTGGGGCGTGGAGACGGTCGGCATCAGATGGTCGGTCGTCGGTGACGCCTGCCCGGTGGTGAGACCGTAGATCTGGTTGTTGTGGCCGATGACGGTCATGTCGACGTTGCGCCGGCACGTGTGGACGAAGTGACCCAGCCCTATGCCGTAGCCGTCCCCGTCGCCCATCTCGACGATCACGTGCTGGTCGGGCCTGGTGAGGCGGTAGCCCGTTGCCGGGGGCAGCGACCGTCCGTGCAGGCCGTGAAAGCCCTGCACGTCGTAGAAGTCGGCGCCGTTGCCGTGGCATCCGATGCCCCAGAACATCGTGAACTCGTGCTTCTCCCAGCCCATCTGGGCGAGCGCTCCCTTGAGCGCCTCGAACATCCCGTAGTTGCCGCAGCCAGGGCACCACGTTGGGCGGTTGGCGGATGCGAACTCCGCGGGCTCAGGCATGAGAGTCCTCCTTGCTCGGCGCGACGGCACCGGCATCCGTCAGCTCGACGGTCTCGCCGAGAAGTCCCTTGATGGTCGAGTACACCAGCTCCGGCGAGATGGGGCGGCCGTCGGATCTGCGCAGGTGGTGCGGGATCTCGCGCAGCGTCTGTTCTCGGATGAGCCCTTCCAACTGGCCCGTCGCGTTGCCCTCGATGACTATCGGAATGGCGGCCGCGTCGATGAAGGCCGCGACCTCATCGGCGGGGAAGGGGGACAGGGTGACGATCTGGAGCATGTTGACGCTGAGGCCTTCTGCTTCGAGCCATTTCATCGCCTCGAGTACCGGCATGCGCGTGGTGCCGAAGCACAGCACGCTCACTCGAGCGCTCTGCGGGCCTGCCGTCACGGGCGGCGGGACCATCGAAGCAGCGAGATCGAGCTTGGCAAGCCGCTTGGCGTTCTGCGCGGTTCTGCACCGCCGCGTCTTCGCCCTGGGCGCCGAAGCCGGCCTCGTCGTGCTCGTAGGAGTTCACGAGCTGGGTCGCGCCCTTCACGCCCGGCAGGGCGCGCAGCGAGATGTTGTCGTCGGTGACGCGGTAGCGCAGGTAGTCGGCGACCTCGCCTTCGGCCTGCAGCTTGCCTCGGCTGATGCGGACGGCCTTCGTGTCGAAGGGCTCGCTCGTCTTGCGGTTGTCCGAGAGGTACGTGTCCCCGAGCAGGATGACGGGCGTCTGCAGTTCGTCGGCGATGTTGAACGCCTGCCACGTGAGGTCGAAGGCCTGCGTGTGGTCGCCGGGGGCGATGACGATACGGGGGAACTCGCCCTGCGCCGCGTGAAGCGCGAAGCGAAGGTCGCTTTGCTCGGTCCACGTGGGCATGCCGGTCGCCGGCCCGGGGCGCGTGAAGAGCCCCACCACGCAGGCACTCTCGCTCACGCCCGCCATGCCGAACGCCTCGACCATCAGCGAGAAGCCGCCGCCGGAGGTCGCGCACATCGAGCGAGTGCCGCCGAACGATCCGCCCACCACCATGTTCATCGCGGCGATCTCGTCCTCGGCGTGCTTGACGACGACTCCGTCGCCTTCGCCGTGCTTGGCCATGAAGTGCAGGAGGCTCGAGGCCGGCGTCATCGGGTAGGCGCAGTAGAGCCCAAGACCCGCCGCAAGCGCGGCCAGGCCGATCGCCTCGTTGCCATCCGCGAGCACGCGCGGCGACGCGTCGGCGGCCGGCGCGAGCTTGTACGGGAAGTCGCAGTGCACCTGCTGCGCGTGCTCGTAGCCGGCGGTCGCGACCGCTACGTTCTGCTCGGCGACCTCGGGGGCCTTGTGCGCGAACTGGGCGCGGATCGCGTCGAGCAGCCCGTCGAGCGGGAAGTCCATGTGCCCGAGGGTGGCGCCCAGCGCGGCGACGTTGCGCATGATCCTGATGCCGCCGGCGTCGCGCACGATCTGGGTGAGCGGCACCTCAACGAGGCACAGGTCGTCTCGGCCCAGCGTGTCGGTCTCGTCGGGCGTGAAGTCCTTGGGGTCGTAGATGACCGCGCCGCCGAAGGTGAGCTCGTCGACGTGCAGCCGCATCGTGTCGCGGTCGAGCGCCACGAGCACGTCGGTGGGCATCACGTGGCTGTAGATGGGATCGGCGCTCACGCGCAGGTGGTAGGTGTTGTGCCCGCCCTTGATGAGCGACGGGTACTCGGTCAGGTCGAAGGTGTCGTAGCCCGCAGCCGAGAAGACCCGCGCGAGCGACTGTCCGGCGGCCTTGATCCCGAAGCCTGCGGGTCCGCCGATCCTGATTCGGACCTCACGGCCGTATGGCGCACGCTGGTGCATGATGCGCATTCCTTTCGGTTTGGCGGGAGGGCCGCTTCTTGCTCGGCGGCCCGACGTTCCCAAGGATTCTTCCCGATAAGCCCGACAGCTGAGCCCGAATGAGTGGGATACTTGGAAGGTGAGCGAATCCGCGACACCCACCGTAGTCCTCGGGGTCACCGGCTGCATCGCGGCGTACAAGGCCTGCGAGCTGGCTCGGCAACTCATGCGCGGCGGCTGCCGTGTCAAGGTCGTCATGACCGAGAACGCGACGCGCTTCGTGGGCACTGCCACCTTCCGAGCGCTCACCGGCGAACCGGTCGCGGTGTCGCTGTGGGAGGAGCCGTCGTCGAAGGTTCATCACGTCTCGCTTGCCGAGGAGGCCGATGCCTTCGTCATCGCGCCAGCGACCGCCAACGTCATCGCGAAGATCGCGGCCGGCCGCGCGGATGACCTGCTCACCACCACAGCGCTAGCCACCGAGGCGCCGCTGCTCGTGGCTCCGGCGATGAACGAGCACATGTGGCGGGCCGACATCACGCAGGCCAACGTCGACGCGCTGCGAGCGCGTGGCGTGCACGTGATCGAGCCCGAGACGGGCGAGCTCGCTTGCGGCGACTACGGGCAGGGCCGACTGGCGGAGGTGGACACGATCGCCGAGGCGGTGCTCGCCGAGGTGCAGCGCCGTACCGACCTCGAGGGCGTCCGGGTGCTGGTGTTCGCCGGCGCGACGCAGGAGCCGATCGACCCAGTGCGCTACATCAGCAACCGCGCCAGCGGCAAGACCGGCTACGCGATCGCCGAGGAGGCAGCTCGTCGGGGCGCCGACGTCACGCTCGTCATCGGCCCGAACACGCTGCCCGCACCGTACGGTGTCAAGGTCGTCCACGTCATGACCGCGCTGCAGATGGCAGAGGCCGTCGAAGCGCACTACGACGAGGCCGACGCGGTCGTAGCAAGCGCCGCGGTCTCGGACTTCCGACCCGCCGATCCCTCCTTTGACAAGATCAAGAAGCACGACGCCCAGCTCAACGTCGCCCTCGAGCGCAATCCCGATATACTGGCCGGGCTCGGAGCGCGCAAAGGAGACCGGCTGTTGGTGGGCTTCGCTGCGGAGACCCAGGATGTGCTCGACGAGGCGCGCGCAAAGCTGTCAGCGAAGAACCTCGACTTGGTCGTCGCGAACAACGTATCCGAGGCCGGGCTTGGCTTTGGCAGTGACGTGAACCGCGTCTGGCTCGTCGATAGTGGCGGCGAGATCGAGATGCCGGTGCTTTCCAAGAAGACGATTGCGCGCCTGCTTTGGGACAAGGTCGCCGACAAGGCGCGCGAAGCACACGCTCTCAGGAGCGGAGAGGAGCAGGATGCGTGAGCTAGAGGGGCAGGCGAAACGGATCTCGGCCTACGTTGGCGAGGACGAGATGTACGAGGATCGCCCGTTGTACCAGGCGCTTGTCGATCAGGCGCGCATCCAGGGCTGCGCTGGAGCGACCGCGCTGCGCGGGATGGTGGGCTTCGGAGCGGCCAGCCGTGACGTCGCGAAGCACGGCCTGCGCATGTCGACCGACCGCCCGGTACTCGTGTCTGTGGTCGACGAGGGCATGCGCATCTCGGCACTGGCCGAGGTGTGGTCGGCGATGATCCCGAGCGGTCTTGTGACCATCGACGACGTGGGCGTAGTGCTCTACTGCGGGCGCGGGGAGTGCGACAAGTAGACAGGCACGTCAGTACGAATCTCCTTCTTGTACCTGCCGATGAGGGACAGTAGACTATCTCCTTGCCGCTTGGCGGCAGTATCGGGCTGTGGCGCAGTTTGGTAGCGCACTTGACTGGGGGTCAAGGGGTCGCAGGTTCAAATCCTGTCAGCCCGACCATTTGCACGAACGCGGGGCTCCTTCGGGGGCCCCGTTTCGTTTCGTTGGACCGCCGCTGTGCGACAATCCGCGTCAGTCGATCGGAGGCAGCCGCCATGACCCGAATCTTGATCGTGGAAGACAACGAGACCATCCGTGAGGAGTTGTCGGTGTTCCTTGGCCGCAACGGGTATGACGTCGATGCCCCTGATCAGTTCGACGAAATCGTGGCGCTTGCGGTGGCTCCCGAGACCGAACTCGTGCTTCTCGACATCAACCTTCCCGTGTTCGATGGATTCTTCATCACGCGGGAGATTCGAAAGCAGTCCCAGGTACCGATCATCATCGTCACCAGCCGAGATACCGAGATGGACGAGCTCATCGGCATGAATCTTGGCGCGGACGACTTCATCACCAAGCCGTACAACACACAGATCCTGCTTGCACGTGTCAGTTCGATTCTGCGCCGGAGTGATCCTGCCCTGGCCGGCGCACGACTTTCGTGTGGGAGGTTCAGCCTGAACTACGCCCGCAGTGCCCTCGCGGTGGGCGACGTCGAGCTAGAACTCACGCGCAACGAGCTCAGAATCCTGGGAAGTCTGTGTGAACGGAGGGGCTCGATCGTTTCACGTGAGGAGCTCATGCGCGCCCTGTGGGAGGACGACGTGTTCGTCGACGACAACACGCTGACCGTCAACATCAATCGGCTGCGCGCCAAGCTCGATGAAGTCGGCCTTACCGACGTCATCGAGACCCGGCGCGGGCAGGGCTATCTGATCGGCGAGTGACCGCATGAGCCTGGCTGTATTCCTGAAAGACCGGCGAGTTTCCATACTCCTGTTGCTTATCGCCACGGCTATCTCGTGCGCGGCGGTGGGGGTTGTCTCGCGCAACTCCGCGATCGTGATTGTGGTCGCCGCCGTGATGCTGACGGGAATCGCGGCCGCGCTGACAGTCGATTACCTGCCGAGAAGGGCCTACTACCGCGAGTTTCTGGCGACGGTTGCGGCGCTTGAGCGCAAGAACCTGATGGCCGAGGTGGCTGCGGAACCCGGTTTCGAGGAGGGGAGAATCGCCCACGACGCTCTTCGTACGGGGAACAAGGCGATGCTCGACGAGATCGCGCTCTACCGTGAGCGCGAAAATGAGTACCGCGAGTACATCGAGCTTTGGGTGCACGAGATCAAGACGCCGATTTCTTCGGCGAAACTCATCGCGAGGAACTACCCCTCCGCTGCGACCGACAACATGCTCGCCGAGGTTGAACGCACCGAAGACCTGGTCGAGCAGACGCTCTTCTACGCGCGAAGCAACAGCGTGGAGCGGGACTTCCTTGTCCGAGAGGCCAGCCTTGAGGCGGTCGTCAACCCAGCGATCAGGCGTCACGCCCGAGCGTTCATCGAACGGCGGATACAACTCGAGGTCGAGAACCTCGAACTGACCGTCTTCACCGATGTGAAATGGGCGTCCTTCATGATCCAGCAGATTCTGGCCAACGCCGTCGCGTACACGCCGGACGAGAACGCCCAGATCCGCATCCGTGCGCGTGAGAACGAGCAGTCGGTGGTGCTGACCATCGGAGACAATGGGTGCGGCATCCTGCCCAGTGAGTTGCCGCGTGTGTTCGACAAAGGGTTCACGGGCAGCAACGGCCGAAGGAACGCAACTTCGACGGGCCTGGGCCTCTACCTGGTGCGTAAACTCGCAGATCAGAGCGGGCTTGGAGTCTCGATCGACTCCACCCTTGGAGAGGGCACGACGGTCACCGTTGTGTTCCCCGTTCTCGCTCATCCCGGCAGCCCGTAAGCCTTACAGAAGCGTAAGCAGGGTGTAATCCGAACCGATGGCTGCGCTCTGCAGGGGCAACCACACTCATGCCATGGGTATCGACGCCACGAAAGGGACTCACCATGGAATGGCTCATCGGCTTCGTCTGCTTTGCGATTCTTCTCTTGATGGCGAGCACTGATCTGCTCATGTCCCGGTTCAACTAGGACCGCTCATCAAGTAACGACCGGCTTGGAAAGGATCGGCATGGGTAACGCACTTGCAGTAGCCAACCTGCAGAAGATCTATGGCAACCGCGCCAACATCACCACGGCGCTCGACGGTGTGAGCTTCGATGTCGTCGATGGAGACTTCGTCGGCATCATGGGACCCTCGGGTTCCGGCAAGACGACGCTCCTGAACTGTATCTCCACCATCGACACAGTCACGGCTGGGAACGTCTTCATCGGCGGCGATGATGTGACCCTGCTCAAGGGCGACGCGCTAGCGCGCTTCCGTCGCGAGAAGCTCGGTTTCATCTTCCAGGACTTCAACCTGCTCGATACCCTCACCGGCTTCGAGAACATCGCGCTCGCGTTGACGATCAGCGGGGTGGGTCACGTCGAGATCGAGCAGCGGGTAGAGCAGGCTGCGAGCCGCCTGGGAATCACCGCTATTCTCGGCAAGTTCCCGCATCAGATGTCGGGCGGGGAGCGGCAGCGCGTGGCGTCAGCGCGCGCCATCGTCACAGACCCGACGCTCGTGCTCGCCGACGAGCCGACCGGCGCGCTGGACTCGAAGTCGGCCCGGGTGCTGCTCGAGAGCTTCGAGCGCCTGAATACCGAGCTCGGCGCCACCATTCTTGTGGTGACCCACGACGCCTCAGCAGCGAGCTACTGCCGCCGCATCCTGTTCATCAAGGACGGGCGCCTGTTCAGCGAGATCGCTCGCGACGGGGAGGACCGCAAGGCCTTCTTCGGCCGCATCATGGAGGTCGTCACACTTCTCGGCGGTGACATCGATGCTCGCTAAGCTCGCCGTGCGAAACACCCGCAAGAGCCTCGGCGACTTCGCGGTCTACTTCCTGACGCTGTCATTCGGCGTCGCGGCGTTCTACGCCTTCGGGTCGATAGAAGCACAAGGCGCCATGGCGTCTCTCGGCTCGACGCTGAACGCTGACAGCCTGCGCGAGCTCGGCACCGTCATGGACATCATGTCCGTGCTCGTGTCGATCGTGCTGGCGTTTCTGGTCTTCTACGCGAACGGGTTTCTCCTCCGACGCCGCAACCGCGAGTTCGGGACCTACCTGGTGCTCGGAATGCCGAAGCGCCAGGTCGCGGCGGTGCTCGTCATGGAGACGATGATCGTGGGTGGCTTCGCACTCGGGGCGGGTCTGCTGCTGGGCGTCGTCGCGTCGCAGGGCCTGTCGCTTCTCACTGCCCGGATGTTCGAACTCGACATGACGAAGTTCCGGTTGGTCTTCTCGGCAGCCTCGCTGGTCAAGACGCTGGGCTTCTTCGTCCTGCTGTTCGCTGTCGCGAGCGCGCTAAACCTCTTCGGGTTCTCTCGCAAGACGATCAGCCGGCTGCTCAACGCATCCAAGCGCCGAGAGGCCCGCGTGAAGAACGCCTGGTTCGCGACGTTCCTGGGCGCTGCAGGCCTGGTACTGGTCATCGCCGGGTGCTGGGGGTTGCTTCAGACCGGACTCGTCGACAGCCTCGAGCGCGGCACGATCTGGATCTACCTCGCAGCGGGCGTTCTCGGGACGTTCATGCTGTTTGCCGGGGGCTCGAGTCTCGCGTTGCGCGTCGCGCAGTCGTTTCGCGGTAGCTACCTGCGGGGCCTGAACCCGTTCGTCGTCCGCCAGCTCGACAGCAAGGTCAGCTCTACGTACGCGACGATGTGGGTCGTGTGCATCACGCTGTTCTTCGCGATCACGATCCTCTCGGGCGGTCTGAGCTTCGGCAATGTGTTGAACCGCCAGACCTCGACGGCGTATGACGCGAGCTTCATCCGGTTCGGAAGCGAAGAGAGTTCGCGGACGATACTCGAAGGCATCGAGGGCAAGGGATTCGACGTCGCCAAGTACTTCGGCGCTACGCACGAGTTCCGCTTGTACGACACGGGCCTGGTGCTGCGCGCCGACGGGAGCGGCCAGCCGCTGCGAAAAGGAGAACCCGGTACTAACGTCCAGATGATGACGCAGTCCGACGCCAACGCGCTGCTCAAGATGCAGGGCGAGCGCCCGATCGACGTGGGGAAGGACGGGTTCGCGCTCGCGTTCAGCCTGCCGAGACCTGAAGACAGGGCGGTGCGCGACCTGTATCCGGACGCGACGCCGCAGGTGCTGGGCACGCAGCTTCGCGCGATCCCGGACGGGCTGATCGAGCTGCCCGCTTCGGCAGGGAGCGCCCTGCTGCCCGTCATGGTGGTACCCGACGCAGTGGCCCAGAAGGCCACCGTGAACCAGACCATCCTTAATGTCCTCTATCGCGGGGACGGCGAGGCCGCCGAGAAGGCACTGCGCGGCTCTGGGTTGCTGGAGACCGGCTACGATGACCCGAGTCGGCCCTACGACACCGCTACAACCAGCCGACAGTTCAACGGCCAGGCGCTGTCGGTCCGCGTCACCGTCACCTACATCGGTCTCTACGTGGGTCTCATACTCCTCGTGACCGGCATGTCGATCCTCGCACTGCAGCAGATGTCGGAAGCTGCGGACAACCGGGGCAGGTACACGGCGCTGTCGAAGATCGGCGCTAGCGACAGGCTCATGAGTTGAGCGGTCTTCGCGCAGGTGGCGATCTACTTCGCGGCGCCCATCGGTCTTGCGCTCGTGTACTCGCTGGTTGGCGGCAAGGCGGTCCTGGACACGATCAGGCGCGTCGGCGAGGTTGATGTCACGACGGAGTATCGGGACCGCGACGGTCATCCTCGTTCTCGTCTTCGCCACGTACTTCATCACGACACTCGTCGCCGCACGGCGCATGGCGCTTGAGAAGCACAGGAGCCCTGCGAACTGAGTCCAGTGGCGGGGGGCCAGCACTCCCGGTCCTAACGGCGCCCCACTCCTGTGCGCGAGCTGTCGTGGGCGTTCGCGCTGTCAGCCTTACAAGAGCGTTAGGCGTGAGTAATCCGAATCGATGGCTCCGCTGCATGGGGGTCGCGACACTCTTCTTGGGGCCACCCACAAGGGCGGCCGTCGGTCAGGAGAGGACGGTTCGACCATGCGCGCTTCGGCCGGTATCGCGACAACGAAGTCATCACGCGAGCCGGTGCTCACGGTTCGCAGTGGCCCGCAGTCTGGCGAGCGGTTCCTGATCCACTCGGGCCGCCTCACGATTGGCCGCGATCCGGGCAGCGACTTCTGTCTCAACCACGTGAGCGTCTCTCGCCTGCACGGCGTGCTCACACGCGATGCAGATGTGGTGCGCATCAAAGACGCCGGGTCGGTGAACGGGACGATCGTGAACGGCGTGCGCGTCGCTGAGCGGGTGCTCAATAACGGCGATGTCATACAGATCGGGGCATCCCAGATGATCTACTCCGAGAGTCGGAAGCATCGCCGCCCGCCGATCGGCAACACCCAGGTCACGTCCAGCGTCAAAGCGGCCCGCACGCCGCGCCACCGGATTCGCACCCGTGTCCGGAGCGTTCTGGCTATCGTGGCTGTGATCGTGGCCTCACTTGGCTACCAGTATCTCGGTCCGATGTTCCCGGCGTATGAACTCCCCGAGTACCGGGCCAACGCACAGAGCGGCGCATCGACGGGCGAGGCGGGCGGCGCACTCGTTCGCGGCGTGCTCGTCTCCGACACCGAGTACCGGCCTCCGGGCATCGCGAATCTCGACCCAGCTCTCATGGGGGCCCTCCGCAGAGCCGCAGCTGACGCTGCAGATGACGGCGTCGACATCTATCTCACAAGCGGCTGGCGTTCTGCGGCGTACCAGAAGCGGCTGCTCGATCAGGCGGTTGTGAAGTACGGCTCGACGTCCGAAGCAAGCCGGTGGGTGGGTACTCCCACGGGCTCAGCGCATGTGACAGGGGATGCTGTGGACATCGGCGACTCCGATGCCCAGGCGTGGCTGGCGAAGCGCGGCGCTCGGTACGGATTGCGTCCAAGTCTACCGAAACGAGCCATGGCACTATGAGCTGCGCCTGGAAGCCGCCGACGGCGACTTCACTCCTCCTTACGCGGATGCCTCGCACGACCCGCGGATGAAGCAGTGAACAGCCGTGGCGGGTATGCTGCGAGGTCCCGACCACCGGACGAACCGCTTCAGCCCTCTTGCGATGTCAGGGCAAAGTCACGAACGCGTCCACTAAGCCCGACCATCGCACTTCTACAGGGCACCTTCGGGTGCCCTGCTGCGTCTGTCTGCGGGTACATAGAAACTGAACGGGATTCGCAACTGCCAGCACCACTAGGTGCTGTTTGGAGGCGAAGATGCCCTACAACACTATGGCCGAGAGGCCCAGGCCAGAGCGATCGAGATTCTTCGGGCTACCGTCGACGTGGCTGGGTTGGGCTTCGTTCGTCCTGCTCGTCGCGTTCTTCGCGATCGTCATTATCGGGCAGGGTCAGCTCCGCATCGATACTCGTGCGGTGAACTTGGCTTGTCTGGTGTCGTCCGGTGTCGCGGGATTCATCGCTCTGGTCTTCAAGCATGACCGATCGTGGCTGGTGTGGATACCGGTGGTCTTCGTGGTGCTCGTGCTCGGCGGCGAGCTCACGCACTTGTTGTGAGCGGGCTCCGGGGAGCGTGTCACCGGCGCTAGGTTGCTCCAGCTGCTTCGAGCGCTATCCTGATGCAGGCGTCTGTGCGTGCTCGAAACGCATGCGCGTGCGATGCGACAACGAACGCGCGATCATAGTGCGGAGCGGGCGGGGGACCCGGTGGCGTGTCACAAGGTGCGCCACCGGCACCAGGGATGACATCCAAGATCGGCACGAATCAGACGATGCGCAACGAATACGAGCTGCTGGATAGCGGCGATGGGCGAAAGCTCGAGCTGTTTGGCGATGTCGTTCTGTCGCGTCCGTGTGACCAGGCCCTCTGGGAGAAGCAGAAGCCCGAGATGTGGGCGAGGGCCGTTGCTTCCTTCGACCGGGCGAGCGGATGGCAAGCGGATGGGAGCGCCGAGCTGCCTTCAAGCTGGGTCGTCACGATCAACGATATCGCGATGAGGCTGAAGCTCACGCCCGCCGGGCATCTCGGCGTGTTCCCTGAGACTCGCCTGTTGTGGGATCGGATCGGCGACACCGTCAAGTCGTTCACCGTAGGCAGACCGAACGTACTGAACCTGTTCGCGTACACGGGTGGCGCAACACTCGCCGCCGCACGCGCCGGCTGTTCGGTGTGCCATGTGGACGCGTCCAAGTCGATGGTCACGCGCGCAAGAGAGAACGCCGGCCTGAACCAACTGGAAGCGGCTCCCATACGATGGATCGTCGAGGACGTCGGCAAGTTCCTTGGATCGCGAGATCTCGCCGTGGTCGCACGTACGACGCGATCATGCTCGACCCACCCTCGTTCGGACACGGCACGAAGGGCGAGCAGTACAGAATCGATAGGGATCTCGCCTCAACGCTGGGACAATGCAAGGCGCTACTGACCGATGAGTCTGCGTTCGTTCTTCTCACGTCGCATACCCAGGGTGTGACGAGCGGTGCAGCTCGAGGGTCTGATGAGGGACGTGCTGGACGACGGCGACATCGAATCCGGCGCAATGGAGTTGACCGGCGCGAGTGATGTGCGCCCGGTGAATGGTGGCGTTTGGGCACAGTGGACCCGTTCGTAGGGGCACGCGTTCGCGGGGGCAAGAAGCGTCAAGTGAGACGTCCGGGATGTCTGCGGACAGGTATCGCGCACACGACTGAGAGGGACGCGATGTCGGAGCCGAGAGTGTTGATCATCGGCGGGGGAGCGGCCGGGCTGTCGGCGGCCATCATCGCGGCGCGCCTTGGCGCGGCCAGTCACGCTTCTCGAGAGAGATGCTCGCGTGGGGCGAAAGATCCTCGTGAGTGGAAACGGGCGCTGCAACCTGACGAACCTCTCGATATCGCCGCAGGCCTACAACCATCCCCAGTTCGTCGAGCCGGTCCTCCGGGACTATCCCTGCGAGGCTATCCGCTCCTTCTTCGGCACGATGGGACTGCTCACATCGGCCGATGACGAAGGCCGCGTCTACCCGGTGACGAACGCCGCCGGCTCGGTCCTCGACGTGCATGCGGTTTGAGTGTTCGCACCTCGGCGTCGACGTGCGCTGCGGATTCGAGGCAGCCAGCGTCTCGGCGATGCCGGACTCGGCTGGCTTCGAGGTGTCTTCCCGAGACGGCGAGACGTTTCGCGCGGAAACCGTCATTGTCGCCACCGGTGGTGGCGGAGCGCTGCTGGCGGACATGGGACACGGTGTTGTGGCGGGCGTCCCTGTGCTCGGGCCCATAAGGACAGACACCGAGCCGATACGCGGACTGTCCGGTGTCCGGGTGAGGTGCGCCGCGACCCTTCTGGTTGGCGGTGATGGCGCCACCGGCGGCGACGCGGTCGCGACTGAACGCGGTGAGCTGCTGTTCCGCGACTACGGAGTGAGCGGGATCATGGTCTTCGACCTCTCTCGCTATCTCGAGAAGCGGAGCGTGATCTCGATCGACTTCTTCCCCGACGTTGCCCTACAGGAGCTGCAGGCGATGCTGTCGCAGCGCTGCGCCGACCTTTCCTGGCGCAGTGCCGCGACGTTCTTCGCGGGCATGCTGCACGACCGAGTCGCGCGCGCGGTCTTGCGCGCCGCGGGAGTCGGTTCGGACACGCCTGCCGAGAAGCTGCCCGTGATCCAACTCGCCACGCTCCTCAAGGACTTCCGGCTGCGGGTCCTCGGCATGGGCGACGCCGCGCAGGCGCAGGTGACCCGCGGTGGCGCGTCGGTTGAGGAGTTCGATCCGGAGACGATGGCGTCTCGTCGCGTCGAAGGGCTGTTCGCCGCGGGCGAGGTGCTCGACATCGACGGCCGCTCCGGCGGCTTCAACCTGCACTGGGCGTGGGCGTCGGGCATCGTGGCCGGCGAGGCCGCCGCTCGTGCTGCCATGGCACGCGCCACGGAAGGCGGCGTCAGCACCAGAGGCCCCGAGTGATAGTAGTCAGGAACCTCGCTCTTCCGCTCTCGGCGGGCGATTCTTCGGCGCAGGACGCGCTAGCGAGCGCAGCCGCCAGGCGCCTGGGCATCGACGAGGCACGGATCGTCTCGGTACGCATCACAAGGCGCTCCGTCGACGCACGCCGCAAGAGCAACGTCCACTTCGTGGTGACGCTCGACGTGACGCTCGATGACGCGATCGGGGAAGGCGAAGTCGGCCGTGGTGAGCCGTATCGCGGACGCCGACGTGTTCATCGCCGTCGCCCAGCCCGTGCCCGTCATCGCGAGTCTGGCGATTGCTCCGAAGGTGCGCCCCGTCGTCGTGGGCACCGGGCCGGCCGGGCTTTTCGCCTCGCTGGTTCTGGCCCGGGCAGGCGCACGGCCACTCGTGCTCGAGCGCGGCGAACCGGTCGGCGCGCGCATCCGAGCGGTGGACGCCTTCATCCGCGAGGGCGTGCTCGACCCGGAGTCCAACATCCAGTTCGGAGAAGGCGGAGCCGGGACCTTCTCGGACGGCAAGCTCTACACCAACACGAACGACCCCCGCTGCCGCAGCGTCTTGGAGACACTCGTCGCCGCGGGGGCTGCCGAGGAGATCCTCTGGCAGGCCAAACCTCACATCGGCACGGACCACCTGACGGGTGTCGTGAGGAAGCTGCGGGCCGAGATCGAGTCGCTCGGCGGCGAAGTCCGTTTCGGGACGCGGCTCTCAGACCTCCTCCTGGACTCAGACGACAAGCTCCGCGGCGTTGTGACGCAAAGCGAGGGCGGGCGCGAGGAGTTCGCCGTCGAGGCGCTCATCCTGGCTGCGGGCCACAGCGCGCGAGACACGTTCGACCTGCTGCACGAGCGCGGGGCGCGTCTGGTGCAGAAGCCGTTCTCGATCGGCGTTCGAGTCGAGCACGACCAACGCATGGTCGACCGTGCGCAGTACGGCTCTGCGGCCGGTCATCCTGCGCTCGGTTCAGCCGACTACAGGCTGTCGTGCCATCTGCCGTCGGGTCGCGGGGTGTACACGTTTTGCATGTGTCCCGGTGGCTGGGTCGTGGCGGCGACGACAGAGGCTGACGGCGTCGTCACGAACGGCATGAGCCGATACGCTCGGGAGGGCGCGAACGCGAACGCGGCCTTTCTGGTGAGCGTCCTGCCCGGCGACTTCGGAGACGACCACCCCTTGGCGGGAGTACGTTTCCAGCGTCGATGGGAGCGACGCGGCGTTCGAGCTTGGCGGCAGGGACTTCCGCGCGCCGGCCCAACTCATGGGCGACTTCTTGCAGGGCGTCGCGTCCTCGGCGGCGGGCGACGTGCAACCGACGTATCCGCTCGGGGTCGAGTACGCGAATCTCGCGCTGTGTTTGCCTGACTTCGCTACGTCATCGCTGCGGGAGGCAGTACCGCTATTCGATCGCCGCATGCGCGGCTTCGCGACGGCGGACGCGCTTCTGACGGGCGTGGAGACGCGCTCGTCGTCTCCGGTGCGCGTCGTGCGTGATGACACCTTGCAGTCGAATCTGCGGGGCGTCTACCCCTGCGGGGAGGGTGCCGGCTACGCGGGCGGCATCATGTCTGCCGCGGTGGATGGCATGCGCTGCGCCGAGGCTGTCATCGCGCGCTATGCCTGAGAGTCGGCTGGGTCAGGAAGCCTCGTCGCACAGCCCCACCCACGCGTCCTCGAGCTCGGATACCTGCTGCTCCATGTCCCTGAGACGTGCTTGGACGTCCAGCAAAGCCAGGTAGTCGGCAGGGTCTGTCCGGGCCATCTCGGCACGGATCGCATCGGCCTTTGCGCACGCTGTCTCCAACTTGCGCTCGGTAGATGCGAGCTCCTTCTTGAGAATGCGCTGTTCCGCGCGCCTTGCCTACCTGCTTCTGCGTCTCGGGTTTCGGTTTCGGTTGTGGTTCGCCGCGTCCGTCCAAGAGCCGCAGGTACTCATCGACCCCGCCGGGGACATGTCGGACCTTCCCATCAATGAGGGCGAACTGATCGTCGGTGACCCGTTCCATCAGGTGACGGTCGTGCGTGATCAGGAGGAGTGTTCCGGGCCACGTGTCCAGGAGACTCTCGACGACTGCGAGCATGTCGATGTCCAGGTCGTTGTCCGGCTCATCCAATATGAGCACGTTAGGCCTGTCCAGAAGGATGAGCATCAGCTGAAGGCGGCGCTTCTGTCCGCCTGACAGATCGGATACCGGTGCAGACAACTCGGCCGCCTCGAACCCGAGACGTTCGAGCAGCTGGGCGGGAGTCAGCTCCTTGCCATCGATCTCGTAGCGTGTCTTGTATCGCGAGAGGACCTCGCGGACTCGGCACTCTCCGAGCGCGTTCAACTCATCGAGATGCTGCGACAGGACGGCGAACTTGACGGTCTTGCCGATCTTCACATGACCTGCGGTGGGCTCGAGCGAACCGGCGATGAGGTTCAGGAGCGTGGTCTTGCCCGACCCGTTCTCGCCCAGAATGCCGAACCTGTCGCCCGGGCCGATGAGCCAGGTGACGTCGTCGATGACGGTCGTCTCGCCGAAGCGCTCTGTCACGCCGACAAGATCGACCACCTGCTTGCCCAACCGCGACATCGCTGTCTTCTTCAACTCGAGGGTGTTGCGCATGGGCGGTTCGTCGGCGATGAGTGCGCGTGCCGCCTCGACATGGAACTTCGGCTTGGTCGCTCGAGCACGAGCACCGCGTGAGAGCCATGCGAGTTCCTTGCGCAGGACGTTTTGGCGCTTCTGTTCGGCTGTCTGGGCGGCCTGCGCGCGTTCGACGCGCTGGAGCACGTAGGCCGAGAACCCGCCCTCGAACCGCTCGACCTGCCCGTCGTGCACCTCCCACATGCCGAGGCAGACTTCATCGAGGAACCAACGGTCGTGTGTGACGACCAGGAGCGCGCCTGATCTTCTCTGCCAACGGTCCTTCAGGTGCTCGGCCAGCCACGCTATGCCGTGAACGTCGAGATGGTTGGTGGGTTCGTCGAGCATAAGCACGTCGAAGTCGCCGACGAGCACGCGGGCAAGATCCACGCGTCGGCGCTGGCCGCCGGAGAGCTCGCCGATCCGGGACTCCCAAGGGATATCCGAGACGAGGCCGCGAAGGATGTTGCGGATTCGGGCGTCCGATGCCCACGTGTGCTCCGGCGCGTCACCCACGATCTGATGGGCTACCGTCGCCTCCGGATTGAGGGCGTCCGTCTGTTCAAGCGTGCCGATGGTAGTCCCGCCGCGCATGATGACGCGGCCGTCGTCCGGCTCGATCACGCCGGCGAGGAGCGAGAGGAGCGATGACTTGCCATCACCGTTGCCGCCGACGATCCCGATGCGGTCGCCCTCGTCGATTCCAAGTGAGACGGAGTCGAAGACCGTCTTCGCCGGGTACTCCAGATGGACGTTCTCGCATCCGAGCAGATATGCCACTAGAACGAACCTCGTTCCTCAGACAGCCAGTGGGCACGAGACGACACGATCGCATCGCATGAACACACAGGATACCTACCGCGTCGCTTCGGCGGGCGGGTCCGGCTAGGGCGTCTCGCGTTCTGAGTTGACCTGACCGGCCCTGACAACACGACGGCCGCATGGGGGACTAACATCACAGGTGGTGTTCAAGCGCTCTCGAGCGGGGGGAAGGAGTGCCGTGGCCGAGGTCGTGGTTCGCTGGCGTGGTGCGGAGGGGTCGATGCGCGAGTGCGAACTCGACGACATCGCGCTGTCTCGCGATGCTGTCTGGAGGTGGGTCGATGTCGTGGGTGGGGACGAGGGGACGTTCGCAATGCTTGCGGAGGAGTTCAAACTGCATCCGCTTCTGGTCGAGGACTCGCTGCACAGCCAGCGTCGGTCGAAGCTTGACGCATACCCGGATGGAGGGTTCGTCGCTTGGCTGACGCCTGAGCGAGTGAAAGGTGACGGCTTCGAGGTCAGCGAACTCGACGTCTTCATCGGAGCGAACTACCTCATCACCGCCCACTTGGGAGAGTCGGAGGCGATCAGTGCCGCCGTCGAGGATGCCAAGCGTGCTTTCGATCTTGGTCCCGACTGGCTGCTTCACTCCATCATCGACAGGCTCGTCGACTCTGTTCTGCCCGTTGTCGACGGTCTCGGGGACGCGTTGGACGACGTTGAGGACGATCTGCTTGGCGGACCCCGGCCAGCCGACCTTCGTCGTTTGTACTCGGTGAGGCGCCAACTCGTCCAGTTGCACCGCATAGTCGCGCCGGAGCGCGACACACTGCGCGGCCTGGCTCGCGAGCGCAACTTCATCAGCGAAGAGGCATACCGCTACTTCCAAGATGTTGCGGATCACCTTGCACGCGTCGAGGACTCCATCGAAACGTACAGAGACGTGGGGGCGGCGGCGATGGACATCTATCTGTCGGCGCAGAACAACCGCATGAACGAGATCATGAAACAGCTGACCGTGGTCGCCACCATATTCATGCCGCTCACACTCATCTCGGGTATCTACGGAATGAACGTGATCAAGGGGATGTGGCCACCCGTTCTGGCGGTGTGGTCGTTCGCTGCGGTCGTCGGCTCCATGGTGGTCATCGCCCTGGCAATGTCGGCCTACTTCAGAAGGAAGAACTGGTGGTAGAGCAGCCCGGCACGGGGCGGGGCCCCCTCAGCGAGCCTCCTGATAGCGCCCACGATGTCTACACCGTCGCCAACATCATCACATTGCTGCGCCTCATACTCGTGCCACTGTTCTTCGCGGCGCTGGTCAACGGCACGAACGACACGCTCTCTTTCCTGCTGTTCGCGATCGCTGCTTCGACCGACTGGGTCGACGGACAGATCGCTCGTCGCACGGGAACGGTCACGGACCTCGGCAAGGCGATCGATCCGCTGGTCGACCGGCTGCTGATCGCCTCGGCGGTCGTCGGCCTCTACCTTGAGAACCGCCTTCCGCTGTGGATCGTGCTCCTGCTCTTGGCGCGAGATCTCTACCTCTTGGGTGGAGCGTGGGTGCTCGCGAGGGCGGGCGCGCAGCGGATCCAGGTAGCTTACATCGGCAAGGTGACCACCGCGCTTCTGCTCGTCGGTTTCGGGGGGTTGCTGTTGAACTGGCCGGTCGTGCCCGGGCTGGGCATCGTTGACAGTCCGGCCTTGCCCGGGCTCGGCAGTGCGCCCGCCGCCCTTGGTATCTGGTTCGTGTATGCCGGGGTCGTCACGTCGATCGCTACGGCGGTCGTCTACACGATCCAGGCCCGCAAGGCGCTCACCGAGGCGCGACGCAACACCGTCTAAGGGGGAACCATGAAGGCGATCATCATGGCAGGTGGCGAAGGCACGCGGCTTCGGCCTCTCACCTCACTGCTTCCCAAGCCCATGGTGCCCATCGTGAATCAGCCGGTGATGGAGCACATCCTCGGGCTGGTGAAGCACCACGGCATCGACGATGTGGTCGCGACCCTCGCGTTCATGCCGCAGGTCATCCAAGACTACTTCGGGGACGGCGACGAGTGGGACATGCGGATCGACTATGCGATCGAGGAGACCCCTCTTGGCACCGCCGGGTCGGTGAAGAATGCTGCGAAGCTGATCCCCACCGATGAGCCCTTCATCGTCATCAGCGGAGACGCAGTGACCGACATCAACCTGCGCGAGCTGGTCGAAGTCCACAAGGCCAAGGGGGGAGCGGTCACGATCGCTCTGAAGGCAGTCGACGACCCGCTGGAGTTTGGCGTCGTCATCACCGATGACGAAGGTAAGGTCGAGCGCTTCTTGGAGAAGCCCACGTGGGGCCAGGTCTTCAGCGACCAGATCAACACGGGCATCTACGTGATCGAGCCATGGGTGCTCGACGAGATTCCCGAAGGAACCCCCTACGACTTCTCTGCCGAGCTCTTCCCCAAGCTCATGGAGCAAGGCCACGCGATCTACGGCGCCGCCGTCGAGGGCTACTGGTGCGACGTCGGCAGCCAGGAGAGCTACCTGCAGGTGCACCGCGATATCCTCGACGGCCGCGCGATGATCTACATTCCGGGCGTCCATGCGCGGGAGTATCTGTGGGTCTCGGAGAGCGCGCAGATCGATCCCGCCGCCACCCTGGGCGAGAAGGTAGTGATCGGTGAGAACGTCGCCGTTCGCGCCGGTGCGGTCGTAGGCGACTATACGGTCGTCGGCGACAACTGCGTCATCGGCAGTGATGCCCGTGTCGGCTACTCGGTCCTTTGGGACGAGTCGTTCGTCGGCAAGCAGGCGACGGTCTCGGGTGCGATCCTGTGCCGCAGGGTGGACGTTCGCGCTCGCGCCGTGGTCGACGTGGGCGCGGTGATCGGAAGCGAGTCGCTCGTCGGGCATGGCGCTCACGTCAACGCCGACGTACATGTCTACCCGTACAAGCGGGTAGAGGCTGCGGCCACACTGAGCTCATCGCTCATCTGGGAGTCCACCGGCGCGCGCTCGTTGTTCGGCGAGGCGGGCATTGCGGGGCTGGTGGGAATCGATATCACCCCGGAGCTGGCACTGCGCGTGGCGGAGGCATACGGGTCACTGCTGCCCAAGGGCGCTCATGTTGTCGTGACGCGAGACACGTCTAGGGCAGCCCGCATGGTGAAACGCGCCATGGTCGCGGGGCTCAATGCAGCAGGCATCAACGTTCGGGACCTGCGGGTCGCAACTCCCGCCGTCAGCCGCTTCACAACACAGAAGACACGCTCGATGGGTGGCGTTCACGTCGCGGCGCTGCCGGGTGATGCGCAGTCGCTCGAGATCCGCTTCTTCGACAACCACGGGCTCGACATCACGCCCGCCCAACAGCGCAAGGTGGAGCGCCTGTACTTCCGAGGGGAGTTCAGGCGTGCCTTCTTCGATGCGGTGGGGGAGATCATCTACCCCCCGCGGCCGCTCGAGTACTACGCGGCGGCACTGGAAGAGGTCATTGGAACGGCGAATCTTCAGGGCGGGTGGCGCAAGGTCGTTGCCGACATGAGCTGCGGGGCCGGCTCCCTCTCGCTGCCACTGGTCGCGAACGGCTGGATGCTCAAGGTCATCACCCTCAACCCGGTCGTGGACGTCGAGACCGCCGGCGGGTGCGGGGAGCCCACACCCGAGTCGCTCGAGCTGCTGCGCGGAACCTGCGAGTTGTTCGGCGCCGACCTCGGCGTCGTGTTCGACCAAGGAGCCGAACGAGTCTGGTTCGCCGCTCCGGACGGGACTCTGCTCGACGGTGACACCGCGCTGCACCTGGTAACGGAGTTGTGGTGCCGCACGCGTGGCGACGTCGAGGGCGCGATCGCGGTGCCGCTGACAGCGACGCGTGCCGTCGACACGATCGCCGAGCGCTACGGGCGGCGCGTCATCCGTCCGGGGCGTTCACGCCGGGCACTCGCTCAGGCCGTGCTCGACGGGCGGGCCGTGTTCGCGGGCGGGACGATGGGCGGCTACATCTTCGGCGAGTTCTTCCCGGCGTTCGACGGCGTGCTGACCGTCGGCATGGTCGCTCGCATGCTCGATCGGGTCGGCCACTCGCTCGAGGACCTCGTGGATGGCTTGCCACCGTTCCACAAGGCGCACGTCGACGTGTTCTGCCCGGACGCATCCAAGGGTGCCGTCATGCGGGCGATCAGCGAGGCGGCCGAGGCGCTGGGCCCCGATCTGACCGAAGGCGTCAGGGTGCCCTACGACGATGGCTGGGCCCTCGTGCTGCCCGACTCGTCCGAGCCCACTGTCAACGTGTGGGCGGAGGGTCCGTCGGCCGGTGCGGCGTGGGATCGAGTGTCCGAGTGGCAACAGCTGGTCGAGCGAGCCATCGCCGATCGCTGAGGGTGGCGCACGGATTGCTCTGTGGCACCGAAAGCCGCGGTAACGGCGCTATTACGCATGCATGCGATTCCGTCGATGGCGGCTACCATGTCTTGACTGCCCACGGGCTGTGGAGCTGCGTGCCCGGCGGGTGTTCTCAAGGCGAACCGAGAGGGTCAGTGACTGGTGACCGAAGCGTCTTCCCATAGCGACTACGAGCCGAGGCTCGACTATGCCCAGCGCAGGGCACAGCGAGCCGCTGAGCGCGTGAAACAGACCAGAAGCCGGACGCCTCTGTACGTGGCACTCGGCATCGCAGGCGTGCTTGTCCTGCTCGCAGCGGCCGAAGCGTTCGCGACGGTGGGTCGCGTGCATCCCGGAGTCACCGTCGCCGGCGTCGAGATCGGCGGCATGATCCCCGAGAAGGCCGAGCTCGTGCTGAAGCGAGAGCTCGTGAAGCGCGCAGGCGAGCCGGTGGTCATCGTCCACGGGGACGAGACGTGGAGCGTGACCGCCGATGAGATCGGCCTCAGCTTCGACCACGCAGCCACGGTCGATGAGGCGATGGCGGTGGGCCGAGACGGCGGACCCTTCAAGGCGCTCGCCGGCCGAGTCGCGGCCTGGAGCGGCGAAGTTGCGATCGATGCCCACTCGGCCTTCGATCAAGAGAAGATGGACAAGGTGCTCGCGACCGTAGCCGTTCGTACCGACGTTGCCCCTGTCGACTCGACGGTGCGCATAGATGGCACCGAACCGACCGTCGTGTCGGGCAAGGACGGGGTTGCTCTGGATAAGGAGAAGGCCGCGCGGCTCATACTGGCCGCCTCTCTCGCCCAGGACCGTCAGGTCGATGCTCCCGTGGGGACTGACGCCATCGACGTCACGGACGCGGAGGCCGAAGCCGCCCGCGATGTCGCGCTGCAGATGCTTTCCGGGCCTGTCGAAGTGACATACAAGGGCAAGGCCTGGACGTTCGAATCGGACGACATCGCGAAGTGGATCGCGTTTCGCCGCAGCGACGACACGTCGACCGTTTCGGGTGAGAGCTCCGTGCCGACGTCACAAGGCGCCGGCGACGGCAAAGTGGTCTTGCTCACCTACGTCTCGCCGAAGGCGGCAGGCAAGAGCGTGGTACCGGTCGTTGGCGCGAAGATCGGTCACCCCGCCAAGTCCGCACGGTTCAAGACCTCGGGTGGATCGGTGACAGTCGTGCCGTCCAAGAACGGGGTCGGGCCGGATATGGACGACCTCGCCGCCCAGCTCACCCGCGAGCTTGCCGACGCGAAGTCGCAGCGTCGGGTGGAGCTGCGCACCACGATCACGACCCCAAAGCTGACCACGCAGCAGGCTCGTGAGATGGGGATCAAGCAGCGCCTGGGCCGCTTCACCACCACGTACGCGGCCGACAACGCCTCTCGCGTGAACAACATCCATCTGCTGGGCGACTCCCTCGACGGGAGACTGGTGGCGCCCGGCAAGACGTTCTCCTTCAACGGAGCCATCGGGCAACGCACTGCCGAGAAGGGCTATCAAGAGGCCAACGCCATCGTGAACGGGAAGCTGGTTCCCCAGCTCGGCGGTGGTATCTGCCAGGTCGGCACGACGATCTTCAACGCGGTATACGAGTCGGGCCTTCCCATCACCGAGCGGCGCAATCACTCGTTCTACATCTCTCATTATCCCAAGGGCCGGGATGCCACCGTGTCGTGGGGCGGCCCTGACTTCAAGTTCAAGAACACGACCGATGATTGGGTGCTCGTCTCGGTCGCCTACACCGACTCGTCGATCACCATCGCTCTGTACGGCACCGACCCCGGCTACGATGTCGACTCCGAGACGAGCGCGTGGCGAAACGTCAAGCGGTATCCCACCGAGGAGATCAAGGACCCCAAGATGGTGGTTGGGAGCCGCGTGATCGAAGACCCGGGTGTGGAGGGCAAGACCATCACGGTGACGCGAACGGTCTCGAAAGAAGGCAAGGAGATACGCCGAGACCGCTTCGTCTCGGTCTACAAGCCTAAGGTCGAAGTGGTTCGTGTGGGTACGAAGCCCAAGAAGAAGCCGGCGGCGGACGCGACAGTAGCGCCCCCGAAGCCGTAGCATTCGTATAGGTCGGCGCTGCAACCACAGGAGCAGGGGGGAACCGTGTTCCAGCCACAGTATGAGGCGATGCCACGCGCGGAGCTGGAGGGGCTTCAGCTCGAACGTCTCAAGGCCTTGCTCGTTCGCGTGTACGAGAACGTGCCCACATACCGCGAGAAGTACGACGCCGCGGGGTTCGACCCGAGATCAGTCGAGTCGCTCGAAGACCTGGCCCGGGTCCCGTTCACGGTCAAGGACGATCTGCGGTCCGCGTACC
This sequence comes from uncultured Actinomycetes bacterium, assembly GCA_963702525.1. GTDB lineage: Bacteria > Actinomycetota > Coriobacteriia > Anaerosomatales > PHET01 > CAVPCY01. Next base: position 382,014 of record CAVPCY010000013.1, on the reverse strand, counting down.
CTTACGGGATGTTCGCCGTGCCGCTGCGCGACATCGTTCGCGTGCACTCCTCGTCGGGAACGACCGGGCAGATCAGTGTCGTTGGCTACACGAGAGGCGACATCGACCGCTGGGCCGACCTGATGGCCCGCACCTTCTCGGCGGCGGGCGCCACGGAGGACGATGTGGTGCAGGTCACCTACGGCTACGGGCTGTTCACCGGCGGCTTGGGGGCGCACTACGGATCCGAACGGCTGGGCGCCCTTACCATCCCGATCTCCGGCGGCAACACCAAGCGCCAGGTCCAGGTGCTCACCGACTTCGGCGTGACGGTGCTCGCATGTACGCCGAGCTATGCGCTACTCATCGCCGAGACGGCGCGGGAGATGGGAATCGACCCGCGCGAACTGCCTCTGCGCGTGGGCGTGTTCGGGGCCGAACCGTGGAGCGAGGGGATGCGGCGCCAGATCGAGGAGGAGCTCGGGGTAAGCGCGATCGACATCTACGGTCTGTCCGAGGTCCTCGGGCCCGGAGTGGCCACGGAGTGCGAGAACAAGAACGGTCTGCACGTGTTCGAAGACCACTTCATCGTCGAGATCGTCGACCCCGATACGCTTCAGCCCGTTCCCGACGGGCAGATGGGGGAGGTCGTGTTCACGACGCTGACGAAGGAGGGCATCCCCGTCGTCCGCTACCGCACGAGGGACATCAGCAGGATCATCCCCGCGCAGTGTGGATGCGGCCGGACCATGCGGCGTATCGAGCGCATCACCGGACGCAGCGACGACATGCTGATCATCCGCGGTGTGAACGTGTACCCGAGCCAGATCGAGCAGGTGCTTCTCGGCATCCCGATGGTGGCCCCTCACTACCAAGTGGTTCTCACCAAGCGCGGGTCGATGGACTACGTGGAGGTGCACGTCGAGGTGGCACCTGAGTTCGCGTTTGACGAGGTCAGGGAGCTCGAGCGCTTGCAGCGGCGCGTGAAGGCCGAGATAGAGTCGGTACTTGCCGTGTCGATCGCCGTCAAACTCGTGGAGCCCAAATCGATCGCGCGCAGCGAAGGCAAGGCCAAGCGCGTCGTGGACCTGCGCAACGAGGGAGGTGCCTGATCATGATCGAGCAGGTGAGCGTGTTTCTCGAGAACAAGTCCGGCCGTCTGGCCGAGTTGACGCGTGCGCTTGGTGACGCGGGCATCAACATGCACGCGCTCATGGTCGCGGATACGAGCGAATTCGGTGTGGCTCGCGTCATCTGCGACGCGCCCGGGCGCGCGAAGGCGCTGCTCGACGAGGCCGGTTTCGGGGTCTCGATCGCCAAGGTGCTTGCCGTTGAGGTCCCGGACCGTCCGGGCGGGCTCGCGGACTTGCTCGAGACGCTCGACGCGCAAGGACTCAACGTCGAGTACGCCTACTGTTTCGTCAACCCCTCAGGCGACGCCGCGGTCGATGTCTTCCGCGTTGACGATCAGCGCGCGGCCGAAGTGCTCTCTACAGCGGGGTTTCGTGTGCTCACGCCCGGCGAGCTGTACTCGCCTGACTCCTGACCGGCCTGTTCGAGCGGCGCAAGGCTGTTGATGAAGGCATCGATCGCTGCGGCGTCATCGGGGACGGAGAGCAGTCTCACCGAGACGGACTCGTTGCGAGCGCCCAAGACGGACACGGTTCCCTTCATCAGCCTGCGCGCGGCGACTTCGCCGCCGGACTTCGGCGTGTGGGGCAGCAGCACGAGGAACAGCCCGTTGTCGAGCCGCGCGACCTCGTCGACCACGCGGACGTCGGCCCGGATGTGATCGGCCATGCCGCGCACGACTGTTCTCTGGCTTGACGGCGCCAGACCGTCGAACACCCGGTGCGCGACCGATACGACCACAAGCGAGAACGGTTCGTTGTAGCGACGGTATCTGCTGCGGGCGGCGTCAAGCGCACGGTGCGCCCACCGCTGGTTGAATACCCTGCTCCACTCGTCGACTGCGTTCGCGCCCTCGAGAGTGGTCAGGCGGTACTTGGCCTGGCTGCACATCTCGCCGACGCCAACGCCGACCACGCCGAAGGCGAAGAGGTGAGCGGACAAGACGAACAGCGCCGAGTAGCTTGTCTCGAGCAGGATGAAGGTGTCGAATCGCAACAGGGTGTAGACGATCGCTGCGACGACTGCCGCGATCAGTCCCCCGCGTCGGCCGAAGCGCACCGCGGCCGCAAGCACCCCGAACAGCATCAGCTGTGCGGTGACGGCGATGAGCTCGGGCGCTCCACCGCTGTAGGACACGGCGATCGAGCCAAGGATCGTCACCCCGCCGATGACAAGCACCAGCTCTTCGAAGCGCGTGTACTTCATCTGTTCTCCGCTCCTCGAATCTGCTTCGGTTCGCGTGTCCGTTGGCAGTCCGTCAACGCTTCGGCTCACGCTCGGGAACAGACCCCACCCGTGGTGGCATACTCATGGTCGGCCAACACCGTCAGCAGTGCGCTCTGACGTCCGTGAAGGATGACGATCCCCATCGAAACGATTCGTCCCAGTCTCACAACCCTGTGTATCGGTAGGCGGGTGCAGTCGGATAAGCGCTTCTTGTGTGTCGCGGCCGCGCTCGTTGTGGTGCTCGCGTGCGTCTCGCCTGATGGGGCCTGGGCCGCAGTGCGCAGCAGTGACCGCGTCGGGGGCACGTCCTATCTCGAGCTCGGGCTTCCCAAAGCCGCGATGCCCGACGTCTCTATGCAAGCTGGAGCTCTGGTCACCTCGGATGGTCGGGTTCTGTGGTCCCGCGACTCGAACAAGAGTCGCGCTATGGCGAGCATCACGAAGATCATGACCGCAGTTGTGGCGATGGAGAACAGCCAGCCTGACGACGTGGTTCGTGTTCCCCGTGACTCGGCTCGCGTGGGAGAGTCCACGTCGTTTCTGAGGGCCGGCGAGAAGCTCCCGATGTCTGAGCTGTTGGAGGCGCTGCTGGTCAAGTCGGGTAACGACGCGGCGGTGGCGATCGCCGAGCACGTCTCGGGCAGCGAGGAGGCGTTCGTCAAGCTGATGAACGCCAAGGCCGACGAGCTCGATCTCAGTCGCACACGCTTCGCGAACGCGCACGGGCTCGACGAGAAGGGCCATCACTCGAGTGCCGCAGACCTCGCCGTTCTTGCACGCTATGCGATGACGAAGCCCGAGTTCAGGGAGATCGTTGCCAGGAAGACCGCTCGGATCGGCAGCGGCAAGCGTGCCGAGAAGGTCGACAGCACCAATCTGCTGCTCGGCAACTACGCCGGGGCCAACGGAGTCAAGACCGGCTGGACCGATCGCGCCGGATACAGCGTCGTGGACTCCGCGGCGCGCGGCAAGATCGAGCTCTATGCGGTCGTGTTGGGCTCGAGCGGCGACCTGACCCGGTTCAAGGATGCGCGTGAGCTGCTCGACTTCGGCTTCGCGCACTACCGTGAACAGCGCCTGAGCTCAGCGGGCACCGTGATCGGCGAGGCGCCGGTCACCGACTACCTGGACGTCACCGTGCCCGCCGCTGTGTCTCTGGACACGACCGTCGCCGCCTTCGATCTTGCAGGACCGATCTCGCGAACGGTCACCATGTCTGCCGTGAAGGCTCCGGTGAACAAGGGCCAGCGAATCGGTGTCGCGACCTTCGCCCAGCGAGGCGAAGTCGTCGCGAGCGTGCCGCTCGTGGCGGTGGAGTCGGTGCCGAGGCCGACCGTGCTCCAGCGCATCGGGATCGCGATCGTTCGCGGCTGGCGCCGCCTCACGGGTACCGTGCCCCAGCCCGTTCAGGTGGGTGCGGTCTTCTCGGATCGGTGTGCGGTATCGTAGTCCTGGCCCGCGCCCGTACAATCCGCTACCGAAAGGCGTGATGAGAGTGGCCGATGGTCTTCTGCGCACTCCGCTGTACGAGGAGCACCTTGCTCTGGGGGCGAGGATGGTGCCCTTCGCCGGCTACGAGATGCCGGTGCAGTACTCGGGGATCATCGAGGAGCACAAAGCGGTGCGCACTCGCGCGGGCATCTTCGACGTCTGCCATATGACCGAGTTCCGCGTGTTCGGATTCGGAGCATTCGACTTCCTGCAGACGATGCTCACCAACGACCTGAGCCGAATCTCTGAAGTGGGCCAAGCGCAGTACACCCTGATGCTCAACGACGACGGTGGGGTCATCGATGACCTGATCGTCTACCACTCGGGCGACATCGAGTACCTCATCATCGCGAACGCGTCGAACCGCCAAGCGGACCTGGAGTGGCTGTCGTCCCACGCGCCCCAGGACCTCGAACTCGCGGACGAGTCCGACCGCACGGGCCTCATCGCAGTTCAGGGCCCCGACGCACTGCGGATCGTCGGTGAGCTCGCTGGGGCCGACTGGGCACCGCCGGCCCGGTTCACGATCGGCGAGGCGACGATCGATGGAGCGGTACCCGTGCTCGTCGCGCGCACCGGCTACACCGGCGAGGACGGCGTGGAGATCCTCTGCCGAGCAGCGGATGCGCCGGCTTTGTGGCGCGTGCTGCTGTCGTTTCCCGAGGTCACGCCTGCAGGATTGGGCGCGCGCGATACCCTGCGGCTCGAGATGGGCTACCACCTCCACGGAAGCGACATGGATGGTTCTACCGATCCGATAAGTGCCGGGCTTGGATGGGTCGTCTCGGAGGACAAGGGCGACTTCGTCGGCAGCAGCGTCGTTCGCGCGGTGCGTGAGCAGCGGCCCCGAGCGCCGCCTGGTCTTCATGAGGGTCGAAGGCGGCATCCCGCGTGCCGGCTTTCCCGTGTTGCGCGGTGGCACCGAGGTGGGTAAGGTTACGAGCGGCACCTTCTCGCCCATGCTGGAGACAGGCATCGCCGCTGCGTACGTTCCCGCGGAGCTCGCAGTTCCCGGAACGATGCTCGAGGTCGCGATCCGCAAGCGCGTCGTGCCCGCCGTGGTCGAGAAGCCGCCGTTCGTGACGTCAACGTCGCTGTCCGGCTAGCGCCGACAGCCCAAGAGAGGGAGCATCGCAGCCATGGCACACCCGAGTGACCGCGTGTACTCGAACGAGCACGAGTGGGTCATCGTCGACGGCGACAAGGCCACGATCGGCATCTCGTCGTTCGCCCAAGATCAGCTCGGCGAGGTCGTATACGTCGACCTGCCTTCCGCGGGTGACTCGATCTCGGCAGGCGACACGTTCGGTGAGATCGAATCGGTGAAGTCCGTCTCCGAGCTCTTCGCGCCGGTGACAGGCGAGATCCTCGAAGTGAACGACGCGCTGTCCGACTCGCCCGAGACGGTCAACCAGGACCCTCATGGCGAGGGCTGGATGGTCAAGGTCAAGCTCGACGACGCAAGCGAGATCGACGGGCTTATGAGCGCCGAGGAGTACGACGCCTTCCTGACCGAGGCATAAACCCCTCGATGCGCTACATACCGTTCACGTGCGAACAGCGCGAGGCGATGCTTCGCGCTGTCGGCTGCAGTGAGGTCGGCGAGCTCTTCGCCGATGTGCCCGACGAGGTGCGGCTAGGCGGCTTGCTCGACATACCGGAGGGCATCTCTGAGATCGACTTGGCCTCCCACGTCAGGCGCCTCTCAGACGCCAACGCGCCCGCCTCGACGCTCGTGAACTTCGCAGGCGCGGGATGCTACGACCACTACATTCCGAGCGTTGTCGATCACGTGGTCCGGCGCCCTGAGTTCTTCACCGCCTACACGCCCTACCAGCCCGAAGTCAGCCAAGGCACGCTGCAAGCGATCTACGAGTACCAGTCGATGATCTGCGGACTCACGGGTATGGAGGTCGCGAACGCGAGCATGTACGACGGGGCCACGGCGTTCGTGGAAGCGGCGCTGATGGCGGCCCGGCTCACTCGTCGCGACCGGGTGCTCGTTGGCGGGATGGTGCATCCCGAGTGGGTGCAGACGCTCGAGACATACGCCGCATCCGGCCTGCTTGACGGTCGAGTCGCTCGACCCCGAGCCGCAGGTGGCCACCGAGACGCTCGTCGCACAGCTCGACGGCTCGGTAGCGGCGGTGCTTGTCGCGTCGCCCAACTTCGTCGGGGTGCTCGAGGATCTGGCGCCGCTTGCACGAGCCGTGCATGAGGCTGGCGCGCTGCTGGTCGTTGCGACCAACCCGGTGCTTCTCGGCGTGATGGAGCCACCGGGGTCGTTCGACGCCGACATCGTGGTCGGCGAAGGCCAGCCGCTGGGAAGCCCCATGTCGCTCGGCGGCCCGGGACTCGGCTTCTTCGCCTGCCGAGAGAAGCACGTGCGGCAGATGCCCGGGCGCCTTGTGGGACGCACCACCGATGTCGACGGAAACCCGGCTTTCGTGCTGACGCTTTCCACGCGCGAGCAGCACATCCGCCGCGAGAAGGCTACGAGCAACATCTGCAGCAACCACGCGCTCAACGCGCTTGCGGCCGGTGCGTACCTGAGCGCGCTCGGCCAGGAGGGCTTGTCGGGGATCGCACGCTCGTGCGTTGCACGAGCCCACTACCTGCGCTCCGCCCTGCTGTCCACCGGCAGGTTCGAAGCGCCGTGGGATCTGCCGTTCGGGTACGAGTTCGCTCTGGTCTACAACGGCGACAGCAACGCCTACTACGAGAAGCTCTTCTCGAAGGGCTACGTGCCGGGAGTGGTCCTCGAGACCGGCGAGGAAGGCGCGGACCTCGTGCTTTTCGCAGTGACCGAACGGCGCACTCGAGCGCAGATGGACGCCTTCGTCAAGGAGGTGGCCGCACTGTGACCGAGCGACTCGCCAACACACCGGAACGCAGTCCCTGGGCGAGGCCCCCGTCGGCTGATCTTCGAGATGGGTTCGCCCGAGTCGCGCTGCGTACTCGCACCCGACATCGACGTGCCCGACGTCGATCTGAGCGAGGCCTTGGGAGGCGCGGTCCGCACGACGCCGCACGTGTTGCCGCACGTCACCGAACTCGAGATCATGCGGCACTACGCGCATCTCGCCGAGATGAACTTCGGCGTGGACACGGGGATGTACCCCCTCGGCTCGTGCACCATGAAGTACAACCCCCGCATCAACGAGGACGCGTGCCGGCTGGAGGGGTTCGCGGGCGCGCATCCTTTCCAGCCTGCCCAGAGTGTCCAAGGCGCGCTCGAGCTCATGTTCGAACTGCAACGCTATCTGGGCGAGATCTCGGGACTGCCTGGGGTAACGCTTCAGCCTGCCGCTGGCGCACACGGGGAGCTCACTGCGCTCATGCTCTTCCGGGCCGCGCACACTGCGGCTGGCGATCCGCGGTCCAAGGTCGTCATCCCCGATACGGCGCACGGTACGAATCCCGCGACGGTCACGATGTGCGGCTACGACACCGTGACGATCCCGAGCGGACCAGATGGGCTGGTGGACCTCGACGCACTGCGGGCGGCCCTCGACGAGGATGTCGCTGGCTTCATGCTCACGAACCCCAACACGCTGGGGCTGTTCGACCCCAACATCCTCGAGATCACCAGGGCCGTGCACGACGTGGGTGCCTATGCGTACTGCGATGGCGCGAACCTCAACGCCATTCTCGGAGTCGCTCGCCCCGGTGACATGGGCTTCGACGCCTTGCACATCAACCTGCACAAGACCTTCGCGACGCCACACGGAGGGGGAGGACCGGGCGCGGGGCCGGTGTGTGTGTCCGAGGAGCTCTCGGCGCATCTGCCCGGACCGGTGGTCAGCAGAGACGGGGACGGGTTCTCGTTCGTCACCCCGACGCACAGCATCGGGCGGGTGCGCTCGTTCTACGGCAACTTCGGCGTGCTCGTGCGCGCCTACACCTACATTCGCGCGCTAGGGGCCGACGGACTGCTCGAGGTGTCCGAGCAGGCGGTTCTGTCGGCCAACTACCTCAAGGAGCGTCTCAAAGGCGTCTACGAGCTGCCGTACGACCGCACGTGCATGCACGAGTTCGTGCTCTCGGGGGCCTCGCAGAAGCGTGAGCACGGCGTGCGAACCCTCGATATCGCCAAGCGGCTTCTCGACCACGGCTACCACCCGCCCACCGTCTACTTCCCGCTGCTCGTGGAAGAGGCGATCATGATCGAGCCGACCGAGACCGAACCCCTCGATGCGCTCGACGCATTCGCCGACGCCATGCTCGCCATCGCCGAGGAAGCGGCTTCCGATCCCGAGCTCGTGCGGGGTGCTCCGTACACGACGCCGGTACGCAGGCTCGATGAAGCGGGCGCGGCCCGCAACCCCGATCTGCGTTGGGTGCCGCCGACTGAGGCGTGACATGGCGCCTGTGTGGCGACTTCTCGTGCACGGTCAGGTAGACGGAGCGCTCAACATGGCGCTCGATCGGGCGATACAGGTCTGCCGAGAGCAGGGGAGCGCCCCTCCGACACTTCGGCTGTACCGCTGGGCGCGACCGACGGTGTCGATCGGGCGGTTCCAGGCACTGGACACGATCGACACGCAGTACTGCGCGCGCAGCGGGATAGACGTCGTGCGGCGTTTCACCGGTGGACGCGGAGTGCTGCACGACGACGAAGTGACCTACTCGGCGGTCTGCGGCGTCGACGACGGAGTCCCGCGTGGGGTTGCCGCGTCCTACAGGTATCTGTGCGCCGCGCTGGTGCAGGCGTATCGGGCCCTGGGTGTGGATGCCGAGCTGACTGAGCGCGATCGAGGGCACGCCGAGACCGGTGCGTGCTACCTCCAGACGACGCGGGCGGACCTTTCGGCTGCGGACGCCAAACTCTCAGGTTCGGCGCAGGTCTGGCACGGGTCGACAGTGCTGCAGCACGGGTCGTTCGTGATGTCGCGCGATGTCGACCGAGAGGCAAGGGCGTTTCGACTGGATGAGGAGCGTCGCGCGCAGTTGGCCGGCTCGACGGTGTCGCTCGACGACCTGACCAGCACACCTGCCGGCTGGACGGAAGTAGTCTCGGCGGCCATCGACGGGTTCGAGAGCGCACTCGGCATTGTTCTCGTGGCAGGCGAGCTGGACGCACTTGAGGCGAGGACTGCTGCGAAGCTGCTGTGTGAGACCGAAGCCTCGAACCCTGGTCGGTGCGATGTCAGAACCTGAGCCTAGAGTTAACGTCGAGGTCGGGGAATCGCGCGCGCTTTACGGTACAATCCATGTGACGATAGGGAGGGTTGCAGATGTCGGACAACGATCAGTTCACACCCGATGAAGCCCTGCTCGATCTTGGTGGGAAGTCCAACGAGGAACTGCGCGCCTTGCTCGACGAGCTCTACGCTGAAGAGCAGCGGGTCTCGTATCGGCGCCGGGTCCTTCACGGCAAGATCGACATTCTCAGGGCCGAGCTTGTCCGCAGGCTCAAGGACGAGCGGGAGCGTGGCGGTGACGTCATCGGCGGCAAGGACGTCGAGAAGCTCATCGACATCCTCGCCAACGATCTGCGCGGCGTGTCGCGCTTCGACGTGACTTCGGACGAGTACGACGATTCGGACGAGGCTTAGCGAGCGTATCCGGCCCATCCAAGGAGGACGAGTGCCCAACATCAAACGATCGCGTGAAGCAGTTCCTCGACGGGCTCGCCGCCGACCCGATGGAGGAGCGTGTAGTCGAGTACGTGGTTCGCGAGGTCCATCAGGGCCGGCGGCTGACGGAGGTTATGGAAGACCCCTACGTGCGCAACCGTCTCAACGAGACGAAACGCTCCGAGGTTCTCGAGAACCCTGAGGTGATCGACGCCCTGGAGCAGGAGATTCGCACGAGCATGTCCTCGCCGCCCGAGCTGGGCTTCTCAGGCTGATCGGCCGAGAGACGTCTGCTCGACACGACATGGAGTGATCCCGATGGTCGATTGCACCACGTGTGGTGCGCCGATGGACGACAACAGCTCGCGGTGCCCCTCGTGCGGCGCGTCGATAGGCGAGCAGACCGCGGAGTTCGGGCCTGTCGTTGGTGAAGATGTAGCCGCGGTAGTGAGCGCAAGCTCGGTCGAAGGCCCGGTGCTCGTTGTTCGCAAAGGGCCGCAGCCCGGCGAACGCTTCTATTTGGACCGGGCGGTCGTCACCGTCGGGCGGGATCCAGAGAGGGACATCTTTCTCAACGACATGACGGTTTCGCGGTTCCACGCGTCGTTCGAGGTGTCCGGCGACTCTGTGTCGGTGAAGGACGCCGGTTCCCTCAACGGCACCAATGTGAATGGCGTGTGCACCGATTCCGCCGTGCTCAACGACGGAGACATCGTTCAGATCGGGACGTTCCAAATGGTCTTCTTCGGAAGCAAGGGGGCCTAGCCATGAGCACGAGGGACTACCTGACGATCGGCGAGGTCGTCCAGAAGCTCCAGCCCAGCTACCCTGACCTGTCGATCTCCAAGGTGCGGTTTCTCGAGGAGGAGGGGTTGATCACTCCCGAGAGGACCGCAGGAGGGTATCGCAAGTTCGCGCAGAAGGACGTGGCTCGCATCGAGATGATCCTGCGGCTCCAGCGCGACAACTTCTTCCCGCTGGCCGTGATCCGAGAGAAGCTCGCGGACGTGGATCGCGGACGTATTCCCGCGGAACTGCAGCGAAGCGCGAGCAGCGTTGCCGAGCCGCTCCCGATGGTCGTCTCAGACGACGGGCCGGTACCGGTCGACGACATACCGTCCAGCATGGGCATCCCCGTCTCGTTCGTGCGCGAGCTCGCCGAGTTCGGAATCGTCTGCATCGTCGCCGGCGAGTCCGGCGAAGTCGTGGAGCGGGCCGATGTGGCGTCGCTCCATGCTGCTTGGGACCTGCGGCGATTCGGCGTCGAGCCCCGGCATCTCAGGATGTACGACACGTTCGCGGAGCGCGAGGCCGCCCTCTTCACCCAGGTGCTCATGCCCGCGTTCCGGCACAAGACGCCCGAATCCCGCCAGAAGCTCACCGAGACGCTCTCTGAGCTCAGCTCGCTGACCGACGAACTCAAGGGGCGCCTGCTCAGACGCGCTCTTGCCGATGCGTTCGAGGACCTCACCTAGCGGATGGCGGACACTGGGCACACCCCCGCTGACGGCGCTGCAGGTTCGCTTCACCATCCACCTCTCGACGAGATTCGCTTCGCTCACTCGAGCGAGAGGGTTGCCGCGGAGATCCTCGATTTCTACCGTATTCGCTGGCTCTACGAGCCGCGGCGCTTTCCAATCGAGTGGGACGGCAAGGGCAATGTGATCGCCTACTTCACTCCCGATTTCTACTTGGTGGACTTCGACCTCTACATCGAGCTGACAACGATGAGCCAGAAGCTCGTCACCAAGAAGAACCGCAAGGTGAGGCGGCTCAGAGAGCTCTATCCCGAGGTCAACATCAAGATCTTCTACCAGAAGGACTTTCGCGCGCTGCTGGCGCGCTTCGGGATGACGGCTCAGGCCCAGCCGCACGCGGGCGGCGGCGGCCTCGTCGCCCCTGAGGGGCCGGCCGACACGACCGGGGAACCCGATGACCCGCGGACGACCGGCGGGACGCCCTGATGACCGGTCCGGTACTGCCGGAGTCGTGCGATCGTATCCTGCTGGATGCCGACACGATCGCGGCGCGCGTTCGCGAGCTCGGCGCAGCGATCTCACAAAGACACGCTGGAGAGGACGTTCGGTTGCTCACCGTTCTTCGGGGCGGACTGTTCTTCCTCGCGGACCTGTGCCGCGCGGTCGATGGGGACGTCAAGCTCGACTTCCTCGCTGTGGCGTCGTACCTCCCCGGCCAGGGCGGTGCGGTTCGTGTCACCAAGGACCTGGACGACTCCATCGAGGGCGCTTCGATCATCTTGGTCGAAGACGTTGTTGATACCGGGCTCACGGTGAACTTCGTGCTCTCCTTCCTGAAGAGCCACCGGCCCGCCTCGCTTGAGTTGTGCGCACTGTTCGACAAGCCGGCGCGGCGCATCGCGCACGTCGACATCGACTACCTCGGTTTCGAGATGCCGGACCGCTTCCTCGTGGGCTATGGGCTCGATGTGAACGGTGCCCACCGGAACCTGCCCTTTGTGGCCACCTTGCGCGATGAGGCGGTGTTCGGGCGGTGAGGCGCTATGCGCTTCGGGTCCTTTGGCCGGTGCTCGCCGTCATCGTTTTAGGCGCGCTGGGCTACATCATCTTCTGGGGCTGGAGCCCGCTCGACGCGTTGTACATGGTGGTCATCACAGTCGGTACAGTCGGGTACCGTGAGGTCCGCCCTCTCGGCGTGGGTGGCCAGATATATACGATGTGCCTGATCGTGGCCGGAATCGTAGCCGGCGGCTATGCGCTGTCAAGGCTTTTCGCACTGCTGCTCGAGGCCGAACTGACTGGAGTCTGGGGGACGCGACGTATGGAGAAGACGATCAACAGGCTGAGTGGACACACTGTTCTCGCCGGCATGGGTCGCGTGGGATCGGCCGTAGCCCGGACTCTCGCGGACGAAGCGGCCGCGTTCGTCGTGATCGACACGTGCGACGACTGTATCGCGACAGCGCGCGATGAGGGATGGCTGTACGTCCAGGCCGATGCGACCGAAGAAGAGGCGCTGCTGCAGGCCGGGATCGAGCGAGCGGGTGCCCTGGTCACGACACTGGACACCGATGCCGAGAACCTGTTTGTGACCGTGTCTGCACGCTCCCTCAACCCCGGCTTGTTCATCGTCGCGCGCTCTTCGCACGAGACGACTGAGGCGAAGCTTCTCAAGGCAGGGGCGAACCGGGTGCTGACCCCCAATCTGATCGGCGGGCGGCGCATGGCGACGATGGTGTTGAACCCCACCGTCTCGGACTACCTGGACTTGGTCTCGCACGGCTCGGGGCTTGAGTATCGACTGCAGGAGGTCGAACTCGAACCCGGGTCCTGGCTCGACGGCAAGAGCATCGCCCAGTCACGCGTGCGAGAGGCGACCGGCGCCTACATCCTCGCGGTGAGGCATCGCGACGGACGTATCGACTCCAACCCCTCGGCGACGGCCGTGGTCCATGCGGGAGACCACCTCGTCGTGCTAGGGACGGGCCAACAGGTCGAGGCGATCACCGATCCGACGCGCCGCTCTGGAGCGTGAAGGCACTTACGCGCTACCCTGTCGTAGTCAATGCAGCGCACGAGGAGGCAATGTGGATCTCTCGACCTACATCCGCGACATTCCCGACTGGCCCCAGGAGGGAATCGTCTTCAAGGACATCACGCCACTCCTGGCGAGCCCCGAGGGCTTCCGCAACGCCATCGATACGCTTGCGGAGCAGTACACCGACATCGGCGTGACCAAGGTCATGGGCGCCGAGGCGCGCGGCTTCATCTTCGGTGGTGCGTTGGCCTACCAGCTGGGCGCGGGCTTCGTACCCGCCCGCAAGCCCGGGAAGCTCCCCTGGGACACAACGTCTGTGACGTACGATCTTGAGTACGGTACCGATTCGCTGGAGGTTCACTCGGACGCGTTCGGTGGGGGCGATGTGGTTCTCATCGTCGATGACGTGCTCGCGACCGGCGGCACGGCCGCGGCGAAGGCGGAGCTGGTCGCCGCAACCGGCGCGAAGGTGGCCGGCTTCGCGTTCCTGATCGAACTCGACTTCCTGTCTGGGCGCTCGAAGCTCCCTGCAGGAGCCCCCATAACCTCCCTCATTCACGTGGAGTAGATCAGCCGCCGATAGAGAGGGTGCGTGTCGGTGTACGGCGGCGGAGATGCTATGATGTGACCGTACGGTCCGTTTGATGGCCGCCGCCTTACGTAGTAGCACTGAGACGCAGCAGGAGGCGCGGTGAGCACACATCCACAGATACTCTTGCGCGCTGTCGTGCGCGCCGCCTTGATCGGCGTTCTCGTTCTTCCCTCAGTGTCGGCTGCTGCCTTCGCAGCGCCCTCGAACGCTCGTATCGAAGCCGCCCGCAAGCAGGCCAACTCGGCGCGGGAGAAGCTCGATGAGCTCTCGGACGAGCTCGAAGAGCGCACGGAGGAGTACCTAGAGATAGAGGACGCGCTCGCGCAGACACGTCGTCGTATCTCGGCGACAGAGATCGAGCTCGAGCAGGCACTCGCCGATCTTGCGGCCGCCGAGGGTCAACTCAACGATCGCGCGAGCTCGATCTACCGTAACGGCAAGCTCGACATGGTGTCGGTCTCTCGTGGGTGTCAGCGACTTCCAGGACTTGGTTTCGCGAATCGATCTGATGCGGCGCATCGGCAGCAGCGACGCCGCGGTGGTCGCGTCTGTCAAAGTGGCGCGTGAACGCATCGAGGCTGCCCAGAGCTCGCTGGAAGCACGCAAGGCCGAGCAACTGGCGCTGCGCAACAAGGCGAGTTCCAAGCGCGCCGAGGTGGAGCGCTCGCTCCGAGAGCAGAAGGCGTATCTCGCCGGCATCGACTCGAAACTCAAGAAGCTCATCTCGCAGGAGCGGGCTCGGCTCGAGCGAATCGCCCGGCAGCGGGCTGAGGCAGCCAAGCGCGCGGCGAGGAGTGCGAGGAGGGCCCCGGGGCGCGACTTCGATCCTTCTCGACTGGGCGCGAGCCACTCCGACGTGGTCTCGATCGCCCGTCGCTACGTGAATCGTACGCCCTACGTGTGGGGTGGCACGTCGCCCGACGGATTCGACTGTTCGGGACTCGTGCAGTACTGCTACCGCGAGGTCGGTGTCTCGCTGCCGAGGACAAGCCGCCAGCAGTTCACAGCGGGGTCCTACATCCCGCCTGATAGGCTCGACCTGCTCGAATCGGGAGACCTCGTCTTCTTCGGCAGGGGTGGAGACCCGGGACGGATCCACCATGTGGGTCTCTACATCGGCGGCGGCGACATGATCCATGCACCGCAGACGGGCCAGAAGGTCAGCGTGGCATCGCTGGTGGGCCGCATCCAAAGCCGGGGCGACTACGTGGGCGCCTGCAGGCCCTGACCGACCGCTCAACCCTTCTACCTGCCCTTTCACGGCCGACATGCCCCGTTTTGCATGACGCCTGTGGTATTATTCGCGAAACCCCGACTGGTCGAATCGCGGCGGGGTTAGTCGGATCCGCAGCGCGAACCGAGGGGTGTGCGTGTCTCGAGTCCTGCTTTCTGGCAACGAAGCGGTCGCCCAAGGCGCTTGGGAGGCGGGCGCGGCCGTGGGCGTAGGCTATCCCGGCACCCCATCGACAGAGACGCTCGAGCGCTTCTCGAGACTGCCGGCGGTCTACGCCGAGTGGGCGCCGAACGAGAAGGTCGCTCTCGAGGTGGCGGCAGGTGTCTCGTTGGCCGGCAAGCGCGTGCTTGTGACCATGAAGCACGTGGGCCTGAACGTCGCGGCCGACCCCTTGTTCACTCTCGCATACACCGGGGTGAACGGGGGCCTCGTCATCTTGGTTGCCGACGATCCCGGGATGCACTCCTCGCAGAACGAACAGGACTCCCACAACTACGCGGCGTTCGCTCGGGTGCCGATGCTCGATCCTTCTGACTCCGCCGAGGCCCGGACCTTCACCAACGCGGCGTTCGAGCTCTCGGAGCGATTCGATACGCCCGTGCTCGTGCGCTCCACGGTCCGCGTCTCGCACGCTAAGTCCCTCGTCGAGACGGGCGAGCGCGCTGAGCCACCGGATTCGGGTGCCTACAAGACCGACCCCGCGAAGTGGGTGATGATGCCCGCGATGGCGCGTCAGCGCAGGCTCGTGTTGGACTCACGAATCGAGGCGCTGGTCGCCTTCGCTGAGGACACGCCGCTGAACCGGGTCGAGAATCGCGAGTCGTCGATCGGTGTTGTGTGCTCGGGTGTCACGTACCAATACGTGCGTGAAGCGATGCCCGAGGTCTCGGTCTGCAAGCTCGGCGTGACATTCCCCTTGCCACCCAGACTCCTGAGGGAGTTCGCGGACTCCGTGGATACGCTCTACGTGGTCGAAGAGGCCGACACCTATCTCAGGCGTTCGCTGCTCGCTATGGGGATCGAAGTCGGCGATCTCGCGCTGCCCGCTTCGGGCGAACTGTCGCCGGGCAGTATCCGCCGGGCGTTCGGGGTACCCGGTCCCGAACTGCGCGACGCAGAGGAGTCGCTGCCCCCGCGGCCCCCGCTCATGTGTCCGGGTTGCCCTCATCGGCCCGTCTTCCACGCGCTGAGCAAGCTCAAGGCCGTCGTGACCGGTGACATCGGCTGCTACACGCTGGGCGCGCTTCGACCGCTTGCGGCCATGGACACCTGCGTATGCATGGGCGCCTCGGTCGGTATGGCGCACGGTGCCGCGATCGCAGGGGGGGTAGGGGAGCGTCCGGTGGTCGGCGTGATCGGGGACTCCACGTTCGCCCACTCGGGACTCTCCGGACTGATGAACACCGTCTACAACGGTGGGGGTGGGACCATCGCGATACTGGATAACCGGATCACCGCGATGACGGGGCATCAGGGGAATCCTGTCAACGGCATCACCCTGCAGCACCGGTCGTCGCACGAGGTCGATCTGGTAGCGCTGTGTGCGTCCCTGGGCGTGACGCGGGTTCGAGTCGTTGACCCGCACGACCTAGCTGCGACCGGGGCGGCGCTGGAAGAGGAGATCGCTGCCGAGGAACTATCGGTCGTGGTCTTCAGGGCGCCCTGCGCCCTGCTCGTTCGTGACAAGGGCGACCCCTATGCGGTGGACGAGGACGCGTGCACGAAGTGCGCGGCGTGCGTGAAGCTCGGCTGCCCTGCAATCGGGAGAGACGAGCGAACCAAGTACGCCTACATCGACACCGGCATCTGCGTCGGCTGCGGCCAGTGCGTGCAGGTATGCAGGTACGACGCGATCGTGCACACCGGTCCCGCTTGCGACTTGGGGAGGCCGTAGATGGCCGTCACGACCGTCATGCTGTGCGGCGTGGGCGGCCAGGGGACGATTCTCGCTGCCGACCTGCTGGCCAAGGTGGCAGCCGCGGCCGGGCTGGATGTCAAGCTCTCCGAGGTCCATGGCATGGCGCAGAGGGGCGGCAGCGTGGACACCGTGGTTCGCTTCGGCGACGAGGTTCTCTCTCCGGTCTCGGATCCCGGGATGGTCGACCATCTGGTCGCTTTCGAGTTGATCGAGGCTGCCCGCCGGATCCACTGGGTCAAACCCGAGGGCCGTTTGCTGGTCAACCCTCGTGCGATCCAGCCGCTGCCCGTGCTCACGGGGGACGTGGCGCAGGTGCACGGGCTCCAGGCGATCTTGGAGGAAGAGGGTGCCATCTTCATCGAAGCGGACGTGCTTGCCTGCCAGGCCGGCAGCCCCAAGTCGGCCAACGTAGTGCTGATGGGCGCCTTGTCGTGGGGGCTCGAGTTCGACGAGAGCCAGTGGTGTGACGTCATAGCGAGCCGGGTTCCGCCCAAGACGGTCGAGGCCAACCTTGAGGCATTCACACTCGGCCGTGGTGCGTGTCAGAAGGGGGAGTGCGCACTGTGAACGTAAGGCAGTTGAGCGTCTTCATCGAGAACAAGGCGGGTCGCGTGAGCGAGATCACCGACCAGCTGGGCTCGGCCGGCGTGAACATCCGGGGCTTCTCCGTGTCGGACACAGCGGACTACGGCATAGTCCGGCTCATCGTGGACGACCCGGACAAGGGGCTCGAAGTACTACACGCGGGTGGCTTCACCGTCAAGGAGTCCGATGTGGTCTGCGTCCAGTTGCCGGATCGCCCGGGTGGTTTGGCCGGGGTGCTCAAGGCCGTCTCGGACGCGGGAGTCAACATCGAGTACGTCTACAGTCTGATCTCGACCTACGTGGTCATCAACGTTGCCGACATCGACCGCGCAGTCGCCTTGCTCGAGGGACAGCCGGTCGTGCTCGTATCGCAGGAGGAGATCGCGCGGATCTAGAGCCGTCGGGATTCGCGGGAGACGAATCGACAGGGAGGTAAGGGGATGCGAGGAAGAGTACTGAGGTTGGCGTTCGCCGTGCTGGAGGCGGCCTTGGCCGCAGCACTAGCGGTGACGCTCGTGGGGTGCGCGTCGAGCGCGCCCGAGAAACCCGCCGAGGGCGCCTCGGCAGAGCCTATCAAGATCGGCGTCGTGCTCTCGCTCACCGGCAACAACGCCGGACTCGGCCAGCCCGAGAAGAACGCGCTTGAGATGGAAGCCAAGCGCATCAACGACGCCGGTGGCGTCAACGGTCGCCCGATCGAGCTCATCATCGAGGATGACGCCACGGACGATGCCAAGGCCAACGCAGCTGCAAGCAAGTTGGTTGACCAAGACGGCGTTGTCGCCATCATCGGCGCGAGTGGCACCGGAGGCACGATGGCCATGCGCGACGTGGTAGCGCGGGCCGGCATCCCGCAGGTCTCCATGGCCGGGGGTACGGTGATCACCAACCCGGTCGACAAGCTCGTCTTCGCCACGCCCTGGTCGAACACCATCGTTGCGCCGTTCGAGATCGATGCCATGAAGAAGGCGGGCATCACCAAGGTCGGCTTCATCGCCGATACCGGCGGATTCGGCAAGGATGGTCAGGCCGTGTTCGCCGAGGCGGCCAAGGCCGCCGGTGTCGAGATCGTGAGCACCCAGACGTTCAACCCGGGCGACACCGACATGACCGCTCAGCTGACCAACATCAAGGGGTCGGACGCTCAGGCGCTGGTCATCTGGAGCGCAGGCAAGGATGCGGTCACCGTCGTCAAGAACGCCAAGGAGCTCGGACTCACCATGCCGGTCTACGGTAGCCACGGAAACGCTCGCCAGGAGTTCATCGACGGTGCTGGAGACGCTGCGGAGGGCTTCAAGTTCGCGGCGGGCAAGGTGCTCCTGCCCGAGGCGTACGGTGAGGGCACCGAAGGCTTCAAGGTGGCCACCGACTTCATCGATCGCTACAAGACCGCGTACGGCGACTCGCCCAGCACGTTCGCGGGCCACGCCTACGACGCTCTGTACCTGATCTCCGAGGCGGCCAAGCGCGTACAGGGCGACC
Organism: uncultured Actinomycetes bacterium; assembly: GCA_963702525.1. Classification (GTDB taxonomy): domain Bacteria; phylum Actinomycetota; class Coriobacteriia; order Anaerosomatales; family PHET01; genus CAVPCY01. The sequence goes on along the minus strand of CAVPCY010000013.1, from coordinate 363,280 downwards.
TCACGTCAGCTGCGATTCGCGACGAGATCGAGAAGACCACCGGCTTCACCGGAATCGGCGGCACGTTCAATCTCTCGCCCACCGACCACAACGGACTGACCCAAGCAAGATCTCGTCATGTACGAGATCAAGAACGGCGAGTGGCAACTCGTACAGTAGGTGCCCGTGTCCAGACTCCCTGGGCGTGCTTCGGCGCGCCCAGGGAGGCGCGCGAAAGGAGCTGGGCGATGAGTGCTGCGCGCAGGGTGGTCGCGCTGGTTGTCGTAGGGCTGCTCGTCACTGGTATGGCCGGTTGTGGTTCGGGGAAGCAGGCCAGCCGAAGACAACACGTCCGAGCCGATCAAGCTTGGAGCCATCCTCTCTCTCACGGGGACGTACGCGGCCCTGGGAGAGTCCGAGAAGAACGCGCTCGAGCTCGAGGCGGCGCGGATCAACGATGCGGGTGGCATCGACGGTCGCAAGATCGAGATCATCATCGAGGACGATGCCACCGACGAGGCGAAGGCGGTCGCTGCGGCCGCCAAGCTCATCGAGCAAGACCGCGTCGCCGCGATCCTGGGCGCCACGGGCACGGGCCCCTCGATGGCCATCCGAGGTGACGTCCAGCGGGCAGGCGTGCCGCAGATATCGATGGCCGGCGGCACGGTGATCACGTCCGAGTTCGACCCGCTGGTCTTCCAGACACCTTGGTCGAACACGATCGTCGTTCCGTTCGTGCTCGACGCGATCAAGAACGCGGGCATCACCAAGATCGCCGTGCTCAGCGACACGGGCGGATACGGCAAAGACGGGCTGGCCGTCATCCAGGCCGAGGCGCCCAAGGCCGGGCTGGAGATCGTGTCTAGCGAGACGTTCAACCCCGGTGACACCGATGTGAGCGCGCAGCTCACCAAGATCAAGGGAACGGACGCGGGTGCGGTGCTGCTCTGGACCGCAGGCAAGGAGGCCGCGACAGCCGTGAAAAGCGCGCGCGATCTCGGCATCGCTTTGCCGCATGTACGGCGGGTCGGGCCAAGCGCGTCTGGAGTTCGCCGAAGGGGCGGGCGATGCGTCGGACGGCTTCACGTTCGGTACGGGCAAGAGCCTGATTCCCGCGAACTGGGGTGAGGGCAGCGAGGGCTTCAAGGTGGTCGCCGACTTTGCCGAGCGTTACAAGGCAGCCTACGGTGAGGACCCGGACATCTTTGCAGGACACGCCTACGATGCTCTGGCGATCGCCGCCGACGGGCTCAAGCGAGCCGGCGCAGGTGCGGATGGTGCCGCGCTGCGCGACGCGATCGAGCAGACAGACGGACTGGTGGGATTCGGTGGCAACTTCACGTTCTCGCCCACCGATCACAACGGTCTGGGAGTTGAGGACCTCGCTCTGTACCGCTTCAAGGACGGCGCATGGGTCTCGGCCGAGTAGCGATGCGTCCTCACGGCGCTGCAGCGGGCTAGGTGCAGCCCTTGTCTGAACTGCTGCAATTCGTCATAGCGGGCCTGAAGAGCGGGGCGATCTACGCGCTCGTCGCGCTTGGGTTCACCATCGTGTATGCGAGCACGGGTGCCATCAACTTCGCGCAGGGTGAGTTCTACATGCTCGGAGGCATGCTGGGCGTCTGGTTCACGTCCTTGGGACTACCCGTTTCCCTGGCGGCCGTTCTCGCGATCCTTGGTGCTGCCGCCATCGGGGCGTTGTTCGAGTTGCTCGCGGTCAAGCCGATATCCGACGGCGACCCTCTTCGGATCATCATGGTCACCATCGGCGGGTCGGTGGTTCTACGCCAGCTGGCGCTGCACGTCTTCGGGCCCGACGAGCTTCCGCTTGCACCCTTCACCGAAGGGTCGTCGCTCAAGTTCCTGGGCGCGGCAGTCGAGCGGCAGACTCTCTGGGTGTGGGTGCTCACGGCCGTGGCTGTGGCCGTGCTGGCCGTCGTGTACCGACGCACTGCTTTCGGTAAGGCGATGAGGGCGACCGCGATACGCCGAGACGCCGCCCGGCTGGTGGGAATCGACGCGAGCGGGATGGTGACCGCCTCGTTCGCGCTGGCCGCGGGTCTTGGTGCGCTCGCGGGACTCGCGGTCGCTCCGCTGACGCAGACGGCTTTCGATGTTGGCGCGGGTATCGGCGTGAAGGGCTTTGCGGCCGCGATTCTGGGTGGTTTGGGCAATCCCGTCGCAGCGGTCGGCGGCGGCCTGATTCTCGGCTTGCTGGAAAGCATGACGGCTGGGTACCTGAACCCGCTGTACAAAGACGCGGTCGCGCTCGTCGTTCTGCTCGGGGTGCTCTTCATCAGGCCACAGGGTCTGCTTGGCGGCTCGAAGCGGGAGAAGGTCTGATGGGCAGGCCTTCGCTCAAGACGGCGCTGGTGTGGGCTGCTGTGGTTGCGGTGGCGGCCGGTCCGCTGCTGGTGACCGACCGGTTCGTGATCAAGGTACTGACCTTCGTCGGCCTCAACGCGCTCGTCGTGACGGGTCTCGCGCTGCTCTTCGGGTTCGCGGGACAGGTCTCGCTGGGGCACGCGGGCTTCGTAGGGCTCGGCGCGTACACCGCTGCATACCTCACGGCCCGGCTCGACCTCCCGTGGCCCGTGGCGTTCGTCGCAGCCGGGGCTGTCGCAGCGCTCGGGGGACTGTTACTCGCCCTTCCGAGTCTCAGGCTCAAGGGGCACTATCTGGCGATGGCGACACTGGGATTCGGGGAGTTGATGACGCTCGCGTTCGTCGAGGCGGAGCCTCTAACCGGCGGCGTCAACGGGTTCACGGGTATCCCGTTCCCGTCGGTGGGCGGGTTCGAGCTACGCGAGCCGGCGCAGCTGTACTGGCTGGTGTGGGGCGTGGTCGGCGTCGCGCTGCTGCTTGCGACGAACCTGACCTCGCTGCGGCCCGGCCGAGCGATGCGCGCCATTCACGGCAGCGAGCTGGGAGCGACGGCCAGCGGAGTGGACATCGTCGGCGTGAAGGTGCGGGCGTTCGTCATGAGCGCCGCGCTCGCAGGTCTTTCGGGTGCCCTGTACGCCGGAGTCGTGGGATTCGTGTCGCCGAGCGTGTTCACCGTCTCGGCTTCGGTGACGTTTCTCGCCATGGCCGTCATCGGCGGGTCAGGGTCTCTAGCGGGTCCGCTCGCCGCCGCCGCGGCGCTCACGCTCATCCAGTACATGGACGCGCTCATACCCGGGCTCTCTCGGGAGACGGCGCAGCTGCTCCAGGAGTACCAAGCCGACATCTACGGTCTGGCCATCGTCATCGTCGTGCTCTTCGCACCCGGCGGGATCGCCGGACTGTTTCGGCGGGGCAGCAGGGGAGGCGAGGGTAGGTGACGCTTCTCTCGGTACGCGAAGTGACGAAGCGCTTCGGTGGCCTGGTTGCAGTCGACGGCGTTTCCTTCGACGTACACCAAGGCACGATCAAGGCACTGATCGGCCCGAACGGGGCGGGCAAGTCGACGCTCTTCAACGCGCTGACCGGCTTCGACCGGCCAGACGAGGGGTCGGTCACCTTCGACGGTACCGAGACGGTGGGTGCACGGCCCCGAGACGTGGTGAAGGGGGGTCTGGCGCGCACCTTCCAAAACACGCAGCTGTTCGACGCGATGACCGCGCTCGAGAACGTCATGGTCGGCGCGCAGGCCAGGCAGCGCCGAGGATTCGTGGCGAGTGCACTGAGGCTGCCGTGGGAGGTGGCGCAGGACCGCACGACGGCAGAAGAGGCGGCCAGGCTGTTGCGCCTGATCGGCATCGAGGAGTGGGCTCACACGCCCGCGGCGGACCTCCCTGCAGGCATACGCCGCCTTGTTGAGATCGCCCGCGCCTTGGCGACACAGCCCAAGATGCTGCTGCTCGACGAGCCCGCGGCCGGGTTGAACGCGACCGAGACCCAAGAGCTCGTCAACACGCTGTATCGGGTGCGCGACAGCGGCATCACGGTGCTCGTGGTCGAGCACGATATGGGGCTCGTCATGGAGGTCTCGGACGAGATCGTCGTCATCGATCGGGGCCGCAAGATCGCCGAGGGCCCACCGCGCATGATCCAGAAGGATCCCGCCGTCATCGCGGCCTACCTGGGAGAGGAGGACGCCGATGAGTGAGGCGGCTCTTCTCCAGGTCGATGGCGTGCGGGCAGGGTACGGGCGCACCGAGGTGCTTCACGGTGTGGATCTGGTCGTGAAGACAGGCGAGCTCGTGGCCTTGATCGGCTCCAATGGCGCAGGGAAGTCGACGCTGCTCAAGACGGTCGTCGGACTGTTGACGGCGACTCAGGGCAGCGTCATGTATGACGGTCGGTCGGTCGGTGGGAGCAAGCCGGAGCGCCTCGTGCGCGAGGGAGTGGCACTGGTGCCCGAGGGCCGCCTGCTGTTCGGGCCGATGTCGGTGAGGGAGAACCTGGAGCTTGGCGCCTACGGACTGGGCCGGAAGCGTAGTGCGGCGGCAGAAGAGGGCATGGAGCGAGTCGTCGCCCTCTTCCCGGTGCTTGCGGAACGTTCGAGCCAGCAGGCCGACACGCTGTCCGGCGGCGAGCAGCAGATGCTTGCGGTGGGGCGCGCGCTCATGTCGCAACCACGATTGCTGCTGCTCGATGAACCGTCGTTGGGCCTGGCACCGAAGGTGATCGCGGAGATCTTCTCGGCGCTGGATGTCTTACGACAGCAGGGCGTGACGATCCTGCTCGTCGAACAGGACGCGAAGCTCGCGCTCAAGCATGCCGACCGCGGGTATGTGATGCGTACCGGACGGGTGGCTTTGGAAGGAACTGCCAGCGAGCTGCTGGCCGATGAGAACGTTCGGCAGATCTATCTCGGATCGTGGCGTGGGGAGGGGAGCGCGTGATCTGGAACCCCGAGTACGAATGCATGGACCGCTCCGCGCTGCATGAACTGCAGCTCAGGCGTCTTCAGATGACCGTATCGTGGGCGTACGAAAGGGTGTCGTACTACCGGGACCGGCTCGACGAGCTGGGCGTACGGCCTCGTGAGATCCGCAGTCTGAGCGATGTCACGCGGCTCCCGTTCACGGACAAGATCGCTCTGCGCGACACGTACCCGTTCGGCATGTTCGCGTTGCCGCTCGACGAGGTGGTCCGTGTGCACAGCTCGAGCGGTACCACCGGCAAGCCGATCGTCGTGGGCTACTCCAGAGGCGACATCAACACGTGGACCGAGCTCACGGCGCGTGTGGCGACAGCGGCCGGCGTTCACCGCGGCGACCTGGTGGACATGTCGTTCCTGTATGGGATGTTCACGGGCGGCTGGGGCATGCACTACGGCATCGAGCGCATCGGCGCGACCATCATCCCTGCCGGTTCGGGTCAGACCGAGCGACATCTGATGATGATGCAGGACTTCGGGACCACCGTTCTCGTCTCAACCCCGAGCTACGCGCTGTACCTCGCCGAGCAGGGGATCGAGGCGGGCGTCGACTTCGCAGCGTTGCCGCTGCGCCTGGGCCTGTTCGGCGGAGAGCCGTGCCCCGACAAGCTCAAGGCCGAGATAGAGGAGAAGCTGCAGATACGTGCCACAGACAACTACGGTCTGTCAGAGGTCATGGGACCGGGCGTTTCTGGCGAGTGCGAGTGTTCGTGCGGGCTGCACGTTGCCGAGGACCACTTCCTGCTCGAGATCGTCGATCCTGAGTCCGGAGAGCCGCTTTCACCGGGCGAAGAGGGGGAACTCGTCATCACCACGCTCACCAAGGAGGCGTTCCCGGTCCTGAGGTATCGTACCCGTGATCTGACGGTGCTCGATCAGTCGCGGTGTGAGTGCGGCAGAACGCTCGCGCGCATGCACAAGGTCCGTCAGCGCACCGACGACATGCTGATCGTTCGCGGCGTCAACGTCTTCCCGAGCCAGATCGAGGACGTGCTGTTCAAGATCGAGGGAGTGCGGCCCCACTACCTCGTCGTGGTCGACCGGCAGAAGAACCTCGACGACCTCGAGATCCGTATCGAGGTCGAGGAGGCGGTGTTTTCCGATATCATGGCGGATATGGTTGCGTTCCAAAGCACCGTGGCCGACAAGCTGCAGTCGGTGCTGGGGTTGCGAGCCCGCGTGCGGCTCGTGGAGCCGGGGGCGATCGAGCGAACCGCCGGCAAGGCCAAGCGCGTGTTGGACCTGCGGGCCGAGTAGTCGGCGAGAGACTGTGGCGGGCAGGCCGCCGCGAGTGGAGGCGTGGGTGTCGTTCTGGGGAGTGCTCGTCATCGTCGTGGGCGTGCTGCTGCTCCTGGCAGCGGCAGGCGCGGCCGCTTGGTTCGGATGGCAGTATCTGGAGCGCAGAATCGTGCTCCGACTGCTCGCGAGGGCGGCGGCGGTCGAAGCGGCCGCGACGGCGCTGGAGGACACGGTCGAACGCCTGCGCTCGGCGAGCAAGGCCGAGACCTCCGCATTCACCAAGGATCCGGGCTCGCCTGAGCGTCGCGCCCTTCACGAGGTGCAGGGCCGCGCGCAGCTGCTCCAAGACGAGCTCGACGTCATGCCGCTGCCGCGTTCCGTGGTGCCTCTCGCGGAGTCGCTTGCCGATGCCGCGTATCTGACCGCTCGCGAGGCTGGCCGGATCACCGACCAGGACACGGGTCGTGCCGCGACGCAGAAGCTCAAGAGCCTCGATCTGGATCTGGTACGCGCCTACACTGCGCAAGCTCACGGGCGCGTGAGCGCCACTTGCGAGCAGTACGGCGTCGAGGACACCGCTGTGTACGGAGGGGGTCTCTACCTGTGAACCGTACTGTGCTGACGGTCCTCAAGGCCATAGCGGGCCTCGTCGTGCTCTTCCTGTTGTTGTACACGGTGTCCAACTGGTGGCAGGAGTACCGCTCCGAGTCTGCCAAGCCCCGGTCCGGCACGGGATCCGCGGTCGGGGAGGGAAGTGGTGAGCCCGGCCAGTCCCCCGCTGCCGTCAACGCCGGGGCCACGGTCGTCGTGCTCGTCGACGGGCTGAACTTGCGAGAGGAACCCTCCGGTACCGCGAAGACCCTCCAGGGTTTGGACAAGGACCAGAAGGTCGTGGTCATCAAGCAGGAGGGCAAGTGGTACGAGGTCAAGACCTCAGAAGGCAAGACGGGTTGGATCTCGTCCAGCCCGAGCTACTCCCGTCTTGAGAAGCCGTAGGACCGCGCCGAGATGCAGACGATCGGAGCGGCTGACGAATTCTGGAGACTGAGGTTGACTCGCGTCGACACAACCGACGAGCTCGACTTCGAGTGGCACGACGACATCCTGTACAGGGAGCCCGCAGTCACAACAGGCGACGAAGTCGCGCTGTGGCACGTGGAGGCAGTACACCTTGAGAAGCCCGACACGGTGGTTCGCATCGCGACGTTCGCCGAACGGGACCAGGCCGAGACGTACTTCGACCGGGTACTCAGCGACCTTGCCGACCTGACCTGCTCGCAGTTCGAGGAGGCGTACGTGGTTCCGGCCCGGCTATCCAAGGACGACTAGAGGTCCCACGAAAGCCCTGCAGCACACGCTCGCCGGCAGGGAACGGCGCTAAGAATCGTAACATGACATAAGATGTATTATCAGACTACAGCAGGCCGCGCACAATGGGTTCAAACGGGTCTCGGAAGTGCAGATGTAGCGCGGGGCGCCAATGAATCACTCCCTGACCGGTCACAGGGTCGGCCCGGTGGCGCTACTTGCTGTTCTTGGAGTCGGCGATCAACTCGGACACCGTGACGAACTCGTATCCCTGCGCCTTCAGTTCGGGCAGGATCCGCTTGAGCGCCTCGTACGTATCCTCGGAGCCCATGTGGCCGACGATGATGTCCCCCGGCCGGACTCCGCCTCGGGCCGACATGACGGATCGGTAGGAACGCTCAGGAGAGGCTTTGGGGCTCGTGTCCGCGAACGTCCGGCTCCACATGATGACCTTGTAGCCGAGTTCGCCGGAGATCTCCTTGACACGGGAGTTCGTCGCGCCCATAGGCGGCCGCATGTACGGGGCCTGGTTGCCGGTGACGGCCGAGATGACCTTCTGGGTCCGACGAAGCTGGCTTCGAATCTGGCGGTCCGACAGCTCTGTGAGGTCCTTGTGGTCCCAAGAGTGATTGCCGATCTCGAAACCGGCCTTGTCGAGCTTGCGCAGCGCCTTCTTGTTGCTTGCGGCCCACTCTCCCAAGACGAAGACCGTGCACCGGGCATCGTTCTTCTTGAGCAGCGCAAGCAATCTCGGCTCGAAGCCATAGCCGTCATCAAGCGTGATGGCAACGTACTTGTGTCTTGGCTGCAGGCTTGCGATCGACTTTGGCTTGATCGAGGGTGCTCCTGGGAACTCGAGCGCAGCGTCCGAAACGGCGTCGCCGGAGTCTGAACGGGACTGCGGGGGCACCGGGGTGCCGCTGTCAGGGGCCGTCGTAGCGACAGCAGGAGCTGGCTCAGGTGTCTGCGTCGCGACCAGTGTGACGGCGGGCGCAGTGGGCGTGGACTCGGCACTCTGAACTGCCTTGGTGGCCTTGGCAGAGGTCGCCGGAGAGGCTGCGGCGCCAGAACGGGTCTGCACGAAGATCGCGCCACCCGCTATCAGCCCGACGACGACGATAGTGGCAATCGCCCAGACGCCGAAGGAACCACCTCTGCGGCGACGTTTGCGATACGTGATGACGTACGGGCCGTTCTGCATCGCGACGTCTCGATCCCCCGGCGTACTGCTTCCATGCGAGTCTTGCAACGGTCATGCCACGCGCGAGATGGTCATTCTACCGAAGCGGCCCCGGACCGCGTCTGCGCGCAGCCCGGGGCCGTCATAAACGAATGCAGCGGTGCGCTAGGCCTTTGACTCGGCCGCCTCCGCTTGGAACTCCGCGACGAATGCCGGTGCGTCGATCGCCAACCCCTCGCTCTCCTTGGGCAGGACGAGGTTCAGGAAGATGCCGATGAACGCCGCCAGCGCCATGCCCGGGATGCTGTACTTGCCCAGCGGTATCGCGAAGCCGCCCGTCTCCATGCCGATTCCGATCGTGAGCACGACGCTCGACATGATCAGGTTCCGGCTGTGGCTGAAGTCCAGGCCGCTCTCAACGAGAAGCCTCAGGCCGCTTGACGCGATCAGGCCGAACAGAAGCAGCGAGATCCCGCCCATGACGGGCGTCGGTATCGAGCTGATGGCGGCGTTGAACTTGGGAACGAAGCCGCCGATGAGGATGGCGAACGCGCCTGCGAACCAGAAGAGCTGTGTCGAGTAGACCTTCGTGACCGCCATGACGCCGATGTTCTCGGCGTAGGTCGTTGAAGGCGTACCTCCCACCGCACCCGAGATAGCCGTGGCCAGACCGTCGCCGAACAGCGACTGGGGCAGAATCGGCGTGAAGTCCTTGCCGGTGATCCCGTTGATGACCAGAAGGTGGCCGATGTGCTCGATGATCACCACGATCGCGACGGGCGCGATGATCAGGATCGCATCGAGCTCGAACACCGGGAATGTGAGCGTGGGAAGCCCGATCCACGGTGCGGCGGCGATGCCGTCAAAGCTCACGAGCCCCAGCGGGATCGACACGATGTAGCCTACGACGATGCCCATGAGAACCGGGATCGTCTTCATGAAGCCCTTGAAGAAGCTCGAGAAGACGATCGCGGCGGTCAGGGTGATGGCCGCCACCGCAACGAGCTTGAGGTCGACACCCTGGCTCGGGGTCGGCCATCGGGAACAGGCACATCTTCACCGCTACCGCCGACAGTCCAAGGCCGATGACGATGACGATCGAGCCTACCAGTGCCGGTGGCAGCAGCTTGCTGAGCCAGCCGGTGCCGAACGCCTTCACGATTCCGGCGACGATCATGTAGACGATGCCCGCAGCGACCAGGCCGCCCAACGCTGCCGGGATGTTCTTGCCGCCGGGACCGCCACCCACCGCGATGAGCGGGGCGATGAACGCGAAACTCGACCCCAGGTAGCTCGGGATCTTGTTGCGCACGCAGATGAGATAGATGATCGTACCGATGCCCGAGGTCATGAGCCCGACGCCGGGATCGAGACCGGTCAGAATGGGCACGAGCACGGTGGCACCGAACATCGCCATCAGATGCTGCAACGAGAGCGGTATCGCACGAGACAGCGGCAGTGTCTCGTCGGTCTGTACTACTGTGAGGTCTCTTGCCATCTCGCCCCCTATCCCACGAGCTTCTGGATGGCGGGCATGATGAACGCGATCACGAACGCCGCCGAAACGACCCACATCAGCGGATGAACGTCGCGCGCCTTGCCGGCGAAGATCTTGATGAAGACGTAGCTGATGAAGCCGAAGCCGATTCCGTAGCTGATGTTGTAGGTCAGCGGGATGCCCACGATCGTGAGGAAGGCCGGAAACGCGTCCTCGAGGCTCATCCAGTCGATCTCACGAACGGTCTTCATCATGAGGAAGCCGACGACGATCAGCGCGCCGGCGGTGATCGGGTAGACGTAGTAGTCACCCGCGGGGGCCTGGAAGCCGCTTCCGACGAAGCTGCCGTACTGCTGCTCGTTGGCGATCACGAAGCCTCCGCCTACCGTCCCCACGATCGGCGCCAGGAACGCAGCTACCGCGAACAGTGCGCCCGTGATGATCGCGGTCAGGCCGGTGCGACCACCCTCGGCAACGCCGGCGGCCGACTCGATGTAGGTGGTGATCGACGAAGCGCCGAACAGACCTCCGACCGACGCGGCGACGGAGTCCACAGCCAGGATGTTCTTGACCCCGGGGACGTTGCCCTGCTCGTCGACGAAGCCTGCCTGTTCGCCGACTGAGATGACCGTGCCCATGGTGTCGAAGAAGTCGGTCAGCATGATGGCGAACAGCGCGAGCAGCAGGACCGGCGTGAATATCTGCGTGATCGCCATGCTGCCGTTGACCTGCTGGAACGGCGCGAAGAACGTCGAGAAGTCCGGTGCCCCGAACACCGCCTTCGGGAGCGTGGTGACTCCGAGCAGCATCGCTGCGACCCAAGCGACGAGAATCCCCCAAAGGATGTCGCCCTTCACCTTGAGTGCCATGAACATGAGGATGGCAAGCAGGCCGATGACGGTGACCCAGACGTACTTCTGGCTGAAGTCGCCGAGTCCCACGAGCGTGATCGGAGCAGGCCTGATGAAGCCGCCTTCGTTCAAGCCGATGGTCGCGATGAACAGGCCGATGCCCACGCCGATCGCGCGCTTGAGGTCGAGCGGGATCGCATTCATGACCGCTTCGCGGAATCCGGTCAGCACCAGCAGCAAGATGACGATGCCTTCGACGAAGATGACCGACATGCCGACCTGCCAGGGCACGTTGGACTGCTGGAAGCCGATCAGCGAGAACGTCACGACCGCGTTGAGACCCATGCCCGAAGCGAGCGCGAACGGCCGGTTGGCGATCAGGCCCATACATACGCACATGAGGGCCGCGCCGAGCGCTGTGGCGGTCGCCGCCCCTGCGAACGGGACGCCCGCCGCGGATAGGATGCCCGGGTTGACGAAGATGATGTACGCCATGGTCAGGAATGTGGTCACGCCCGCGAGGAGTTCCGTCCTGGCGTTCGTGCCGCGTTCCTTGAACTTGAAGAAGCCTTCCACCCTTCTCCCTCCCGCCGCCGTCTGGCGGCTCCACTGTGATTCGCGCCGGGCTTCCGAGTGTCCTCCTCTCAGGGACCGGCTCGGTTCGTGCCGCGCTTCCCGCGCGCGAACTCCGGATAGAACGTCAAGACCCGATCGAGTCACGGCCTATCCTCCGTGAACAACGGGCCGAGGTACTTGGCGCACGGCGTGTCTGGGCTGCGCAGGTACTCGAGCAGGTCGGCGGCGATCGGCGGCCGCATGTCGAGCTTCTCGAGATCGGCGGGGTCCACCAACTCAACGGCTTCGACTCGGTCATCGAGCGGGCTGTCTGTCACCGCGCCGCCGGTCACCTCTGCGAACGAAGGTGATGTTGACGAGGTGCCGAGCACCGCGCGGGTCTATCGTGTCGTTGATGAAGAGAGGAGGGCCGATGCGTGCCTCGAGGCCCGTCTCTTCGCGAATCTCCCTGAGAAGGGCGCTTTCCAGGGTCTCTCGGTAGTCGACTCCCCCGCCGGGCAGCAGATGGTAGACGGCCGCGCCCGCTCTGTGCCGCACTGTGACGACCTTGCCGTCGAGCACCATGAGCGCGGCGACGCGCACCCGCGGGGCATCAGACACCCGTGCTCCCAAAGCCGCCCTCCCCCCTTGCGGTCGCATCGAGCTCGTCTACCTCGATGAGCTCTGCGCAGGCGACCGGCTGGAGGACGAACTGGGCGATCTTGTCTCCCCGCGCGATGGCTATCGGCTCGCTGGGGTCCAGGTTGATGGCGATGACCTTGATCTCCCCGCGGTAGTGGCTGTCGATCAGGCCGGGAGTGTTGACCAGACTCAGCCCGTGCTTGATCGCCAGCCCGCTGCGTGGCTGGACGAAACCCGCGTAGCCTTCCGGGATGGCGACTGCGATGCCGGTGGCGATCAGCTTGCGTTCGAACGGCCTGAGAACCGCATCTTCGGCCGAGAACAGGTCGAGCCCGGCGTCGGCAGTGTGCGCGTAGCGCGGCAACTCCAACCCGGCGTCGAGGCGCTTGATCGGTAGTCGCATCACGCGCCCCTGACCACGGTGGGGATGAACGTCGAGCAGCGCAACGCCGCGCTCCTCAGGGTGTCGGGCTGGTGGGGGCGCACCGAGGTTGCCGCCGGATCGAGCGTCCTGAGCGGGCGGTACTGCTGCAAGACGTAGCGCTTGCCGCCCGCGAGAAGCGCGGCGATGTGCGCGAGGTCGTTGGGACCGACTGCCGGTGGATAGCAGGTGGTGCGAAACTCGTGGTCGACTCCGCTGTCGCGCACGAGCGCTATCGAGGCGCTGACCGAGTCCCAAGTGCCATCGACGCCGGTGGCCCGCCCGTACCTCTCAGGCGTGGCCTTGACGTCGAGCGCTACGAAGTCCACCAGGCCCTGTGCGATGACCGAGCGAAGCACCTCGGGTACGGTGCCGTTCGTGTCGAGCTTCGATCGGCATGCCTTGGGCCTTCAGGGCGCGAAGCAGGTCGACCAGGTGCGGTTCGACACACGGCTCCCCGCCTGTGACGACCACGCCGTCCAGCCAATCGCGTCGTTCGTGCAGGTGAGCAAGGAGCGCATCCGTGCCCTCGGACCTCCGGCTGCCCGTGACAAGGTCGGGATTGTGGCAGAACGGGCAGCGGAGGTTGCACCCGCCCAGAAACACCGTCGCGGCGAGGCGTCCGGGCCAATCCAGCATGCCTGCCCGCTGGAAGCCCGAGATGCGCACCCCGGCAGGGGCCGTCGTGCGCCGCGGGCGCGAAGACCGTTGTGGGCGGCGTGTGGGCCACAGCCTACTGCGCCACCGTCGGCGCAACGCATCGCGAAGCGGTGGCTCGCCGCGCCATGCGGCGATCTCCGACCCGCCGCTGTCGACCACCAGGACCGTGGGCGTCGACATGACCGAGTGGAACGCTGCCTCCGCAAGCCCGTCCACGTTCGCCAGGTCGTACACCTCGACGTCCAGCCCCTCACAGGCGTGCTTCGCCTCCGGGCATCGTGGACAGTCCTGCTTCACGAAGAGCTTGATCCTCATCTCGTCCCTCCTGGTCGGGCGCTCGGACAACTACGCAGCAGGGCTGCTCTCGGCTATGCCGCCGGATTCGGACTCCAGATCCGTCCGAACACGGTCGTAGAGTTCGCCCACCTTGCTCCGGTTCCACGTCTGTATCTTCGAGAAGTAGCCGACGATGCGCGTGACTCCGTAGACGTCGAGCGAGCCGCAGTTCGGGCACTGGGCCATCAGCCCTCGCGCGGTGCGGTGACAGCCCTCGCACACCGTGAACTCGGGACTGAACGCGATCTGGCTGCACTGGGTGTTGCGAAACGTCTTCTCGACGAAGGAGCGAATCGACGCGGGATCGGGCTCGCTTTCGCCGAGCCACACATGAACGATCGCGCCGGCCTCGATCAGCGGGTGGAACCGGGACTGCTTCTCAACACGCTCGACGTAGTCCACATCGGCGTCGACAGCGATGTGGATGGAGTTCGTGTAGTAGTAGTTCTCCGACGCGAGGTCGCCCTTGACCACCGCGGCGGTCGTCTCCGGCCAGTACTTCATGTCCAGCTTCGCGAGCCGGTAGCCGGCGGACTCCGCGGGGCTCTCCTCGAGGACGAGATTGATCGAGTGCTTCTCGGAGATCTCCTTGCACTTGAGATTCATGAAAGATATAACCTTCAACCCGAACCTTAGGGCTTCATCGGACTCGTGGAGTTGCTGTCCGGTGTGCACCTGCACGAGCTCGTTCAGACCGATCACGCCCGCCAAGTAGGTCAGGCCGTCCATCTTCAGGTAGGGCGCTCCGTCGAGTTCCTGAGTCAGTAGTCCGAGCGGCCCCTCGGCGCCGAGATCGACGAGACTCTGTATGAACTGCTTCTTCTGAAGGTGCGCCTTTCCCACGATCTCCAGCGACCTTCCGAGTTCCATGAACAGAGCCGCGTCGTTGCTGTGCGCCTTGTACGCGGCACGAGGCAGGTTGATGGTGACGTTCTGGAGTGCGGAGAACCTCATCTTCTCGGGCGTGTCGGTCTCCCGCAGCTGCTCTTGGCTCAACTTCAACTTGAGCCTGCAGCATTGCGAGACGGTGACCTCGTCGCCACGGTCGAAGACGAAGTAGGTGATCCCCTGCTTGCTCGCGACCTCGCAGGCCAGATCGAGCAACTCCTCGTGACCGGGGGTCGTGAAGAAGTCCTCGCTGATGTGGAGCAGTGGCTTTGGGAAGACGAAGGTCTTGCCCGTGGCGTCACCACGGCCGTAGACGCGGAACATCGCTCTGAGGAACGCTTGCGCCTCACGTTCGTACGCCTGGTAGGTCTTGCCCGTGTACTGGCCGCCCGGGCCGATGGCCGGCGTGTCGGCGAAGTGTCGCGGCACGTTGAAGTAGAGGTTGAAGTCGGTGAAGACCACCTGGCTTCCTCGGGCCCCGGCAAGCTGGTTGAACTCGAAGATCAACATCTGCGCGAGCTGGTCGAGTTCGTCCTCGTTCTTGCCCACGAGGAACGGCGCGAAGAACAGGTTGACGGCCTCCCACCCGACCGCGCCGGCGTAGTGCCCCTGAAGAGCGCTCGCCATCTTGACCATGTGGCCGATGAGCACCTCAGGGTGTTTCGCGGGCTTGGAGACGCTCGTGATGTTGGGCAGGTTCAGTCCGTACTTCTTGATGTACTCGAGACTGTGCCCCCCGCAGTAGGGGCGGATGATGAATCCCAGGTCGTGAAGGTGAACGTCCCCAACGAGATGCGCCTCGGCGACATCTTCCGAGAACACCTTGCGCAGCGCGTACTCCTTGAGGATCGTCTCGGCGATCGTCAGGTTGACCGACTCGGGGTTGTGAGTCGTATTCGAGTTCTCCTTGTTGGCGTTGGTGATGATCTGCTCGACGTCCCACATGGGCAGGCCCAGGTGGCTGTGCCGCCGATGCGCCATCGTCAGGCCGCGATCGAGCAGTTCGAGGTCGACCATCTCCCGGATTATGGCGGTCGTGACCGTCATCAGGTTCGAGCCATCGATCCGCTCCTCGACGGCTCCGGCGATCTCCACGGCCACGTGTGGGTCGAGTCCGGCCTCCAGCACCAGTGAGTCGGAGATCCGGGACCTGTCCCAGGCATCGAGCTCCTGGCGCGAGGTGGTCGAGACCAGAAGCGCTATGTCCGTCGAGTCCGCCGCGGACCTGCCAGAAGACGGTCTGATGACCGTCACGACTCGCTCCATCACCATCTAGCGCCGCCCCCCGCCGTCGTCGTGTACCAGCGCGGGTCTTCCCGCGCCGCCCCCTGAGGCCCTAGCTCAGGCTCTTGAGTTCGGACGTGAACTCGTCGAGGTCCTGGAACTCCTTGTAGACCGATGCGAATCGAACGTAGGCGACCTTGTCCAGGTCGCGAAGCCTGCGAAGGACCATGTCGCCGACGGTGCGGCTGTCGACCTCGTAGCGGAAGGAGTTGTGCAGCTCTCCCTCCACGTCGTCGATGAGGGCCTCGAGCTGCTCGACCGGTACTCCGCGCTTCGTGGTCGCGACGAGCAGACCGCGCAGGAGTTTGCTGCGATCGAACGGCTCCGGCTGTCCGCCCTTCTTCACGACCATCAGCGGCATCTCTTCGCGACGCTCGTAGGTGGTGAACCGCTCTGTGCAGGAAAGGCACTCGCGCCGTCTGCGAATCGCGTCTTGCGACTCCGACGTGCGGGAGTCGACGACCTTCGTCTCATCGTGTCCGCAAAACGGGCACCGCATAGCGTCACCCCTACATCTAGGCTGTTTCAGCAACGTAACACACAAGATGTAGGGGTTTCAATGCAGTTTCGGGCCTATTTCGCCGCAACGAGCGGCCTAATCCACCGATGCGGACGTTGCGGCTACTGGCGCATCGTGATGTTGTCGCTTGCGGCATTCGCGGGCACCAGAACGGTGTCCCCGGCGACCAGCGCGAAGCCGTCCAGATCGTTGAGCTCTGCGATAAGGTCAACAGTCCCGGCGGTGTCGAGCCCGGCTACCGGGTGCGCTGAGGCTATGCTCCACAGCGTGTCACCACTGCTGATCCGCACTGTTTCGGTCGCCACACTCGCACGGGCCCTTCCGGAGAGAGGGGCTATCGCAGTCAACAGCAGTACCGCCGCAGTGACGGAGAGAATCGCCCACTCCATCGCGAGTAAGGCGGCGCGTGCGACTGGTTCGGCAGTCGGACCTACGGGCGGCGGGAACCGCGATTGTGTTCGACATCTGTACTCCCTTGTCGCTGAGTTCGGACGCCTCGGACAGTAGCGAGCAGCTCTGACAACGGCTCCGGCTCATACCGAACGTGTGTTCGTAATCAGTATACCGAACACACGTTCGCTGTAAACACCTATGCGAACGCGTGTTTGCAGCGCGCGGAGCGAGCGACTACACTGGGGTCGCACACCTGTTCGATGCCCGAGGGGGACGTCATGGCCTACCAGCGGGAACTGACACGCCGGCAGCAGGAGATCTTGGAGTTCATACGCGCCGAGATACACCGCGTGGGCTATCCTCCCAGCGTTCGGGAGATAGGTGAGGCGGTCGGACTCTCCTCATCGTCCACGGTGCACTCGCACCTGGCGGCGCTGGAGGCGAAAGGCTTCATTCGACGAGACCCGAGCAAGCCGCGGGCGCTTGAAGTACTCGATTTCCGCGACAGCGATGCCGCTGTTGACTACGGCCAGGTGTGCTCGGTGCCGGTGGTGGGTCAAGTCGCCGCGGGACAACCGATACTGGCGGCGGAGAACATCGAGCAGACGCTGCCCCTGCCTGCCGAGTTCGCGGGCGAGAGCACCTTCATCCTGCGGGTTCGCGGCGATTCAATGATCGACGCCGGCATCCTTGAGGGCGACTTCGCGGTGGTTCGCCAACAGAACACCGCAGCCAACGGCGACATCGTGGTCGCGATGATCGACGACGGCGCGACGGTCAAGCGGTTCTATCGCGAAGCTGACCGCATTCGGCTGCAGCCTGAGAACTCATCCATGGATCCGATCTACGCACGCGACGTCGCCGTGCTCGGGAAGGTCGTCGCGCTCTTCCGTCACATCTAGCAGGGTCAAGCGCGCGAATCGGAGCTAGTCCAAGGGGTCGGTTGTCCCTGAGGTTCCAGTATCGTGCTCGGGCGCTGCCCGGTACGGTTCGAACTGCGCAGCGAGTTCGGCCGGCGCCCTGAGCACGAGCAAGGTTCCGTGTTCGGTGTGGCGTTCCGACAAGATCTGTGTCTTCTCGTGTGCCAAACGCACCAGCTCGCCATGCGTGTAGGGCACGAGCGCGGTGACGGTCACGCTGTCGCGGGCCGCCTGCTCGGCGATCTTGGTGATCAACTCGTCGATGCCGGTCCCCGTAAGCGCCGAGACGAAAGCTGCATTCGGATACCGCTTGCGCAAGACCTCGAGCGTCTGGGGGTCGGCGGTATCTGTCTTGTTGAACACGACGAGTCCTGGCTGCTCGTGCGCGCCGATCTCCTGGAGCACCTCGCGGACGGACTGCATCTGCGCGTCACGCTGGGAGGCGCCGGAGTCGGTCACGTGCAGGAGAAGGTCAGCCTCGTTCACCTCGTCGAGTGTTGACTTGAATGCCTCGACCAGTCCATGGGGCAACTTGTTGATGAAGCCGACAGTGTCGGTGATGGTGATCTGGCGCCCTTCGGGCAGTTCGAGCCGCCGCGTTGTGGAGTCGAGAGTGGCGAAGAGCATGTCCTCCGCGAGCACGCCGGCGCCCGTCAGTGCATTGAGCAATGTGGACTTGCCGGCGTTCGTGTAGCCCACGAGCGCCACGCGGAAGATGCCGCTGCGGGCGCGGCGCTTGCGCTGCAGCTCCCGCTCGCCCGATACGTGCTTGAGCTCGCTCTTGAGCTCGGAGATACGCTTGCGTGCGAGCCGTCTGTCCGTCTCGAGCTGCGACTCGCCTGCGCCGAAGCGGGTGCCTCTGCCACCGCCCAGACGCTCGCGCTCCAGGTGTCCCCACATCCCCTTGAGCCGAGGCAGCACGTACTCGAGCTGGGCGAGCTCGACTTGAAGCCTGCCCTCCCGGCTGACGGCGTGCAGCGCGAAGATGTCCAGGATGAGCGCCGTGCGGTCCATGACCTTCGCATCGGGAATCAGGCCCTCGAGGTTGGCTTGCTGGCTCGGGCTCAACTCGTCGTCGAAGACGACCATCGACGCGCCCAGCTCCCCAGCGGTCCGAGCGATCTGTTCGGCCTTGCCCGAACCGATGAAGGTGCGCGGGTGGGGCCTGTCCATCCGTTGAGTGATCGTGGCGACGACGTCGGCGCCGGCCGTGTGTGCGAGGCGCTCGAGTTCGGCAAGTGACTCTTCGACCGGCCAGTCCGCCCGGCCCCTGTCAATGCCGACGAGCACCGCATGCTCGCGGCGCTCGTCGAGTTCTTCACCTGTTGTCGGGTACTGGCGTCTGCTCACGCGTGGAGTACGCCCCTCAGAGGTCGCTCTTGATGCGCTCGAGGGCCTCGACGAGCCGGTCGTCGGGCGTGGCCAGCGAGATGCGGATGTAGCCCTCCCCGTCCGGCCCGTAGGCGTTGCCCGGCGCGACGATGACGCCCGCTTTGTCGAGGACTTCGCCGGCGTACTGCGCCGACGTGTATCCCTCGGGAATCCTGGCCCATACGTAGATGGTGCCCTTGGGCTGGCGAGCCGACAGGCCGATCGAGCCGAGCGCGTCCATCACCAGATCGCGACGGCGCTGGTAAAGCGCGCTCATCTCGAAGGTATCGTCCTGCGGGCCGAGCATCGCCTCGATGGCAGCATCCTGCACGGCGGTGAAGATGCCCGAGTCGATGTTGCTCTTGACGGTGCCGAGCGCCTTGATCGCCTCGGCGTTGCCCGCCGCGAACGCGACTCGCCAGCCGGTCATGTTGTACGCCTTCGAGCAGCTGAACAACTCGATAGCCACGTCCCGTGCACCCGGGCGCTCCATGAACGACGGCGGGCGGTAGCCGTCGAAGCCGATCTCGGAGTAGGCGTTGTCGTGAACGATCAGGATGTCGTGCTCCTTGGCGAACGCGATGGCGCGATCGAAGTACTCGACCGGGGCGATCGCCGAGGAGGGGTTGTTCGGGTAGCTCAGGAACATCATCTTCGTGCGCTCGAGTACATCGGCAGGCGTCGACTCGAAGTCGGCAAGCCAGTCGTTGTCGTCGTTCATCGGCATCCAGTGCGTCTTGCTGCCGATGAGGATGCCTCCGGTGTGGTAGACGGGGTAGCCCACCCCCGGTACGAGCGTGTAGTCGTCCACATCGAGGAACGCAGGGAACAGGTGTGCGATGCCCTCCTTGCTCCCTATCAGCGCGAGGACCTCGGTGCTCGGGTCGAGTTCGACGCCGAAGCGGCGGCTCATCCACTCGGCGCAGGCCTTTCGGTACGGCATCGAGCCGGAGTAGCTCGGATACTGGTGGTTCTTCGGGTTCTTGATCGCCTCGGCCATGGCGTCGATGATGCGCTGCGGGGTCGGGCGATCCGGATCGCCGATGCCCAGCGAGATGACGTCGACCCCCTGCGCCTGCTTCGCTTCCTTCTTGCGGTCGATCTCGGCGAAAAGGTACGGCGGCAGGTTCTCCATGCGCTTGGCGGTTCTCACGAGAAGCCCTCTCCCCAGAGTCGTTGGCCGGTCATGCTGCGCCCGAGGTCGGGCGCCGTGCGTGACATGGTATCACTCGGCTGGCCCGTGGCAGGTTGCGAACCGGTTACGTCGTGGCAGCCCCGGAGCGGTGGGCGTAGACAAGCACGCGTGACCGAGATGGTCACGTCGACCCCGTCGGGCAGCTTCGAGGCTCTGGACTCCAGTTCGGCCGCGCTCGCATGAGACCCGGTCGGACCCATGAGCGCGGCTTGAACAGCTTGCTCTCGCGTGAGCGTCTCGACACCGATGATCGACTCCTCGGAGGCCAACTCGAATAGCGGAGCCAGCTTCGCGTCGAGCCGCTCGCGCTTGTGCGGGTCTACTGCGAGCAGCCCCAGCGGTTCGACCAGTTCGTGAAGGTGCGCCGTCGTCGGAATCACGACCACCAGGGCGCCTTCGGGCACCAACACGCGCGAGAACTCCGGGCCGTTTCGAGGCGCGAAGATGCAGGTGACGAGCGCTGCGGTCGAATCGCGGACAGGAAGCGGCCTCCAGACATCGGCGACCACCGCGGACATGCGCGGGTGGGCGCGGGCGGCCGCCCGGGCTGCATGCTTGGATGCGTCGATCACTATGCCGAATCTGCCCGGAAGCGCGTCGAGCACGGCGGCGAGGTGCTCGCCGGTCCCGCCGCCGGCGTCGATCAGCACGCCGGGGCCGTTCGGGCTCACGCACGCCGTGGCCGCGCGGACGACGGCGTCTGTCACGCGGGCGAGCACTCCCGAGGCGAGCAGTTCGCGACGTGCCCTGACCATGTGCGGCGTGTCTGCGGACGACACCGGACGAGCGCCGCCGAGCAGTGAGACGTAGCCCTCACGCGCGATGTCGAATCGGTGGCCGTTCGAGCACGACAGCGCGCGCGTTGTCGGACGCCAGTGGCGCTGCGCAGACCGGGCAAGCGAGGGCATCGATCACGTCCGACAGCACGATGCCGCCGTCTCGGCAGTGCGGTCTAGTCGTCGTCCTCGGGAATGGCGACCACTCCCGAGAACACCTCGACGGCCGGTCCGGTCATGTGCACGTGGCCGTCCTCGCCCCAGTGGACAGTGAGCTCACCACCGGGAAGCTCCACGGTGGCGCTGCGTCCGAGGCGGCACGTGAGCGATGCTGCGACCGTGGCCGCGCACGCGCCCGTCCCGCAGGCAAGCGTCTCGCCCACTCCCCGCTCCCAAACACGCAGCCGAATCGTTTCATCGGAGTCGACCTGGGCGAACTCCACGTTGGTCTTGTTCGGGAAGTCGGGATGCGTCTCGATCGCCGGGCCGAGGGTGTGCACCGGCGCCGACTCGACATCGTCGACGAAGACGACGCAGTGTGGGTTGCCCATCGAGACGCACGTCACCGTGAAGATGCCGAGTTCGGTCTCGAGCGGGCAGTTGACCACAGGGTCCTCGGGAGCTTCGCACCCGATCTTGGTGGGAATCTGGTCGGGAAGCAGGCGCGGCTCGCCCATGTCGACCGTGGCCATGTGCATCGTGCCGTCGTACGCGCGGGTGACCTCTACAGGCAGGACGCCGATCGCGGTCTCGATGCGCACCGTGTCGCGGTCGCTCGGCAGGTGTCCGTGGTCGACCGCGTACTTCGCGAAGCAGCGGATCCCGTTTCCGCACATCTCGGCGGCCGATCCGTCGCTGTTCCTGAACCACCACGAGAAGTCGGCGTCGGGCAGGGTCGCGGGGCGCACGAGAATCAGACCGTCGGCGCCGATCCCGAAGTTGCGGTCGCAGAACCACGTCACCGCCTCGGGCGCGAGATCCAGCTCGCCGTCGAGGTCCTCGATCACGATGAAGTCGTTGCCGAGCCCGTGCATCTTGGTGAACGAGAGCTCCACGATGTCCCCTCTCAGAACCGGTGCCGCGCTGTGACCTCAGTCTATCGTCTCCAGCGCGCTGTCCGCCGCCTGCTCCAGCGACGACTCGGTTACATCTACCCATCGAATCCGCTCGTCCGCGCGAAACCACGTCAGTTGGCGCTTCGCGTAGCGCCGGGTGGCTTGCTTGATCGCGGCAACGGCGTCGTCGAGCGAGGCGCCCTCCTCGACGACCGGCACGAGCTCCTTGTAGCCGATCGCCTGCCGCGCCGTGAGCGCGTCTCGCCATCCTTGAGAAAGCAGCGCTTCCACCTCGCCGAGCAGGCCCTGGGCGACCATGGCATCGACCCGCCGGTCGATACTGCGATAGAGGGCGGCGCGCTCCTTCGTCACCCCGATGTAGCGGGTCGGATAGAAGGGCGTTCGAGCCGAGAACGCCTGCTTCTGCTCGGCGTATGAGACGCCCTGGTCCAGCATCTCGAGTGCGCGGACGACTCGCCGGGTGTTGTTGGGGTGCATCGACCGCCGCAGACTCGGGATCACGGCGGCGCAGCAGCTCGTGCAGGGCCGCCGCGCCGTTCTCGGCAGCGTATCGCTCGTAGCCCGCCCTGGCGGGGTTCTCGAGCTGCTCGCCCTTGGGGAACTCCATCACGTCGAGCGCTGCCCGCACGTACAGCCCGGTACCCCCGCAGACCACCGGGACGAGTCCCCGCGCCGCGATGTCGTCGATCGCCGTCGCGTGCGTAGCCCTGATAGAGCGCCGCCGAGAACGGCTCGCCGGGATCGGTCAGGTCCAGGCAGTGATACGCGACCCTGCGCTGCTCGGCAGCGGGCTTGGCGGTGCCGATATCCATGCCGCGGTACACCTGCATCGAGTCAGCCGAGACGACCTCGCCGCCGAGGCGCACCGCAAGCTCCTCGGCCAGGGCGGTCTTGCCCGCCGCCGTCGGACCGACCACGGCGATGACCTGCGGCTTCGAGGCCGGGTCGATGTGGATGTCGGCGTGGGGTCGGTCGGTCGGGTCCATGCGCTAAGTGTAGCGGTCGACGCGGAAGCGCTCGAAGTCACACTGCTCCGTGGGCGCTATGCCCGCCTTGCGCATGGCGATGGCGACCTGGGTCTGGACGTCGTCGACGCCTTCGAGATCGGGCAGCAGCAGCCCGCGGCGCCAGCCCTTGGTCACTATGACCCCGTACCGAGTGGGGTCCAGCTCGTCGATGGTGCAGCTCTCGGGGGCATGGAGCACGTCCACGCTGATGTCGAGGTCAGCGAGTTCGGCAGCGGAAAGCGGCGGGAAGCGCGGATCGGCCACGGCCGCCTGGATGGCGTTTCCCGCGACCTCCTCGGCGAGGGTGGGTCTTGTCGGCAGGATCGTGCCGATGCAGCCGCGCAGGCTGCCGCCGCGGTGCAGCGAGACGAATGCGCCCGCGCGCTCGGGGTACTCGGCATCGTCGAAGGCCGGCTGATGAGGATCCGGGCGGCCACTGATGTGGCTCTCGATGACGGAGCGGGCGTAGCGAACGATCTGCGATGCGTCGTCTCCCGCAGTGCCGCCCTTCAACCCGCGCGTGGCGGTGGTGCCGAGCGTGTGCTGCTGGGCAGCATCGAGTGCTCCTTGGCCGACGAGGGCCGTCAGGTATCCGACGCCCCACGGGCCCTCGTAGGCGAGCACGCGCGTTGGCACGGGGTCCCCACCCGCGTAGCCGCCGAGCGCGATGAAGGAGCGCAGCCCGCACTCGCCGCCGGCCTCCACGAGCGAAGGGTCGATCGACATCAGTCCGGCGAGGTCTCCGCTGCGTCACGAGATCGCGAATGGTCGCGTCCAAGTCGGCAGCGCGCGGGGAGTAGCCGGCCGGAGCATCCCTGGTGAGCCGGTGGCTCATGTCTCCGCTGGCCACGAAGGCGACGCGGCGCCCGATCCTGTCGGCCACTGCGCTCAACGCGCTGCCCGAGTTCCCGGTGCTTCCCATAGGACAGGTACGACAGCGAAAGCACGACGATGGCGCGGGATGCGGTGGGTTCGAGGAAGGACAGCGGCACGATGGTGGCGTGGTCGAGCCAGCCCGCCTTGAGGCGGGTGTCCGAGGAACGCAGCACGACCTCGACGCCACGCCTTTCGAGTTCGTCCGACGAGCGCGGCCGCGAGCACGGGGTCACCCTTCCACGCCGTAGGGCGTGGGGTCACCGAACTGCTCGAGCGAGCCTGCGAAGCGAGCGGAATCGTCCACGGCGAACGCGTCGGACAGCGCCGGGGCATGCGGCGACATGACGACGACCGTCTCGGGATCGAAGGTCGCGAGTGCGGCCGCGGCGAGCGCGAGCGCATCGAGACTGGCGCGGGTGACCTCGGCCCGTTGAGCCGCCGACTGCACGGACGAAGATCGGTGGGTGGGGCGCGATGACCCCGAAGACCGGCGAAGACATGGCGTCTCCCCCTTTCGGCGGCGGGGCGCCGTCTGTCAGCGTGCTCTCGGCTACCTAGTGGTTGGTACCCAGGCTGCCTGTCAGGAACCAGGTTTGGGCCTCGTCGATGTGGACGTCGAGGATGCGTCCGGCGAACTCGTCTGCCGAGCAGCCCTCGGCAAGTGCGACGTGAACGACCTTGTTTCCCGGAGAGCGGCCCGTGAGGACGTGCGTGTCGCGCTTGCTGGCACCCTCGAACAGGACCGGCTGAACGGTTCCGACGAGCGCGCGGGCATTCTCGAGCGCGGAGCTGTGCACGAGCTCTACGAGCCTGTCGAACCGCGCCTGTATCACATCGCGGGGCACCGGGGATGACATGCGTCGCCGCAGGCGTCCCCTCGCGCGGCGAGTAGATGAACGTGAACGCCTGATCGAAGCGAGCAGCGCCGCACTACGTCCAGGGTGTCCTCGAAATCGGCCTCGGACTCCCCCGGGAAGCCCACGATGATGTCGGTCGAGAGAGCCAAGTCGGGAATCCGCGCGTAGAGGCGCTCCACGAGTGCCAGGTAGGACTCGCGCGTGTAGACGCGGTTCATGCGGTCGAGCACCGCGTTCGAGCCCGATTGCACCGGCAGATGCAGGTAGGGCATGACGGCAGGCTCGTCGGCCATCGCCGCGATCGTATCGTCCGAGAGGTCCTTGGGATGGCTCGTCGCGAAGCGGATGCGCTTGACGCCTGTGCGGGCAACCTCACGCAGAACCCGAGCGAACGCGGGGTCTCCGTAGAGGTCGCGGCCGTAGCTGTTCACGTTCTGTCCCAGCAGGGTCACCTCGAGCACGCCGTCGGCTACGAGACGTTCGACCTCGTGCACGATGTCGTCGAGCGCGCGGCTCTTCTCTTGCCGCGGACGTACGGGACGACGCAGTAGGTGCAGTAGTTGTCGCAGCCCACGGTGATCGGGACCCACGCATGCCACGGATGCTCGCGCTCGGCGGGCAGGTCGGAAGCGAACTCCGTTGATTCGGCGAGGATCTCGATCTGTGGCAGGCGCCGCGTTGACGCGGTCTCGAGCAGCGCCGGCAGATGCGCGATGTTGTGCGTGCCGAAGACCACGTCCACGTGAGGAAGCTGCTCGAGCAGGCGCTCGCCGTCCCTCTGCCCGATACACCCGCCAACCGCGATCAGCGGTCCTTGGCCCCGGCCAGGCTTGAGCGCCTTGAGCGAGGCGACCTGGCCGCGCAGCCGCTCGTCGGCGTTCTCGCGAACGCAGCACGTCATGAAGACGATGACATCCGCGTTCTCGGCGTCTTCGACGGGGCTCATCGACTGGGCGCGCAGCAGCCCGGCGACGCGTTCGGAGTCGTGCTTGTTCATCTGGCACCCGAAGGTGCGGATCAGGTAGGTCTGCATGGCGCGTGGGAGTGTAGCACGCTTGGGCGTGAGGGCTAGCTCGGTCCGGCTGCCAGAAACGCCGAGATCGCCTCGGCGGGGATGTCGACGCTGCCCAGCGGCGGGTTGGGGGCAGCGTACCCGTGGAAGTCGCTGCCTCCGGTGGCCAGCAGCCCCATCTCGGCCGCAAGCGCAGCGAAGTGGAGGCGCTGCTCGAGCGCTGTGATCGGCGTGGTATGCCTCGATGCCGGCCAACCCGGCGTCGGCAAGCTCGGGAATGAGGTGTTCGAGACGGCTGACGCCAGGGTGCGCCACCACGGCGAGCCCGCCCGCCTCTCGAATGCAGCGAATCGCGTCCTGAGGGCTTCTCACGTCCTTTGCGACGTAGAACGGGCGTCCTCTGCCGATGAGCCGCTTGAAGGCGTCAGCAACGCTCTCAGCGTGTCCGGCAGCCACGAGCGCTCTGGCCACGTGGCTCCTCCCGACCGCGCCACCCTCGGAAAGCGCAAGCACGTCGTCGAGCGTGACGCGGTAGCCGGCGGCGTTCAGCGCCCCCACCATCGACTCCGCGCGGCTCAGCCGGGCGCTCCGCAGATCCGCAAGGTGCCGGAGCAGGTGCGCATCGTCCGCCCGGATGAAGTAGCCGAGCATGTGGACGTCGTCGCCGTCCGGAGTGACCGAGGACAGCTCGACCGCGGGAATGAGCGCGAGCGAGGTGTCGGCTGCGGCCCCCATCGCCTCAGGTAGGCCCTCCACGGAGTCGTGGTCCGCGATCGCGAGAACAGAAAGCCCTCGCTGCAAGGCGAGGGCCACGAGGTCGGCTGGTCGAAGCGTGCCGTCCGATGCGGTCGAATGGACGTGCAGGTCGGCCTTCACGGCACGTGCCTAGCGGTGCATGTCGCGCGGCTCGACGAGAAGGCGGATGGCGGTTCGCTCCTCGCCGTTGATCAAGATGTCGGCGAACGCGGGCACGCAGGTCAGTTCCATTCCGGATGGCGCGATGAAGCCACGAGCGATGGCGATCGCCTTGATCGCCTGGTTCAGTGCCCCCGCTCCTACGGTCTGCATCTCGACCGCGCCCTGCTCGCGCACTATTCCTGCGAGCGCTCCGGCGACGGAGTTGGGGTTGGACTTACTCGACACCTTGAGGACTTCCACGGTCCCTCCCTGGCATGTGTATGCTGCGAGCCGCTCTGCGCGGCTGGTTCGTCTGCTGCTGTGTACGCTGCTGCAGTTGGTCTGCGCTTGAGGTGCTTCGCGAGTATACCGCGATGGAGTGCGGGTGGTCAGTCCTCCTTGTCGACCTCGAATCTCACGCGGATGTCATCCCTTCCAATCGTTATCTTCGGCTCGCAACGCAGATGGAGATAGTACTTTTCGGCGATAGCGTCGAACGCGTTCTCGAGCTCCGTTCGAAAAGCGTCGAGGTCGGTGTGGTGGATCTTGAGTCCGCGGCGGTCCCGGTAGATGTCGGGCGGGGCACTGGCGGGAGGGCCATCGGCGCCGCCGGTGACGACAGTGAGCGCCGAGCGCAGAGGCGAGATCTCGCCGCCCAGGACTCGATGAGCGGTGCGCTCGGACACGGCCAGGCCGATCTCGGCGGCGGTGTCGGCCAGCTCACCCGCGTCCGCAGCGGCCCCCGGACGCTGCCATACCGGAAGTCGGGCGACGTCCTCGCAGAAGAGCAGGTCGGCCTCGTCGAGTTCGAACCGGGCGAGCATGACGAGGGTCGCGAGAACCTCGCTCGGCGAACCCACGAATACGTCAACGCCAGGGTGCTCGATGGCGAACTCGGCCGCGCGCCTGGCGATGTTGTGAGGGCCGCGGGAGACGCGCAACACGCCCGCTTCATCTCGCTCGACCGTCGGCCACGTCGACTGGTCGGCTCGCTCGGGAAGGGCCTGCACGTCGGCCAGGACCGAGATCGCGGTTCCCTTGTGGGCGCCCGATGCCGATACCGCCGCCTCGAGCGTGTTGGTCTTGATCGAGAAGAGCGCCATCCCCCTGCCGTGCACGCCCCACTTGTCCATGACCATCGTCTCGAGCTTGCTCGTGACGCGCGGCTCGAAGATCCTGCCCTTGAGCGTGTCGGGCACACCGACACCGTCGTCGAGCACGGTGATCGTCCTGCGATCGGCCTCTCGGGCGGTTGCGAGGAAGATGCGTTGGGCGTGAGCGTCGCGGGCGTTGCGGAGGAGCTCGACCACGATGTCTTCGACACCGCGGATGTCGTGTTTCGCCTGTCGGCGTTCGGCCTCGGAGGTCTTGAGGCGAACGAAACCCTCGCCGAGGTTCTCCTCGACCTTCAGGTAGGCATCACCGGATACCGATGTGACGAAGTTGAGCAGGTCGCTGTTGTCAGGCATGGCTCACAGGATACCGCCTGCCGATGCGTCGCGGGAGGTCACGCGGTCGCCCGGCGGATTGCGCTTCTCGAGCCAGACGAGTACCACCGGTCCTTCGGCGTCTCGCCGTGTGAGTTCGTAGCCGAGCTTGGCGTAGAGAGCGAGCGGTTCGGTAGCGTCCTCGCCGGTGAACAGCACGAATCTGTCGGCATGGGCGTACGAGGCCTCGAGCGTCTCCACGAGGCGCGTTGCGATTCCCCGGCGCACCCAGTCGCTGGCGACCACGAGCCTGCCGATGTCGACGACACCGTCGCGCTCGCTCGCCGCGTACGCTGCCCACGATCTCTCTCGAGCGAGTCGACGGCGACGAAGAAGCGAGTCCCGGCCGAGAGAAGTGCCTCGAGCTGCCCGAGCGTCTCACGCAGTGGCGGGAGATCGGATGGCTCGATGCCGAGCGCCTTCGCGACCCGGGAGAAGGCGTCGTGCTGGACGGCGAGAACGCCGGGCAGGTCCGTGCGAAGCGCTTCTCTGATGCGCACGTCTGACACGTTCACCCCCGCGCCCCGCGAACGAGAAAGCCCCGGCGTTGGGGCCGGGGCTTTCGTCAGTGTGTTGCGCCCTACTTGGCGAAGTCGACCGCACGGCTCTCGCGGATGACCATGACCTTGATCTGGCCCGGGTACTCGAGCTCGTCTTCGATCTGCTTGGCTATGTCGCGAGCGAGCACGACCGAGTCGGAGTCCGAGATCTGCTCGGGCTTGACCATCACGCGGATCTCGCGACCTGCCTGCATCGCGTAGGTCTTCTCGACGCCCTTGTGCGCGTTGGCGACCGCCTCGAGCTTCTCCAGGCGCTTGATGTAGCTCTCAAGCGTCTCTCGGCGGGCGCCGGGGCGCCCGGCCGAGATGGCGTCAGCCGCCTGGACCAGCACCGCCTCGACGGTCTGCGGCTCCACGTCGGCATGGTGGGCCTCGATGGCATGGACGATCGCCTTGGGCTCGTTCATGCGTCGGGCGAGGTCGGCGCCGATCACCGCATGCGGGCCCTCGATCTCGTGGTCGATCGCCTTGCCGAGGTCGTGAAGCAGGCCGGCACGCTTCGACAGAGTCGTGTCGACTCCGAGCTCGGCTGCCATGACTCCGGCGAGCCAAGAGACCTCGAGGGAGTGATTGAGCACGTTCTGACCGTACGACGTGCGGAACTTCAGCCTGCCGAGCGTGCGGACGAGCTCAGGGTGAAGGTTGTGCACTCCGGCCTCGAACGCCGCCTGCTCGCCGGCCTCGTGAATCTGCTGCGTGACGAGCGTCTCGGCCTTGTTGAACATCTCCTCGATGCGCGCGGGGTGGATGCGCCCGTCGGCTATGAGGGTTTCGAGCGTGATGCGGCCGATCTCGCGGCGGACCGGGTCGAAGCTCGACAGAATGACGGCCTCGGGCGTGTCGTCGATGATGAGGTTGATGCCGGTCATCTGCTCGAAGGCGCGGATGTTGCGCCCTTCTCGGCCGATGATGCGGCCCTTCATGTCGTCGCTCGGGATGTGCACGACCGAGACGGTGGACTCGGCGGTGTGGTCGGCGGCGACACGTTGGATGGCGATGCCCACGATGTTGCGGGCCTTCTTGTCCGCCTCCTCGCGCGCCCGAGTCTCGGTCTCTCGGATGAAGGCGGCTGCGTCCCGCTTCACGTCATCCTGGATCCTGTTGATGAGCTCCGCGCGCGCCTCGTCGGCGGTCATGCCTGCGACCGCCTCGAGGCGCTCACGCTCCAGCTCGACCATCTCCTCGAGGTCCTTCTCGCGCTTCTGGATCTGCCCCTGAGCCGACGAGAGCTGGTGCTCCCGGCTGTCGAGGGACTCCGCCCGGCGGTCGATCGAGGCCTCGCGCTCGGAAAGCCGCGACTCGAGCACCTGGATCTCCTTGCGGCGCTCCTTGGCCTCGGCGTCCTCTTCCTGCTTCTGGCGGAAGATCTGGTCCTTCGCCTCGAGCAGGGCTTCCTTCTTCATCGTCTCGGCTTGCTTCTCGGCGTCACGGACGAGGCGTTCTGCCTCTTCCGTGGCGCGTACCGCGCGATCCTTGATCAGGTAGCGGTTGATTGCATAGCCGAGGACGATGCCGACGAGGATACCTACAAGTGCGAACAAGATGTTCGCTGGCATGCGCCCTCCCTTCGATGGTGGCGTGCGCGTCAGTCAGTCCGGTCGCGCTTCGCCGAAGGGCACACGTGGATCGAAACCGCCCGGCGTCGCGCTCGGCACAGGAGAGTCCCGCATGCATGGCGAGGAATCGCAGATACGCGGAAAGCGGGCAGACGTGCCCGTTCTTCTCGCGAGTGATCGCCCTTGCAGTTCTACAGGTAACCGGGAACCCCACGGGTCCCGGCGCGGTGGTCTTCAATGCCGCTTCGGATACTACCCTTGACCTGCAAGAAGCGTCAACCCGACCGCAGACTCGGCAAAGCGACGAGCGGTACTGATCGGAGCGACCAGCGGTCAGAGCGCCGAGGGTGCCTGCGCGTCGGGCCGGCCGCGGAATCCAACGCCGCGAGTGCAGTGGACAGGTCGAAGCCCTTCGAGACCAGGTGCCTGAGCAGTCGTTCGCGCTCCCGCCGGTCGCGCGGGACCCTGCCGCGAAGCGCGTCGATCGCTCGGTCAACCTCGTCGCTGCCGTCCATGCGCCTCGCGAAGCGCGGTTGCGGCGATCTCCGGGGCGATTCCGCGCTGCTTGAGCTCGGAGGCGATTCGGCGCGTGCCGAACCCCGCCGCAAGGCGTGAGCGTGAATAGACGGCCGCGAATCGGCAGTCGTCGATGAGTCCCAGCTCCGAGAAGCGGGCGACCGTGTCGCGGGCCACCTCGGGCGGGTAGCCGTCGTCGAAAGACGCTGGGAAACCTCGGCGGCGGAGCGCTCTCGGTAACCAAGGATCCGGAGTGCGCGCTCCTTCGCAAGTCGCACCTCGGCCTCGTCCAGTTCGCTCGCCAGGCTCTTCGGTTCGTGGACCTGGCCGCTCTCGAGGGAAAGGTCCTTGACGACGCATGCGGCTGTGAGCCGAACCTGGGCGCCCTCATCGAAGACAAGACGCCGGGCGCGGTTGCCCGGCCCGGCGTTCTCGATCGACGTGATAGTGAGGTTCATCGCTCTGCGCGTTGTCTTCAGACCGACGGCGCGGGTTCGGGAACCTCAGCCTCAACGGGGGCGCTGACGATGGCCGCGGACGTGGGAAGACCAAGTGACTCGCGTACGCTCGGCCTCGATCGTGTTGCGCAAGTCAGGGTTCTCACGCAAGAACTCCTTGGCAGCCTCGCGTCCCTGCCCTAGGCGCTCCTCGCCGTACGTGTACCAAGCGCCGGACTTGGCGACGATGCCCTCCTCGACCCCGAGGTCGAGGATCGAACCTTCCTTGCTGATCCCACGTGCCGAACATCAGGTCGAACTCGGCCATACGGAATGGCGGAGCGACCTTGTTCTTGACGACTTTGGCACGCACTCGGTTGCCGACGATGTCTGCACCTTGCTTGATCGAGTCTATGCGGCGCACATCGATGCGGATCGTCGAGAAGAACTTGAGTGCGCGGCCACCCGTGGTGGTCTCGGGGCTGCCGAACATGACGCCGATCTTCTCGCGAAGCTGGTTGATGAAGATGCACGTGGTATTCGAGCGGCTGAGGGAGCCGGCGAGCTTGCGCAGCGCCTGGCTCATGAGGCGCGCCTGGAGACCGACCGAGGCGTCGCCCATCTCCCCTTCGATCTCGGCTCGGGGCACGAGAGCGGCCACCGAGTCGATGACGATGACATCGACGGCACCGCTGCGAACAAGCATGTCGCAGATCTCCAGGCCCTGCTCGCCGGTGTCCGGCTGGCTGATGAGGATCTCGTCGATGTCGACGCCGAGTCTCGCAGCGTACGACGGGTCGAGTGCATGCTCCGCGTCGATGAACGCGGCGACCCCGCCGGCCGCTTGTGCCTCGGCGACTATCTGGAGCGCGAGTGTCGTCTTGCCGCTGGCTTCCGGACCGTAGATCTCGACGATACGCCCACGGGGTACCCCGCCGACGCCGAGGGCGGCATCGAGCGCCAAGGAGCCGGTGGGAATGGCGGGTATGATCACGCAGGCCGAGTGCTCGCCGAGCTTCATCAGCGAGCCCTTGCCGAACTTCTTGTCGATCTGCTCCTTGGTGACGTCGAGAATCTTCTCTTTGTCGCGATCCATTCCTCACTCGCTCCAATCCGGGATGCGGGAGACCCCCTCAAGGGTTGCTCCGACCCTACACGAACACCTGTTCGATGTCAACGCAACTCAGCTTCGAGTCTGACGAGCCTAGCTTCCCGGCCCCACTCGGGCGACCGAATCGCACGACTACCGCGCGCGAAGCGGCCAAGAGGCCTGGGCCGAGTAGACCGCACCGCACGGCGTAAGCCTGCTCGCACACAAGGTAATCGAAGGGACTGACAACGAGCGGGGACGTGCCGCGAACCGAACCGCGCGCGGCGTCCAGCGTCTCTTGCCGGAGCTGCTGCGGACGCCTTGAGCGGCACAGCGTGACGTGCGCGTTGAACGGCCTCTCGATCGGCACTCGCCCCGGCAATCTCGCCAGCGACGGCAACGTCGGCGGCTAGCGACGCGCACTCTCCTCCTGGATCGCCGAAAGCCGCCCAGATCATCCCGGCGCGACGCAGACGACGGACGGGCCTGCACGGCGTCGAGCGGGAGGGAAAGCGCCGCGTGCCTTGCGGCCACCGCGGAGAGCCGGTCGCACAGCGCGGACACGTCGTGTTCCTCCACGTCGCCGAGAAACGCGAGGGTCACATGCAGGTTCTCTTCCGGTACCCACTTCGCGTCACGCCAGGCCGGTTCGGCGTCGCGGATGGCATCGCACACCAGCGCGAGGCTCTCGCGCCACTCATCGGGAAGGAAGACGCCCACGAACAGCCGAGAGCGCACGGTCGGCCCCCCTACGCCCGCAGATCCATGCCGAGTATCGCTCGGCGCAGGCAGTCGAGCGCTATCGACGTAGCGCGGGCGCGAACAGCCTCGCGGCTCGTGGGAGGCAACGCGCGACGGAACTGGATGCCCGCCGTGGCGGCTCTCCGAGCTTGCGGCCTCGAGAGCGGTCCGGCTCGACAGCACGGCGAACCAGACCGTGCCTACGGGCTTGTCCACGCTGCCGCCCCCAGGACCCGCGATACCGCTCACCGCGACCGCGATGTCGGCCTGGTCGAACGCGTTGCGGGCGCCAAGCGCCATGGCTTCGACGCACTCCGCGCTCACCGCCCCGTGGTCGGTCGATGAGCTCCGCGGGAACGCCGAGCAGCCGCGTCTTCGCGAGATTCGAGTAGGCCACGACGCCTCCGACGAACACATCGGAGGAACCCGGGACGTCCGTCAGCGCCGCGGCCACCATTCCGCCGGTGCACGACTCGGCCAGTGCGATGGTGAGTCCGCGAGCACGCGGCCTCTCGAATCACGACTTCGGCAAGGGTCGACGCGTCGGCCGCGTAACAGTGCTCTCCCAGCGCGAGCGCGGCCGATCTCCGCTGCCTTGTCGAGCCCGACTCGCCCGCACCCCTTGTCGGTGAGAATGACGCGTACGTCGCCCGGTCTGGCGAGAATCGTGAAACCCACTTTGTCGATGGAGCTGATGGCACGTTCGATGCGGACCTGGGCGTCGGACTCGGAGAGCCCCACAACGCCGAGGAGCCGCGGCTCGCTGGAGACCAGCGGGTAGCGTTCAAGCAGCGCTGCGAGCATCGGCCGCATCTCGGATGGCGGGCCAGGCAACAGCGCGAGTGTCGCACCGCCCGCGCTCTGGACGACGAGACCGGGTGCGGTCCCGGTCGTGAAGTCGATCGACCTCGGCTCCAGGCAAGACCATGGCCTGGGCGAGCACCTGCTCGGCCGCGGCCGGGTCCGTGTGGCGCCTCTGCACCGGCACGAGCATCCCCGCGAGACGAGGATCGACCACGAGTTCGAGACCAAGCGCACGCGAGGCGGCCTCGCGCGTCATGTCGTCGTGAGTGGGCCCGAGTCCTCCCGTGGTGACGACGAGGTCCCTGCAGCTGATGAGCCGTGAGAGCTCCTCGGCAAGGAGTGCGACGTCATCACCCACGCTGACCGTCTCCAGGACCGAGAAGCCGCGAGGGGAAAGGGCGCGAGCGATCTCGGCGGTATTGGTGTCGACCCGCGCTCCCTCGACCAGTTCGGTCCCGATCGTGACGACGGCAGCGCTGAGTGGCACGGTACCCGCCCTAGTCCGTGGTCGCGTCGGCCGCGTCCTCGGCGGCGGCGTCCGCGTCTGCCGCGAGCATGGCGATGGCATCGTCCCCGGTCCACGGGCCCACGAGCACGTCTGCCGCGTGTCGGAAGTAGTCGACCATAGACATCAGCGTCAGAACGACCGCGACGCCCATCACGGCCCATGAGGCCACCTGGAAGAACTGGACGAACTCGGGGCCGAACAGTTCGATCAGGGGGGAGTCCTTCACGATGAACATGGGAATCGCGACCATCTGGAAGACGGTCTTCACCTTCCCGTACCACGACGCCGCGATGACCTGTCCTTCGGCGGAGGCGACCATTCTCAGGCCGCTTACGATGAACTCGCGGGCGATGATGACGAACGCTATCCATGCCGGGCAGGACGTCGAGCTCGACCAAGGCTATGAGTGCGGCCGTGACGAGCAACTTGTCTGCAAGAGGATCGAGGAACTTGCCGAAGGTGGTGACCTCGTTTCGCGACCGAGCGAGGTAGCCGTCCACGCCATCGGTCGCGGCGAGCACTCCGAAGATCACAGCGGCGATCCAGGGGCGAAGCGCTTCGATCGGGGCGGGCGCGTTCAGCCACGTCGGCCAGTCGGCGAGCATGATGACCAGGAACGCCGGGATGAGCACCATGCGCACGATCGTCACGGTGTTGGCGGCGTTCATGCGCTTGCCGGGGTTGGCCACCTAGACCACCTCGCCTTCCAAGTCGTAGCAGATGGTGTCCACGATACGCGCCGAAACGATATCACCGGGATCGCCTCGGTCGAGCAGCACGATTCCGTCGATGTCCGGTGCCTGACCGCGCCAGCGTCCGAAGACGGTGCCGTCGTCGGAGTCGACACCCTCGACGAGCACTTCGAGCGTTTCGCCCACACGACTGGCAGCACGTTCGAACCCGATCGTGTCGGCCACGTCGCGGAGGCGTTGCGCCCGCGCGCGTCTGGTGCGAATGGGGACCTGATCGGACATGTCGGCGGCGGCGGTACCCTCCTCAGCCGAGTAGGGGAATACGCCCACGTAGTCGAAGCGGGCCTCGTCGACGAAGCGCTGCAGCGCCAGGGCGTCGGCGCGCGTCTCGCCCGGGAAGCCGGAGATGAGCGTCGTACGAAGCACGACGCCGGGCAGCGCGTCTCGCACGCGTTCGATCAAGCGAAGATAGGACTCGCCGTCACCCGTGCGCCGCATCGCCCTCAAAACGCTGCGGCTTGCGTGTTGCAGCGGCATGTCGAGGTACTGGCAGACGTTGGGGTTCGCGGCCATCGCAGCCAGGAGCTCATCGGTCACGCCGTCGGGCTGCGCGTACATGAGTCGAAGCCACTCGACTCCCGGAACCGCGGCCACGGCGCGCACGACGTCGGGAAGAGCGGCTGCATCGTGCAGGTCACGGCCGTACGCCGTGATGTCTTGCCCGATCAGCACTATCTCGCGCGCGCCCAGAGCAACCAGCTCACCCGCCTCATCGACGATGTCGGCGATCGCATGGCTGCGGTACGGGCCGCGGATCGACGGGATGGTGCAGTAGGCGCAGCTGCGGTGACAGCCGTCCGATATCTGCAAGTACGCCGACGCACCTACGTCGGCCCGCCGTGCGGACGTGCCGGTCGTCTCGGCTCTCGGCGCTCCGGTCAGGCGCTCGATCACGACGACCAGGGAGTGTTCGTCCGCTACCGGAAGAAAGCCCTCGACCTCTGGCATCGCGGCGCGCAGCTCTTCGCCGTAGCGGCTTGGCATGCATCCGGCGACGACGAGGTGGCGTCCCTGTGCCGCCGGCACCCACTGCTCGGCCAATTCAAGAACGACGGCCACCGACTCCTCGGTCGCCTCCTGGATGAAGGAGCACGTGTTGACGACCACGACGTCAGCCTGGTCGATGTCGTCCACGACCACATAGCGCGCCGAGGTCACGGCCGCGCGCATCTTGTCGGTATCGACCTCGTTCTTGGGGCAGCCGAGCGTCGCGAACGCGACACGTGGCGTCTCGAGCGATGGTTCCGGCATGCGCTAGCGGTAGTTCGTGAACTGAAGCGGGATGCCGTAGTCCTTCTCACGCAGGAAGGCGATGACGTTTTGCAGCTCGTCACGAACCGAGCCCGAAACGCGCAGCTTGTCGCCTTCTATCTGCACCTTGACCTTGAACTTCTGGTCCTTGATGTCCTTGTTGATCTTGCGCGCGAGCTCGGCTTCGATACCCATGACGACTGTGCCGACGATCCGCACAGTGCTGCCGCTCGCGGCCTGCGACGCCCCCCACGAGATGGCCTTGAGGTCCACGTTGCGGCGGACGAGCTTCGTGTTGAGCACATCGATGACCTGCTTCGCCACGAAGTCGCTGGGTGCTGTGAGGGTGAAGGACTTCTCGTGCTTGCTGAACTCGAGCTTCGCGCCGCTGTCCTTGAGATCGTATCGCTGGACGAGCTCCTTGGTCGCCTGCTGGAAGGCGTTGTCGACTTCCTGCAAGTCGACCTCGGAGACCACGTCGAAACTGCTGTCCTTGGCCATCGATGCGCCCCTTTCGAACTGTTGACTGCTACTCGGCCTTGGTCGCTTTGAGCACCACGGTGGGCGTGTCGTCGCTCGCGGGGATCTTCACGCGCTTGCCATCTCTGAAGATCGTCACCGATGACGGCTTGCCCACGGCCACTGTCGCCGACTGCGCGACCTCGAAGCTCTTCCCCTGTCCGCCGGCGAGCGTTCCCTCGTATGCCTGCTTGCCGTCGATGGTCACTTTGACCCATGAAGCGCCGTCCTTCGAGACCACCACCCGAAGGGAGAACGGCTCGAGCGCCGTCGCGGGTTTGGACGACGGGGCGCCGGCCTCATCGGCGGGCACGGCGTTCGGGGTCGCGACGGCGGACCCGGCGATCTCGGCCGGCTCCGGCGGAGTGGGCTCCGGGCCACGCCAGACGCGCATGGCCGCCCATGCGGCGAGCGCCACCAGGGCGATCACCAGCACCGTGACAAGCGCGCTGCGAGCAGGCATCGCGTGCTGCTGACCGGTGGGGGCCACGGCTTCGTCCGCCTGCGGCAAGTTGAGTTCGTGGAATCTTCCCGCGCCGGTCTCGGACTTGTAGAGAGCGAGTAGCGGAACGGGGTCGAGGTTGAGGAATCTCGCATAGCTGGAGACGTACCCGCGGACGTAGCCGGGATTGGGCAGACGAGCGTAGTCGCCGTCCTCGAGCGCCTCGATGAGACGCGCGCGGATTCGCGTACCCTCCTCGGCCTGGGTCAGACTCACCCCAAGTGAGATGCGGCGTTCGCGCAGTGTGTCTCCGAGCTTGCCCACCCTTAGAACTCACCTGCTTCTTCGCGCTCGAACACTCGCAGGGCCGAAAGGTCCTCGACGTCGACGAGCACCTCGCGGGGCTTGCTGCCGT
This sequence comes from uncultured Actinomycetes bacterium, assembly GCA_963702525.1. Lineage (GTDB taxonomy): Bacteria > Actinomycetota > Coriobacteriia > Anaerosomatales > PHET01 > CAVPCY01. Next base: position 325,594 of record CAVPCY010000013.1, on the reverse strand, counting down.
CGGGCGGGCCTACGACCCCCTTGGCTTCGAGCATGTCCATGATCCGGCCCGCCCGGGCGTACCCTACCTTGAGCCGCCGCTGGAGCAACGAGGTCGATCCGAGCCCGCTTGTCACCACGATGTCCGCGGCCTCCCAGATGAGCGGGTCATCGTCGTCTCCGGGATCCACTCCCCCGCCCACCGAGGAGACCTTGAGATGCAGGATCTCCTCGTGATAGTCGGGCTCGGCCTGGCCGCGCAGGTGGGCGACAACGACGTCGATCTCGTCCTCGGACACGTAGCAGCCTTGGATTCGCTTGGGCTTGGGCAACTGCGGGGTGGTGTAGAGCATGTCGCCGAGTCCCACGAGCTTCTCGGCGCCAGGCTGATCCAGAATGACGCGCGAGTCGATCGCGCTCGCCACGTTGAATGCGATCCGGTTGGTGATGTTCGCTTTGATGATGCCGGTAACCACGTTGGCCTCCGGACGCTGGGTCGCCACCACCAGGTGTATGCCCGCGGCCCGCGCGAGCTGAGCGATCCGCACTATCGAGTCCTCGACCTCTTTCGCGGCGATCATCATCAGGTCGGCGAGCTCGTCGATGACGATGACGAGGTAGGGCATCTCGTCGGCGCCCTCGGGACCCTTGCCCTCTTGAACGAGGGAGTTGTAGGCGCCGATGTTCTTCGCACCGGCGATCTGCAGCACCTTGAGGCGTCGCTCCATCTCCGACACCGACCACGCGAGTGCGCTCGCGGCCTCTTTTGGCTCTGTGACCACAGGCACGTACAGGTGCGGAACGCTGTTGTAGCCCGAGAGTTCCACGCGCTTGGGGTCGATGAGGATGAGGCGAACCTCGGCGGGCGTGGTGCGCATCAGGATGGACATGAGCATGGCGTTGATAGCCACCGACTTGCCCGAGCCGGTGGTGCCACCGATCAGAAGGTGGGGCATCTGTGCGAGATCCGCCAGAACCGGATCGCCCGCCACGTCCTTGCCGATCGCGAGCAGAAGTGGGCCGCCCTGACCGGCAGGCGCCAACACGTCGCCCAGTGTCACCGAACTCCGTCGGACGTTTGGAACCTCGATACCGACGAGGGCCTTGCCCGGGATCGGGGCGAGGATTCGGACGGTGGACGATGCCAGCGAGAGCGCGAGGTCGTCAGCGAGGGCGGTCACTCGGCTCAGCCGAACGCCCTTCGCGATCTCGACCTCGAACAGAGTCACGGTGGGACCGGCGACCCAGCTCACGACCCGCGACGGGATATCGAAGGTCGCGAGTGTCTCGCTGATCACCGTGGCGACGGCTCGGAGCTCGTTCTCGCTGGCCTTGTGTCCTGACGCGGACTCATTGGTGCGGTTGAGCATGGTGGCAGAGGGCAGCTCGAAGCCCTCCATGGCCCTGGGGGCGACGCCCTTGGGTACCGGGACGGTCTTGCGTGCTACCTCGGGGTCTGACTGTTTCGTTGCCGCTCGGGCTGGAAGCACCGCAGCGGTAGCCGCGGCTTCGTCGCTATCGGCGCGGAGGGGTGCGGTTCGGTTGACACGCTCCTTGGGCCGGCTCGCGCGAGAGGGCCCCGGGTCGCGCTCGGAGCGCGCGAAACGCTGGCGGATCCAGTCGACCACGCCCGAGATCGACAGTCCGGTCACTACGAGACCGACCACCAGCAGTCCCACCAGGAGGACCGCGGCGATGGCGGGACTTGTCGGCGTTGCGAGTATCCACGCGATGGCACCGCCCACGTAGCCGCCGTACGTCGCAACGTACTGCTCGGCAAGATACTCGCCGTCTGGTGTCGTGAGGGCGACCAGCGAGATGATGGCGAGCAGACACAGGCCGATGCCCAACCCGGTGCGTGCCTCGTGGATCTCCACCCGGATGAAGAAGGAGACCCCCCAGAGCAGCAGTCCGATCGGCACCAGGTATGCGCCTACGCCGAAGGCCATCTTGAGCCCGTCGGCGGCGACCCCGGCGGCCACTCCGTTGCCCGTGCTGAGAACCGCGATCATGAGCGCAACCGCGAGCGCCGACAGGACGACGCCGATGATGTCGCGCTTGGACCGGTCGTCGAGGATCGCAGGCGAGACGTCGCGCGACCGAGAGGACGTGCGCTTCGCTGCGGATCGGGTGCGAGAGGAGCTGCTGGTGCGTTTCTGTGCCACGAAGAGAGGCCCCCGGCTCTAGAGTGCGTAGCGTATCAACAGCAGGATACCTGCAAATGCGGTGTAGGCAGAGAACCACCACAGCGAGTGCTTGCGGACGAAGGGGATCAGAAACCAGATCACCGCGTACCCGACCACTGCGGTCACGGCGATGCCGGTCAACGTGACGCTCACGTGGCGGCAGCGAGCCCTGGCCCTGTGCGATGTCGAGGGACTTCTTCGCGGTTGCTGCAGCGATGATCGGTATGGACAACAAGAAGGAGAAACGTGCGGCTTCGCCTCGGTTGATTCCGAGTGACTGCCCCGCCGCGATCGTCAGACCCGAGCGCGAAACGCCCGGTAGCGCCGCGAAACCCTGCGCGACACCGACCAGAAGCGCTCTGCCCCATGGGATGGTGGCTGAGTCCGCGATCGGCCGCGAATCGCTTGCCTTCTTGGCGCGCGATCAACTCGGAGCCGCCCAGCACGACGGACGTGATCAGCAGGCCAATCGCCGAGATGACGATCTGCTGCTCCACGGGCCGGCGCTCGACTCCGCTCACGAATGGCTCGAGCACGAACACGACGATGACGCTCGGGACCGTCGCACCAAGCAGCAGCAATCGCAAGCCGCCGATCGGAAGCTTGCTCGGGGCGTCCGCTGAACAGCGCCGCTGCGAGTCTGGCAACGTCGGCTCGGAAGTACAGCAACGTCGCCAGCAGCGTGCCGGCGTGAAGCATGACGTCGAAGCCCAGGCCGAAGCGCTCCCACCCGAGCAGGGATGGCACCAAGATGAGGTGACCGTCGGAGGAGACGGGCAGGAACTCCGTCAACCCCTGGACGATTGCGAGAACGACCGCCTCGAAAAGGCCCACTCGCTAGACCTCCATGACCACGGGGATGATCATGGGCCGGCGCTTCGCGCGCTCCCAGACGAACTGGGAGAGTGTCTCGCGAATGCGCCTCTGAACCACCGAGAAGTCGGTGACGCCCTCTTTGCCGGTCTTCGCGACCGCCTTCGCGACGCGCTGGCGGGCCTCGTCGAGCATGTCCACGCCTTCGGCGAGCACGACACCCCTCGTCACGATCTCAGGTTCGCCGATCGGCTTGCCTGACTTGGCGTCTATCGTGACGACTACGGTGATGATGCCGTCTTGGCTCATGTGCTGGCGGTCCCGAAGCACGACTTGGCCCAGGTCGCCGACGGTAAGCCCGTCGACGTACACCACGCCGCTCTCGACTCGCTCCGAGACGCGGGCCTCCTCCTCGTCGATCTCGAGGACGTCGCCGTTCTCCAGCACGAAGACGCAGTCTTCGGGAATACCGACCGCCTCGGCAAGTCGGCCGTGCGCCACGAGGTGACGGGTCTCGCCGTGCACCGGCATGAAGAACTCGGGCTGCACGAGGTTCAGCATCAGCTTGAGTTCCTCCGAGTACGCATGTCCCGAGACGTGAACGTCGGCCGAGCCCTTGTGCTCGACGCGCGCGCCCGCCTTCGCGAGCCGGTTGATCACGCGGCTGACCGCCTTCTCGTTGCCGGGAACCGGGCTCGCCGAGATGATGACGGTGTCGCCGGACTCGACGGTGATGGTGCGGTGGTCGCCGTTGGCCATGCGTGCGAGCGCGGACAGCGGCTCCCCCTGGCTTCCGGTACACAGCACCACGATCTTCTCAGGCGGCAAGCCGTGGGTGTCGAAGGCGTCGACGATGTCGTCGTCGTCGATCGTGAGGTAGCCGAGGTCGCGGGCTATCTTGGTGTTTTGCACCATCGATCTGCCCGTCACGACGATCTTGCGCCCGTTGGCAATCGCGGCGTCGCACACCTGCTGCAGCCGGTGGATGTGGCTGGCGAAGGAGGCGACGATGACGCGCTGCTTCGCATCGCCGATGATGTCTCGCAGCGACTTGCCGACTTCGGCTTCCGAGCGGCACGAGCCCGGATGCTCGGCACCGGTGGAGTCGCTGAGCAGCAGGGTCACGCCGACCTTGCCGAACTTGGTGAGCGCTCCGTAGTCGGTGAGTCGACCGTCGATGGGCGTCTGGTCGAGCTTGAAGTCGCCGGTGTGAAGCAGGGTGCCCACCGGGGTGCGGATGAAGACTCCCACGCCGTCGGGAATCGAGTGGTTGACGGCGAAGAAGTCCAAGCCGAACGCTCCGAGCGACATGTGACCGCCGTCGCGAACCTCCCTGAGCTTGGGCTTCTTGATCTGATGCTCGTCGAGCTTGCCCTTGATCAGACCGAGAGTCAGGCGCGTACCCAGAACCGGAACGGGCACTTCAAGGTCCTTGAGGAGATACGGCAGCGCCCCGGTGTGGTCCTCGTGGCCGTGGGTGATGACGATGCCGCGGAGGTTCTGCTTGCGCTTGAGCACGTAGGAGTAGTCCGGCAGGATCAGGTCCACTCCGGGATGGTCGTCGTCGGGGAACATGATGCCTGCGTCGACAAGAATCATGTCGTCGCCGTATTCGATGACCGTCATGTTCTTGCCGATGCCGTCAAGGCCGCCAAGCGGTATGACGCGCAGGCGCGGTGGCTTCTTCTTTGACATGTGGGTGGGCGATGTCTCCTTCCAGCGAGACGAAGAGACTCCGTCTCGGGCGTGCGGGGCCGCTGTCACGGCCTTCCGCTGTTGTCAGGTGCAAGCGCCGCCTTCGAGGCGACGCATCCGTTCGTTGGTACGCTTGCTCTACGCGAGAACCCCTACGTGGCGCATGACGCGCTCAAGCTCGGCGGTCTGCTCGGCACTGGGCTCCACGAGCGGCAGTCGAACACCACCCACCGGGAATCCCTGCAGCTCGAGCGCCTTCTTGACCATGATCGGGTTGGCGGTGAGGAACAGCGCCTTCATCAGCGGCATCAGCTCGAGGTGGATCCGCAGGGCACGGGTGTGGTCCCCGGATGCCTGAGCCTCGATCATCTCCTTGAAACGGACGCCGGCGACATGGCTCACGACCGAGATGACGCCGCTCCCGCCCAGTCCCATGAGCGGGAGAGTGAGCTCGTCATCACCCGCAAGAACCTCGAAGCCCTCCGGTGCGCCAGCGAGTATCGTCGCGGTCTGCGACAGGTCGGCATTGGCCTGCTTGACGGCGACCAGGTTGGGGCACTCGCGTGCGATGCGCAGTATCGTGGACGGCTCCGCGTTGATGACGCAACGACCAGGGATGTTGTAGAGGATGACCGGGACGTCGACCGCGTTGGCGATGGTGCAGAAGTGGCGGTACAGCCCCTCCTGGGGTGGCTTGTTGTAGTACGGGACGACGGCCATGATGGCGTCGACCCCGAGCGAGACGACCTCGCGGGCGAAGTCGACCGAGTCGGCGGTGCAGTTGTCGCCTGCGTTCGCGATGATCGGGCACCTTGCCGCCCACCGCATCGATGACGGCTCGAAACAGCTCGAGCTTCTGCGGGTAGAAGACGGTCGGGCTCTCCCCCGTCGTACCGCAGACGACGAGCGCATCGCTTCCCTCAGCGATGAGCTTGTTGGCGAGTTCCGCGGCCCGCGGAAGGTCGAGTCCGCCGTCGGGAGCAAACGGAGTCACCATGGCCGTGATCATGCGGCCGAAGCGCGGAGTGGTCATCGAGAAGTCAGCCCCTCAAGCACGTAGCCCGGGTGGCCGGGCGTACTGATGCATTCTACCTGCCCTATTGTGCCATACCCCACCGACAGTCACGGCTTTGGTGCGTGCGCGTTGCTCATCCGTCACGCCTGTGTCCGAGAGGCGATACCGCACCTGAACCAGGTCTCCGGGCCACGATCTGGCTTCGACGAGGGAGAACGAGCGCGTCGTCATGGGCGGTACCCAGAGCGGCACGCCTTCGCCCAGCACGATCGGCTGGATGAACAGGTCGATCTCATCGATGAGTCCTGCCGAGACGAGTGCGGACGCCAGGACTCCTCCACCGACGCACCAGATGCGCCCGCCCGGCTGACGCTTGAGCGCCGAGACGAACGACACGGGTTCCTCGGCGACGAACACCGGTGTGCCGATGACCGGCAGGTCGTCTCGGGAGGTGAAGACGTAGTTCGTCTTGTTCTCGTATGGGTCGTAGTCGACGAGGTCGAGGGTCTGCCAGATACGTGTGGCTGCCCTGCAAGACCGTATCGACCGAGTCCATCAGCGCGGCAAAGCCGTAGTCCTCCCCTTCGGCACCGGCCAGCCAGCCCACGCCACCGCCGGCGTCCGCGATCAGCCCGTCGAGTGAGGCCGTGATGTAGAGCACCACCTCGCGCGTCACGAGCGGCTCACTCTCCAAGTGCGAATCCGTCGTGGAGTGCGCCAACGGCGCGATTCACATCGGCTTCAGCGACGAGCACAGATATCGTCGTGTGCGAGTCGGCGGTCTGCAGCACGCAGACGCCCGCTTCGGCGAGCGAGGCTCGCCATGCGCGCCATGACACCGGGTACGCCGTGCATGCCCGCACCCACGAGCGTCACCTTGCCAAGCGCGCGGGTGACGTCGTACTCGAGCCCCAGTTGATCCAGCACGCTGCACGCGTTGTCGAGCGCGCCGAGCGCGGTGGTGAACACGAGACTGTCGTCGAGCGGAGTGAACATGTCGAGCGACACGCCGGCGTCGGCCATCGCCTGGTAGATGCGCGCCTGGGCTGCCATATGCTCCGGCGTGCCCTCGGTGGCCGAGAGCCGCGCGCGGATGCGCGCGATGTCGCACGTGTGGCTCACCGCGGTCGCAACGGTGGCGGGCCGATACGATGCGATATCTGCCACGCGCGTGCCCGGATGGTCGGTGTAGGTGTTGCGCACGCGCACCGACAGGCCGCTGGCGAGTGCGAGTTCGGCGGCGGGTGTGTGAACGACTCGGCTGCCGTGCTTGGCCATCTGGAAGAGCTCGTCAGCGGAGACGACCTCGAGCACCTCGGCGCCGGCGCACGCGCGCGGGTCCGCCGTCATGATGCCGTCGACGTCGGTGTAGATCTCGACCTCCTCGGCGGACAGGGCGACCCCGAGCGCGCAGGCGGTCGTGTCGCTGCCGCCTCTTCCCAAGGTGGTGATCCGCCCGTCCTCGGAGACGCCCTGGAACCCGCAGACCACGGGCACGACGCCGTCCGCGATCGCGGCGGCCAAGCGTCCCGTATGGATCTCGGTGACCGCCGAGGAGCCGTAGGTACCGTCCGTCGTGATACCCGCCTCAGCGCCTGTCAGCGCCGAGGCGGAGATGCCGGCCGCCCGCAGCTCGTGCGCCACGACGATCGCGGAGACGACTTCACCCACGCTGGCGAGAAGGTCGGTCTCGCGCTCGTCGGCGGGAAGCCCCTCGACGAGCGCAAGCAGCGAGTCCGTGGCGTACGGCGCACCCTTGCGGCCCATCGCGCTGACCACCACGACCGGCGCTTTGCCGAGTTCGAGCGCGGCGGTGACGCGGGCGGAGATCCCCGCGCGACCCTCGGACGAGGCGACCGACGTGCCGCCGAACTTCATGACGACGATCGCGCGGTCGACGCCCGGGATCGGACCTGGCGCCACGGCTACTCCCCCATCAGGTGCTCGAGCCCGATGATGAGGCCTTCACGGGCGCCGACCTCTCGTATGGCGAGCACGACGCCGGGCATGAAGCTCGTGCGGTCGATGGAGTCGTGGCGGATGGTGAGCGTCTGGCCCTGCCCGCCGAAGATGACCTCTTGGTGTGCGACGAGTCCGGGAAGGCGGACCGAGTGCACGCTGACGCCGTCGACGAGCGCCCCTCGTGCGCCCTCCATGTCGTCGAGCTCGGTTTCGCGTCCCGGCGTGGCCGGCGTCTCGCTGCGCGCTGCAGCGATCATGCGTGCCGTACGGATCGCCGTGCCCGACGGCGCGTCGAGCTTCGCGTCGTGGTGCAGCTCGATGACCTCGGCGTGCGGCATGTAGCGCGCGGCCTTCTCGGCGAAGTTCATCATCAACACGGCCCCGACGGCGAAGTTGGGCGCGAAGAACAGGCACGTTCCGTCCGCGGCAAGGGCGGAGAGCTCCTCGAGCTTGTCGGTGGAAAGCCCCGTGGTGCCGACGACACAGTCGACGCCTGCGGCAAGCGCCACGCGTAGGTTCGCCTCGACGACGTCTGGGCGCGTGAAGTCCACCATGACATCGGGTTCGTGCGAAGCGATCGCGGCAGCGAGGTCCTCGGTGCACTCGATGTGGGCGCCGTGCTCGTCGGCAACGAAGCAGCCGGATACGCCGGGGTCGACCGCGGCGACCACCTGCATCCCCTCGGCCGCATTCACGGCCTTCACCACTTCGGAACCCATCCGGCCAGCGGCGCCGGCTACCAGTACGCGAATCATCGGTCCTCCTGCGTTAGAAGCGGCTAGTGAACGAGGGGCATGAGCTCGTCTCGGGTGAACGGTCCGATCACCGCGAGCACCTTCTCGGCAGAGAGCACGTCGGCGCTCACGCGGCGCAGATCATCCATGGTCACGGCGTCGAACCGCTCGACGATCTCGTCGGCCGAGAGGATCTCCCCGCCCGTCACCTCGTTCTTGCCCAGTCGTGTCATGCGGTTGCGGGTCGATTCCATGCCCAGGACCAGATGGCCCTTCCCTGCCTCCCGCACACGGTCCAGCTCGTCGGGGGTGACGCCGGACGAGGCGATGCGCTCGGTCTCCGTGCGGATCAGCTTGATCACTTCTTCGGCTTGGTCCGGCTTGGTGCCCGCGTAGACCGCGAACTCCCCGGTGTCTTGGTAGAGCGCCGAGAACGAATAGACGGCATAGGCGAGGCCGCGCTTCTCGCGTATCTCCTGGAAGAGGCGCGAGCTCATGCCGCCGCCCAGCACGCCGTCGAGGATGGCGAGCGCGAAACGGTCGGGATGGTGCGCGTTCATCGTGGCTACGCCGTAGCAGATGTGCGCCTGCTCCGTGGCCTTCTCGAGAACCGCGAGCTTGCCGGCTCCGGTCGCGTCGGCAACCGGCCGCACCGAACGAGGACCGTGGACGAGCCCGCCCAGGTACCTCTCGGTCAGCTCGACGACTTCCTCGTGGTCCACGCTACCCGACGCCGCTACGACGCAGTTGCCGGTGAGGTAGTGCTTGGCGCGGAACGCGACCGACTGCGCGTGGTCGAACGTTCCCACTGTCTCGCGGCCGCCCAGGATCGGCAGGCCGATGGGGTGGTCTGGCCATAGCGCGTGGCTGAAGATCTCGTGGATGTGGTCGTCGGGCGTGTCTTCCATACGCTCGATCTCGCTGATGACCACTCCCCGTTCGAGCTCACACGATCCGTCGTCGAGGCTTGCCGAGACGCACATGTCCGATAGGATCTCAAAAGCGGTGGAGAGGTTCTCGTCGACGAACCGGCTGTAGTAGCAGGTGTACTCCTTCGAGGTGAAGGCGTTGAGGTCGGCGCCGAGACGATCGAACTGCTCGGAGATGTCCTGGGCACTGCGCGAAGGCGTGCCCTTGAACATCATGTGCTCCATGAAGTGCGACATGCCGGCTTCTGCGGGACTCTCGTCGCGGCTTCCCACCGCGAACCAGATGCCCAGTGCGATCGAGCGTACCGAGTCCATCGGTTCGGACATGACGGTGATTCCGTTGTCGAGCACGGTCTTGCGATAGAACATCCAAAGACCCCTTCCGGGTATGCGTGCGCCGAGCAGCCATCATACCGCGACACGGGTCATCGGAGCGCGTGGGCGACTCGCTCGGCGCAAGGGGAAGTCGGGGTCGGTGCGCCCTGCGCTGCGTCAGCCAGAGAATCGAGACGGTCGCAGTGGATCCGAAGCAGGAACCTACCGGACGGTCACGTAGTCGTACCCGCTCGACCAGGCGGCCGTGTGGCTTGCGTCCTCGGCGGCGTATGCGCGCAGCCTCCACGTCCCGCGGTACGGAAGCCGGATCGAGCGCCGGTACTTCGTGAAGCCGGAGTGGTTCTGGGCTATCGCGTTGACGTATCCGTACCGCTTCCAGGAGCCCGCAGAGGTCCTCTTCCACTTGTAGATGCGCACGGGGTACGTGCCAGCGGGATGCGCGGGCTTGAGCCAGCCGTAGACCGAGAAGTACCGGGACTTGAGGGCCTTCGCAGGAGCGATGGGGGTGCGGACGAAGGGTTTGGACTTGACGGTGTACGACAGGGTGTAGTCACCGGACCCTGCGTACGACCAGACGTCCAGGTAGTACGTCCCTGAGGTGCGCACGACGTAGGTGAAGCCGTCGGGGTAGGCCTCGGTGGCCCCGCAAGCGAGCCAGTCCGAGGAGTCGATCACGGTAGTCGTGCCGGGGCCATACAGGTAGACGTCGAAGTCCGTGCCCGCGTTGCCCGACACCTTGGCCGAGAGTGTCTGCCCGGCCTTCAGATCGAGGGCGAAGACGTCGTCGAAGTCTGTCGCCTCGTCGAGCGAGTCGCTGATCGGGCTTGCAGGCGCCGCAACGCCCGGGGCGTCATCGTCGGGGAGTGTGCCTCCCGCGGGGCCGACCTCGTAGGTGAGTTGGTAGCCGCCGGAGCCGGAGTAGGCATACACGTCGAGGTAGTAGGTGCCGGTCACCTCTGCGACGAAGGTGAGCCCGTCGGGGTACGTATTCCTGTCGGCCTCTCTGAGCGGCCCGCTCGAGGTGAAGATGGTGGGAGTCCCCGGACCGAAGAGGAACACGTCGAAGTCCGTGCCCGCGTCTCCCGTGATGCCCACCGAGAGGGACTGACCCCGCACGAGGTCGATCGGCCCACACGTCATCGACGTCCGACGCCTTCGGTCAGGGTGTCCACGACGGGGCTCGCGGCTATCGGCAGGCCCGGAATCTCGGCATCATCCGTGTCCGCCGAGGTGGATCTCATCGGCACTCGTCCGCTGAGGACCGAGTCGACACGCTCCGCTCTTGGGTGCCTTCGCCGGCCGGTCGCCACCGTACGCAGGCGTGGCGAGCATGCACAACGCGATCAGCGCGATGCAGGTGCTGGCCACTCGGTTCATGCATGCTCCTTGCGGACGGGTTCCCGCAACCCTCTGTGGGCTGCCGCGCAGAATCGTTCCCGCGCGTACGCGCTTAGGTTCCTTCAGACTGTGCGCAAGCCACCCCGTTCGCAATCCGTCATCGGGTTGATTCGGGCTGACCGCGGGGATGAGCTGGCGCCTTTCAGCGTGCCCGGCAACCCCACGACGCAGCGAGGCCCCCGGTCTCCCGAGGGCCTCGCGTTGGCGATCGTTGATGTGTCGCTAGTGCCTGCGGCGCGGACGCCGGTCGCGATCTCCCCCGCCGCCGTCGCGGCGCGGTCCACGGTCGTCACGCGGAGGTGCTGAGTCAGCGGAGCCCTCGGGCGCCGGCGGCTTGTCGAGGCGGTCGAGCGAGACCTTGCCGCGATCGTCGATGTCGATGATCTTGACGTGGACCTCGTCGCCCACGTTCAGGACGTCCTCGACCTTGCCCACGCGTCCCTGAGCGACGCGGCTGATGTGCAGCAGGCCGTCCTTGCCGGGGATGAGCTCGACGAACGCGCCGAACGCCTGGATCGACACGACGCGGCCGTGGTACTCCTCGCCGATCTCCGGCTCCTTGACGATGGCCTGGATGCGACGGGCCGCCTCCTCGCCACCCAGGTCGCGCGACGCGATGAAGATCGTGCCGTCTTCCTGGATGTCGATCTGGGCGCCCGTGTCGGCCTGGATGCCGCGGATGACCTTGCCGCCCGACCCGATGACCTCGCGGATCTTGTCGGCCGGAATCTTGATGGTGATGATGCGCGGAGCGAACTCGCTCAGGTCGGCGCGCGACTCGGCGATCACGTCGAGCATCTTGCCCAGGATGAACGAGCGGCCCTCCTTGGCCTGCATGAGCGCCTTGCGCAGGATCTCGACCGAGAGCCCCTTGGCCTTGTTGTCCATCTGCATCGCGGTGATGCCGTTGGGGGTGCCGGCGACCTTGAAGTCCATGTCGCCGAGGAAGTCCTCGAGGCCCTGGATGTCGGTGAGGACGGCGACGTCGTCGCCCTCCTTGATGAGGCCCATCGCGATGCCGGAGACCGGCGCGGCGATAGGCACGCCGGCGTCCATCAGCGCGAGGGTCGAGCCGCAGACCGAGCCCATCGAGCTCGAGCCGTTGCTCTCGAGAACCTCGGACACGATGCGGATCGTGTACGGGAAAGCCTCTTCCTCCGGGATGACGGGCAGCAGGGCGCGCTCGGCGAGTGCGCCGTGGCCGATGTCGCGGCGCTTGGGCCCGCGCATGAAGCCGGTCTCGCCGGTGGAGAAGGGCGGGAAGTTGTAGTGGTGGATGTAGCGCTTGCCCTCGGCCACATCGATCGTGTCGAGGCGCTGCCACTCGGAGAGCATGCCCAGCGTGAGCACCGAGAGCACCTGCGTCTGACCGCGGGTGAACAGGCCCGAGCCGTGGCTGCGGGGCAGGTAGCCGGCGGTGCAGCTGATCTGACGGACCTCGTCGAGCTCTGCGGCCGTCGGCACGCTCGCCCTCCTCGAGGACCATCGTGCGCATCGTCTTCTTCTCGAGCTGCTTGAGCGTGGCCTTGATGTCCTTGCCGTCGGCGGCGAGCTCCTCGGGGGTGAACGTCTCGAGCACCTCGTCCTTGACGGCGGCCACGGCGTCCATGCGGGCATGCTTGTCGGGATTGTGCAGCGCGGTCTTCATCTTCTCGGCGCCGGCCGAGAAGATCCTGTCGACGAGCGCAGGGTCGACGGTGTGCAGCGGCACGTCCATCGGGGTGATCTCGACCTTGGAGAGGAAACGCTCCTGCACGTCACAGAAGGCGCCGATCGCCTCCTGGGCGAACATGAGCGCCGCGAGCATGTCCTCTTCGGTGACCTCTTGGGCGCCCGCCTCAAGCATGTAGACGGCGTCTCTTGAACCCGCCACCACCAGATCGAGATCGGAGTCCTCGGCCTCGTCGAAGGTCGGATTGACCAGGAACTCGCCCTCGGCGGTGCGACAGATGCGCACGCCGGCGAGCGGGCCTTCGAACGGGATGCCGCCGGCCATCAGCGCGGCTGACGCGCCCATGATGGAGATGACGTCGGGCTGGTGTACCTGGTCGGCCGAGAGGACCGTAGCGATGACCTGGACCTCGTTGCGGAATCCGTCGGCGAACGACGAGCGGATCGGCCGGTCGATCATGCGGGCAGTGAGGGTGGCCTTCTCGGAAGGGCGCGACTCGCGCTTGATGAATCCGCCGGGGAGCTTGCCCGCGGCGTACATGCGCTCCTCGAAGTCGACGGTGAGCGGGAAGAAGTCCAGGTCCTTGGGCTGCTTCTGGGCCGTCGCGGTGACGAGCACCATCGAGTCGCCCTGGCGCACGACGACGGCTCCACCTGCCTGCTTGGCGAGCTCGCCGGTCTCGAGCACGTACTCCTTGCCATATAGTTCGAACGTTTCAACGATCTTGGGCATGGTTCTCTTCCCTGTCCCTCTGCCATGGCGCCCCATGCGCCTGGCTGCCTCTCGCGCTCCGGTCTCTGTGCGGAGTCGCATCCTCTTCCCGCATCACGTGCGGGTGGGTGCCTCGAAGCGTGTGGCACCCATGAAGAAGGCGGGAGTTGCGCTCCCGCCTTCTTGGTTCCCTTGGGTGTCTAGCCGCGAATGCCCAGCTGGGCGATGACAGCGCGGTAGCGCTCGATGTCGCTCTTCTTCAGGTAGTTGAGAAGGCGGCGGCGCTGGCCGACGAGCTTGAGAAGGCCACGACGGGTGTGGTGATCCTTCTTGTGGGTCTTGAGGTGCTCGGTAAGGTCGCGTATGCGCTGAGTCAGTAGCGCGACCTGCACCTCGGTCGAGCCGGTATCGACGTCACCGCGCTTGTACTCGGCGATGATGGTCGCCTTCGTGTCCTTGGACAGCGGCATATCAGGTCCACCTTTCATGTGGAGTCCGCCCCGGTCCGGGATAGCCGCAGGTGGCGCGCGCCTCTCAGGCCGGGGTAGTCGTTAGAGCCGAGAGAGTATAGCACACACGGCACCGGGCGTGCCGTGTGTGTCCGCGCTATAGCGTGTCCCTCTCCCACCAGGCGACGAGTTCACGGGCGCGCGCCGCGTGCTCGGGCGGGACATAGAGGTGGAAGCGCTGAGCGCTCACGAGTTCGGGACGCACGGTCGTCAGATCCTCGGGGGAAAGGGGGTCCCAGGCAAAGGGTATGTCTTCCGCGCTCAAGGGCGAGGTGATCTCGAACGAACGAAGTCGCGCGGTCACGTTGACGAGCGAGACCGGACCCAGGACCTCTACCCAGGTCTCATCGAAGTCCGAGTAGACGTCGACCGGCTCGAGGTCGGCCACGGCGCGCTCGGCGGCCTCGAGCGCTTCGGGGTCTTCGACGACGGCTGAGCCGTCTTCCAAGACGTCGCGATCGGCTTCCGTGGCGCCGAGGGTGATCGCGTCGAAGAAGTCCCCCACGATGCCCGTGAGCGGGTTCGCATCCCAGTCATCCGGCTCGATCGCTGCGGGCGGTGTCGCGTCCCTCTCAGCTTCGGCCGCGATACGGCCCGCCGTCGCGATGTCGGCACGCATGGCCGTGAGCAGTTCGGGCAGTGAGTCGAATCGCCTCTGGTCTCTCAGGCGTGCAAGGAACTCCACGGTCAGGGGCGCGCCATAGAGGTCGCCCTCGAAGTCGATGAGGTGTACCTCAAGTACGTCGGTGGCGGCTGAGAAGGTCGGCGGCCGGCCGACCGAGACGGCAGCGGGCCAGTGGCTGTCGCCAACGATCGCCCGACCGGCATAGACGCCGGCTTTCGGCAGAGCCGCGTAGACAACGGGGTCGACATTGGCCGTAGGGACCCCGATGCCAGCTCCCTCTCCCCGACCCCGTACGACGGTGCCGCTCACTCGGTGTGGTCGGCCGAGGAGCTCGGCTGCCGCCTCCATCTCGCCCGCAGCAACGAGTCCTCGGATGCGAGTGGAGGTCACAGGGCCGCTATCCTGTGCGACGAGCGCGTGGGGAACCACGTCGACGCCACGCGGCTTGGCGAGCACGGCCAGGGTCTCGACGTTGCCCTGTGCCCGGTGTCCGAAATGGAAGTCCTCGCCGACCACTATTGCGACGGGATCGACAAGGGCCAGGAGCACATCCGAGTAGAACTCCGAGGGCGTGATCCTGGCGAGGTCCGCGGTGAATGGGACGACGAGAACGGCGTCAAGGCCTTGGTCGCACAGGAACGACGCCTTCTCCTCGAGGGTGAGCAGCTGTGGTGCGGCGGTTGCGGGAGTGATCACCTGGTCGGGATCGCGGTCGAACGTGATCGCGTATGCCTCCACTCCGATGCGCCGTGCGAGTACCACGGCGTCACGCACGAGGGCCGCGTGCCCGGCGTGAACACCGTCGAAGACACCGATGGCGCATACTCCACGGCCGACGAAAGCGGGCCGAGAGCCCACCTGGACGATGCGACAACTCACCGTGCTCCCCTCACCACCCCACCGGGCATGACCACGACAGGGACCAGTCTAGCGCTCGTGAGCCGATAGACCGCGAGCAGGCTGCTCGGATCGCCGCCGACAACTGCCGCGAGCGCTCCCTCGGCGAGATCGAGCGCCAACTCCGCCCGAAGCGGACGGCCGTCCGTCACGGTCTCAGGCGCCGTCTCGATGACGGGCAGGCCAAGAGCGTCGACCGGGTCGGCCCACAACTGATCGAGCGTGTGTGCCTCGGCGTGTGACACGATCGCGTCGAGTGCGTGTGCGTCGCTGAGGCGAAGCGCGTCCCGAATTCGTGCGCGTGAGGCCGCTGAGGTGGGCGTGCGTGTCCGCAGCAAGCCCCACATCGCGCGCAAGTGCGCGGATGTAGGTGCCCTTGGAGACGGTGAAGGCCACGCGCCACGATTCGGTCTCCGGATCCACATCCAGGAGTCGCGCTTCGTCCACTCGAATCGCACGGGGTCGGACCACGACCTCACCGCCGGCCCGCGCCACGCGGTGGGCCACCTCGCCGGCGGTCTTGATCGCGGAGTACGTCGGAGGCATCTGCTCAGAGTCGCCGAGCAAGCGAGCCAGTAGTGCCCGTGCATACACGGGGTCGCCCACCTCTGTGGGGACGGGCGAGGTTGCGATGACCGCGCCATCAGCATCGTCGGTGTCGGTCGCAGCGCCGAATGCGATCGTCGCCTCGTAGGACTTGGTGGCCGACGAGAGGTAGGGTTCCAGGCGTGTCGCCGGCCCCACTAGCACGACGAGCAGGCCGGTGGCCGCCGGATCGAGGGTTCCGGCGTGGCCGACGCGTCCCTCACCTGTCGCGCGCCGTACGATCGCGACCACATCGTGGCTGGTCATACCTTCAGGTTTGTCGACCAGCAGGATGCCCGACAAGCCGGTCGCACCACGACGCGCCGCACTCATCGGCTACGGGATCCTCCCGGAAGCACGGGCAGCAGCTCGGGCAGCAGCGTATCCACGCCGGGGGAACCCCACGTGAATCCCGCTGCAGCCGGATGGCCGCCGCCCCCGAAACGCCGGGCCACTCCAGCGACGTCGAAGGAGTTCTTGGCGCGAAGGTTCACTCGGACCTCGTCGCCCCGCTCCCGCATGAGCGCGATCACATCCACGCCGCGGACAACGCGCACCGCGTCCGGCAGGCCCTCCGCTTCCTCGGGAAGCACTCCAAGCTCGTCGAAGTCGGCGTCGGTCACCCACGAGTAGGCGACGCGGCCGCCGTTGGCGATGGTGAGGCGGCGTCATCGCACGCGCCTCGAGGGCCAGCGAACCAGCGGAACGGTCGTGGTAGATGAGGCGGGCTGCCTCGGAAGGATCGACCCCCGCTTCGATCATCTCAGCGGCAGCCCTGAGGGCGTCCGGTGATGTGTTCTGGTACTGGAAGCGCCCCGTGTCGGTGAGCAGCGCGGTGTAGCAGCACAGAGCCGTCTCCGGCGTCCTCGGTGCGTCGAGCGCGTCGAGCAACCGCCACACCAGCTGGCCGGTCGCGGCCGCCGAGGAGTCCAGTACGTGAACGTCTCCGTACTCCGTGGCGTCGGGATGATGGTCGATGACCAGCAGCGTGCCGGCGGACTCGGACAGCTCGCGAGCAACTCCCAATCGGTCGGGTATCGGCGTATCGAGGGCCACGAAGTGCGAGGGTGGCTCGAGGTCCGACGCCGCGGTGTAGAGCGAGAAGCCGGGAAGCCACGAGTAGGTCGCTGAGGCCGGACGCGCGTCGGCGAGCGTGGGGATGGCGTGCACGCCGATGTCTCGCAGGGCCAGTGTGAGGGCGAGCGTCGACCCTATGGCGTCGCCGTCGGGTCGCACGTGCGCGCACACGACGACCGACGTGGCCTTGCGCAACGCGACCGCTGCATGGTGAAGCGCCGCCTTCATCGCGTTGCGCTACTCGAGGTCGTCTTCGTCGACGCTAGGCTCGGCGCCCACACCATCCACCAGCGTGGGGGGAACGTGGGAGAGCGCCTGGGTGATGCGCTCCCCCTCGTCGATGCTAGGGTCGATGTGAAAACGCAGCTCAGGGGTCACACGCCAGCCAACTGCCGAGCCCATGAGCGAGCGGATGCGGCCCTTCGCCGACTCGAGACCGGCGAGCACCTCGTCGTAGCGCTCCGGGCTTGCGCTCACGAACACCTCGACGTAGCTGCGGTCCGAGCTCACCTTCGCGCCCGTGACCGTGACAAGGGCGACCCGCGGGTCGCTGATCTCGGTCGCGAGGATGGAGGCGAGCACCTCACGCGCCTGTTCGTCGTTCTTCCGCCCGAATGACTCTCTGCTCACACTGCGCTCCTATGACTCACGCGCAACTTCGATGACCTTGTATCCCTCGATGACGTCGCCTTCCTTGATGTCCTGGAAGCCCTCGATCGAGATGCCGCATTCGTAGCCCGACTTGACCGACTTGACGTCGTCTTTGAACCGGCGCAATGACGACATCTTGCCTTCGTGGACGACCGTGCCGTCGCGAACGATGCGGACAAGGTCGTCTCGGGTGATCTCGCCGTCTTGCACGTAGCAGCCCGCTACGACGCCGGCCTTGGGGACCCTGAACAGCTCGCGAATCTCGATATGGGCCGTGTCCTGCTCGACGAAGTCCGGCGCGAGCATGCCCACGCGGGCGGCGTTGATCTCCTCGATCGCCTGGTAGATGACGCGGTAGAGGCGGACGTCGACCTTCTCGGTCTCGGCGAGCGCCTTGGCCTTGGGCTGGGGGCGCACGTTGAAGCCGATGACGATGGCGTCGGACGCGTCGGCCAGCATGATGTCGGACTCGGTGATCGCACCGACCGCCGAGTGGATAACGTTGATACGCACCTCGGTCTGGTCCATCTTGTCCAGAGCGTCCTTCAGGGCCTCGATGGAGCCTTGAACGTCGGCCTTGACCACGAGATTGAGGTCCTTGAGCTCGCCTTCGGCGATACGGTCGAACAGGTCGTCCAGGGAGACGTGCTTCTTGGTCGCCGCCTGCTCACGTATGCGCTGCTTCATCGCGCGCTCTTCTGCCAGGTTGCGCGCGTCACGTTCGTCGGCGAAGACGCGGAACTCGTCTCCGGCGCTCGGAACGCTGTTGAGGCCCAGTATCTCGACCGGATCGGCAGGCCCTGCGACGTCGACGTTGTGACCCAGCGGATCGATGAGCGCGCGGACTCGGCCGTAGGTGCTGCCCGCGACAAGCGTGTCCCCGATGCGCAGCGTGCCACGCTGGACCAGAACGGTCGCAACCGGACCGCGGCCCTTGTCGAGGTTCGCTTCGATGACCACTCCGGAGGCGTGCGCGGATGGGTTCGCCTTCAGCTCCAGTACGTCGGCCTGCAGCAGGACCATCTCGAGCAGGTCCTCGATGTTGATGCGCTTCTTCGCCGAGACTTCGACGAAGATGTTGGTGCCGCCCCACTCCTCGGGCACGATCTCGTGCTCGGTGAGCATCTGCTTGACCGTCTCGGGGTTGGCCCCATCCTTGTCGATCTTGTTGACGGCGACGATTATCGGCACGCCGGCCGCCTTCGCGTGGTGAATCGCCTCGACGGTCTGCGGCATGACGCCGTCGTCGGCTGCCACGACCAGGATGACGATATCGGTGATGTTCGCGCCGCGGGCACGCATGGCGGTGAACGCCTCGTGTCCCGGGGTGTCGATGAAGGTGATCTGTCGGCCGTTCTTGTGGACGACGGACGCACCGATGTGCTGCGTGATGCCGCCGGCCTCGGTCGCCGCCACTCCGGTCTCGCGGATCGCGTCGAGAAGGGACGTCTTGCCGTGGTCGACGTGGCCCATGACCGTGACGACAGGGCTTCTGGGTTCCAGGTCCTCTTCGTTGTCCTCGAACGTCCAGCCCGCCTCTTCCTCGGGCTTGACGACGCGGACCTCGCGCCCCATGTCCTCGGCGATGATCTCGATGACGTCGCGCATCATCGGCTGGTTCACGGTGAGCGGCGAGCCGAGCATGAAGAGCCGCTTGATGACGTCGTTGGCAGGCACATCCAGGAGGTCCGCGAAGTCACCGACGGTGACGCCTTCGGTGACCGAGACAGAGTCGCCGCCGCTGGGCAGTTCGACGTGGGTGGCCTCGTCGTGCAGACGGGCAGCTTCCGCTTCCTCGCCCGTCTTCTTGTGCTTCTTCTTCTTGCGCTTGCCGCCGTCCGCCTGAGCGGCGGCAACGGCGGCTTTCGCCTCTTCGATGACCTTGTCGCGCTGCAGCTGCTCTGCCTCGCGTGCCATCTGGCGGTAGCGCTCTTCTTCGACCTTCTCTTGGCGAGTGGCTTGTTCGGCGCCGAGCCGCGCTGCCTCGGCGGCGATCGCCGCTTCAAGCGTTGAACGCGCGTCGGGCGGGGCGACCTCGACCTCTTCGACCACGGGCTTTGGGGCGGCCTTCTTCTTGGGCTTCGCAGCAGGTGCCGCAGGGGTCACCTTCGCTTCGATGAGTGCACGCGCGTCTGCGGTCTCGGCCTCTTGCCTGGAGGCACGCTCCTCCTCGGCACGCTTGGACGCCTCTTCCTGAAGGCGGAGCTGCTCGGCCTCGCGCGCCTTGCGCTCCTCTTCGCGCGCCTTGCGTTCGGCCTCCTCGGCCTTGCGGCGCTCTTCCTCCTCGGCCTTGCGGCGTGCCTCTTCGGCGGCCTTGACAGCCGCCTCGGCCTCTTCGGCGGCTTTGCGCTCGGCCTCGATCTGCATCTGACGCTCGGCGATCTCGGGGCCGAGCTCCTTGCGGATCTTGTCCACGTACGCCTCGACCAGCGTCGACGCGTGATTCTTGGCAGGGATCTTCATCGCCTGGAGCTTGTCGAGCAGCTCCTTGCTTGTCATCCCGAACTCTTTGGCGAGCTCATGGACTCTCATCGCGGGCATCTAAGTGGTCACTCTCCTTGCTTCGAGCTCTTGTTGGCGAGTAGCTCGTCGAAGTCGCGTCGCAGTCTCGTGTAGTCGTCGTCTCTCAGACTCACCCGGAGTGCCGAATCGAGACGCCGTCGCTTACGGGCGATCTCGAAGCAGTCCGGGTCCGCGCACAGGTACGCCCCACGCCCGTTGGCCTTGCCGGTCGGATCGATCTCGACGTGGCCTTCCGGTGTCCGTACCACCCGCACGAACCGCCGCTTGTCACTCGACGTAGAGCAGGCGGTGCAGGTGCGCGTTGGGGTCTTGCGCGGCTTCATCACTCCGCGGCGTCCTCCTTCTCATGCAGACCACAGTAGAAGCCACCGGGCCGGGCCTGATTTCGGCAACGAACCCCGGACGATGTAACCGCGCAGCAGCGGCCATCGAACTCCTCGGCGGAGCCCTGGCCGGAGGTGGGTGCGGAGGTTATGCCCTGCTCAGCGGCGATCGCGACGCTCTTGATGTCGATGCGCCAGCCGGTGAGCTTGGCGGCCAGGCGGGCGTTCTGGCCCTCCTTGCCGATGGCGAGCGAAAGCTGGTCGTTCGGCACGATGACCGTCGCGGTGTGGGTGTCCTCGTCGGCAAGAACCCGATCGACCTTGGCCGGGGAAAGCGAGCTGGCCACGTACGTGGCGGGATCCTCGTTCCACGGCACGACGTCGATGCGCTCTCCCCGAGCTCGCCTACGATCATTCGAACGCGGCTGCCCTTCGGTCCCACGCACGCCCCAACGGGATCGAGACCCGGCTCGCGGCTTGCGACCGCGACCTTAGAGCGGGCGCCGGCCTCGCGAGCGACGCTCTTGATCTCGACGATGCCGTCGTAGACCTCGGGCACCTCGATCTCGAAGAGCCGACGGATGAGCCCGGGGTGGGTACGCGACACGCGGATCGAAGGCTCGTTTCCCTGTCCCTTGCGCACGTCGATGATGTAGGCCTTGATGCGCTCGTTGTGGTTGTAGCGCTCGTTGTTGGGCTGCTCGGCCTGCTCGAGCAGCGCTTCGACTCCCTCACGGAGCTTGATGAGCGTGTAGCGCGAGTCGCTCTGCTGAACGGTCCCCGTCACGCTCTCGCCGATGCGGTCCGCGTACTCCTCGAAGATCCGCTCGCGCTCAGCGTCGCGGATGATGCCCGTGATCACGCTCTTGGCGTTTTGGGCGGCGATACGAGAGACGTCGGCGGGAGTGACGTCGCGCTCCTCGTACTCGTCAGCCTCGCCCGTCTCCTCGTCGACCTCGCCGATCGGCACGAGCTCGTAGACGTAGATACGACCGGTCTCGCGGTCGATGGTCACGCGCGTCTTGTTGTCCAGATCGAGGATGCGCTGATAGGTGGTGGCGAGAGACTGCTCGAGCTTGTCGAGCATGTCGTACTCGTCGATCCCCTTCTCCTGCGCGAGTGCGCGCAGCGCATCCATCACATTGGGCTCCGAGCTCATGAGCAGGCGCCTCCTTCTCTGTTGAAACTGATGACGCCCTTGAGGCGTGCCTTCTGTACCGATTCGAACGGCACACGAACCGTCTCGCCTGTCCACTTCGACGAGAATGTCGTCCCCGTCGATGCCGAGGAGCGTTCCGGTCCACGTTGCGCGTTCGCCAGCGTGCGGCTTGGTCTTGATGGTGACCGTCTCGCCAGCGAAACGCTCGAAGTGCTCGCGAGTGCGAAGCGGCCGGTCGACTCCCGGCGAGGAGACTTCGAGCGTGTAGCGTCCGCCGATCGGGTCCACCTCGTCGATCGTGTCGCTTACCCAGCGATTCGCCGAGCAGATCGCGTCGAGGTCCAAGCCGTCCTCGCGATCCAGGAGCACCCGGATGATGGGGGACTTGTGCCCGCCCGTCTGCTCGACTGCCACGAGTTCGAAGCCGTGCGTCGTGGCGATCGGTTCGAGCAGCTCAGTGAGCGTGCGCGCTATGTCGGTCGTTGCCATCCGGTCACCTCCTTTGGACACAGAACAAAAGAAGCGGGGGTGAGCCCACTTCTCGCGAGAACGGCAAGTTTCACGTGCGGTGGTGATTCTAGCACAGGGCGACAGTGGGCAAAAGGCGTCGACCTCGCGCCCGCCGGGCCCCTAATGCGCGAAGCGCGCGCGTTCTGAAGTGACGCGATCGGCGATGACGGCGGCCGCGTCAGCTACGGGCACGGTGGATCGCTCTTCCGTGCCGCGCACCTTGAGCTCGACCACGCCCTCGGCAAGGCCCTTCCTTCCCACGACCACCTGGAAGGGCCATCCGATGAGGTCGGCGTCGTTGAACTTCACGCCCGCGCGCTCGTCGCGGTCGTCCAGCACGACCTCGATGCCGGCGTTCGCGAGATCGTTCCACAGCCTCTCGGCCACCTCGAAGACCTCGCCCTCCGCCATGAGCGGCAGAACGGCGACCTCAAGCGGTGCGACGGAGATCGGCCAGACTATCCCGCTCTCGTCGTTGTGCTGTTCGATGACGGCCGCAAGCGAGCGCGAGATGCCCACGCCGTAGCAGCCCATGACGAACGGGTGCTCGGCGCCGTTCTCGTCGGCATACGTCGCTCCCATCGCCTCCGAGTATCGCGTGCCGAGTTGGAACACCTGGCTCACCTCGATGCCGCGTGCGCCTTCAAGCACACCGCCACACTCGGGGCAGCCGTCTCCGGGCTCGGCCACGACCAGGTCCGCCCACGTTTCTACCTCGAAGTCGCGTCCGGGCATGGCCCCGAAGAGGTGGTAGCCATCCTCGTTGGCGCCGATGCCCCATGCGACGTGGTCCTTGAGGGACGTATCGGCGATGACGCGCGTCCCGCTGGGAGGAGCGACAGGTCCCAATGACCCCTTCGGAATGTCGTAGGTCTCGAACTCCTCCTCGGTGAGGAGCTCGACGCCCTCTACCGCCCAGCCCGCTTTGACGGGGTTGAGCTCGCGGTCGCCCGGCACGCAGAAGAAGACCAGCGTGCCGTCGGCCTCCTTGCCCGCCATCGTCTTGACGGTGTCGTGCTCGGCGATGTTGAACGCCCGAGCGAGTTCGGCGATCGTCTTGAGGCCCGGAGTGGGCTCCTTGCGCATCGGGATGGGCTCGGCGACCGCTGGAGAGCGCGGGACGACCGTCTCGGCGGCTTCGACGTTGGCGGCCCACCCGCACCCGCAGTACACGAGCGCGGCCTCGCCTGCGTCCGCGAGTGCCATGAACTCGGTGGTCACCTTGCCGCCGATCTGCCCCGAGTCGGCGACCACGGGCCGGTACTCCATGTCGAGTCGCTCGCAGATGCGCCCGTAGGCGCGGGCCTGATCGTTGTAGTGCTCCTCGAGCGAGGCCTGGTCGACGTGGAAGGAGTAGGCGTCCTTCATGATGAACTCGCGCCCGCGCAGAAGGCCGAAGCGTGGACGGACCTCGTCGCGGAACTTCATGTTGATCTGATAGAGCGAGACCGGCAGGTCACGGTAGCTGCGTAGCTCGCCGCGGACCAGTGAGGTGATGATCTCCTCGTGCGTGGGACCCAGGCAGAAGTCGCGATCGTGGCGGTCCTTGAGGCGCGCGAGCTCGGGGCCGTAGAGCTCCCAGCGTCCGGACTCGAGCCACAACTCGGCAGGCTGGACGATGGGGAGCAGCAGCTCTTGGGAGCCTATCGCATCCATCTCCTCGCGCACGATGTTCTCGATCTTCGCGATTGAGCGCCATCCGAGCGGCAGGAACGAGTAGATGCCCGCGGCGGACTTGCGGATCATGCCCGCGCGCAACAACAGCCGATGGCTCGCGAGCTCGGCCTCGGCCGGGTCTTCCTTGAGCGTTGGGGCGTAGAGCGAACTCATGCGAAGTGCGACCGTCATGCTGCGTGTCTCCGTGTCCTAGGGGCCGCCCGTGTGGCGCGGGGCCGGCCGCTCCTTGTGCCGTTGCGTGGTGCAGCGAAAGGATAGCAGTGAAAGCGCCTTGTCGGCGCAGTACGTGCTGAACAGGGGCTACAGCTGCTCCTCGAGCCGATCGATCTCCTGCATCAGCGCTTCGACGATCTCGTCCTCGGTGACTTTGCGAAGAGGCTCCCCCTTGGCGAAGATGAGGCCGACGCCCTTCCCCGCGGCCACGCCAAGGTCGGCCTCGCGAGCCTCACCCGGTCCGTTGACCACGCAGCCCATGACCGCGACCTTGATCGGCGTCGAGCGGCCTCGAAGGCGCGCGGTCACTTCCTCGGCGATCCCGATCAGGTCGATCTCACAGCGACCGCACGTGGGGCAACTGACGATCTCGGGGGAGTTGCGCCGGATCTCGAGTGCCGAGAGCAGGGCCCATCCCGCGTAGACCTCCTCCACGGGATCTGCGGTCAGCGAGATACGCAGGGTGTCGCCAATGCCCTCGTTGAGCAGCAGAGCCAAGCCGGCAGCCGACTTCACGGCGCCCGAAAGCAGAGTGCCGGCCTCGGTTATGCCGATGTGAAGCGGATAGCCGATTCGATCCGCGAGCGTGCGGTACGCCTCGACGGTCACCGGCACGCTCGACGCCTTCGCCGAGACGACGATGTCGCAAAAGCCCCTCGACTCGAAGTGCGAACAGAACGCTGCTGCGCTGGCGACGAGCTTGTCGGCGAGCGGCCAGTCGAGATCCCGGTACTCTTCAGCGAGCGAGCCCGCGTTCACGCCGATTCGAATGGGGATGCCGGCCTCACCTGCCGCCTCGATCACTTCATCGACGTGCTCCATGTCGCCGATGTTGCCGGGATTGATCCGGAGCTTGGCAGCGCCGCGCCTGGCCGCTTCGACGGCCAACCGATGATCGAAGTGGACATCGGCCACCACGGGAAGCGGTGACGAGTCACAGATCTCAGCGAAGCCCTCCAGAGCGTCTGCTCGCGGAATCGCGCAGCGAACGATCTCACACCCCGCCTGCGCCAGGCGTTCGATCTGGGCCAACGTGGCCGCAGCATCGCGGGTGTCGGTGGTGGTCATCGACTGGATCGAGATGGGCGCGCCTCCGCCGATCGGCACTGAACCGACTCGGACCGGGCGCGTCTTGCGCCGGATTGTCACGGTCTGTTGCGGTCCCCCTCGAGTGCTAGCGCACGATGTATCGCACCACGTCAGAGTACATGAGGTAGGCGATCAGGGCGAACAGCAGCGCCGCTCCGGCGGCCGATAGCGACAGTGAGACCCGACGCGAAAGAGGCCTGCCCCGAAGGCGTTCGAAGAGCTCCACCGCGATCTTCCCGCCATCGAGCGGAGGTATCGGGAAGATGTTGATGACGCCCAGCGAGAGCGAGAGCACCGCTACGAGGCCGGCGTAGTCGAGCGCTCCGGCCCGAGCCGCCTCGGCGGCATAGTAGGACGCGCCGATGACAGAAGAAGCGCCGCTCACCGAGGCTTGGAATGTCTGGGGATTGAAGAATCCTGCGATCGCCTGGAACGTCATCCCTATGTAGGTGAAGGACAGAATCACCGCCTGGAGCACATTGGGTGTGGTGGCTACCAGCTCGGGCGTGACGCCGAGAAGCGCCTGCGACGAACCCGGCCGCTTCCCCAGCGTCGCCTGAAGCGCGAGAGTCCTTCCCACCTCGGCTGACGACGACCGTGACCTCGTCTCCGGGCTGGTAGCGCCCGATGGTGAGGACCACGTCTTGCCACGCGCCGATCTCGCTCCCGCCGATCGACACGAGCCGATCTCCCGCCTTGACGCCCGCTGCAGCGGCACCGGAGCCGGGGTTCACGTCGCCCAGCCGCCCTGTCTCCTTCATGTATCCGAACGTCGACAGCACGATCGTGAAGACCAGCACCGCCGTGAGGAGGTTCATCACCACGCCTGCCGAGAGCACCACGAGGCGTTTCCAGGTAGGCAGCGCGCGGTAGGTCGATCGCCGGGCGCGGTCGAGCAGCGCCACCGGTTCGTCGGCCTCATCGGGTGAGAAGCGCGACCGGTACGCGAACTCCTCCCCCTCCACGGCGTGCACGGCGTCCCAATCGGCGAGTGTCACGAGTGCGTCGTCGGCAACACCGAGCTCGACACCGAGATCCTCGTGCGAGCTGATCGGCATCGATCGTGCCTCGGCGAGTCGCGGCCGCGAGAGCCGGACCGAGCAAGGGGTTCTCGGGGCCGGGTTCCATCCCGGCGATGCGGACGTAGCCGCCAAGCGGAATGGCCGTGATGCCGTACACGGTCTTCTTGCCGTGAAGACGCAGCGCGGGTCCCGGCAGGCCGATCATGAACTCGTGGACCTTGACGCCGAACATGCGGGCTGCCGCGAAGTGCCCGCCCTCGTGGATGAGGACGAGCAGCGAGAACGTGATGATGCCCCAGAAAAGTGCCGAGAGGCCGTCGCTCATTGGGCCTGTCAACCTCCGAGTCGGTGGATGGTTCCGCTCAATCGAATGCGGACAGTATCTGGTTCGGTGCAAAGCACGAGCCACTTGAGAGTGGTTGCTGTGGAGATACCCCGCAGACTACGTGGCGAGCCGATCACCCGCGAAACCGCGTGCCCACGCGTCGATCTCGAGTACCTGCTCGAACGACTCCAGCCGCTGGGCGTCGTGCGCCGTCAAGGTGAGCTCCACCACGCGCTCGATGTCGAGGAACCCGCAACGCGACTCCAGAAACGCCCCCACCGCGACTTCGTTCGCCGCGTTGAGAACCGCAGGAGCGCTACCGCCGGTCCGACCGGCCTCGAACGCAAGTGCCAGGCACCCGAACGTCTCAAGGTCGGGGGTGTCGAAGTCGAGGTGCCCGATCCGCGTGAAGTCGACGGGCGGGAGGGGCGCAGACCAGCGACGCGGATGACTGAACGCGTACTGGATGGGGATGCGCATGTCGGTGGCGCCCAGGTGGGCCTTAACGCTGCCGTCCGAGAACTCGACCATGGAGTGGATGCAGCTTTGGGGATGGACGACGACGGTGATCTGGTCGTAGCCCACGTCGAACAGGTGGCGGGCCTCGATGACCTCCAGACCCTTGTTCATGAGCGTCGCCGAATCGACGGTGATCTTCGGTCCCATCGTCCACGTCGGATGGGACAGGGCCTGCGCGGGCGTGACCGACGCGAGCTCGGCGCGTCTGCGGCCCTTGAACGGCCCGCCGCTCGCCGTGAGCCAGATGCGGCTGAGGTCGCGTCCGTCCTCCCCCACGAGGCACTGGAAGATCGCCGAGTGCTCCGAGTCCACGGGAATCAGCTGTCCCGGGGCAACGCGGGAGGTCACGAGTTCGCCGCCGGTGACGAGCGACTCCTTGTTGGCGAGCGCGAGTGTCTTGCCGGCCTCGAGCGCAGCCAGAGTCGCCCGGAGCCCGGCAGCGCCGACGAGTGCGTTGAGGACGATGTCCACGTCCGGCAAGGTGGCCAACGCGGCCACCGCTTCGTCTCCGGACCCAACGGTGGCGTCCGGGAGATGCACTCCGGCCACGGCCGCCGCGTCCGGGTCCGAAAGCGCGACGGTCGTCACTCCGAACGCGGTCGCCTGCTGCGCGAGCAGCTCGGCACTGCGGTGAGCGGAGAGCGCGACGATCTCGATCGCTCGGGATTGGCCGCCGCGACGTCGAGTGCCTGTCGCCCGATCGAGCCGGTGGAGCCGAGAACGGCGACGCGAAGCCGCTCGGTCATCGGACGCCTCCCCACCAGAGCACCCAGTACGCCACGACGCAGACCAGGATCAGCGAGTCGAGCCGGTCCAGGAACCCACCGTGCCCGGGAAGCAACGTGCCGGAGTCCTTCACCCCGGCCTCTCGCTTCATGCGTGACTCCGCGAGGTCCCCTACTACCGAGGCGGCAGCGACTGCGATGCCGCACGCGAGCGCAAGCGGAAGCTCGATGCCCGACCTGAGGAACGAGCGGAACGAGTGCCCAGAGTCCCACGCAGGCGAGCGTGCCCGCGGCGAGCCCCTCCCAGGACTTCTTGGGCGATACTCGTGGTGCCATCTTGTGTCGGCCGAGTGTCGAGCCGACCAGATACGCGCCGACGTCGTTGAGCCACACGCTGAGCACGACGGCGAGCGCCAGGACCAGGCCCGAGTCGTACGAGCGCAGCAGCACGATGTAGGCCAGCAGGAAGCCCGTGTAGAGGGCTCCGAAGACGGTTTCGGCAGTGTCGGCGGTGCGCACCCGCAGAGAAGACGGTGTGCCACAGTAGCGCGAGCGTCAGAAGCGCGGTCACCACGGCGAGCAGCCCGCCCAGCCCCCACAGCGCGGCGGCGACAGGCATGAGCCCGGCGGCGACCACACCGAAGACCTCGTTGGGCAGCCGGGCTTCTCGGCGCTGCATGGCGTAGAACTCCGCAGCTGCGAAGGCGGCCATCACTCCGAACGCCACCCCCGTCGGGAGCGCTCCCCACCACAAGACCCCCAGCACGACGGCGCCGTACGCGGCGGCGGTCACCGCGCGAGTGACCAGTGAGAGCGGTTTGATCCCGGCGGGTTGCTCGGTGTGCGTTCGTCCGCTTCCAGCGCTCATCTAGTTCCCCCCGAAACGCCGGTCGCGCTTCTGGTAGTCGACCACTGCCTTGAGCAGGTCGGTGCGGGCGAAGTCAGGCCAGAGGGTGTGGGTCACCCACAGCTCGCTGTAGGCGATCTCCCAAAGCAGGAAGTTCGACACCCGCATCTCACCGCTGGTCCTGATGACGAGGTCGGGGTCGGGTATGCCCGAGGTCGATAGGCGGGATGCCACTGCGTCGGCGTCCACATGCTTCAGGGGCGAGCTCGCCGGCCTGGACCTGCTCGGCGATCGTTCGTGCGGCGGATGCGATGTCGGCTCGGGCACCGTAGTTGAGAGCGACGACGAGCGTCATGCCTGCCGTTGTCGGCCGTACGCGCGATGCAGCGCCGGAACGCGCCCTGGGTCTGATCCGGCAACTCATCGAGTCCGCCGATGACGACGACACGCACGTCCATCTTCTCGAGGTTGACAAGCTCGCGCTCGAGAACCTCGACGAACAGGCTCATGAGCCCGAAGACCTCGTCTTTGGGGCGACTCCAGTTCTCCGACGAGAACGAGTAGATGGTGAGGTAGGAGACGCCAAGCTCGATAGCCGCGGCGATGGCCTCGCGAACCGCCTTCGCCCCCGCCCGGTGACCCGCCAGCCGCGGGAGCGCCCGCTTCTCCGCCCAGCGGCCGTTGCCGTCCATGATGATGGCGATGTGGGCGGGAGTGCGGCCGGGATCGAACTCCTCGAGCAGCGCTGAGGCACGCTTCCCCGAGAAGAACGCCGGCCCTCGACGACGCGTCAGGGCTCACGCCGTCAGACCTCCATGATTTCGGCCTCTTTGCGCTTGAGCGCTTCGTCGATCTCCTTGACGTGGCCATCGGTGATCTTCTGGACTTCGGCCTCGGCGCGCCTGACGTCGTCTTCGGAGCTCTCGCCGTCCTTGCCGAGCCGGTCGAGCTTGTGGTTGGCGTCGCGGCGGATATTGCGCACAGCGACGCGAGCCTCCTCGGCGTAGTTCCTGCACAGCTTCACGAGCTCCTTGCGGCGCTCCTCGGTGAGCGGCGGGAACGGCACGCGAATGACGATACCGTCGTTGCTGGGGTTCAGTCCGAGGTCGGAGGAGAGTATCGCCTTCTCGATGGCGGACATGACCGACTTGTCCCACGGCTCGATGACGATGGTCTGAGGCTCCGGGGTCTTGATGTTCGCGACCTGGTTGAGCGGCATCGACTGGCCGTACGCGTCGACGTGGATCTTGTCGAATATCGCCGCCGAGGCACGTCCCGGTACGTACGCCGGCGAACTCGTGGAGGAGCGCCTGCTGGGTCTTGTCCATGTGCTCGCGGGCGTCTCTGATGATGTCGTTGGTCATCGGTTGTCCCCTCTCACGATCGTTCCCACCGGCTCGCCGCGAAGCGCGCGGTCGATGTTGCCCTCGACCTCCATGTTGAAGACGAGGATCGGAAGCTCGTTGTCCATACACAGCGAGATGGCCGTGCTGTCCATGACCTGGAGGCCGCGATTGAGTACGTCGATGTAGGTGAGCTCGTCGAAGCGAACGGCATCCGGGTTCACCTTGGGGTCGGAATCGTAGACGCCGTCGACCTTGGTGGCCTTCATCACGCAGTCGGCGTTGACCTCGAGTGCGCGCAGGGCGGCGGTGGTGTCCGTCGTGAAGTAAGGATTGCCGGTGCCCGCTGCGAAGATGACGACGCGGCCCTTCTCCATGTGCCGAACCGCACGCCGACGGATGTAGGGCTCGGCCAGTGCCTGCATCTCGATTGCGCTCATGACACGCGTGAAGACTCCTTGCCGCTCGAGGGCCTCTTGGAGTGCCAGCGAGTTCATCACGGTGGCGAGCATCCCCATGTAGTCCGCCGCCGCGCGGTCCATACCTGCCGAGGCGGCCTTGAACCCCCTGAAGATGTTGCCCCCGCCCACGACGATGGCGATCTCCGTACCTCCGGCGCACGCGTCCTTCAGCTGGCTGGCCAGCGACGTCAGGACATCGGCGTCGACGCCGTACCCGGCCTCGCCCATGAGGGCCTCACCGGAGAGCTTGAGCAACACGCGCTTGAATCGGTACTCCCCTGACACCCACATCTCCCCTCGTCGGCGCATCCCCGTCGCACCATGCGTAACGTCGATAGACAGGATACATCGAGACGGGTCGGCACTGCGTGCCGACCCGTCAACTCATCGCGCTATGTTGGTTGGCATGCGTCGACTACTCGGCGGTCTCGCCAAGGTTGAAGCGCACGAATCCGACGACCTCTATGGTGTCGCCGACGACCTTGTCGATCTGCTTCGTGTACTGGTCGACCGAGATGTCCATGTCCTTGACGAACTGCTGCTCGAGAAGCGCCTGCTCCTTGTAGAACTTCTGAAGCCGACCTTGAGCCATCTTCTCCTGGATAGCCTCGGGCTTGCCGGACTCGGCGGCCTGGGCCTTGTAGATCGACAGCTCGTGCTCGACGACGTCGGGAGCGAAGTCCTCTCGACGCGTCACCATGGGGCTGGCGGCCGCCACCTGCATCGCCACGTCCTTGGCGAACGTCTTGAACGCGTCGTTCGCGGCGGTCGCGGGATTGGTGAAGGCGTAGGTCACCAGAACGCCGATGCGGCCGCCGCCGTGAACGTAGGCCGCTATGGCACCTGTGCCGTCGATGACCTCGCGGACGAAGCGGGCCACACCCATGTTCTCGCCGAGCTTGCCCACCATCTCGCCGAGCTGCTGCTCGACAGAGATGTCACGGTCCATGATCGTCTGGTCCTTGAGCTCAGTGACGTCGGTCGGGAGCCTTGGCAGCGACGTGCTCGGCGAGGGAGCCGACGAAGCCGGTGAACTCGGCGTTGCGGCCGACGAAGTCGGTCTCGCAGTTGACCTCAACGAGCACGCCGACCATACCGTCGTCGGACACATGAGCGGCGATCGTGCCTTCATTCGTGGCTCGACCGGCCTTCTTGGCGAGCGCGGCGAGACCTCGGGTGCGCAGGATGTCGACGGCGGCTTCGAGATCGCCGTCGGCCTCGGCGAGCGCCTTCTTGCACTCCATCATGCCCGCGCCGGTGCACTCGCGGAGCTCTTTGACCATGCTAGCGGTGATGTCAGCCATCGGTGTTCCTCCTTGATCAACTAGTCATGCCGTACCGCGATGAGGCGGGTACAGCAGGCGCGTGCTACTCGGCAGGTGCGTCTCTCGGCGGAGGCGGCTTCGTCGGCCGCCGGCTGGTCGGCCGGAGCGGCTTCATCTGCCGCAGGCTGCTCGACAGGAGCGCTCTCCTCGGCCACCGGCGCTTCCGTGGCCTCCACGACGACCGGCGCGCTCGAGGAAGGGACAACCTCAGGCACGTCGGCCTGACCGCCTCGACCGTCGATGATCGCGTCTGCGATCACGCGGCACATCAGGCCGACCGAGCGGATAGCGTCGTCGTTTGCGGGGATGACGTAGTCGACCTCGTCCGGATCGGCGTTGGTGTCGACGAGTCCGATGATCGGGATATGCAGGCGGGTCGCTTCCTTGATCGCGATGTCCTCGCGCTTGGTGTCGACCACGAAGATCGCCGCCGGAAGATCGCGCATGTCACGAACGCCGTTGAGATTGGCCTGCAGCTTGGCAAGCTCCTTGTGCAGGAGGATCTGCTCCTTCTTGGGCAGGGCGGCCATGCGGCCGTCCTCGTCCATGGTCTCGAGCTCCACCATGCGCGCCACGCGGCCTCGCATCGTGACGAAGTTCGTGAGCATTCCGCCGAGCCAGCGGTTGGTGACGTAGGGCTGGCCAGCGCGGGCGGCCTCGGTTGCGATGGGCTCCTGAGCCTGCTTCTTGGTTCCGACGAAGAGTATGTGCTGGTTGCGCTCTCCGACCGACCGCGCGAACTTGTAGGAGTGCTCGAGCTCGCGAAGGGTGCGCTGCAGGTCGAGGATGTAGATGCCGTTGCGCTCGGTGAAGATGTACGGCTTCATCTTCGGATTCCACCGGCGGGTCTGATGACCGAAGTGGACACCTGCCTCGAGCAGGCCTTTCATGGTGACTACGGGCATAGCGAAGCCTTCCTTTCGGTTGTTCCTCCGCCCGGTTCAACCCCCGGCTGCGACCATCGATTCTCGATGGCACCTCGCGCCGAAGTCCGCGGGCGTGCGTAGTTAGAGCCGAGATAGTATAGCAGGTGGTTCTCGGAAATGAAGAGAGAGCGCTGGGCTGCCCCGGCGCGCCGCTAGAGAGTCTGGGCGGCCCGCAGCTTCGCGCGAAGGCGCAGCACCGCTTTGGTGTGCAGTTGGCTCACCCGCGACTCCGTGACGCCGAGGACCTGGCCGATCTCCTTGAGCGTGAGGCCCTCGTAGTAGTAGAGCGCGATCACCGTCTTCTCCCGCTCGGGCAGCTTCTCGATGGCCTGAGCCAGGATCTCCTTGATCTCCGTGCTCTCGAACACGGCGACCGGATCGTCGGCGCTCTCGTCCTTTATCGTGCCGATCGCGCTTTGCCCGTCTTCGCGATCGCCGCCCACCCACAGCTCCTCGAAGCTCACGACGGAGGTGTAGCTGAGCTTGGTCAGGATGTCCTGGAACTCCTTGAGCGATCACGTTCATGCGGTCCGCGACCTCTTGGTCGCTGGGAACGCGCTTGAGCTCGTTCTCGAGTCCTACGTACGCATTCTCGATCTCCCGCGCGCGAGAACGCACGGAGCGCGGAACCCAGTCCATCGCGCGAAGCTCGTCGATGATGGCGCCTTTGATGCGGGCGATGGCGTAGGTCTCGAACTTGATGGCGCGGCTGAGGTCGTACTTCTCGATGGCATCGATCAGGCCGAAGATGCCGTAGCTGATGAGGTCGGCCGTGTCGACGGTTTGAGGAAGGCTCGACGCCAGTCGGCCCGCGACGTACTTGACCAACGGCGAGAAGTTGAGAATGAGCTCGTCGCGAGCTGCCGGGTCGTCGTCGTCCTTGTATCGCGCCCACAGCGCGGAAACATCAGTCCGTGAGTCGGACTTCATGCAGTCGCCCCTTACTGCATCGGGCTGGAGTCAGGCGCGCGGGTGTGCGGTTCGGTGCACGTCCTGTAGCCGCTTCATGCTCAGGTGAGTATAAATCTGGGTGGTAGACAGGGCAACATGGCCCAGAAGCTCCTGAACTGTGCGCAGATCCGCGCCGCCCTCGAGCATGTGTGTCGCGAAGGTGTGTCTGAGCGTGTGCGGCGAGAGCGAGGTCGCGCCGCCCGTCTGGTGCACGTACCGCTTGAAGAGGCGCCGGATAGCGTCGGTCGACAGAGGTCGCCCGCGAGACGACAGGAAGACGCTGTCCGGCGAGTCCTCACGAGCGAAGGCCGGTCTGCCAGACGCAAGCCACGTTCTGATCCGCGCGACAGCGAGCGGGTGAACGGGGACGATCCGCTCCTTGCTCCCCTTCCCGAACGCTGTGAGCTGTCCTTGGGCCAGATCGAGATCGGCGAGACGCAAGGTAGACACCTCGCTCACACGCAGGCCGCTGGCGTACAGCAGCTCGAGGATCGCAGCGTCGCGGATGCCGGCAGGTGTTGAGGTGTCGGGCGCATCGAGGAGCGCGCCCAGCTCGTCGGCGGGCACGATCCTGGGCAGGTGCGATGAGAGCTTGGGTGCTGAGAGCACGGCTGACGGGTCAGAGTCGACCACGCCCTCGGCCGTCAGGTAGCTGAACCACGAACGGACTGCCGAGAGTCTTCTGGCCACTGTGGTGCGCGCGTATCGTGCCCGGTCGAGTTCGGCGAGGTAGAGTCTGAGCTGGCGATGAGTGAGGTGCACCGGGTCGATGTGGGAGCGCTCGGCCCACTCGAGGTACCGGCCCAGATCGGCGGAGTAGGCGCGGACGGTGTGCGGGGAGGCGCCACGCTCGACCTGGAGATGCGTGACGAACCGGTCCACGAGTTCTGAGGGCGCGGGTTGCAGGTTCATCGCGTGGATACCGGGACTGCGGCCGGGTTCTCGGCGAGCCACGCAAGCAGATCGGAGTGTGCACGCTCGGCGTACGCGGCGTAGCGCTCGCGCTTGCCCCTGACGCGAGTCTCAAGTGGCGGCACGAGACCGAAGTTGACGTGCATCGGCTGGTAGTTCTGCGTCGCCGGGTCGGTCGCATACGATATGAGCGCGCCGAAAGCGGTGGTCCGAGGCAGCACGAGCGGGGGCTCACCGCGCAGGGACGCAGCCGTGTTCGCCGCAGCGAGAAGCCCGCCTGCCGCCGCTTCGAGATAGCCCTCGGTGCCCGTGATCTGGCCGGCGAAGCGAATGCGCGGCTCTCGGCGAAGAGCGAGGGTCGTGTCGAGCAGTCGCGGGGCATCGACGAAGGTGTTGCGGTGCATGACGCCGAGCCGGTGGAACTCCGCGTTCTCGAGCCCCGGTATGAGAGCGAAGACGCGTCGCTGTTCCGAGAAGGTCAGATTCGTTTGGAAGCCCACGAGGTTGTACGCCGTTCGCTCGGCATTCTCGGCACGCAACTGCACGACCGCCCACGGCCTCTGCCCTGTCCGAGGATCCGTGAGGCCCACCGGCTTGAGCGCGCCGAACCGCAGCGCGTCGGGCCCTGTGCGCGCGACTTCCTCGATCGGCTGGCAAGCGGAGAAGAGCTCCTTGCTCTCGAAGTCCTTCGCGTGTACGCGCTGGGCGCCGACGAGCGCGTCGAGAAAGCGCCGGTACTCGTCTTGGGTCATGGGCGCGTTGAGGTAGTCCGCACCCTCCCCCTTGCCGTATCGAGACGCGGCGAAGACCACGTCGGCATCCAAGGTCAGTGCGTCGACGATCGGAGCCGCCGCGTCGAAGAAGGAGAGCGTGTGCTCCCCGATCAGGTCGCGGATCGTGTCCGCGAACGCAGCGCTCGTGAGCGGTCCTGTCGCGATGATGACGCGCCCCTCCGGCAACTCCACGGCCTCACCGCGAGAGACGTCGACGAGCGGGTGTGCGGAGACGGTCTGTGTGAGCAGCGCCGAGAAGCGATCTCTGTCGACAGCGAGGGCGGAGCCGGCGGGGACCCGGGTGGACCGTGCCGAGCGAACCACAACGCTGCCCAGCAGCTCCAACTCGCGCTTCAGAAGGCCTGCGGCGGTGGAGGGGTCGTCGTTCTTCAAGGAGTTGGAGCACACGAGCTCCGCGAAGTCCGCCGTGTGGTGCGCCGCCGTGGAGACCGCCGGGCGCATCTCGACGAGCCTGACCGGGACACCTCGTTCGGCCAGCTGCCATGCAGCCTCGGTTCCGGCCAGGCCGGCACCGATCACAGTCACCGAGGGGGTATCGAGGGGCATGGTCAGGACTCTCTCGCAAGCCGGAAGTACGATGCATTGTAGCGCGCGCTAGCTGGGTCCGTAGCGACCGTCTCGGTAGCGCACCACCACGCCCTCCGCTTCGAGCCGACCGAGTCGCCTGCTCAGAGTGACTATGTCTAGCCCGAGGCCACGGGCAAGGTCATCGGGCCGAGAGGCCATCGCCCGAACGGCTTGAACCAGTGGGTCGTCGTTGGAGACAGCCGCCGGCGACCAGAGATCTGAGGGAAGCCTCGGCGTGCCAAGGAGAGGTTCGAGGGCGTCTCTGAGCTCGCTCGCGTCGGTCACCGGGATCGCGCCCTGCCGGATGAGCCGGTTCGCGCCAGCGCACTCAGGCGAGAAGATGGAGCCCGGCACGGCGAGTACGTCGCGACCGGCCGCAAGGGCGTAGTCGGCGGTCGAGAAGGTACCGCTGCCAAGCGCCGCCTCGACGACCAACAGCGCCGCGGAAAGGCCGGCGATGATCCTGTTGCGGGTCCTGAAGGTCCACCTGAGTGGCTGCGTGCCCCACGGGTGCTCGGAGATGATCGCACCGTTCGCGGCCACGAGCCTCAGCAACTCCGCCGCTCCTCGTGGATAGGTGACGTCCGGTCCTCCCGCCATCACGGCGACGGTTGTGCCGCCGGCATCGAGAGCGGCTCGGTGAGCTGCCTGGTCACAGCCGATGGCCCCTCCTGACACGACGACGTAGCCGGCGCGAGCGGCCCAACCTGCGAGCTGGGCGGTTGCCTGAAGCCCGTAGGGAGTGGCCCTCCGCGCGCCCACCACGCCCAGTCCCGGACCAAGTGCAGACTGATCGCCCAGCCCGTAGATGGTGCGGGGCGGGTCGGGCGCGCAGGCCAGGAGTTCGGGGTAGTCAGGGTGACCGAGCGTGAGTTCGAATCGCATCGTGTTCGCATCGCTCATCGCATCGTCCCTCCCGTTCGGTAGCCGAGGGCCTCTGCGAGATGCGGTTCGCGGACACGAGTCTCCTCTTCAAGATCTGCGATCGTACGGGAGACCCGGAGCAGCCGCGTGATCGCTCTTCCGGAGAGGGAGTGCGCACGGGCGGCACGTTCGAGGAACCGCACGGCCTCATCCGACAGGCGGCACGCGGCGAACAGCTCCGCGCCGGCGAGCTCGGCAGACGCTTGAGTCCCGCGGGTCGCGGAGAACCGTCGCGCGCTCATCACGTCTTCGAGCAACCGCTCGGACGTCGCGGCACCCCCGCTCTGGTCCAACAGGCGCGCCGGATCGGGCCTGGGCACGTGCACGAGGAGATCGATCCTGTCCATCAGGGGACCCCCGATCCTGTTGGCGTAGCGCTCGACTTGAGCAGGCGGGCACCGGCACTGGCGCTCGGAATCGCCGAGGAAGCCACACGGGCACGGGTTGGCGGCACCGACGAGGGTGAAGCGAGCGGGGTATGTCGTTCGTCCCTCCGCTCTGACAAGCGTCACCATACCGTCCTCGAGGGGCTGTCGAAGGCACTGGAGCGCCGACGGAGCGAACTGAGGCATCTCGTCGAGGAAGAGAACCCCGTTGTGCGCGAGCGACGCTTCTCCAGCGCGCGGCGGCGTACCTCCACCCACGAGACCGGCGACCGATGCCGAGTGGTGGGGCGCCCGGAAGGGGCGCAAGCCACAGAGCGCCTCGCGCTCGTCCAGCCCCGATACGGAGTGCACGAGCGCGGTCGAAAGACGCTCGCTATCCGAGAGTGGAGGAAGAATCCCGGGCAGCCGTCGGGCGAGCATCGTCTTGCCTGAACCCGGCGGGCCGACCATCAGAACATTGTGTGCCCCCGCGGCGCCGATCGTGAGCGCACGAACGGCAGATTCCTGCCCCACCACGTCGGCGAAGTCCAGGGTAGGCCCGGTCGGAGTCGTAGCGGTCTCGGGAATCGAGGCGCCGGCCGGTACAGGCAACCCTCGGCGCAGGTCCCTGAGGTGCTGCAAGGGTAGGTAGACAAGCCCGGGAATCGCCGTCACCTCGCGGTTGCGCGCGGGGCCCAGAAGCATGGAGTTCGCGTCACGAGCGCCGATGGCGTGAGCCAGCATCCCCGTGATGGGCCGAACACCACCATCGAGTGAGAGTTCGCCGACCGCAACGACGCCGTCAGTGAGGCGGGACGGCAGCTGTTTGGTGGCCGTCAGGATTCCGAGCGCTATCGGCAGATCGAAGCCGGTGCCATGCTTCTTGAGCGGACCGGGTGCAAGGTTCACGACGATCCGTGAGTTGGGCAGTTCGAATCCGGACGAACGCAACGCCGAGCGCACCCGCTCGCGCGCCTCGAGAACCGCGAGGTCCGCCAGGCCCACGACCGCGAACGAGGGCAACCCGGGGCCCACGTCGACCTCCACGTCGACGGGCGTTGCCCGGACCCCGAGTATCGTCGCGGTCCGGACCCGGCATTGAGTCGCGTTCACCGCGCGTCGCCGGGGACGAACGCCGCGCGATGGTGGCGAAGCAGCGCTCTGTCTTCGCTGATCACCAGTAGCGATATGACGTCGAACCTGACGAGTGCCTCGGCGACTCCGGCGTGTTGCACGTACGCGGCGGCCAGCCGGGCGTAGCGCCTTTGTTTCGCCGGTGTGACCGCATCCTCCGGCGTACCCTTCTTGGTGCTGCGACGCGTCTTGACCTCGCACAGCACGAGGGTCTCGCCCTCGAGTGCCACGATGTCGATCTCTCCGGTCGGGCAGCGCCAGTTGCGCTCGACCACTGTCATGCCGGCACGTTCGAGATACGCTGCCGCCGCGTCCTCTCCCCTGTCACCGAGTCTCTTGCGTTGAGTCTGTCATCGGCTCCACCTCCTGCGCGGAGCGTGACAGGCGGCAGGTAACCGAATCTTGCCGGCTGGTTACCAAACCCCGGCGATGGACGGGCTAGAAGAGAGCCTGTGTGCCGCCGCCGGGTGAGAACGATCGACGATGCGCGGGACTGAGCCCGAATCGCGCGACGGCTTCGAGGTGTTCCGGCGTTCCGTAGCCCTTGTTGATCTCGAAGCCGTAGCGGGGGTGGGCGCCTGCCAGCTCGGTCATGAGGTCGTCTCGTTCGACCTTCGCGAGGCAAGATGCCGCCGCGATGGCCGCCACCTTCGAGTCGCCCTTCACGACCGCCGTTTCCAGGCGTGCGACCCCAACGGGCAGGCCGTCGACAACGACGTGATCGGGCTCAAGCTCAAGTCCCGCAAGCGCTCGGCCCATCGCACGGCGTAGCGCAGCGCTGATACCGAGCGAGTCGATCTCCTCGGGTGGGACGTGTGCCACGGACCAGCACAGGGCGATCTCCTTGACGGACAGGGCGATGGATCGCCGCCTCGATGGTGTGAGCCGCTTGCTGTCGTCCACGCCGGTGATGCGAGGCTTCGCAGGCAACACGCAAGCACCGGCGGTCAGCGGTCCGGCGATGGCACCACGCCCGACTTCGTCCACGCCCGCGATGACGAGGTAGCCCTGGGCCCTCAACTGGCGTTCGAGAGCGTACAGCCGGCCCAAGCGAGCACGCTCCGCGCCGGCTGCCGCTTCCCGAGCTCGAGCCGCAGTGATGGCGGCCGCCACACCCGACCGGTCGTCGTCGGCAAGCTCCTCGGCGAGCCGGTCGAGCGCGGGTCCGGTCGCACAAGCGAGCAGGTGGCGGATCTCGGCGATGGAGCGGCGGTCTCTCGGGCTCACAGCGATCTCATCTGCCGACGAACGCACGAACGGGGCGCCGCCTGTGGCAGCCGCCCCGTTCGGGAGTCGCAGTGTGCGTGGTACATGAAGCGGCCTAGAAGCCCTTCTCCTTGAGGCGCGCGGCCTTGCCGACCTTGTCGCGCAGGAAGTAGAGCTTGGCGCGCCGGACCTTGCCGCTGCTGATGATCTCGACCTTCTCGATCTTGGGCGAGTGGACGGGGAAGGTGCGCTCGACACCCACGCCGAAGCTGATCTTGCGGACGGTGAAGGTCTCTCGGTTGGACGCTCCGTGGCGCCGCGTGATGACGCCTTGGAAGACCTGGGTGCGCTCGCGCTGACCCTCGATGATCTTGTAGTGGACCTTGACGGTGTCGCCAACGGCGAACGGCGGCAAGTCCTCGCGGATCTGCTGCTGCTCGATTGCGCGGATGATATCCATGGCCTTGGTTGTTCCTGTTCTTTAGACGTGTCAGTGCGACCCTGAAGCAGGCGCGAGTGGGTAGTATAGACCACCACCGTAGCGTGGGCAATGGGGGTCATAGCGGGCGCTCAGAGCCTGGCTGGCTGCGGTCTCGCGACTACTCGAGCGGTCCGAACGCCTTGGGCGGCCAGTACGTCCACATGGCTCGGCCCTTTATCGCCGAGAGCGCCACGGGGCCTATCTCCCTGCTGTCGCCGCTGTTGGTGCGGTTGTCACCCATCAACCACACGTAGTCATCGGGGACTCTGAACGGGTAGGTGTACGCCGGGTTGAGCGGCTGGGTCGGTTGACCGTGAGTGTACGGCTCGTCGATCAGCTTGCCGTCGATGTAGACCTTGCCGTCCTTGAGGTCGACGGTCTGGCCCCCTGAGGCGACGACACGCTTGATGAGGATCGGCGGATAGCCCTGGGGGTTCGCGAATACCACGATCTCGCCGGGTCTGGGAGGGTGGGAGAAGCGATACGTGAGCTTCTCGGCTATCACGCGGTCGCCCAACTGGATGGTGGGCAGCATCGAGCCAGACGGTATGACGAACGGCTGTACGACGAAGGACTTGATGCCCTGAGCGAGCACGAACGCCAATGCGACGAGCAGCGCGGTCTCGACCAGCCACCTCAGCGTTGAGGTCTGCTGCTGCTCATCGTTCACGTGCTCGGGTGCCATCGGATCGACTCCTCGGATGCGGAAGACGGGTCGTAGTCGGTGAATCAGTCTAGCGGAGCGAACTGCCCAAGTGGCCAGTATGTCCAGAATGCCCTGCCGTGTACGGCCGAGATAGGCTGTGGCCCGAAGTAGCGGCTGTCGCCGCTGTTGGGCCGGTTGTCTCCCATCAGCCAAACGAACCCCCTCGGGATGACGAGAGGCGTGGCGACTGTGCCGGGTGTCGTCGCCTTTCCATGTACGTATGGCTCTGAGAGTGGCTCGCCATCGACGTACACATCACCGTCTCGGACGTCGACGGTCTGCCCTCCGGTTGCGATGACCCGCTTTATCAGCTGTGGGTGCTCGTCCATCGGATCATCGAAGACGACGATATCGCCTTGGGCCGGAGTGCCCCCGAGAAGGTAGCTGATCTTCTCGGCGAGCACGTAGTCACCCACGCCGATCGTCGGGATCATCGACCCGGTAGGGATGACGAATGGTTGCACCACGAATGCCTTGACACCCTGAGCGATGACGAAGGCCACGATGAGAAGCAGCGCGGTCTCGACCATCCATCGGCCTACCGAGGTCTGGTCCGCACGCGGCATGGAGAGGTCCTGCTCGGACGACTCACCGGGCACGGACCCTTCGGTCGGAATCATCAGCTGTCTTCCTGTCCGTCCAGGCCCTCGCGCTCGCTATTCGCGACAGCCCTCTCCGAGTCGGTCAGCGCGGCTCGGGGCAGCAGGTCGGGTCTCACTCGCGCGGTTCTCCGGACCGACTGCTCCCTTCGCCACGCGGCGATCCTTGCGTGATCTCCGGAACGCAGGACCGCAGGCACCTCGAGACCACGATACTCGGCGGGGCGCGTGTACTGGGGGTACTCCAGTAGACCTTGTGTGAAGGTTTCGTCTGCAGCACTCAGCTCGTCGCCTAAGACGCCCGGCTGAAGCCGTGCGACGGCGTCGACAACGACCATCGCCGGCAGTTCGCCTCCGGTCAGAACGTAGTCGCCTATGGAGATCTGGAAGTCGGCGAGCGCGAACACCCGCTCGTCGAAGCCCTCGTAGCGCCCGCACACGAGGATGATGCGAGTTGCGCCAGCCAGCTCCTGGGCGAGCCGCTGCGTGAGGCGCCGTCCCGCCGGGGTCAGAAAGCCCACCATGCCCGGGTCCGCGTCGAGACCGCGTATGGAATCGATGGCCTCGAAGATGGGTTCCGGCTTCATCACCATGCCCGGTCCCCCACCATAGGGTGCGTCGTC
The DNA here is from genome assembly GCA_963702525.1 of uncultured Actinomycetes bacterium. Classification (GTDB taxonomy): domain Bacteria; phylum Actinomycetota; class Coriobacteriia; order Anaerosomatales; family PHET01; genus CAVPCY01. Next base: position 283,572 of record CAVPCY010000013.1, on the reverse strand, counting down.
GGTGGTCCGGTGGCGGTCGTGGGTCCAGTCCCTCAGGTCGTGGACGTATAGGTTGAGGAGGCCCTTCTGACGAGCCAAGCCGACGATCGAGGCCGACATCGGCGCGTCGAACATCTCCGGGAAGATGGTGAGGACGTCGACCCTCATCGGTCGTCGTCCTCCAGCAGCCCCGGGAGCAGCGCTACCCGGATGACGCGTCGCTGCATCGTCGATCTCAAGCACGACGTCGTCTATCACCGGGATGAGCACCTCTCCGAATGTGCCATCGACGATCCAGACGTCGTTCGCGCCCGTGATGATCGTCTCACGCACGACACCCAAGTCCCCGCGATCCGTGTCGCATCACCGAGAACCCGGCATAGTCAGCGCTCATCCGCGTTCTGCCGCTCCCCGGGGAGATCCTCCGCGCGGGCGAGAATGCTGCAGCCGACGAGAGGCGCGGCTTGGTCGACGGTGGTCACGTCGCTCGAACGACACGAGCGTCCCCTTGGGTCCTGGCCGAGTCTGGACGATCCGCGACGGTCCTGCCTGCCCGGGGGGTGGCACGAACCACACGAGCAGTCCCTCCCGAACGACAGAAGAGGCCCCGTCGTCGAAGACGACGGAGACCTCCCCGTTGAGTCCGTGGGTCTTGGTGACGCGCCCGATCGCGGCGTAGGGCTCTGTTGCCATGGGCATGTCAGCCTACGACGTCGACCTCGACCTGCCGGTTCTCTGTGCTGCCGGCAGCGCGGGCCAGAGTGCGGATGGCCTTGATGGTGCGCCCGCCGCGCCCGATGACCTTGCCGACGTCGGAGGGGTCGAGCTCCACCATGAAGCTGACGGAGTCTATCACTCTGGGTGACGGAGATCTTCACCGCCTCGGGCACGTCTACAAGCGACTCGACGAGGTAGCGGACAAGCGCTTCGGTGTCAGCACCGGTGCGGGACATTCGCGCGTCCCGCTACTCTTCGTCGGCAGTATCGGCGGCTTTCGGCAGCCTCCTCAGCGGCGGGCCTCCTCTGCGGCGGGCGCCTCTTCGGCAGCCGGCTCCTCGGCGGGAGCCTCTTCAACTGCGGCCGGCTCCTCAGCGGGGGCCTCCTCGCAGCGGCTCCTCTGCGGGCGCCTCCTTGGCCGCGGCTGCCTCTTCCGCTGCCTTCACTGCAGCGTCGGCCTCGGCCTTCGCCTTGTCTGCGGCCTTCTTGGAGACCTTGGCCTCAGCGACCGGCGCCTGCTTCTCGCCCTTCGCGATGGCGATGAGCTTCGCCACCGCCTCGCTGGGCTGGGCTCCCTTCGCGATCCAAGCGTCGACCTTCTCAACGTCGACCTCGACGGTCGACGGGTTGGTGCGAGGGTTGTAGCGACCGACTATCTCGATGAATCGGCCATCGCGGCGCGCGCGACCGTCGGCGACGACGATGCGGTAGAACGGGGCCTTCTTGGCACCGTGACGCGCCAGGCGGATCTTGACTGCCAACGGGTTCACCTCCGGACAAGGCGTCCGCGCGGATGCGGACGCTCCTTTCGAGCAAAGCGGTGGATAATGATACGGCAGGGTCGGGCTTCGGTCAAAGACGCGCCAGCGCTGGTCAAATCGCCCTGCGCGCGCGCCTACACTCCCCCGAGCCCGCCCCCCATTCCGGGCAGGCGCATCCTGCGTCGGCCCTTCCCCTGGGTGGCTTGGAGTTGCTTCATGAGCTTGCGGGCTTCGGTGAACTGCTTGAGGACTCGGTTCACGTCGGTGACGCTCACCCCGGCACCTCTGGCGATCCGCTCCCGCCGCGATCCGTTCAGGAGCTTCGGGTTTCGCCGCTCCTTGCCGGTCATGGAGAAGATGATCGCCTCGACGCGATCGAGCTCGCCCTCGTCGACCTGTCCCTCGACGTCCTTGAGCTTGCCCGCGCCCGGCAATGACTTGAGAATCCCGCCCAGCCCGCCCATCTTGCGCACCTGCTTGATCTGAGTCAGGAAGTCCTCGAGGGTGAAGTCGCCCTTGGCGAGCCGCGCGGCGGTCTTCTCGTCAACCTCATCGGCGCCGGCAGCCGCCTCCTGCGCCTTCTCGATGAGCGAGACCACATCGCCCATGCCGAGGATGCGCTTCGCCATTCGGTCGGGGTAGAAGGGCTCGAGCGCGTCGGGCTTCTCGCCTGCCGAGACGAACTTGATCGGCTTGCCGGTGACCTGGCGGATCGACAGCGCGGCGCCACCCCGGGCGTCGCCATCGAGCTTGCTCATGATGACGCCGTCGAAGTTGACCTTCTCGGCAAACGCGGCAGCGACGTTGACGGCATCCTGACCTGTCATCGCGTCCACGACCATGAGTATCTGGTCGGGCTTCACGGCATCGCGGATGGACGCCGCCTCAGACATCATCTCCTCGTCGATGTGCAGCCGTCCCGCGGTGTCGACGATGACCACGTCGCGCAACGTATCGATCGCTTCCCGAACGCCCGCCCGCGCGATGGCGACCGGGTCGGCCGAGTCGCCCCGGTACACAGGGATGTCGAGTTCTCGGCCGAGTGCCTCCAGCTGGTCCATGGCCGCGGGCCGGTAGACGTCACACGCCACCATCAGCGGATGCTTGCCCTGCTTGCGCAGAAGCAGTGCGAGCTTGGCCGTGGCGGTTGTCTTGCCGGATCCCTGCAGGCCCACGAGCATGACGACGTTGGGAATGCGGCCCGACAGCGCCAGCTTGCTGTTGGTGTCGCCCAACAGATGAGTCATCTCGTCGAGCACGATCTTGATGACCTGCTGGCCCGGCGTGAGGGACGAGAGCACGTCCGAGCCCACCGCACGCTCCCGGACCTTCGCGACGAACTCCTTCACGACCTTGAAGTTCACGTCGGCCTCGAGCAGAGCCATGCGGATCTCGCGCATGGCGGCGTCGACATCGGCCTCGGTCAGTCTGCCCTTGCCGGTGAGTCCGGCGAAGATCTGCTGGAGGCGGTCTGAGAGGTTCTGAAACATCGGGTGAGGGCCTTTCGTCGTACTCAGGGGAGGCTCTGGGCACGGACAACCCTAGTCTGCGTCCGTGCCGCGGTCAATCGGTCAGCGTAGCGAGCGAGCGTGGTTGATCGGGGCGTAGAGGTAGACCGCCTTGCCCTTGATGGAGGTGATCGGCACGGGGCCGAGATCGCGACTATCCAGGGCGATCGGCCGATTGTCGCCCATGACGAACACGTTGCCGGGCTCGATCACGAAGGGTTTGACGTAGCTGGGGTCGTACGGGCTCGTCAAGATGCTCCTCGCGGGCTCGACGGTGCCGTTGACCAGCGCGATGCCCTGCCGCACCTCCACCGTGTCACCCTGGACGGCGATGACTCGCTTGACGAGGTCTTCCTCGCGGTTGCGGGTGTCCAGTGTCGCGAACACGACAACGTCTCCGCGAGCGGGCGTGTCGTAGCCCTTCGTGATGAGAAGCCGATCCCCGTTGCGCAGCGTGGGCTCCATCGACTCGCCCCGCACCGTGATCGACGTGAAGAACACGTAGAAGACCAGAACGACGGCGAAGAGCAGGAGCGCGAGCGGAATGATCAGCCGTCTCGCGAGATTCCGTCCCGTGTCGTTGGCCCCGGGCGCCAACAGTGTCGGTCCGGTGTAGAGATCGTCACTCTCCACGAATGAGGGCCCTTGCGAAGACGTCAGGATCGAAAGGCCTCAGGTCCTCGAGCCCTTCACCAACACCGATCCGCAGAATCGGAATCTGCAGCTCACGCGATATCGCGACGGCGATACCGCCCTTGGCGGTTCCGTCGAGCTTGGTGAGCACGATGCCGTCGACACCGAGCGCAGCGTTGAACTCCCTCGCCTGAGCAAGGCCGTTCTGCCCGGTGGTCGCGTCCATCACCAAGACCGTCTTGACCGGCGGTGCGCTGCGGTTCTCGGCGACGCGCATGACCTTCTGCAGCTCGCGCATGAGCTCGGCCGAGGTGTGCAGTCGGCCCGCCGTATCGATCAGTGTGAGATCGGCGCCGGCCTGCTCCGCGGCCACGACCGTATCGAAAGCGACGGCAGCAGGGTCTGCCCCCCTGTCGCGACGGACGACCGGCACCTGAGCACGCTGTGCCCAGACGTCGAGCTGCTCCGCGGCGGCGGCGCGGAACGTGTCAGCGCTGCCAAGCATGACCGATCTCCCCGAGTCAACGGCCTGTTTCGCGAGCTTGCCCACCGAAGTGGTCTTGCCGGTCCCGTTCACCCCCACCATGAGGATGGTCACCGGTGCGAGCGCGAACACGTCCTCGCCCGGCTTGAACTCGGCGGCGATGCGCTCGACAAGCATGTCGATGACAGCGGCCGCGTCAGGCAGCGCTTTGCGGGCAGACTCGTCACGAAGGCTGTCCACGATCTCAGTGGTTGCAGTGAAGCCGATGTCCGCCGCGATGAGGGCGTCTTCGAGGTCAGCCCAGAACTCATCGTCGAGGTTCGGACCACGGTTCAGCAGAACGTTGAGCTGTTCGCCGAGTCGCTCGCGGCTCTTCGTGAGGCCGTCAGCCAGCCGCCTAAACCACGGCGTGCTCATCGGCTCCCTCCATCGGCTGCGTCGTCCTGTCGAGCTTCTGGCTGACAACCTTGCTCACGCCGTCAGCCTGCATCGAAACGCCGTACAAGACGTCGGCCGACTCCATCGTGCGCCGCTGGTGGGTGACGACAACGAACTGCGTGTACTTGCGCATCGACTCGACGAACGCGACGAACCGTCTCAGGTTCGTGTCGTCGAGCGCGGCTTCGACCTCGTCGAGGATGTAGAAGGGGCACGGTCGCGTCTTGTAGACGGCGAATAGCAGTGCGAGTGCGGTGAGCGACTTCTCGCCGCCCGACATCAGCGACATCTTCGCGAGCTTCTTGCCACGCGGTTGCGCGATGACCTCGACTCCGGTGACCTCGGGGTCATCAGGGTCCGTGAGTTGCAGCTGTGCCGCGCCGCCGGGGAAAAGCACCGAGAAGATCTCCTGGAAGTGCTTGTCGACGGCCTCGAATGTCTCGAGAAAGCGGTCCTTCATCTTCCTGTCGATGGCTGCAACGACCTTGCCGAGCGCCTTGCGGGACGAATCGAGGTCGGCGATCTGGTCTGACATGAAGTCGCGGCGTCCTCTGAGTGCTTCGAACTCCTCCATGGCAACTGGATTGACCGGCCCGAGGTTGGCGATGCGCTTGCGAAGGGCGTGAGCGCGGTCTTGCGCTTCTGTCCTGTCGTCGAGCGGCGCGGCCGCGAGCGCCGTCTCGAGCGGCAGGCCCTGTTCCTCTACGATCCGGCGTACCGCCTGATCGACCTGGATCTCGAGTTGCGCCTTGGTCACCCGCAGATCGCCCATCGCCTCGTTCTTCGAGTCGATCTCAGATTGGACCTCGCGCACCGCGTCTTGGGCTCCGTGGATCGTCGAGCGCAGCGACTCCGAGTCGGCCTGCTCGAAGCGCGCCCTGTCTCGGAGCTTGCCCGCCCAGTGATCGGCCCGCTCCTGCAAGACGAGGTAGAGCTCGTGGACCGGCTCGATCCTTGCGCGCAGCAGCTCGAGCGCCTCCTCGGTAGCCCGCGACCGTTCTACGGTTTCACCCAGCTCCTTGAGCTCGGCTGTGATGGTGTTGACCTGGCGCTTGAGATGGACCTCACGTTCCGAGACGGTCGCGATCTCGACCTGACACACGCTGAGACGCTCGGAGACAGCGCTCTCCTCTCGGAAGCGCGCGTCGCGGACCTCGCTCGCGCTTGCGAGCTCCTCTTCGAACAGCTCGATGCTCTTGAGGTTACGGGCGATGCCGGCTTCGTACTCGTCGATCTGTGGGCGGTCCTTCTCGGCGCGCTCGTTGATCTCGGCGATTCTTCGCTCCACCGATGCGGCCTCGTTGTCCAGCGCAGTGAGCTGGGTCTCAAGCCGGCCGACATCCGCGAGCAGCGAGTCGTGCTCGCCGGTGAGCGAGGCGATCTTCTGCGAGATCTCGAGGGCGTCCTGTTGTGCGAGCGCGAGTGCCTCTTCCGCCGTCGTGACGTCGGATTCGGCCTCCCCGACCTGCGCCACAAGCGCCGTCGATTCGTCGCGGAGCTCGTTGATGCGGCGCTTGCGCGTGAGCACGCCATCGGTGTCCGAGACCTGGGTGCCCAACGTGAGCTTGCCGCTGGGCCATGCGACAGCTCCTTCGCGAGTCGCAAAGCGAGAGCCGGACTTATCGGACTCGGATGCAGTAAGCGCATCTTCGATGGTGTCGACCAGGTAGACATCACCCAGCAGCGCTTCGATCGCCCGTGCGGCAGCCGGATCGCAGTCGATCTGGTCGAACAGGCGCTTTCCCTTGGGCGAGCGAGAGGTCGCCCGAGGACGCATACCGTCCAACGGGACGAGCGAGACCTCGCCTTCGACCTCCGCCGACAAAGCGCGTGCAACACGGGCCGCGGCGCCGGAGTCCTTCGACGAGGATGCCGAACAGGTCCGAGCCCAAGAGCCGCTCCACCAGCGACTCAAGCTCCTCCGGGGCGCGAACGGCCTCTGAGAGCGGGCCGACGATGCCCTTGAGGTCGCGCTCCTTGCTTATCGCCCATGCCAGGCCTGGAGACGCAGAGGCGAAGGCACGATCGACCTCTTCCAGCCCCTTGGCCTCGCCGCGTGAGGCCGTAAGGGCCTCCCTGCGGGTGTCGAGCTCGCGCCGACGCGAGTCAAGCACGCGCACTCGCTTGTCGACGTCGCCGTCCGCGAGGGCCATGTCTCGCTTGAGGCGCGCAAGCTGGGCCTGCAGTGACTCGAGCCGAGAACGGCGTGCCGAGAGTGTGGCGTGCGCGGACTGTGCGGCTTCTCGGACCTGGTCGGCGCGCTGGGCGAGCAGGTCCTGCTCGAGCGAGAATGCCTGCAACGCCTGTTGCCCCTTGGAGTGCGAAGCGCGGTCGTCCTCCAGCAGCTTGCGAGCCCGCCGCAGCTCGGAGCCGAGACGAGCGAGTTCCTCGTCTGCGGCGAGCCGGGCCTTGCGCACCGCCTCCGACTCCTTGCGCAACTCGTTGAGCTGGCCGTACAGGGCTTTGAGGCGGCCGTCTGTCTCGCCTCGTTCTGCGCTGAGCGCCTCGAGTTCGCCACCGCGAGACGCCGCTCTCGTCTCGGACTGATGAAGCTTCGCCCGAAGATCGGAGAGCCGGGCCACGAGGTTCTTGCCCTTCTCCTCCAAGAGCAGCAGACCCGCGTCGAGGCGCTCGAGAATAGACTGCATACGCCGACGTTGCTCGGAGAGGTCCCCTACGAACAGCCCCTTCTCCTCGAGCATCATCTGGAACTTCTCCAGCTCGCGCTCCTTCTCTGCTGAGCCGGTAGCGCGACAGCTCGATATCTGCGTCGGCCTCGTTCTCGAGTTTGGCGAGGCCCTCCCACTCGGCCTGAAGACGGCGAAGGTCGTCGACCGCGAGGGCACACTCGACGTCGCGCAGTTCCTTGACCAGGCCTGCGTGGCTGGCCGCCTTGTTGGCCTGGCGCTCGAGCGGACGAAGCTGCCGCTCGATCTCCGAGGAGACGTCCTTCGCGCGCTCGAGGTGCGCCTCCATCCCGGTCAGCTTGCGAAGTGCGCGCTCCTTGCGCTTCTTGTGCTTCAGGACCCCGGCGGCTTCCTCGATGAGAGTGCGCCTGTCCTCCGCGCGGGAGTTGAGTACCTCGTCGAGGCGCCCTTGGCTGATGATCGAGTGCGTGTCGCGGCCGAGTCCCGAGTCGTGGAGCAGGTCCTGTACGTCCATGAGTCGCGCAGGAGACTGGTTGATCAGGTACTCGCTGTCGCCCGAGCGGTACATGCGGCGAGTGATGGTTACCTCGGTGAACTCCAGTGGAAGCGTGCCGTCGGAGTTGTCGAGGACCAAGTCGACCTCGGCGACACCCACCGGCTGGCGTGCCGAAGACCCTGCGAAGATGACGTCTTCCATCGCGTGGCCGCGCAGCGTCTTGGCGCTCTGTTCGCCCAGCACCCACAGCACCGCGTCGGAGATGTTGGACTTTCCGGAGCCGTTGGGGCCAACAACCACCGTGACGCCGGGCTCGAGGGAGAGAACCGTGCGGTCAGCAAAGGACTTGAAGCCCTTGAGTATGAGCGAGTTGAGATGCACGTGCCCCCTCGGAAAAGCGCAGGTCGGCAAGGTGTTCCGCGCTGCGCGGACGTGCCGGACAGTTTACCACAGCACCTCGTGACGCCTCGGCGGTGGGATCAGCCCTCAACGGCCTGAAGGGCAGCGGTCGCCGCCGCGGCCTCGGCTTCCTTCTTCGTGCGCCCGGAACCGCGGCCGATGACCTCGCCTGCGACCTCTACGGAGGCGGTGAAGACCCGCGCGTGCGGTGGACCTTCCTGGTTCTCGATGCGGTAGACCGCCGACTCCCCTCGCGACTGCGCGATCTCCTGGAGCGCGGACTTGGGGTTCTCGGGATACGACGCCACTTCCTCTGAGATCAGTGGTCCGAGGGTGGCGAGGACCCAATGCCTGGCCACGTCGATGCCCGCATCGAGGTAGAGCGCCGCCACCAGTGCTTCGAAGACGTTCTCGAGTGCCGAGTTCAGACCGCGCCGCCCCGTACCCAGCTCGCTCTCGCCCAAGATGAGAGCGTCTGAGAGCCCGAGCTCTGCCGATACCGACGCCAATACCGATCCGGCGACGGCGGAGACCTTGATGCGGGTCATGCCGCCTTCCGGCATGAGCGGGAAGCGGGTGTAGAGCTCTTCAGCGATGAAGAAGCCCACGATCGAATCTCCGAGGAACTCCAGCCGCTCGTAGTAGCAGGTAGGGTCTCGGTCCTCCACCGCCGAGGGGTGAGTGAGCGCGCGCTGCAGGAGCTGCTGGTCGCGGAAGCGGTGACCGACGATACGCTCGGCTATATCGAGTTTCGTGGCGAGTTCTGTATCGGGAGTCTCGGGCTTTCGCTTCGGCACGTCACTACTCCGCAGCAGTGAACACCAGCGTGGCGTTGTGCCCGCCGAACCCGAACGAGTTGCTCATCGACACCGACACTCGCGTCTTGCGCGCGACGAGCGGAACGTAGTCGAGGTCGCACTCGGGGTCGGGGTCCGTGAGGTTGATGGTCGGTGGGACCAGGCCGTGCTCCATCGCGAGCACGCAGGCAATGGCCTCGGCCGCACCCGCCCCTCCGAGCATGTGTCCCATCATCGACTTGGTGCTCGAGACGAGCGGAGCTCCGCTCCCGAAGACCCGCTTGATCGCGTTGGTCTCAGCGAGGTCGCCTACCGGTGTCGACGTGCCGTGTGCGTTGATGTAGTCGACGTCGTGCGGAGACAACCCCGCCTTGGCCAGCGCGATGTCCATCGAGCGCACTGCGCCTGAACCGTCAGGGGCGGGCGCGGTGATGTGGTAGGCATCCGCCGTCGCACCGTAGCCGGCGAGCTCCGCCCGGATCGTGGCGCCACGGGCCTTCGCGTGCTCCCATTCCTCGAGGACGAGAATGGCGCCGCCCTCGGCGATGACGAAGCCGTCGCGGCTGGCGCTCCACGGTCTCGACGCAGCTTGCGGGTCGTCGTTTCGCGTCGAGAGGGCGCGCGCCGCGCAAAAGCCCGCGAGACCGATGTGAGTCACCCCAGCGTCGAAGCCGCCTGCGACGACGACGTCTGCATCTCCGCGCCGAATCACTTCGAAGGCCTCACCAAGTGCGTGGTTGCCTGTGGCGCACGCGGACACGGGTGCGTAGTTGATGCCCTTGAGGCCGTACTTGATGGAGATCTGGCCCGCGGCGAGATCCACGATCATCATGGGCACGATGAACGGGCTGACTCTCCCGGGACCGCGTTCCCCCAGGACAGCGATCTGCTCCTCCATCGTCCCCACGCCACCGATGCCGGACCCAACGATGCACCCGGCGCGTGGGGCGAGTCCTTCGTCGATCTCCTCCAGACCCGCATCTCTCAACGCCTCGTCGGCCGCGACCATCGCGAACTGCTGGAAACGCGACATGCGTCGTGCTTCCTTGGGATCGAGCATCGTCGATGGATCGAAGTCGTGCACGTAGCCCGCGAATCGGGTTGAGTACTCCGAAACGTCGAAGTGCGTGATGGGAGTGATGCCGCTCCTGCCATTGGCCAGCGAGTCCCACAGTGCGTCGACGCCCACGCCCGTGCAGGTCACGCACCCCATCCCGGTGACCGCGACGCGTCTCATCGCGAGGCCTCCTGCGCGAGGGCGTACTCCGCTTCAAGGCGGCTCATCAGCTCGGACACGGTTGGGACGTCGTGGATGCGCGCAGCGGCAGATCCGGAGAAGACGAGTCCCTGCTCGACGTCGCCTCCCTGCGCCATCTCAAGTTCGCGCACGATGCAGTACTCCTTGTGGCACACCTTGAGGCACGCTCGGCACGACGGTATCGGCGGGTAGTCCTCGCGCTGGGTGCGCTCCCAGAACGGGTTCTTGAGCGCGCGTCCGGGCAGGCCGACCGGGCTCTTCACGAGCACTACCTCGTCGGGGGTGGCGTCGACGTACATCTGCTTGAACGCGTCGGGCGCGGAGGACTCGACGGTCGCCGCGAACCGGCTGCCCATCTGGACTCCCGCGGCGCCCATCGAGAGTACCTCGGCGATGTCCTCGCCCGTCACTACTCCCCCGGCACCGATCACGGGGATCTGGACCGCGGTTATGATCTCCGGCAGGAGGTCTCGCATGAGACGGTCCGTGCCCAGATGACCCCCGGCTTCGAATCCCTCTACCACCACCGCTGCGGCGCCGAACCGCTCCGCGAGCTTGGCGACGCGCGCGCTACCCACGATGGGCACCATCGGGACGTTCGCTTCGCGGCACCACGTGAATACGTCACGCGAGAATCCCGCCCCTGCGATGACGAGGTCGATCCCCTCGTCGAGGGCCGCATGGATCATCTCGCTGAAGCTCTTGATCGCAACCATGACGTTGACGCCGAGGACTCCGGTCGTCGCAGCGCGTACAGCTCTGATCTCAGCACGAAGCTCGTCAGGCGTCAGGCCGGAGCCGGCGATGACGCCGATTCCTCCCGCCTCGGCGACCGCAGCAGCGAGCGGCGACAGCGATATGCGGACAGCCATACCACCCTGGATGATGGGTAGCCTGGCCGTCCGGTTGCCGATAGTCAGTGTGGGCATCTCCACGAGCGTGACACCTCTCGAGAACGGGGGCATTCACCGGGAGGAGGCGGGGCCGGCTACGCGGCCGCCGCCGAACCTCCGGCTACAAGCGAAGCTGTACTAGGTCGCCTCGATGAAGGCAACCGCGTCTCCGACGGTCTTGATGTTCTCGGCCTCCTCATCGGGGATGGAGATGCCGAACTCCTCTTCAAGCGCCATGACCAACTCGACGATGTCGAGGGAGTCAGCTCCGAGGTCATCGATGAAGGTGGCGTCCTCGGTCACATCGGCCTCGTCGGCGCCCAGCTGCTCGACGATGACTCCCTTGACCTTCTCCATGATGTCGTCTCGTTCCATTCATACACCTCCTTCAGAAAACCCGGTTACTAGCACGCACGGGCGACGCTGTCACCCGAGAGGCTACACACACGTCATTCCACCGTCGACGGCAAGAACCTGCCCCGTGACGTAGGCCGCGTCATCGCTTGCGAGAAACGCGATGGCCTTCGCGACATCCTCGGCGGAGCCGAAGCGGCCCATCGCGATCCCGGCGCGGGTGGCGTCGCGGACCGACTCAGGCAGAGCAGCGGTCATCGCGGTCTCAATGAAGCCCGGGGCCACGGCGTTCGCGCGAACGTTGCGGCTCGCGAGTTCGCGCGCTGTCGTCTTGGTGAGCCCGATGACCCCGGCCTTGGCGGCCGAGTAGTTGGCCTGTCCCGCGTTGCCGACAAGGCCCACGACCGACGCGACGTTGACGATCGATCCGCTGCGCGCCTTCATCATGTGCCTTGCGACTGCCCGGGTGACGGTGAACACGCCGGTGAGGTTGGTCGAGATCACGGCGTTCCAGTCGGCATCGGACATCCTGACGAGCAGACCGTCTCGGGTGATGCCGGCGTTGTTGACCAGCACGTCAATGGTACCGAACTCGCCCATTACGGCGTCGACCATCGAGGCCACCTGCTCGGCGTCGGTCACGTCGGCCGCCACGGACATAGCGCGACCCCCGGCGTCACGGAACTCCGCAACGAGCGCCTCGGCGGCTTCCTCCATGCCCGGGTAGTAGTTGATCGCAACAGCGGCGCCGCAGCTGGCGAGTTCACGCGCGACTGTGGCTCCGATGCCCTGCGATGCGCCTGTGACGAGCGCGGTCTTGCCTGAAAGATCCGGCATGTCTAGAAGACCTCCTTGAGAATGTGCTCGAAGCCGGAGGACTCGACCGCGAGCGCTGTCGTGTCGGGCACCTTGCGCGCGAGCCCGGTGAGAACGGAGCCAGGGCCGGCCTCGACGACCGTCACCGGCCCCTCGCCGGAGATCACGGCCATCGTCTCGGTCCAACGGACCGGCGAAGCGATCTGGGCGACCAGCCGCTCTCTGATGACCTCGCTCGCCGTCGTGGGAGTGGGTTTGGTGTTCTGGACGACCGGGATCTTCGCATCGTGGAAGTCAGCTCCGCGCAGCAGCTCCTCGAACGCGGCGCGCGCGGGCTCCATCAGGGGAGAATGGAACGGGCCAGCGACGTTGAGCGGCACGACCTTCCGGGCGCCGGCAAGCTTCAGCGCGTCGGATGCCGCTTCGACACCGGCATGAGTACCGGAGATGACCACCTGAGACTCGGAGTTGTCGTTGGCGAGCCAGACCCCGTCGATATCCGAGATGGCCTCCCCGATGCTCTGCGCTTGGCAGCCCCAGGACCGCAGCCATGGTGCCGGGGGTGGTCAGCGCGCAGGTCGCCATGAGCTTGCTGCGCTCGACGACGAGTTCGAGTCCGGCCTCCACCGAGAAGACGCCCGCGATGGCAAGCGCAGCGAGCTCTCCCAGGGAGTGACCCGCCACGACGGAAGGCTCCACCCCGGCCTCGATCAGGGCGTCGCCCCAGCACCAGTCGGCGAGATACAGCAGCGGCTGGGCAGAGCGCGTGTCCGCGAGTTCGGACTCAGGTCCCAGCGTGGCGACCGTACGCAGGTCGATGTCGGTGAGTGCTTCGGCTGCGTCGAGTAGCCTGACCAGAGTGTCGTGCTCGGGGAGTGTCTCCAGCATGCCGAGACGCTGAGAGCCCTGGCCGGGGAACACCAGTGCGGTACGGGGACTCGGCATCTGCTAGACCCCGCGAGCCACGACGGCCAAGCGGCCCATCACGTCAGTCGCTTCCGTGATGATCTCGTCGACGATCTCAGCGGCCGGCTGGATTCTGCACACCATCGCGGCTGCCTGTCCGGCCATGAGCGAGCCCATGGCAGTGTCACCCTCGCGCATCGCGAGCGCGAGCTTCCCGGTTCCCAACTCCTCGATCTCGGCGGACTTGTTCTCTCGGTCGAGCTCTTCGACCATGCGCGAAAGCTTGTTCTTGATGACGCGAACGGGGTGGCCGGTCGAGCGCCCCGAGACCACAGTATCGCGGTCCTTCGCCTTGATCACGGTGGCCTTCACAGACGGATGGATGGTGCACTCCTCGGAGCACATGAACCGTGTGCCTATCTGTACGCCCTCGGCGCCCAGTGCGAAAGCTGCGGCCATACCGCGGCCATCGGCGATACCGCCAGCTGCAACGACAGGGATGTCGACCGCGTCGACCAGCTGAGGGGTGAGAACCATGGTGGTGAGCTCACCGATGTGCCCGCCGGCCTCCATACCCTCGCCGATGATCGCGTCAGCCCCGATGGACTCGAGGCGCCTGGCGAGTGCGGTGGAAGGAGCGATCGGGAGAACCTTGATGCCCATCTCCTTGAGCGCGTCCATGTACTTCCCGGGGTTGCCCGCACCGGTCGTAACCACCGGGACGCGCTCGTCCAACACCAGTTGTACCAGCTCATCGATGTGGGGAGTCATCAGCATGAGGTTCACACCGAACGGTCGCGTCGTTGCGGCCTTGGCGGCTCTGATCTGATCGCGAAGCATGTCTGTTGGCATGTGGCCGGCACCGATGATGCCCAGCCCCCCGGCTTCGCTCACCGCCGATGCGAGTTCGGCGGTAGCGGTCCAGGCCATGCCGCCTTGGATTATTGGGTGCTCGATTCCGAGCAGCTCGGTCAGCCGAGTGCGAAGCGCCATGGACCGTTACGCCTCCTTGTCCGGTGCGGGTAGGGTCCAGCGGACCACAGCAGCTCCCCAGGTCAGACCAGCACCGAATCCGACGAGCGCAAGCAGGTCGCCGGGCGCGAGTCGCCCGCTAGTATACAGGTCGTCCAGAGCCAGCGGTATCGATGCCGAAGACGTGTTTCCGGTGTTGACGATGTTGAGGTAGACGCGGCTGTCATCGATTCCGAGGCGTTCTTCGATCGTCGAGACGATGCGCTCGTTGGCTTGGTGCGGCACCAGCCAAGTCACATCGTCGATGGTGTGACCGGACAGTTTGAGTGCTTCGCTGGTTGCCTTCGGAATCACTCGCACCGCGAACTTGAACACCTCGCCGCCGGCCATCTTGACGAACTGGTCGTGCGCGTCGATGGCCTCGTGCGTGATGGGTCTCGCTGCTCCGCCAGCCGGTATGTTGAGGTGATCGCCACCGGATCCGTCCGACCCGAGGACGATGGCCTCGATGCCCTGCTCCTCAGCACACCTGAGGACGACAGCGCCGGCCCCGTCTCCAAAGAGCACGCAGGTGGACCTGTCCGTGAAGTCCACGAGCCGGGTGAGCGCCTCGGCGCCGACCACCACAACCGTATCGGCCCTGCCCGCTTCGATCACGGCCGAACCATATTGCAGGGCATAGATGAAGCTCGTACAGGCAGCCATGACGTCGACCGATGGGCAGGTCAGCCCTAGTTTGTCTTGGGTCATGCACGCCGTGGAGGGCATCAAGTAATCGGGACTGGTGGTTCCGACCAGCAGAAGGTCGACGTCATCCGCTGTGACCCCGGCGCGGTCCATGGCAGCCTGAGCGGCTCGCACAGCGAGGTCCGAGGTGGACTCGCCGTCTGAGACGATGCGGCGTTGCGCGATCCCTGTTCTGCTGGTGATCCATTCGTCGGATGTGTCGACCATGCGCTCGAGGTCGGCGTTGGTGAGCACCGTCTCGGGCAGGTACGATCCGATCCCTGCGATCTGGGCGTAGCGTGGCATGCGGTCCGACAAGCCCCCTCTGCGAGTGAATGAGCGCCTCGCGGCGTGGTCGAGGCAGTGTACCCAATGGCACCTCGACAGTCCACGGAGCGCCTACTGAACGCCGATCGCCTCTGTGATCCGAGCCGTCAGCGCTCCACGAGCCGCCTGGCCGGCTACCTTGATGCCATTCGCGACGGCGGTGGCGTTGGACGAGCCGTGCCCGATGATGCAGACTCCGTTGACTCCGAGGAGGGGCGCGCCACCGTAGGCGTCGGGGTTGAGCCGGTCCTTCAAGCGTCGGAGCGACGGCGCGACGACCGCTGCTGCCGCCTTGTTCACGACCGAACCGGTAAGCGCGTCCTTGACCTGACCCAGCAGGATGCTGCTGGTGCCTTCGAGGAGCTTGAGCGCCACGTTGCCCGTGAACCCATCGGTGACGATGACGTCCACCACGCCCGCGAGCACGTCGCCTCCCTCGATGTTTCCCACGAACCCTGGGGCCCCTTGCACGAGCAGTGCGTGCGACTCCTGAGCGAGCAAGGAGCCCTTCGTAGGCTCCTCGCCGATGTTGAGAAGTGCGATCCGTGGTTCGGCTACGCCCAGGACTATCGATGCGTATGCGCTGCCCATGAGCGCGAACTGGAGGATATGCTCGGGCTTGCAGTCTGCGTTGGCTCCAGCGTCGAGCAGCACGCACGGAGGGCCTGCAGTGGGTAGGACTGTCGCGATCGCCGGGCGGTGTACACCCCGGATCCGGCCCATCACCAGAGTGGCGGCAGCCATTGCGGCCCCTGTCGACCCCGCCGAGAAGAAGGCGTCAGCGGCGCCCTCTTTGACCAGCCGACAGCCGACCACGATCGACGAGTCCTTCTTGGAGCGCACAGCCGTCGCGGGGTGGTCGTCCATGGCGATGGTCTGAGTGGTGGCGGTTGCTGTGACCCTGTCGGCGTGAGTGTCCGCGAACGGTTCGACAACCGAAGCGTCACCCGTCAGGTTGATCCTGACCGAGGGGTCGGCAGCGATAGCCAGTTCGACGCCCCGCAAAACCTGTTCGGGTGCGAAATCGCCGCCGACAGCGTCGACGGCGACCGTGTACGGACCGCTCTCGGACATCGTCCTTGGCTCCGATGCTGGGTTGCGGGGACTCAAACAGGAGGGAGGACGGATCTAGTCCGTCTCCACGATCTCCTTGCCGTTGTAGTACCCGCACTCGGGGCACACGCGGTGCGGCATCTTGGGCTCGTTGCACTGCGGGCAGATCGAGACCGCCGTCGCGGTGAGCTTGTGGCTCGAGCGGCGCGAGTTGGTCTTCGCGCGGCCGGTCTTTCGCTTCGGGACTGCCATGTCGATTCCGTTCCTTCTGATTCGTCTATATGCGCCTGTGTGGCGCGTCTGGGCGTTCTCTATCGCGCGCCAAGGTCGGTCGCACGAGCGGCAATGATAGCACGCAAGAATCGGCATGTGTAGCGCCGAATGATTCGCGAGACTACGTCGGCTCGGAGCCGTCGTCGGCCCGGAGCTCCTTGAGCGAGGCGAAAGGATGGCTGTCGTCAGACTCCTCCGAACACGAACACGCTCCGGAGTTGAGGTCCTCGCCACACCTGGGACACAGACCCTTGCACGCGCCATCATGCACGGGGGCGAAGGGCGCTTCGACAACCAGGGCTGCCAGCAGGCTGGGTCCGAGGTCGATCGATCCATCGGCATCGACGACATCCGCCTCGTCGGCTGACTCCTCCGTAAGGGGTGCATCACCTTGACGCATGAAGAATCCCACCACGTCGCCTTCGATGCGGGAAGGATACTCGCGAAGACACCGAGAACACACTGCAGTGACGTCGGCGGTGATCCGGCCGTGAGCAACGATGCCTGCTCCCGCGTTGGTGATCGAGACTGTGAAGGGCGCAGGTTCGCGCAGGACGAAGTCGTTGTCGCCTACGCTCAGCACTCCCAGATCGAATGAGTCCGAGACATCGAGCGATGCCCCGGTCTCGTCGAGGATCGGGCGGACGTCGACTCGTATCGGGTTCATAGTGTGCGCGCCCTACTGGCGCTGCGACACCTTGCCCTGCAGGCGATCGCGCCCTCGCTGCACTGCGGTGAGCAGCTTGCCGAGATTCACTTCGAGGTTCGCGAGCATCTCGTCTGCGTAGTCCTCTGCGCCCAAGCGGATCTCGCGCTCCTGAGCGCGAGCTTTGTCGATCATGTCGGCGGCCTGTTGCTCGGCGAGCCGGACGACCTCCTGCTCGCTCGCGATGGATTGCGCGCGCTCGCGTGCCTCTTCGAGGATTCGGTTGGCCTCCTTCTCGGCCTCCTCGAGCATCTCCTGGCGTTCCTTGACGATCCATCTGGCCTGCTTGAGCTCGTCGGGGAACTGGGCCCGGATCTCGTCGATGATCTCGTAGACCGCATCGGGCTGGACCATCTTCTGGTTCGTGAAGGGCACGCCCTTGGCGCCATCCACGATCTCTTCAATGCGGTCGATCAGGGCCATGATGTCCATGAACGATCCTCCCTACCGAGCTTAGCTCAGCTTACGCTCCAGCGCCTCTGCAACGTGGTCGGGCACAAGGCCGCGCACCGACCCACCGTGCCTGGCGATCTCTCTGACCGCCGAAGAACTCAGGTACATGTACTCAGGTACGGCCATGATGAACATGGTCTCGACGTTGGCATCGAGACGCCAGTTCAGTGCGGCCATCTGGAACTCGCGTTCGAAATCGGTGACGGCGCGCAGCCCCTTGACGATGACCGACGCCCCCTCGCTTTCGGCGAAATCCACCAACAGGGTATCAAAAGGCCGGACCGTGACGTTACCGAGGGGGCTGTAGCGGTCTCGAGCAGGGCGACGCGCTCCTCGACACTGAACAGCGGACCGCCGTTCTTCTGAGGGGAATGCGCGACCCCGACCACGAGCTCATCGAAGAGCGCCGCAGCGCGTTCGATGATGTCGAGATGGCCGGAAGTGACCGGATCGAACGTTCCGGGCACGATGCCGCGTTTCACTTCTCCCCCGCTCCCCCTTCGAAGACCGCGAGCCCCACCTTCGTGGTGCCGTATGGCTTGTCGGTCAGCAACTCGAATCCCGACGGCCAGACCGGCTGCGTGTCGGCGGAGTGCTCCCACACGACGTGACAAGGCCGGGCGAGCGCTCCGGTTCCCGCGAGCCCTTCGAGGAACTCGGTGACCGCAGACTGGTCGAGTGTATATGGCGGGTCGAGCAGAAGCAATGTGAACGGACCACCCGCGATACCCCGCTTTGCCAGCGAGAACGCGTCGCCGCGAATCACTCGGCAGTCGCCTTGCGTGCCCAATGATTCGACGTTGGCCGCTAGGGCGGACAAGGCGCGACGGTCCAGTTCGATGAAGGTCACGGGCCTGGCGCCGCGAGAGAGCGCTTCGAGTCCAAGGGCACCGCTTCCGGCGAACGCATCCAGCACAGGCCCACCGCCCAAGTCAGGCCCCGCCACAGAAACCAAGGCCGAGAAGACGGCTTCGCGGACGCGGTCTGTTGTCGGACGGGTGGTGGTCCCGCGAGGCGCGCCGAGCCGTCTGCCGCGAAGCGCACCGGCGACGATCCTCATCCGCTGCTCACCCACTCCCACGCTGTGTCGAAGACCCTGCGCATCTCCACGAGAAGCGGGCCGTTCTCGGGAGCAGAGAGATGGGGGTCGGCATCGACGACGGCGAACGCGTCCGTGCGCGCCTGCTCGACGAGGGGCAGGTCGTCGATGAGGCTCGCAAGCCGCAGGTCGGGTATGCCGTGCTGTCTGTCCCCGAGCACGTTCCCCTCACCTCGCAACTGGAGGTCCTTCTCGGCCAAAGCGAACCCATCGGTCGAGGCCAGGAGAGCGGCAAGCCTCTCCTTGGATTCGGCGGACTTGGGTTCTGCAACCAGCCAGACTTCGCCGGGCACCGATCCGCGCCCGACCCGCCCACGAAGCTGATGCAGCTGCGCCAGGCCGAATCGGTCCGCGTCTTCGATGATCATCACCGTCGCGTTGGGAACGTCGACGCCGACCTCGATCACGGTGGTCGACACGAGGACGTCGGTCTCGCCCGCCCTGAACGCGGCCATTGCAGCGGCCTTCTCGGCCGGTCGCATCCGGCCGGTGAGTAGGCCGACTCTCAGGTTGGGGAAGACCTGGCTGGCGAGTCGGTCCGCCTCCCGCGTGGCCGCCTTCGCCTGAGCGGCGTTGGACTCGTCGACCAAGGAGCACACGACGTAGGCCTGATGACCGTGCGCAACGGCCGCTCGCACGGCGTCGTGGGCGGGGGTAGCCGTGTGGGGCTTCACGAGGTGAGTGGTCACTCCCGCACCTGCGTACGGGCGCTCCCGCAAGTACGAGGTCGCAAGGTCGCCATAGAGCGTGAGGGCCAGTGAGCGCGGGATCGGGGTCGCGGTCATGACCAACAGATCGGCCGCCGCCCCCTTTCCGCGCAGCCCAAGCCGCTGGCTGACGCCGAATCGGTGCTGTTCGTCCACGATGGCAAGCGAGAGGCGTGAGAACGTGACGGTCTGCTCCAGTAGGGCATGCGTACCGAAGAGCACACTGAGCGATCCATCGGCCGTGAGCTGCAGGAGTTCCCGGCGTCGAGCTGCAGGTGTCGATCCGGTCAGCAGCCCCCATCGGATGTCGGCCGCGTCCAGGAGAGGTCCGACCTTCTCCGCGTACTGAGTGGCCAGTACCTCGGTGGGTGCCATCATGGTGGCCTGAGCGCCCGAATCGGCGACGCAAGCAAGTGCTTGTGCTGCAACGACCGTCTTGCCGGTCCCCACGTCGCCAAGCAGCAGCCTGTTCATGGGACGCGGCTCGGACATGTCATTGAGGATCTCTTCTGTAGCGCGTGCCTGGTCGGCGGTGAGGTCGAAGGGTATCGCCTGCCGCAGGGCACCAAGACGGGGGCCTTCGATGAGGTGTGCGATGCCCGCGTTCTCGCGCGTGAGCGAATGGCGACGCATCGCCATGTACAGCTGGAGCAGGAGCAGCTCGTCATAGGCGAGGCGGCGTCTTGCGGATTCGGCCGTGGCGATCGAGTCCGGAAAGTGGATGCCGCGCAGTGCGCAGCCGAGCGACACGAGATCGCGCTTGATGCGAAGTGACGCGGGCAAGTGGTCCGGAATGTCGGCGAAGTCGTCGACCGCAGCAGCGATGAGGCGGCGGAGCCAGCCCGTCGTCAGACCGTCGGTGGATCGGTGAACCGGCAGGATGCGGGCGGCCGATTCGGCGTCCTCTTCGGCGGCGAGCTTCTCGAAGAACGGTGACGTGATCTTCTTGAGTCCGTAGTCGAGCGTGACCTTGCCGGAGAATGCGACCCGCTCTCCGACCGCGAAGCGCTGGCTCACCCATGGCTGGTTGAACCACACGCCGACGATCACACCCGTACCGTCCACGAGGGCGACCTCTGTGATGCTGAGCCGCGGACGCACCTTCTTGACCTTCACCTCGTGGACACGCCCGACCACAGTCGCGTCGTCGCCTGGCCGCACGCGGATCAGAGACTCCACGCGTGTCAGGTCGAGATACCTGAAGGGAAAGTGCCGAACGAGATCGCCGATCGTGGAGATGCCGAGCCGCTCCAGGCACTTGGCCCTGGCCGCGTCGACGAAGCGCGCCTCTGCCACGGGAAGCCGATGGGCAGACAGCCGGGCGATGCGATCCGGATGGCTGGTGACAGAGGGCGTCACGAGAAGCCGGTCACCCGAGCGGGTAGTAGGCGCACCCAACGGCATCCGGGCCGGTATAGGTTCCCACGACCGCGCCTACAAGACCCGCTCCCGCGAACTCCATGTCTACTCCCGCGGCGACGAGCTCGGCCTGAAGGTCACGGCCTTCTTCGGCACCGCACGCGTGGAGCAGTACGACTCGCAGCGTGCCCTTGGCCTTCGAATCCTCAGCGACATGGCGCGCGAGTTCGACCAGCGCCTTCTTGCGGCCCTTGGCCTTCTTGAAGGGCTCGATGATGCCGTCGGAGTTCATCTCGAGGACGGGCTTTATGTTGAGCAGGGATGCGGCAAGTCCCTGGGCCTTACCTGCTCGGCCGCCTTTGACCAGGTAGTCGAGGGTGTCGAGCACGAACAACAGCCGCGTGGACTCGGCCACGAGGTGAGCGCGCGATGCGATCGCAGCGCCATCACCTCCCGCATCCCGGGCTTCGCATGCTGCCGTTACGACGAGCCCAAGGGCCTGAGAGACCTTCTTGGTGTCCACGATGTGGACCGGGATCGGGCAATCGGCCGCGGCGAGTGTGGCCGAGCTTATGGTGCCGGAGAGCTCGGAGGTCAGGTGGATGGAGACTATGGACTCGAAGCCCTCGTCCGCGAGCTGACGATAGACGGACAGGAACTCGGCAGGAGTCGGCTGAGAGGTCTTGGGCAGCACAGGCGCGATCGCGAGGCGCTTGTAGAACTCGTCGGGCGTCATCTCCACCCAGTCAAGGAAGGTCTCATCGCCGATGAGGACCTTGAGCGGCACCATGCGGACGTCCAGATCCCGGAGTTGCGCGGGTGTCAGGTCGCAGGTGCTGTCGGTAACGATGCCGACTCCGGGCATGGCTCCTCCTTGGCGCGAGCGCTATTCGGCGGACATGACGAGCGGGTAGAGGGGTTGTTCACCCCGGTGAGTCTCCACGACGAGCCGAGGGAAGCTGGGTGTGCAGCGACTCAGCGATGGCCGCGAGTCCAGTGTCGTCGAGCTCCTCGCCTGCGAACAGAGTGAGCGTCTCGGTGTCGTCGTCGATCATCGCAGCGACCGTCGCGATCGCGACGTCAGCTACAGCGTCTCCGACGGCCTCGATGTCCTCGTCGTCGACGATGCCGATGACCTGACCCGGAGCGATGTCACCTGTCTTGCCCTTGGCCGCCTTGACGGCCGTCGTGACCTCTCCCGTGCGCACGCTGGAGGCCGCATCGCTCATCTCCGCGACGAGGGTCTCGAGATCGGCCGAACCGTCGAACGCCAGCAGTGCAGAGAACGCCTGGGGAATCGAGCGGGTTGGTACAACGCCGACCGGTTTGGACGAGACCGACGCTGCAGCGCCCGCGGCGAGCAGGATGTTCTTGTTGTTGGGAAGAACGATCACCTTCTCGGCATTCACGCGCTGGATGGCATCGGCAAGCTCCTGGGTGGAGGGATTCATCGTTTGACCACCGGTCACGACTTCGTCCACCCCAAGTGAAGCGAGTATCTCCGCGAAACCGGAGCCGGCCGCCACCGCGACGACTCCGATCGGCTTGGGCGGGTCGGCCGGGAGCGACTCGGCGCGAAGAGACGCGTCGCGCTGGGTCTGCTGACGCCGCATGTTGTTCACGTGGACCTCGGCCACCTCACCGAATGCCGTAACGTGCGTGAGAACGGCGCCCGGGTCGTTCGTGTGCACGTGCACCTTGTAGGAGCCTGCGTCTCCCACGACGAGTTCGCTGCCTCCGGCGCCGGCGACATAGTCGTGCAGGGAGTCGCGGTCGACGTCCTCCCCAAAGAGGAGGAACTCGGTGCAGTAGAGGTACTCGGTGTCGCTCCAGTCATCTACGGGTGTGATGTGGTCCAGGTCCGCGGAGGCGGATGAGACGTCGATGACGGTGATCTTCTTGCCGAGCGCGGCCGCGACGAAGCCCTCCACGAGCAAGGCGAGTCCGTACCCGCCGGCGTCAACGACGCCGTTCTCCTTGAGGACCGGGAGCAGTTCGGGGGTGTTCTTGACCGATTCGAAAGCCGCTGCTGCCACGCGCTCCAATGCTGTCTCGAGAGCGACCCCTTGTCCCAGCGCGGCGCCCGACTCGGCAGCACAGTCCTTGATGACTGTGAGCATCGTCCCTTCAACCGGTCGCCTCACCGCCTGATACGCGACGGTGGCCGAGCGTTCGAGGGCCTTGGCAAGGAGTGCCGCGTCCATGACTCCGGCATCATCGACGCCTTCACACAGGCCCCGAAGGATCTGTGACAAGATCACGCCGGAGTTGCCGCGCGCACCCATCAGCGAGCCGTGAGTCACTGCGTGACACGTCTCGCCGATCGTCGCTTCCGGCTCGAGGGCCATGACCGCGTCCATGACCGCGTCCATCGTGAGCGACATGTTGGTCCCGGTGTCCCCGTCCGGCACCGGAAACACGTTGAGACGGTTGACCTCGTCGATGCGCTCCTTGAGGGCGTCCGCAGCTGAGGCGATGAGCTCGCGTGCAGTAGCCATGCGCTCTCCGGTCACTTGGCCTGGCGCACTTTGACGCCCATCACGTGGACATCGACTCGCGCAACGGGAACGTCGGCGTTGTGCGTCAGCAGGTAGCGAACGCGGTTCGCAAGGTTGTGCGAAACCTCCGTCAGGTTCGTGCCGTGTTCGATGATCACGTAGAGGTCCAACTCGACGCCGGCGTCGGAGCTGCAGACCTTGACGCCCTTGCGGAGCTTCTGGCGCGGCAGCAGTTGTGCGACCCCGTCGGCCAGGGTGGGACTTGCCATGCCCACCACGCCGTAGCTTTCCAGGGCGCCGAATCCTGCCAAATCAGCCAGAACGTCGTTCGCGATGTGAACCGTCCCGAGGGGCGTGTCAGCCATCGAGGGGCTCCCTTCCGGGCCTTGTCGTTGTATCGAGTCCGTTCAATTCGGCCAGCAGTTCGTCTACGGGTATCTCGTGCACATTGGCCGCGTCGGCCAGGGTCTCCATCGCAGCAGCCAAGCATGATCCGCAGCCCAAACCGTGACGTTCAAGCACCGCCCCGGCATCCGGACGGGCAGCGATGACATCCTTGATCAGGGTATCCTCACTGAACACGGTCGCCTCCCCTGTCGGACTGCCCGCCAAGTGCTTCCAGAGTATAGCCCAACCCTGCGAGTGGGCCGCGTCTGGCGGTCCTTGCCCGCCCACTCGGCCGTGTGATAGTATTTCCCGCGCTTTGTGCAATCATCCGTCCACTGTAGTGGGCTCGAGCAATGAGGAGTACACCATGTCGAAGGTCTGCGCAGTGTGCGGGAAGAGCCCGTCGGCCGGCCGCAACGTGAGCCACTCGCATCGCGTCACCAACCGCATGTTTCGGCCCAACATCCAGAAGGTCACTGCGGTGATAGAGGGCCACGTCAAGCGCGTCAACGTCTGCACCAAGTGCATGAAGGCGGGCAAGGTCACGCGCGCCTAGGTGCGTCTCAACAGCTACGCACGAAACGGCCGCCATCCAGCGGCCGTTTCTCTTTCTGAGACAGACGCTAGTCGGCAGGGACGGCGGCCACGAGTGTGCGATCGATAACGTCGGCAAGCACCTCGACGATGCGCGGATCGAACTGGGAGCCGGACCCCGCCTCGATCTCACAGACTCGCCTCGGCTTTGGTGCGTGCACGCCGATACGGGCCGGTCGGAGGTCATGGCGACGTAGGCATCCGCGACAGCGAGAATGCGAGCACCGCAAGGGATGTCCTCACCCGCAAGGCCGGTGACGTACCCGCCTCCGTCGAAGCGTTCGTGATGGTGGTAGACGATCGGGACGGCATCGAGAAGCGTGGGTGCGGAAGCGATGACTTCGGCCGCGATCGCCGGATGCATCTTGAGCAGTCCCCACTCCACGGTCGACAGTGGACGGTCCCCTACCGCAGCTGCATCACCGACCGCCGACATCCCCACGTCATGGAGCAGTGCGGCCACCCGGAGGGCCTTAAGGGGTCGGGACCCGAGCCCGAGGCGTCGCCCGAGTCCGGTCGCCAGATTCAGGACCTTCTCGGTGGTTCCCCGTGAGTAGGGGTCTTTCGTCTCCAGGGCAAGCGCGAGAGCCTTGAGCGTGTCGAAGCACAGGTCGCGCGAGGATGTGACTGCCTCGGCGCTCCTGATGGCGACGGCGCCGATCATGCCGAGCGACTCCAGGGCATCCATGTGCGAGCGCGAGAAGCGAGCGCTGAAGTCCCGGGCACCCACGTTGAGCACGCCCACCACGCCTTGGTCATCTGCGATGGGCACGGATACCGCCGTTCGAATGCCGTGACGCCTGCTTCTGGCGGACCCACCCGTGAGGTCCTCGACAACCAAGGGCTTGCGCGTCGCGAGCACCATTCCCGCGATGCCATCGCCCTGAGCGACACGCGTCTCGAGGACGACCTCGTCAGGCAGACCCTTGGCGGCCGCGATTCTCAGGGCGCCGGCTTCGTCTATCAGCATGACCGAGCCCGTGTCTGCGGACGCCATGTCGACGGCGCGGTCGAGGAGAGTCTGGGCGACGGTCTCGGAATCGGCGAGACTGCGACAGGTCGCGTGCGGCCTCGAGCAGGATACGCGCGGCCGAGGACTGCTGATGGGCGACGTGGATCGCAAGAGCACCGGTAAGCGCGGGCCGCAAGTCCGCGATGGTGCTCTCGAGAAGCACCCGGTCTGGCTTTGGCCCCGAGATATCGACGCCGGCAACTCCGCGGGCGTCGCCCGTCTCGACGGGCATGGCGTAGCGCCAGGTGGGGTCGGAATCGCCGGACTGCGCCGGGCCGTCTTCGATCATGAGCGACGAGCTGCCTGACGCGAGCGCCCTTCCCAGCGTGGTCGAGCGAATATCCACCGGCGTGGCATTCGGAACGTCCGGACCCCAGGCAGCGACGAGCCGAAGTGTTCCCGATGGGGTGTCCTCCAGCCAAAGATGCGCGGCGAGGATCTCGCCGGCCAGCTCCGCGTTCTGGGCGAGCGCCGCAACGACGTCAGACGGCTCGGCCGATATGGGCGCCTTTACGCGGTAGGTGCGAGTAGGCGCCGGGGGCTCCGACGCCGCGCCGACGGGTTGGGGTTGTTTGAGGCCGTCAGCCGCGCTCGCCTGCGCGTCTGAAGCTGCGGGGGGTCCGGCGGTCGGTCCCGCCACCCACGCGGCGGCTTCGAGCTGCGGACGGGGTCGCACCGAAACGATCACGATGGTTGCCCCTGCCAGCAGTACCACACCGCACGCAGCAAGCCACGTCAGGCCTGCGAACAAGCCCGCCGCGCCAAGAACGGCGCCGGCGCCGGCAAGCAAGAGGGCTAGAAGGCGGGTTCGTGTCTCCATGGGTTTCTGATCACCGCTCAGAAGTATACAGCCCTAATAGATGTTCATGTTTCATCGTGACCGCTAGGGGATGAGGGGACGGAGTCTGAGACCATCACGAGCACCGCTCCTTCGTGGACGCGCACATGCGACTCGCCACCCTCTACGCGGTTGCTTATCCCCAAGGAGCTGAGCGCGCCGAGGCTGGCGTAGTGCAGCGGCCATCGAGCGCCTGAGACCGACACGACCGCGCCCTCACCAAGGGAAACCACGGAGAACGTGGACCCGGACGGTCCTATCGCCAGTTCGGCGCGATGGTGCGAGTCGAGCAGCCAGCCGTCCTGCCCCGGCTCCGAGACTCGGGGACGAAGATCCGCGGCGCGGGCCAAGGCGCCGACCGCTGCCAGCGTGTGGTCGAGTCGGCCGCTGAAGGCCGCACAGACCGTCACCTGCCCGACGCCGCGTCGGCGAGCCTCCGTAAGCGCGAGGTCAAGGTCGGTGTCTTCCTTGTCCGCAGCGTACTCGATGACCGGTATCCCTTTGGATCTGATCGTGGCGACGGTCTCGGCATCCAGAGAGTCGAGGTCGCCGACGACAACGTCCGGGGTGACGCCGGCAGCTGAGCACAGTCGGGTGCCGCCGTCGGCCGCGATCACCAAGTCGACTGTTGCCGCAAGCCCTAGGACGTGTGTCTCGTACCCGCTGACAGGCGCGGCACAAACGACGAGTGCGTTCACGACGGCACGCCCCCGATCGCCGCGGCGTGTGCGGGAACGGCGCGGTCGAGCGCCGGAACGAGCGGCACCCCAAGCGCGGTGCATGCGACGATCGACGGCGCGAGGTAGCTGAGGTTGTAGGCTAGGGAGTAGAGCCACACGGCCTGCCCTTGCGGCGCGTTGGCTCCGAAGAAGATGACTCCCGAGAGAAACGCGCAGGCGAAGCGTCCCGCACCTCCAAGGAGCATCCACGGTACGGCGACCGCTGCCGAGACAACGGAAGAGCCGCGCAGCGATCTGGCTACGGCCGGTGCGCCGATGCCCGCGAGTCCGCACGCAGCGAAGGCAACGGGGTAGTCGAGCAGTACTTGCGCGGGATGAACGAAGAACGGCTCCATGAAGTAGTCGATGACCCCGAACACCGCGCCCGCGGCCACTCCTGCCCACACTCCCCTGCGCAGTGAGACCACGAACAGAGGCAGCATGACCAGCGACACGCTGCCTCCCGCGAAGTTCCATGGCAAGGTGATCTTCCACAGCCCAAGGACCGCTGCAAGAGCGACCGAGAGTGCTATCTCCACGATCACGCGTACCCTGGCGCTGCGCACGTGGTCTCCATTCCCCATACACGAGATCTAGCGGAGCAAGCACCTTGCGGGAGGCGAGTCGCTCGAAGAACGCGAGCGTCCGTTGTGCTCGCCCCGCATTATCGGAGCGGTCAGGTTCGGTCGCGGCGCTCGATCGCCGCCTCTCAGCCGCTCGCGCAGCTCCCGACACGGAACAGTGGTACGAGCCGAATCGTTGCACAGGCCCAACGGGCACGCAACCGGGCTACTCCATCCGGCGCAGGTACGGGTACGGGATTGACCGGTCCGCCGCCGTGCGGATGCATCTGGAAGTGCAGGTGCGGTGAGCCGCCGGCAGCATTGCCGGTCGAGCCGACGGTGCCGATCACCTGGCCGGCCCTGACTCTGCCCGAGCGGACGGCCCAGGAGTCGAGGTGCGCGTAGTAGAACTGCCATCCGTTGCTACCGCTAAGCCAGATCGTCTTGCCGCCCAAGCCACCGCTCTTGGCGCTGACCGAGCCCGAGGTCACCGCGACGACGGGGGTCCCACGCCGCGCCATGATGTCGGTCCCCTGATGACGTCGTCTGCCACCGGAGCGCGAAGCGCCCCACGTGTTCGAGTAGTAGTAGGAGCCTTGGACCGGAAAGACCATGCCGTTCGCGCCGGGCATGGCCGAGACGCCAAGCGGAAGCATCCCCCCCGCGCGTGACACGTTCAGTGCCGAGCGGACGCGCTTGAACTCCGCCTCCTTGGACGCCAGGCGTGCTTGAAGGCGGTTGCGTTGTGCACGAAGAGCGGCGGTGTTCCGTGCGCGCTTCCTTCGCTCGGTACGGAGCTGCTTGCGCTGTGCGAGCAGTCGCTTGCGAAGCGACTTGACCTCGGCTACTGCCTCAGCATCCGCGACACCGACCCTGCTCATGAAGTCCAGGCGAGTTGCGAACTCCTCGAAGCTCTGCGCAGACACAAGGAACTCGATCAGATCGAGGCCCTCGCGACGGTAGATGGTGTTTGCACGCTTGTTGAGGAGCCTCTTGGCCGCCGCAAGTTGCTTCTCGGTCTTGCGAATACGCTTGTTGGTCCGAGCAAGGCGCACGTCGGTCTCGTCCAACGCCCAGTAGGCCCTCATGTACTCGCCGTCCGGCCCGGGCTGTCTCGGCCTTGAGCTCCTCGAGCCTCGTCTTGAGTGTGGAGATGCTGGTTGCGTCGGCTACGGCGGGGGCGACAAGCGCCGCGACGAGGAGCAAGGCCAACGCGATTGCGGCCCCCTTCCTCACGGGGTCTTCACCACGCCATAGAGCTTGCCGAGTGAGGTGTAGACCGATCGCGCGACGGCGTCCGCCCATTGAGGGTCGACGAACGCCGCCTGGTCCGAACGCTGCGAGGCGACACCCAGCTGGATGCGGTTCCACGGAATGCGGACTGCATCGAAGACGTTGTCGCCCCCCACGGATGCAGTGACTGCCGGAGGCGCGGATCGGGAGAGTTCGGTCACGATCTGGTCGGCCAGGGCGCCCGACGTCGCGACAGAGCTCACTGCGGCCGTGGGCGAGAAGGCGACGACTCGCCCAGCCTGTCCGTTCGCCTTCACGGTGAATCCGATCGCCACGGTGGCGGTGGATTCCGCGGCACGAGTAGCGCGCTCGGAGTCGGCGGCAACGCTGCGGGAGGTGGTTCGGAGCAACGTCACGGAAGCGCCGGATGCTTGGAGCAGCGAGCCGAGCCGCCGTGCGACCTCAAGCGAGATGTCGGGAGCTCCGGCGATGGGTGCGTCCGGATCGATGATGACCCCCACACCGTTGAGGCTGTAGGGCTGCAGGTCCACTCCCGGCGTCTTCGACGTGGCGACCTGCAGGCGCACCGTATCGCCGGTGCGCACGATCGCGCCTGCAGCGGGCGTACTCGACAGCACGGTGTCGCTCGCCGTCTGCGAGACGACCGGCTCGATGATCACCGTCAGTCCACGGTCCTCGAGCGTGCCTTGGGCGAGGGCGAGTCCGTTGCCGACGACGTCGGGCATGGGGAACTCCTCGCTGCCTCCGGAAAGGACGAGGGCAACATCGTCCCCGCGCTGCACCTGCGTGCCGGGCGCGGGTATCTGAGCGATGACCTGGTCGCGAGGCAGTGTCGAGAATCGTCGCTCTGCGACGCGTACCTTCAGACCGACTTGCGCCAGACGAGCGCGGGCAACTCCGAGCGCTGTGCCCTTCACGTCCGGCACCGCCACTCGCGACAGAGCTGCGTACGTTGCGGCGGCAGCGATGACCAGCGCGATCAGCACGACCACGGTACCTATCGCGATCCAGACCCACTGTGGAACGAAGGGCGGACGCACTGGTCGTGACCGGTCAAGCTGCGGGAGCTCCATGCGCCGCTGAACGGGTTCGGAGGTCGCCGGCTCTGGCGCTGTTGGTGACGGGGGCACCGCGGCGCCGCCCAGCTCCTTGAGCCACGACTCATCGGCCTCGCGGCGCGGAGTGTGTGTGGTGTCTTCGTTCATGTAGCTGACAGTATAGCGATACGCGTTGAGCTGCCGACGGTTGCCGCGTGACCACGCCGGAAGGTATTCTGCACCCTCGCGCTAAGGCGAGTCCCCTATGTTGTGAAGGGTGTTCCTCACAAGATGCCTACCTACGACTACCGATGTACCGGCTGCTCGGAGCGTTTCGAGATCACGCGCGCCATGACTTCGACGGCCGAGGAGTGCTGCCCAACGTGCGGGAGCCCGGCTAAGCGGCTCTTCACGCCCGTCGGTGTCGCGTTCAAGGGGTCCGGCTTCCACAACACGGACTACAAGAGCCGCCCTTCGGAGGAGGCTCCCACTCCCTGTGCGGCCAAGAAGGACGGCGGGGCTTGTGAGGGCTGTCCCGCAGCCGACTAGGCCGGATGTCAGGACGAACACGGCTGCTGAACGAAGGCCCCGCGGTTGCGGGGCCTTCGTTGTCGACAGCATTGTGACCTAGGCGGGGCAGGCAACGCGTCAATCAGTACAGCAGGCAACCTACTCCATACGGACCCAGAACTTCTCGGTACCCGTACGGTAGATCGTGTCCGTGAAGCGAACCGTCTTGGACTTCGCATCCATCGCGACCGAGTTGGTGCGCGCACCCGATCCGAAGTACTTCACGCCGCGCAGCATCTCGCCGTCGGTCACCCCGGTGGCTATGAACGCCGCTTCGTCGGTATTGACCAGGCAGTCCATGTCGAGCACGCCGTCGATGTTGCAGGTGCCCATGTCAACCGCGCGCGCCTTCTCTTCGTCGCTGCGCCATTCGAAGCGACCCATGAAGCAGCCGCCGATGCACTTCATGGCGGCGCATGCGAGAACGCCCTCGGGGGCAGCGCCTATGCCGAGGTAGAGGTGGATACCTGTGCCTTCGATGGCGGTCGCCACAGCACCGAAGACGTCACCGTCGCTGATAAGGCGGATACGCGCGCCGGCCTGACGGACCTCTCGAATCAGATCCACATGCCGATCACGATCGAGGATGCACACGACCAGATCCTCAACGTCTCTGTTCAGGGCCTTGGCGACGTTTCGGATGTTCTCAGTGGGGGATGCGTCGATGTGCACCGCAGACGCGGCATCGGGACCGACGGCGATCTTGTTCATGTAGGTGTCCGGGGCATGCAGCAGGGTGCCCTTCGGGCCGAACGCCAGCACCGCAAGCGAGTTGGACTGCCCGTAGGCGGTCAGGTTCGTGCCCTCGAGCGGGTCGACGGCGATGTCGATCTCCTCGCCGCCACGGCCGACCTTCTCGCCGATGTAGAGCATCGGCGCCTCATCGCGCTCTCCTTCGCCGATGACGATCGTGCCGGCGATATCGACCTCGTTGAACGCCTGGCGCATTCCCTCGACAGCAGCGTCGTCCGCCGCGTGCTTGTCGCCCTTGCCCATCCAACGCCCGGCGGCCAGCGCTGCGGCCTCCGTGACCTCGAGCATCTCGACGATTCGCGTGTTGCGCACCTCAGTCCCCCTTCTCGACCGACAACGGCAGAACTACGTGGGGCCCCTTACGCACCAGACGCGCGACGAAGTGGCCGTCCATGCCGCCGATCTCTGGCAGCGACTGGAAGAACCCCTCGGGCCCCACGAACCCGCTCCACTGAGCGGGAACCTCGGCGCCCAGTGGGTCGACCACGAACCCCCTGCCCGCAGGCGAAGCCAAGAAAGCGCTGATGACCTCGGCGTTCTCCCGACGAGCGATAGTGCAGGTGGAGTACACCACGAAACCCTCCGGTGCCACAAGCGATGCGGCGGACTCCAGAAGGCGGCTTCCCAGGACGGCGACATCGTCTATCTCCGCGGGCCGTGCGCGCCAACGACGGTCCGGATGCCGGCGAAGGGTGCCCAGTCCCGAGCAGGGAGCGTCGACCAACACCCGGTCGACTGCAGGCGGCCCTACGAGTGTCTTCAGGTCGGCTGAGGTCGCGTCGACGCGCAACGCACGAGACAGTGCCCAATCCGATCGACCGGGCGGTGTCATCGAGCGCGGTGAGCTTGAAGTCGTGGTTGTCGATCGCGGTGATCCGCGTGTCGCCTCCCGCTGTCAGCGCCAGACCCGCCATGATGAAGGTCTTCGACCCCCTGCCGGAGCCGATCTCGACGATGTGGTCCGCATCATGGGGACGCACGGCCCGTGCCGCCAACTGCGCTCCCGCATCCACGACCACGACGTGATGCTCCCGCAAGGCACGACATCTGACAGCCGCTGATGGCACACCGGCCACGATGCATCCGGGCAGCGCGGCGGTCGTCGGGTCAACGCCGTCGCGGCACAGCGAGGAGAGGGTCTCCTCGAATGATGCGGCGAAAGGCAGGTGCGCCAAGAAGAGCGGCGCAGGTTCGTTGTTCGCATGCATGACTTCGGATGCCACATCGCGACCGAGCTCCTCCACCCACATCCGCGCAAGCCAGAGGGGGTGCCCGACGCTGCGCGCAAGGGCTTCGTCGTCTGTAGAAGGGTCGCCCCACGGGAAGCCGGGTGTCGCATCAGCGAGGCGCCGGAGCACGGCATTGGCGAACCCGGCTGCGCGCGGCTGCACCGATCGCACGAGCTCAACTCCCTCGCTCACCGCCACGTGAGGCGGTGTGCGCGCAAAGAGCAACTCGTAGCCTGAGAGCGCCAGCGCATCGGCGACGGTCGGCTCCAAGGAGGCGGTCTTGGAGACGAACCGCGATACGGCTTCGTCGAGGGTGCCACGACATGCGATGGTGCCGTACGCCAATCGCGTGGCGAAGGCGGCATCGCGATGAACCGCGTGGCTCTTTCGGAGCACCGCGTCGAGAGTCTCGTGTGCGTATGCGTCACGTGCGCGAACGCGGCTGACAACCTCGAGCGCAAGAATGCGAGCGTGTGTGGCACTCACGCAGGGGCCGTCCATGTCTCGCCGTCGGGCAGATGAAGTCCTCTGGCCCAGTCCGCCGCCCGCATAGCCTTCTTCCCGCTTGGCTTGACCTCGGTGAGGACGATCGCCCCATCCGTGAACCCGAGCGCAACTCCCTCGCCGGCCGCGGCCACCGCGCCGGGAGCGAGTGCGAGGTCGGCTTGGCGGCCCGCGAGCGCGGCGACGTCCTTCCCGGCTATGACAGCGCGAGCGGCAGCCTGAGGCGACGAGGCACGAATGCGCCGAAGGGCGTTCGTGACATCTATCCGGGGCGAGAGGGCGACATCGGCCTTCTGGACCTTGTCGGCATACGTGACTAAGGCATCATCCTGGTCAACCCAAGCGCACTCGCCAGATTCCAGATCGCTCGAGCGCGCAGGCGAGAGCCTGGGCTCCAAGCTGGGCCAGTTCGCGCGTCAGGTCGGAGACGGACTTCTCGCCGATCTGAGTGCGCGCCACGACACAATACGGCCCGGTGTCGAGGCCCTCTTCCATGCGCATGATCGAGACGCCGGTCTCCGCGTCACCTGCAAGGATCGCGCGATGAATGGGCGCAGCGCCACGCCAGCGTGGAAGCAGCGATGCATGGACGTTCAGACAGCCGAAGGCGGGCATCGTCGAGTACGGTAGGCGGCAGGAGAAGCCCGTATGCGGCCACCACGATCACGTCAGGCGCCAAGCGCCGCATCTCGTCAACGGCCGCCTCATCCTTGAGCGTCGTGGGCTTGAGTACGAGAAGGTCCATGTCTCCCGCGGCCTCGGCCACCGGAGAAGGGCGACGGTGCGAGCCACGGCCGGACACAGCGTCGGGACGAGTGTAGACCGCGACCACGTCATGGCCTGTCGTCACGGCAAGAAGGGGTGGAACGGCGAACTCCGGCGTCCCCATGAACACGACGCGCACGAATCCCTCCCCCCGAGGAGATGCTAGATGCTGGTCTGGCCCGGCTTCGCGCCCTTGTCGACGGCTTCCCGGTATCGTCGCAACGCGGACCTGCGTTCGTCGGGGTCTGCTCTGTCGATGATCAGGAGCCCGTCCAGGTGGTCGACCTCGTGTTGCAGCAGTCTGGCGTGAAGCCCCTCGGCCTTGATTCGAACCGGCGTGCCATTCAGCGTGAGCGCCTCACACGTGATCTCGCAGGCACGGTTGACCGGTACGGTGATGCCGGGAACCGACAGGCAACCCTCGTCGTCGGTCAGGCACTCCTCGCTGCGCTCGATGATCTCCGGGTTGCACAGCGCGACGAGGGCCTTGCCGTCCTCGTCAAGGTCGTAGATGATGACCCGCTTCATGACGCCGATCTGCGTTGCGGCCAGTCCAATGCCCGGAGCTTCGTACATCGCCCGGGCCATGGCGACGACAAGATCCTGCAGGGTCTCGTCGCTGGTGGGGTCGACCTCGTGCGCTCGAACGCCCAGAGCCGGGCTGGGGTGTGCCAGAACATCCATGGGGCTTCTCTACCTGCACCTCTCAGGAATCACCGCGCGGCTTCACGCCCGCTCGGCAGACAGTCTCAATGGGCCCATCATACCAGCCGATGGAGCGAGGCCTCACGCGCAGTTCAGAGCAGATCGACTGGGTCGACGTCCACGCCGATCGTCACGTCTCGTGGCGTCGAGATCTTCGCAAGCGTCTCCGCGAGCGGTCGTAGAGAGCTCCGCATCCTCA
The DNA here is from genome assembly GCA_963702525.1 of uncultured Actinomycetes bacterium. GTDB lineage: Bacteria > Actinomycetota > Coriobacteriia > Anaerosomatales > PHET01 > CAVPCY01. The sequence goes on along the minus strand of CAVPCY010000013.1, from coordinate 249,183 downwards.
GGCGCCTTGATGAGCACGTGCCATCGCCAAACGCCCTTGAGACGTCCAAGGGGGCATGGACTCGGTCCAAGGACGTGCCAACTGCGCGGAAGCTGAGTCCGTGAGTGCGGACGCGACGGCCTGAGCATGTGCGGCGACTTCGCTTCGCGAGCGGCCTCGCACGATGACGTTGGCCAGCCGGCCGATATGGCGGATAGCCCATCGAAGCGCGAAGCACGGCTTCGGGGGCGTAGAACAGCGCGGAGTCGTGGGCGGCGGCCGCAAGGATCGCGGTGTGCTCGGGCCAGTACGTCTGAATCACCACGCGGCCACGTCGTTCACCGCGTCCTGCGCGGCCGGCCACCTGCTCGAGGAGCTGGTAGGTGCGCTCCCCCGCCCTGAAGTCGGGCAGGTTGAGTGTCACATCCGCCGAGATCACACCCACGAGTGTCACTTCGGGGTAGTCGAGCCCCTTTGCGATCATCTGCGTTCCGAGGAGCACGCCCGAAGGCAGCGATTCGAAGGCGGCAAGGCTACGCTCGTGAGCCCCCTTGCCCTTAGTCGTGTCCGCGTCCATTCGCACGATCGGCCAGTCTGGGCACAGGACCGAAAGCTCGGTTTCGACGCGCTGAGTCCCTGCACCGAACTGACGAAGGTACGGGCTGCCGCACTGCGGACACGTCGGCAGGCACCGGTCGGGTCGCACCGCAGTGGTGACAGGCGAGTCGAGAGCCCGTGTCGTGGTACGTCATCGAGATCGAACACGAATCGCAGGTAGGGACGTATCCGCATTCGCGACACAGAAGAAAGGACGCGAATCCTCGGCGGTTGAGGAAGAGGACGGCCTTCTCTTTCGCGTCGCGGACTGCGGTGAGCGCCGAGGCCAGCTCCCGTGAGAACATCGACCGATTCCCTGCGGTGAACTCAGCGGCGAGGTCGACGACCTTCACCTCGGGAAGCCCCCGCCCTGTGACTCGCTCCGGCAGGAACACGCGCTTCCACTCGACCCGTGTCGCACCGGTGACGGGATTCCATGCTGGGGCTCGCGCTGCCGAGGACGAGCGCGGCGCCGTGGGCCTGAGCCAGCCGGACGGCGACGTCTCGCGCGTGGTACCGCGGCGACGAACCTTGCTTGTACGATGATTCGTGCTCCTCATCGATGACGATGAGCCGCAACTCCTCGAGCGGAGCGAAGAGCGCCGATCTCGCGCCCACGACGATGTGAGCGTCCCCGCTCCTGAGCCGGTCCCATTGGTCGAACCGTTCCCCTGTTGAGAGGCGCGAGTGGAGTACGGCAACGTCGTCGCCGAACCTCGAGCGAAAGCGGCCGACGGTCTGTGGCGTGAGCGAGATCTCCGGCACGAGCACGCATGCGCTGCCGCCGTCGCTGATGACCCGCTCGATCGCGCGAAGATACACCTCGGTCTTTCCCGAGCCCGTCACCCCGTCGAGCAAGACGACGTCTCCGCCGCCGCTGATCGCATCCGAGATGGCGCGAATCGCCTCCTGCTGCCCTGCCGAGAGCCGCTCGTGCCTCGGGGCGGGGCGCTCAGCGGCGAGCGCGGCTCGCATCCGTCGCCTGCGTTCGATCGTCACCGCCCCGACCCGCTCGAGAGCCCGCAAGGCGGAGTCGACCGATCCCAGATCAGCGGAGAGCTCAGCAACGCGGACCGGACCGCTTCGCAAAGCGTCGAGTACCGCGCGCTGCGTGGTGGCGTTGGCGCGAAGCTTCGTGGACTCGGCGTTGGGCCCGGCCAGTGCCCACCGATCGTCGACCGGTCCCGCCCCGGGAAGCTGCAGCGACCAGACCGGGGTTCCGTCCTTGTCGGAGGAACGCACGGCCCTCGGTGTGCCGCCCGGAGGCGTGAACAGCTTCACGGACTCGGAGAGCGGGCAAAGGTACTCCGCTGCAATCCACTCCGCAACGCAAGCGGACTCACGCGTGAAGAAGGGTCCGCCGAGAACCGCCTTCAACGGTCTGAGGGAAGCGACGTCGCTGTGGTCGGCGAGTCTCACGACGTAGCCCACGGCCGGTCGATGCCCGAAGTCGACGAGCACGCACGAGCCCACCTGCGGCGTCCATATGGGAAGGGACGGCGTAGTCGAACGGAGAGTCGAGTGCGCTGGTGGGGATGTCGACTATGACGTGCGCAACCCGCACCTTGTGCCTCCGTCCTGATCGGCGCTGGACTCTGCGTCAAGAATAGCGAAGGCCGCCGACATCGACTCGCGACGCCGGCGGCCTCACGCGAGGATGCGCGACTACTCGCTCAGCCCTGCGGCCTCTGCGAGGGCCTGGGCACGGTCGGTGCGCTCCCAGGTGAAGTCCTTGTCCGAGCGGCCGAAGTGCCCGTACGCGGAGGTCTTGCGATAGATGGGGCGGCGCAGGTCGAGGTCGCGGATGATGGCGCCGGGGCGAAGGTCGAACGTCTCGGAGACGGCCTTCTCGATCGCCTCGACCGGGACCTTCTCTGTCCCGAAGGTCTCGATCATGACCGAAAGCGGGTGTGCCACGCCGATGGCGTACGCCAGCTCGAGCTCGCAACGGTCGGCCAGGCCCGCGGCCACGATGTTCTTCGCGACCCAGCGAGCCGCGTAGGCAGCCGACCGGTCCACCTTGGTGCAGTCCTTACCCGAGAACGCGCCGCCGCCGTGGCGACCCATGCCGCCGTAGGTGTCGACGATGATCTTGCGTCCGGTGAGGCCGGCGTCGCCCATCGGGTCCGCCGATAACGAAACGGCCGGTGGGGTTGACGAAGATCTCGGCCTGCCTGTATTCGAGTCCCTCCTCTTCGAACACGGGCTTGATGACGTGCTCGATGAGGTCGGGGCGAAGCAGGTTCTCGATATCGACGCCATCGGCGTGCTGCGTCGAGATGAGGATCTTGTCCACCCCTACGGGCTTGCCGTCGACATAGCGGACGGTGACCTGCGTCTTGCCGTCAGGCCGCAAGTAGTCCAGCACGTCGGCCTTGCGGACGGCGGTTAGGCGCTCGGCCAGACGGTGCGCGAGGTAGATCGGCATCGGCATGAGCTGCGAGGTCTCGTTGCAGGCGTAGCCGAACATCATGCCCTGGTCACCGGCACCGATAAGATCGAGGGGGTCGGCCCCGGCGCCATGCTGAACCTCGAACGACTCGTCCACGCCCTGCGCGATGTCGGGGCTCTGCTCGTGCACCGCGACGAGCACGCCGCACGTCTCGGCGTCGAAGCCGTACTTCGCGCGGTTGTAGCCGATCTCGTCAACGACGCGGCGCACGATCGAGTGGATGTCGACGTAGGCGTGAGTGCGTATCTCGCCACCGACGATCACCTGGCCGGTCGTGGTGAACGTCTCGATACCGCCGCGCACGTAGCTCGGATCGGCCTTGGTGCCGGCGGACGACACGAAGCCCTCGGCGGCCAGCTCCGCTTCGCGGGCGATGATCGCGTCGAGCACGGCGTCCGAGATGGCGTCGCACATCTTGTCCGGATGACCCTCGGTCACCGATTCTGAGGTGAACAGATACTCGCGGTCCGACATGTGTCCTCCTTCGTGGTGCCCGTCCAAGGGCTCCCTCCTTTGAAGCGGGGCATCAAAAAGGCCCCCGCCTGGGTGAGACAGGGGCTTCGCCTCGCGATACGCTGACTCGGGCGCGCGACGCTGTTCCCTCATCTTCCAGGCCATTTCGCCTGCCGAGAAGTGGCACCGTACGACGTTTTGGACGCCGGTTGCCGGGGTGTCTACGGGCTCGGTCCCTCGACCCTCTGCAGCTGCGCACAGCTGCCTCTTGATGAGCGCGTGTATCTTAGCGCACATGAATCGACTCGCCAAGTCGGGCTTCGGGGTTCTCGGGTACGATATCGCTGACCAACGCACCGAAGGGCGCCCGAATGGACACTTTCGTCAAGTTTCTGAACATCGCGATTCTCGCTATCGAGATACTCGTGGCCATCGCCCTCGTGGTGCTGGCGGCAGGCGCGATGATCTCGCTGACCTACGAGATGTGGCATATCGCCGGGAACGGACCGGCGCTGACCCGCGCTGAGTTCAACCTGATCATCGGAACCGTGCTCGAGGTCTTCATTCTGGTCGAGCTGTTCAGGATCGCGATCGCCTACATGCGGCACCAGAATGTGATACCCACCGTCCTTGAGGCGGCGTTGGTGGCTGTCGCTCGGAAGTTCGTGGTCTTCGAGGGCGCTGAGAGCTACCTCTACACCGCGTTGGGGATGTCCGCTCTGCTGATCGCGGTCGCCCTGTCGTGGTGGCTACTCAACCGCACGGGGGCATGCGATCTCGAGACCCATTAGGCGGCGCTGTTCGCTACTATGTCCACCGACCTCATGCTCGCCGACCCATCAAGGAGCCGCCCACAGTGACCTCCCCCGTGCGTGTCCGTTTCGCGCCCTCTCCCACCGGTCATCTCCACATCGGCGGGGCTCGAACCGCGATATACAACTGGGCGTTCGCGCGCCACAACGACGGCATCTTCGTGCTGCGGATCGATGACACGGATCTCGAGCGCTCCACCGCCGAGAACACCCAGGCGATCCTGCGCTCCTTGCGTTGGCTCGGTCTGGACTGGGACGAGGGTCCCGAAGCCGGCGGTGAGTTCGGGCCGTACTTCCAGACTCAGCGCGCGAGCACCTATGCTCCCGCGCTCGAGCGCATGAAGGAGCGCGGCCACGCCTACCCGTGCTTCTGCAGTCCTGAGACGCTTGAGACCCAGCGTGAGCTTGCGCGCGCGAAGGGTGGCTTCTCGGGCTACGACCGGCGGTGTCGTGCGCTCGATCCGGCTGCGGTCGCGAAGCGTGTCGCCGCCGGGGAGCCACATGTGTGGCGCGTGGCCGTCCCCGAAGACCGCGGCGACATAGTCATCGACGATCTGATCCGTGGTGAGACCCGCTTCCCCGGCGATGCGATGGACGACTTCATGCTCGTGCGGACCGACGGCACCGCCACCTACAACTTCGCCACCGTCGTCGACGACTGGACGATGGGCATGACCCACATCATCCGCGGAGACGACCACCTCTCGAACACACCCCGGCAAGTCGTGGTGTACGAGGCGCTCGAGGCTCCTGTCCCTGCGTTCGCGCACATGAGTCTCATATTCGGCGCTGACGGCAAGCGGCTCTCGAAGCGACACGGCGCCACCTCGGTGGAGGCGTACGCCGAGGAGGGCATTCTGTCCGAGGCGCTTCTGAACTACCTCGCCCTGCTCGGCTGGTCGATCGACGGCGAGACCACGCTCTTCGACCGTGCGACACTGGTCAGCGAGTTCGATCTGACGCGTGTGTCGAAGAGCCCCGCGGTATGGGACCCGGAGAAGCTCGAGTGGATGAACGGCGCCTACATCCGCGAGCTGCCCGCCGAGGAGTTCGCCGGACTCATCATCGAGCGCGTGGCACAAGCGGGCCTCGTCGACGCACAGGAGGCCGGCGACCGGCTCGACTGGTTCTCCAGGCTCGCTCCGCTACTCGCCGAGCGCGTGAAGCGTCTCGACGAGATCCCCGACAAGGTCGCCTTCTTCTTCGCCGAACCCGAGATCGACGTGTCTGTGCGGGAGAAGGTACTCGAGAAGGAGGGAGTCGCGGCCGCGCTGTCGGCAGCGACCGCCGCACTTGCACCGCTCGAGTTCGGTGCCGAGGCGATCGAGGAGGCCCTGCGCACGGTCCCGGAGGCCGCGGGGGTCAAGCCGAAAGTGGCGTTTCAGGCGGTCCGCGTGGCTGTCACAGGACAGACGGTATCGCTACCGTTGTTCGAGTCCCTCGAGCTGCTCGGCAAGGAGCGGACGATGGCCCGGATCGCCGGGGCTCAAGCCCTGCTGAGGTAGGCAGTTGCTCGGGTTGACAGCCTCCTGAGGCGTCGGTAGGATACCTTCTCGCGCCGCGAGCGGCGCAGGCGAGGTACAGGGGTATGGTGTAACTGGCAACACGCCGGATTCTGGTTCCGGAGAGTCTAGGTTCGAGCCCTAGTACCCCTGCCAGCATGGCCCGTTCGTCTAGTGGACTAGGACACCGCCCTCTCAAGGCGGAGATCACGGGTTCGAATCCCGTACGGGCTACCAGAACACTGCGAGGCCCCCTTCGACAGGCGCTAGACACCTGCTGAGGGGGTCTTTTCGATGCTACGGCTGTGCTATCCTCAGCCCCCATGAGCACTCAATCACCCTCGACACCCGAGCGCAGCGACTTCATTCGCGACATCGTCGCCGCCGATCTTCAAGAAGGCCGGCACGAGTCGGTTGTGACTCGCTTCCCGCCCGAGCCGAACGGCTATCTCCACATCGGACACGCGAAGTCGATCTGCCTGAACTTCGGCATCGCCGATGAGTTCGGTGGCCGGTGCCATCTGCGGTTCGACGACACGAACCCGGTCAAGGAGGAGCAGGAGTACATCGACTCGATCGAGACCGACGTCCGCTGGCTCGGGTTCGACTGGGGCGAGCATCTCTACTACGCCTCGGACTACTTCGACCAGTTGTACGCGTGGGCGGTCGAGCTCATCAAGGCCGGTAAGGCCTACGTGGACGATCTGTCCGCCGAGGAGATCCGTGAGCACCGCGGCACGCTCAAGGAACCCGGCCGCGAGAGCCCGTGGCGAAGCCGCCCTGCCGAGGAGAGCCTCGACCTGTTCGAGCGCATGAGGGCCGGTGAGTTCCCCAACGGAGCTCGAGTGCTCAGAGCGCGGATCGACATGGCCGCCGGCAACATCAACCTGCGCGACCCGATCCTGTATCGCATCGTCCACGCGGAGCACCCCAGGACGGGAGACGCGTGGTGCGTCTACCCGACGTACGACTTCGCACACGGGCAGTCCGACGCGATCGAGGGCATCACACACTCGATCTGCACCTTGGAGTTCCAGGACCACCGGCCGCTCTACGACTGGCTGATCGAGAACCTGTCGGTCCCGTCTCGCCCGCGCCAGTACGAGTTCGCGCGCCTCAATCTCACCCATACAGTGCTGTCGAAGCGCGTGCTTGCTGCGTCTGGTCAGCGAGGGACACGTCCGCGGCTGGGACGATCCCCGGATGCCCACCCTCTCGGGTATCAGGCGCCGCGGGTTCCCTGCCGAGGGCGTGCGGGACTTCGCCTCGATGATCGGCGTGGCGCGAGCGGACAGCGTGGTCGAGGTCGAGATGCTCGAGCACGCGGTGCGCAACGTGCTCAACCGCACCTCGCTGCGCCGTTTCGCCGTACTCGACCCCATCAAGGTCGTCATCGAGAACTACCCCGAGGACCAGTTCGAGCACATGGAGGTGCCGAACAACCCTGAGGATCCGTCCGCCGGAAGCCGCACAGTCGCTTTCGGACGAGAGCTCTGGATCGAACGCGACGACTTCATGGAGGACCCGCCCAAGAAGTTCTTCCGCCTGGCTCCTGGCCGAGAAGTACGCCTGCGCTCCGCCTACTTCGTGACCTGTCGGGACGTCGTCAAGGACGCTGACGGCTCGGTGACGGAACTGCGGTGCACTTACGATCCCGAAACGCGCGGCGGTGCCGCGGCTGACGGTCGTCGACCCAAGGCAACGCTCCACTGGGTAGCCGTCGCTGACGCCGTGCCTGCACAGGTCCGTCTCTACGACCGCCTGTTCGCCGCTCCGTTTCCAGGTGCAGACGGCCGCGACCTGTTCGAGGACCTCAACCCGGACTCCGAGACTCTGCCTGAGCGAATGCTACGTCGAGCCCTCGCTTGCCGACGTACCCATCGGCCAGACGGTCCAGTTCGAGCGGCTCGGCTACTTCTGTCCAGGACCCGGATTCCGACACCCGGTGCCCTCGTGTTCAACAGGACCCTGACGCTCAGGGACGCGTGGGCGAAGCTTCAGTCCCAGGGTCGGCACGACTCCGCCTGATCTCGCTGCCGTTCGGCGACTCACCGTACCCCTGTCGCCGACGACTGGTAAGATGCAGACATGGAGTGGGCCGGACGGCCGCGCCGGACGATCGGCAACGGTCGTTCGGTGAGGAAAGTCGGGGCTCCGAAGGGCAGGGTGCCTGCTAACGGCAGGGCGCGGCGACGCGACGGAAAGTGCCACAGAAAAGAAGACTCCCCCGCCTCACGGCGGGAGAAAAGCTGAAACGGTGTGGTAAGAGCGCACCAGCGTCACGGAGACGTGGCGGCTTGGCAAACCCCACCCGGAGCAAGGGCAAATAGGAGCGGCTAAGGCTGGCCCGGCCAACGCTCGGGTATGCCCGCTTGAGGCCGACGGTGACGTCGGTCCCAGATAGATGGTCGTCTACTACAGAACCCCGCTTACAGGCCCACTCCACACGCATACGTCGCGGCCGGTCCGAGAAGGGCCGGCCGTGTCACGCTAGACTCGCTGGCGGATCTCGTTCTCGATGGCAGCGCCACTTACCGATCCGATTCGCACGTACTCGCCTCCGGACGCAGTAGCGAGTTCGAGTGCGGCACTATGAGCACCGGACTTCTTCGCAGTGTCGATGACCAGGGCGTTGAAGCCCTCTGCGGCAATGCGTTGCGCCTGGGCCACCGCATCCGCGCTTCCGGAGCCGCCATTCAACCCAACGTTCGCGTGGCCGTCTGTCACGAGCACGACCCACCCCACTGAGTCGGGCTGGCGCTTGCGCTCGCTTCGAAGCGTCTCGATGGCCATCTCTATGCCAGCCGCCATAGGCGTCGAGCCACCCGTGGGCAGGTCATTGAGCTTCAAGCCCGCAAGCCCGACGCTGGCGGTCGGTGACAACACGAGCTGTGCTTCCTGCCCCCGAAACGTGACGAGCGCGACGCGGTCACGCCGCTGATAAGCGTCGTCAAGAAGCGACAGGATGGCGCCCTTCGCGGCTCCGATCCGACTTGACGCGCCCATCGAGCCGCTGGCATCCACGCAGAAAACGATCGTCGCACCCACCTTGCGGGTGCGTACCTTGGTGCGAATGTGGTCGGAATCGATTCTGACAGCCGGACCACCCCGCTCCCCGGCGGGGGTTGCGTCCTGGACTGCGGCCCGCACAGTCGCATCGAACGCGATGTCCGTGGGGGCCGCGTTGATCCTTGGCCGCTCCGAACGCGTGTAACGGCCACGCCCCGTCGTTGCCACGCTGAGCTGTCGTCGGCCACCGAGGTCTCTTCGCGTGCTGTCCATGTCAGCGCTCAGATTCGGGGCGTACTCCGCGTCCGTGGTCACGTCCTTGGGCAGTTCCGATGCTGTCTGAATCGCCTCGAACATCGACGTCTGCCCGCTGCCTGCGACAGACGTCTGCTCCGCCGACACCTCGACGGTGGCTTCAGAGCTGTCACCAAGGGCCTGCGCCAGAACGGCGCGCAGTGTCTGCGCGTCCACCCCCACCCGGTCCAGCGGCGTTCTCCTCAGGCGATGAGCCAGCACCATCGGCGCGACATGCTCCACATCCGCAAGCGAAGTGCGTGAACGCCCCTCGAGCGCAGCGAAGGCCGTGGCCGCACGCGCCATGACTGTATCAGGGCGGTGGCCGTCGACTCCGGCGCGCAGCGAGAGGTCGGCAATGACGTAGAGGATCTCATCCGCGGTTTCCACGTCATCGACCATCTCGCACGCACGCTGGATGCGGGCTCTGAGATCGGACTCCGCATCGTCCCACTCTCCTCGGAACCGCACCGGGTCCTCTTCATAGAGCCTGCGACGGCGCATGACCTCGACACGTTGCTCGGTATCGTGCAACGCCGAGACATCAACGCACAGGCCGAATCGGTCGAGCAACTGCGGACGTAGCTCGCCCTCCTCGGGGTTCATCGTTCCCACGAGGATGAAGCGAGCCGGATGGCTCACCGAGACACCCTCGCGTTCGACGACGTTGACTCCCATCGCGGCTGCGTCAAGCAATGTGTCGACCAGGTGGTCATCGAGCAGGTTGACCTCGTCGACGTAGAGGATCGACCTGTTCGCCTCAGCGAGCAGGCCCGGGTGGAATGCCCGCGTGCCCTCCCTCAGCGCCGCCTCGAAGTCCAGGGTGCCCACGACGCGGTCCTCGGTCGCGGACACCGGAAGATCGACGACACGCGGTCTAATCGTCGTGTGAGGGAGGTCGCCGTCGGCCAGCCGCTCCTTGCACTGATCGCACAGCGCCGAGTGATCTGTCGGGTCACAACCGTAGGCGCAGCCCTCGACGACGATGATCTCGAGGGAGAAGCGACGCGAGGGCCCTGACGGCCGTTGACTTGGCCGTCCCCTTCTCGCCTCGGACAAGCACTCCGCCTACACGTGGATCGATGGCATTGAGTACCAGCGCGGTCTTGAGTGACTCCTGGCCCACGATGGCCGTGAACGGGTACGTGTGGGTCGGGCGCTCAGCCATTCGGCCGGGCTGCCCCCTACTTCCACTGGAACGAGCCGCAGTTGGCCGGCTCGCGCTCGTCCTTGTTGGGACAGGTGTCGACGTAGACACAGTCGTCACAGGTCATGCCGTCCATGTCGACGTCGCCCGGCTCGTACGCCTTGGCAGGCGGAGCCGGCGTCACCTCGCCAAGATCCACGAAGTCGGAGTCCTCAGGCTCGGCGGCGGGCGCGGTGCTGCGGGCTCGTCGCCTAGGCCAGCCGCCTCGGAACCGGCCGCTTGATCGTCCGTCTGGGCGGCCGGCGTCGGACTCAGAGTCGGGCTCAGGTATGCGTGCGGCAGCCGACTCGTCCGCTGCGGCACGTCTTCGCCGCATCGAGGAAGGGTTCGCTCCCCTTGACGTCGTCGACCGCATACTCGCCCAAGACCACTGTCCGAGACGCGTCGTCATCGGCCATCGCGCGGATCATGCTCTCGCTGTCCGCACCGGGTTCCTCCAACGCCGCGAGGGGTGGTGCGGAGTCGGGGTCTGCCGCGATGTCCCACGGCCAACCACCATTCTCAGCCGGCTCCTCATCCACGGACGGTACCTCCGCGGGGGGCTGATCCTCCACAGGCGCCGTGGACTCGCCTACCGACTCGTCCTCCTGCGCCTTGACTTCGTCCTCACTCCCGCTGTCGTCTGCGGGCTCAGATCGTAAGTCGCTCTGCTCGACATCGCTCTCATCGGGTGCCGTCGCCTCGGCGGCCTCGTCGTTCGGCCCACCCTCCGGCTCGGTGATCTCTTCGGCCTCGACGTCCTGCGTCTCGTCCGCAGCTGGTGCTTGGACGGCAGGCTCTTGCTCAGCAGGCGCCTCATCGACCGGTTCGGGTGAGTCGGTCGGTTCGGTCGTGGCATCCGCTGGGAGAGCACCCGCGAGCACACCGGCTGCAGCCGCGGGTCCCACGGAGTCCGGCGCACTGATGCCCTCCGCCTCCATCTTCGCCGCCGTGCGCTGCAGCGCCCCCTTGAGGCCCTCGCCGGCAGACGTCTCCTCGACAGCCGTCGCCCACGCCGCGTCGACGACCTCGACCGGCGGCTCCGACTCGGCGACAAACACATCCTCGGCAGCTTCTTGGGAATCGGACTCTGAAGCGGGTCCCTCGCCGGCAGTCGGCTCGATGGACTCCCCCGACCCGTCGGCCGCGGACTTCAGGCTTCTTCTCCGAATCCTCGTCGGAGATCTCCTCGTCCACGCCCAAGTCGAGCATGACGGCAGCGAGCGCCGGGTCCGCGGAGTCCTCCGTCTCGGGCTCGACGGGAGCCGTATCTGCCTCAGGCGGCGTAGGACGCACCAGAAGCACGGGTGCGCCAGAGTCGCTGTCGATGACGAACACCTCGGCGTCCCACGCATCGAACTGCGGCGAAGCCGTCAGGTGTGACAGCTCACCCATCGCATCCTGGCGCGTCGGAAAGGACTTCTCCGAAAGCAGGCTTAGCCGACCGTCCGGATGCTTGCCGAGTAGGAAGAACGACATGGGTCCCCAACCTCGCTAGTCGTCACAAGCGAACCAAGCGCACGGATGCGCGTACCGTGCCCATCGTAGATAGTCGGCATACAGCGGGCAAGCGCGAGAGGGTGCCGGTGGTCACCTACTGTGACCCAGCGCACTCGTCACGCAGGGTGACCAGCCGCGCAACGTTCACGGCGTCCTTCTCGGGCACCTCGCCCGGCATCTCCGTGACGACGGGGACCGCGGCCAACTCGGGCACGCAGACCATCGCCCTGAACCCGTCCGTCCCGATGAAACCGTCGCCGATCCACGCGTGGCGATCGTGGAACGTGCCCAGCTCGTACTTGCAGTCGTTGGCGTGGATCAGACCGAGGCGGTCGACACCCACGCAATCGTCGATCTCGTCGACGACCGCGCGCCAGCCCTCGACCTCGTCCACGGGATAGCCGAAAGCGAAAGCGTGACAGGTGTCCAAACACATCCCCAGCTGAGTCCCCGGGAGTCCCGCCGCCGAGATACTCGCACCGATCTCAGCGAACGTTGACCCGAACGTGGAGCCGGCTCCCGCCGTGTTCTCCAGCAGCAAGCCGAGTCGCGCACGCATCGCCGCCCGCAAGGTCGAACGCTCGCACCACGGCCGCGCCCACCCTCTCGGCTGCGGCGTCACGGTCGCCGTCCGGGGCGTTGCCGATGTGGGTGACCACGCCCGCAGCGCCCAGCAGCGACCCACGAACGAGCTCGTCGGCGAGTGCTGCGACCGACTTCTCGTAGAGCTCCGCGTTCGTGGTCGACAGGTTGATCAGGTACGCGGTGTGCGTGAACACCGGCCCGAAATCCCGCTGCTCACGAAGCGCGACGAACTGCTCGGCGACCTCGGGTCTGAGCGCGGAGCCTCGCCACTGCCGGGGCTCTTGGCGAAGATCTGGATGCACTCGCATCCTACGCTCTGCGCGTAGTCGAGCGCCTTGTCGTACCCGCCTGAGACCGAGACGTGCGCGCCGAAGATCATCGAGGTCCTCTCTGGGAGATCGTGATGGTTGGACCGCAGCGGTCACGCGACTGATTGTACCTTCGTGGCGCTACACTCGGCGCATGGAATCGATGACTTCACCGGGCTGCGAGGCTCGCGCGTGGGAGGGTCGGGCGATCCTGCACGTCGACCTCGACGCGTTCTTCGCCGCCGTCGAGCAGCTCGACCACCCCGAGTGGCGGGGCAGGCCCGTCATCGTGGGTGGCGACCCCTCGCGACGAGGTGTCGTCTCGACCTGCAGCTACGAGGCGCGGCTGTTCGGTGTGCGCTCGGCCATGCCTTCGGCACGGGCGGCGGCGCTGTGTCCGCAGGCCGTGTGGGCGAAGCCCAGTTTCGGTCGCTACCACGAGATGTCGCAGGCGGTGTTCGCCATCTTCCGCGACGAAACGCCGCTCGTTCAGCCTGTCTCGGTCGACGAGGCGTTTCTCGACGTGACTCAGGGCGCCTATGCCGCCGAACACCCCGTAGCGATCGCTCGCCGCATCCGAGAGCGCATCGCGGTGCTGGGCGTGACGGGGTCGGTGGGCGTGGCCACCTCCAAGACGGTCGCCAAGATCGCGTCCGACCACGACAAGCCGGACGGGCTGACGGTCGTGTGCCCCGGTGACGAAGCCGCGTTTCTCGCGCCTCTGCCCGTCCGCGACATGAGTGGAGTCGGGCCGAGAACAGCCGAGCGGCTTGCTTCTTTGGGCGTCAAGACGCTGGGGGACTCTGGCGAGGTTGGACGAGGCGACCGCGCGCGAGGTCCTCGGAAGTCACGGGCCGGGTCTTGTTCTGCGCGCCCGAGGCATCGATCCGCGCGAAGTGCACGACAACGATCCCGCGAAGTCGGTGTCGAACGAGCGCACGTTCGCGACCGATGTTCGCACCCCGGCCGAGGTGCACGTGGCGCTCGACGCACTCGCATCCAAGGTGGGACAGCGCCTGCGTCGCAAGGGTATCGCGGGCCGGACTGTCACGGTGAAGCTGCGCTTCTCGGACTTCACGACCCGCACGGTGAGGCGCACGCTCGACGCACCCGACCGACGACGAGCTCGTCTTCGGGCCTGTAGCCCGCGAGCTGCTGCGCGAAGCGTGGTCTCCCGGTGTGGGGTTGCGTCTGCTCGGAGTGGGCGTGTCCGGCTTCGAGGAGCGCGCCGAGCAACTCGAGCTTCTCGGCGGTGAAGAGAGGCCCTCGCACAACGGGACGGTTCAAGGCGACCGCACGCGTAAGGGGCTCGTTCGCGGTATCGATGCCGTGCGCGAGCGTTTCGGCGACGATGCGGTCGTGTTCGGCCGCGAGCTCAAGAACTCCGAGCGATACGGGAACACCCAAGCGCGACTAGCCGTGGTTCTCTCCCCATGGAGCTGCTTCTTCGGCCGCGTACACCTCGGCCGCCGTCCAGCTCTCCTCTTCCGGAGCACCCGGCCCGCCGAGGGAGGGGCCCATCGGACCGCTCGGCACGCCGCGGCGCAGGCGAATCGGCGAGCCTGCTGCGGTTCTCACGACGTAGGGCCGCACGGTGTCTGCAACCACCGCCAACCCGCGCTCGCAGTTGTTCTGCAGCGTGCCTTCGACGAGGTAGGCTCGGTGCTTCACGATCACGTCACCCACACGGTTGAGCGTCTCTTGGAACACCACCACGTCGAGCAGACCGGTGGGGTCTTCGAGCGTGAGGAAGCACGTGCGCTTGCCCGAGCGCGTTCGCGGCGTCTGAGCGCGCTCCCGCACCCCGCATACGCGCACCTTCGTGCGATCCGGGAGTTCGCGCAGGTCGCGCGCCCATGTGACGCCACGCGCTTCGAGATCGGTCGTCGCGAGTGCCAGCGGGTGATCTGTGAGCGAGAGCCCCACGAGTTCCAGCTCCGCCGATAAGCGCCGAGCAGCCCCCCACCCGCTGGGATGCTGCGGGTCCTCGGCGGGCAGTGCCGGCGCCGGTGCAAGGCACAGCACGTCGTCACCGGCGCTGCCCTCGCGTGCCAAGACGGCCTTGATCTCCGGCAGCAGCGCGAGCTGCTCGTCACGTGTAGGCGGCCGACCGGCCTCGGCGATACCTAGGCCGTCCAAAGCGCCGATGCGGATGAGGGACTCGGCGCCCCTGACCTCCGCCCGCGTACGGCGCAAGAAGTCCGCAAGGTCACGGAACGGGCGCACCGCACGCTCGCGCGGAATCGTCTCGAGGAGTCGGGCGGTCATCTCGTGGACGTCCTTGAGCCCGATACGGATGGCGCTGCCGCCGTTCTCGACGGTGTAGCGCGCCTCGCTGTCGTTGACGTGCGGCGGAAGAATGGCGATGCCGTGCCGGCGTGCGTCGTTGACGACAAGCCGCGGAGTGTAGAACCCCATCGGCTCGTTGTTGAGTATCGCGGTCGCGAACTCGGCCGGATAGTACGTGCGCAGCCACGCGCTCGCGTAGCTGACGACCGCGAAGCACGCGGCGTGCGCCTTGTTGAAGCCGTAGGCGGCAAAGCCCTCGAGCTGCCGAAAGACCTCGGACGCGACCCCTGAGTCGACGCCGCGGGCCAGCGCCCGCTCCAGGAAGTGGCCGCGGATACGCTCCATCTCTTCTCGGCTGCGGCCCTTGGTCATCGCACGGCGCAGCGAGTCGGCCTCGGCCAGGTCGAAGCCCGCGACCGCACGTGCCACGAGCAAGACCTGCTCCTGGTAGACGATCACACCGTAGGAGTCGGCGAGGCACTCGGCCATCCCGGGGTGCGGAACGCTCACCTCTTCGAGTCCGTGCCGACGGCGGATGAACGGGGTGATCATCTCGGCTTCGAGCGGGCCGGGGCGAAACAGCGATATCTGGGCGATGATGTCTTCGAAGCGCGACGACTTGAGACGCGTCGAAAGGTTGCGCTGCCCGCTCGATTCGAGCTGGAACATGCCCACGGTGTCTGCCGAGGCGACCTGATCGTAGACGCGCGAGTCGTCGGGCACGAGTTCGAATGGCTCCGGAACGGCAGCCGCGCCCACACGCAAGCGCGCCAACTCGACCGCTTCGCTGATGGCCGAATGCATCCTCAAACCCAGGATGTCCATCTTCACGAGCCCAAGCGCTTCGATGTCGTCCTTGTCGT
Organism: uncultured Actinomycetes bacterium; assembly: GCA_963702525.1. Taxonomy (GTDB): domain Bacteria; phylum Actinomycetota; class Coriobacteriia; order Anaerosomatales; family PHET01; genus CAVPCY01. Next base: position 233,354 of record CAVPCY010000013.1, on the reverse strand, counting down.
ACTGCGAGACCACCGTGCCCTTGGCCGCCCACTGCAGCGGCGTCCAGCTCGCCACCGGTTCGCGCGTGATGATGAAGCCCCCCAGATGCGTGCCCAGATGCGTGGGCGTGTGATCGAACTGCTCGGCGATCTCGAGGATGGGTGCGTAGCGCGGGTCGTGCAGCGGATGGTCGCGACACTCCGGGTAGGTGTCGAGCACTTCGCGGATCTTGCGCGCGCTCACCCACGGCAGATGCCGGGAGAGCGAGTTCACCTCACCGATCGGCAACCCGAACGCACGAGCGGCGATGCGCACCGCCGAGCGGGCCGTGGTGGTGTTGACGGTGGCGACCATCGCGACGTGCTCGTGGCCGAACCGGCGGTAGATGAAGTCGATGACCTCGTCTCGGCGGGCCGAATCGAAGTCCACGTCGATATCGGGCATCTGACGGCGCTCGGGGTTCAAGAAGCGCTCGAAGAGCAGGTCGTAGCGCACGGGATCCGCATCGGTGATGCCGAGCGCATAGCTCACGATCGAGTCGCCGGCGCTGCCTCGGCCCGAGCAGCGGATGCCGCTTGTCTTGGCGAAGTCGACGATCTCCTTCACCACGAGGAAGTACTCGGGAAAGCCCATCTGGTCGATGAGGGCGAGTTCGTGCTGAAGGCGCCGGATCGCCTCGGGCGTCATAGGGTTGTAGCGGCGCTCCAAGCCCCGCCACGACTCTTTTGCAAGCACCGAGTAGGGCGTCTCACCTGCGGGGATGTCGGCTCCTGGAAAGTGGAACTGCCCGAGCGGCAGCTCGAGCCGGCAGCGTGCGGCGATCTCGAGCGTGGCGTCGCATGCGCGCTCGAGTCCCGAGAAGATCTCTCGCATCGCTGCGGGAGGCTTGAGCCACAGCTCGGCGTTGGGACGATCGTAGGGCCCGGGAAGCGCCATGCGTGCTCCTGCCGAGGCGAGTACGTCGTGGAGGCGGTGGTCCTGGGCGCGCAGGTAGTGGACGTTGTTGGTCGCGACGATCGGCAGCCCCACGTCATCAGCTGCCGAGACAAGCCCGCTTAGGAGCCGAGGCCCCTCGACGGTCACGGGATGGACGAGCTCGACGAAGAACGCTCCGGGCCTGAAGCAGCGAGACAGACGCACAAGTGCTTCACGGGCACGCCCGGGGCATCTTGCACCGATCGCGCGTGCTGCCTCGCCATTCCCGCATCCCGACAGGCCGATGAGCCCTTCTGAGTGGCTTGCCAGATCGTGCAGAGCTCACGATGCTCGGCACGTCCGCGTCCGCGCAGATGGGTACGGGAGAGCAGCCGGCACAGGTTGTGGTAACCGCTGAGGTTCTCGACGAGTAGCGTCAGGTGGAAGCTTGCCGCAGATGCGCGCCCGAATCCCACGCTTGCCGGCAGCTCGAGCCGCGCTTCGGGCGGCAGGTCGGCCTCTTCGCCGAGCACCCCGGCCGCCTCGACGGCGATCTCGCAGCCGAGAATCGGAACGATGCCGCAGCTTCTTACAGATCTTGTAGAAGCGAATCGCGCCTGAGAGGCCTTGGTGGTCGGTGAGTGCGAGTGCCGGCATCTCCAGCTCGGCCGCGCGTGCAACCATCGCCTCGAGCGGGCACGCACCGTCCATGAAACTGAAGTTGGAGTGGGTGTGGAGGTGTACGAAACCCGCAGACATGGCACGCACCCGCCACTAGTCCTGGATACCGACGAGCAGCCATGCGCCGTGCGTCCTGTCGAACGCGAGGTCGTAGACGCCGCCTCGCGCAAGCACTCTGAAGAATCGTCGAGACACCTGGCGCCGGGGGTCCCACCAGCTCTTCTCGGTGGCCCACACCTGGACGATCGCATCGATCTGGTAGCGGGTCGTACCACGCACGAAGGCACCGGGGCACTGCCGGTCAGGGTTCCACTCGACTTCGACCGGCTGGTCGGGTCGTTTGGCGGCCAGCACGCCGTCTTTGCGTGTCAGATCCGAAGCCCGGACGATCCAGGGACTCTTGAGGAGTTCGACGAGAACCGGAAGCCGCGAGCGTTTGGTCTCGAAGAGCTCGAGCGGCTGGCCCACCGGCGTTGCGTTGTAGCGCTTTATCGCAGCGTTGCGGCCCACCGTCACCTCCGGTACTCGATGTCGCAGTCACCGGTTTGCACGTGCCAGTGCCGCAGCTCCAGTATATCGAACATATGTTCGTATTATCAAGCAGGTCTGACATCGGAAGGGTGCGCCAGGGCGACAGGTGGGCACAGCGGTGAGATGGATGCGGCGAGAGACTACGGTGCCGAGACGTCCTCGACAGTCACGCAACGGGCAACGTCTCGAGCGATCGCTCGCCGAGACTCCCCGACCTCGATCGTGAGCGGCCCGTCGAACGGCTCGACATCAACCACACTCACGAGCGCGCCGGGCATCAGCCCCAAAGACCCAAGGTAACCCAGAAGCGACTCGTCCTCGGCCACTCTCAACACCCGCACCGACGAACCAGGAGCGACCGCGTCCAAAGAGCTGCCCGTCGCACGAGCGATCGATCCGTCGGCTGCAGGAATGGGATGACCGTGCGGGCACACCGTCGGGTCGCCCAGATACCGCTCGAGTGCATCCACGACGCGAGGTGACATCGCGTGCTCGAGCAGACATGCGTCTTCATGAGCGGCTTCCCAGTCCAACCCGAGCACGTCCACAAGGAAGCGTTCCGCGATCCGGTGCTTGCGCACGATCTCAATGGAACGCTCAACACCCAGGGCCGTGAGCCGCACGTCTGTACCTTCTCGGGTGACGAATCCCTGCGCACCCAGGCGTTTGAGCGTGGCGGTCACGGTAGGTCCCGACACGCCCATCGCCTCGGCGATCCGGCTCGGCTTTGCGACCCCGTCGCCGGCGATCTTGTAGATGGTCTCGAGGTACTCCTCGAGGGTCGGTGTGGGCATATCCTGCTCCCTTGAGTGCCGGCCTTGGCGCCGCGCGAATGCAACGATACCACGGTGTCTCGACGATCAAAGGCGTCCTGTTAAGCCTCGTTTGCCGCTTAGCCGTTCGTCATGCATAAGGTTCCTTGCGGCGTCACTGAGGAACCGTTCGTCAGGAAAGCAAATGAACTGCGGAAAACGCGTTGACACCCGCATACCGGGTGGGTACATTACATCTTGTCCCGAGAAGTCGGACGCAGCAAGACTCTGAAAGACGGTGTACCAGTAGCCGCCAGAGAGGGACCCGAGGGAAGCCGGCAGGCCGCGAGGTGGCCGGGGGAACGAAGGGCCTCGACGGAGGGAAACCCCGAAAGGGGCGCTCCGCAAGGAGTGTGGGAAGCCGGACGACTAGGAGACCTTGTGGGCGAGGTTTCTCGGGACACCTCTATTCTCCACCCAGGCTCGCCGACAGGTTCGTCGCGCGCCCGCGAACCTGCAGTGCTACGGCCGATATGCGAGCCTTGCGATGGGCGACTCCCACACCACGACCTCGGTGACGCGCACCCGCGGATCCACCACACCCTGAAGGCGCTCACAGATCACGCGCGCGAGATTCTCCGCCGTGGGGCTGATCTCATCGAAAGGCGAGACCTCGTTGATGAGGACGTGGTCGTAGTCGGAGATGACCGACTCCAGATCCGCCTTGAGGGACTTGAAGTCATAGACGATACCGATCCCGTCCAGTTCGCCGGAGGAGACGGTCACTTCGACATCCCAGGTGTGGCCATGAAGCTCCCGGCACTCGCCCGGGTAGCCGTATAGGTGGTGTGCAGCGTCGAAGTGGCCCTTGACGGTGAGTTCGTAGGTTCCCACATCCGCCTCCCTAGAAGAGGGACCCTTGCTCTGTCGCCCCACCCGGGGCGCACGCAGGGTCACCCACGGTGTCTCGATGGTCCATCGCGGCGTTCGCCATCGCATCAGCAGCGCTGTTCTCGGCACGCCGGACGTGAGTGACCTCGCATCGCTCGAACTGCCTCAGCAACTCCAAGGCACGCACGAAGAGCGGCTTGAGCCCCGCGTTCTTGACCTTGTATGCGCCGTTCAGCTGCTTGACGAGCAGTTCGCTGTCCGCGTAGACCTGCACGTCCGAGTGACCCAAAGCACGCACGTTCTCGAGACCCCAGATCAGCGCCTCATACTCGGCCACGTTGTTCGTTGCCTCGCCGAGGAACCGGCCACCGGAGCACACGACGGCGCCATCGACCTCGACCACGAATCCGGCCCCTGAGGGACCGGGGTTACCGCGGGCACCACCGTCCGTGCGCAGAACAGCCCGCGTCACGTTTCGTCCCGGACGACGATCAGACGCCGACACTGCGGGCACAGTCCAACGTCGGGGCCTTCGGTGAGTGCCTTCACGCGCTCAGCAGGCAGTTCCATGCGACACGCCGAGCACATGGATCCCTCAAGACGTCCAACACCGATGCCGCCCTTGGCAGACCGGATGGCCTCGTAGCGTCCCAGGGCTTCTGCAGGGACTCGCTTTGCCAGCTTCGCACGCCGCTTCTCGAGCAAGGTGATCTCGTCCTGCACTCCCCCGCCAACGTCCTTGAACTTCTCCACGAGACCAGCCTCGGCGGCGGCAAGCTTCGCCTGGTGGTCCTCTATCGCCGCCACTTGGGAGCGCGCCTTCTCGGCTCGCTCCATGAACTGGAGCTCCTCCATCTCGATCTTGTCGCGTCGGCGCTTCAAGCCGTCCATCTCTCGGCTGATCGACTGCACGGCGCGGTGATCGGTGGTCGCCATGATCCTGACCTGCTCTTGAGCGAGCTTGGCGTCGATCATGTCTGCCTCGTCCTTGCGCACCTTGACCTCGGCCTCGAGCTTTCGAAGGAGCACGCCAGCCTTCTGGGCAAGAGCGGCCACCTCCCGCTGCTTTGCGCGGGCCTGTAGAATCGCCGCCTTCTCCGGAAGCTCATCGAGACGCTTGGTCGCGCGGGCGATCTCGATGTCGGTGGTCTGAAGTTCAAGCAGGTCGGCAGCCTGGCTCACAGTGCTCCTTCACATTCGTCGGGTGTCCACCATCTGCGCTCGGCGCCCAGGGCGTGGACATCGCGCGACGCCAACCCCTCGACCGCCCGCACTGCCTCGTCAAGAAGCGACACGAGCGGCCACTCGGTCACATCGTGCCCGAGTTCGATCACGCCCACTCCGGATGACACAGCTTCCAGGGCGTCATGATAGCGTACCTCGCCGGCCACGAAGGCCTGAGCGCGCGACGCGATGACTTCACCCACGAGCGAGCCCGCCGAGCCTGTCGCGGAGGCGACGAGTGCCGCGGGGGCATCCGCTTCACCCCACACGCGAGGCACGCAGCCGTAGACCTCGGCCGCCGTCCGCGCGAGCTCGACCAGGGTCGTCCCGGAGTTCGCGTTCGAGAGCATGCCCAGACGTGAGTTGTTGCGAGCGATCCAGCCTTGCTCGACGACGACCAGGGGCTCCTCGTACGGGTGCGCGGCCACGGCAGCGGCAACGACCACACTGGCGGCGGCCGGGGGGCATATCATCTCGACGCGCACCTCTGAGGCCTCCCCGCGCTCGCCCGGGGTACCTACTGCAGGATGCGAGCCCTCCGGGGGCACGAAGGTACCCTTCCCCTCCACCGTGAAGGAGCAGCGCTCGTACCTTCCAATACGCCCGGCTCCCGCCTCAGCCATCGCCCCGCTCACAGTGTCGGCGGCGCCGGTGGGCACGAACACGGTCACGAGGGCGCCAGGCTGCAGCGAGTGCTCCAGTGGCCCGAGCGGGTCAAGTCCCAAGGCTATGGGGATGAGCCGCTGAGCCTGTTCGTCTCGATCGAGATTGGTATGGGCGTTTATCAACGCCACGCCCTTGGACAGCGCCGCAAACACCACGTCGGCCGACCCGCGGCCCGGTGTGAGCCGCTCCGGCGGCGAAAGGAACGCGGGATGATGCGTGACTACGACATTGGCCCCCAAGGCCAATGCTTCCTCGACAACCTCGACCGTGGGGTCGAGGGCGAGAACCACGCCACTGACACGCCCGTCCGGATCGCCGACGAGCAGGCCGCAGCGGTCCCACTCCTCGGCACGCTCCAGAGGAAACCTCTTCGCGACGGCCTGCTCGATGTCGCGCACCGTCACTGGCCTCATAGTTCGATCGACCTCGTTTCGTCACGAGAGATCGGGAACGACACGTACCTGTACCCTGCTTCATGCAGCGCGACGTAGGCTTGTTCGATATCCTGACCCACTTCCGATGGGTCGTGAGCATCGGATCCCACGGTTGCCGGCACCCCGGCCTCCGCAAACACGCGCAGCAGGTCGGGGCCGGGGTAGAGCTCTCTCACCGGCTTACGCAGGCCCGCCGTGGACACCTCGATCGCTACGTGGCCCTCGAGCGCCGCGCATGCAGCCGCAGCGTAGAGGTCCGCAGCGTCGTGGGACGGAAAGTGCCCGAACTTCTTGACCAGATCCGGATGGGCCATGACGTCGAACAAACCGCTTGCCGCTGCATCGCACCACACCTCGAAGTACCGCGACCACACCGCGTCCACGTCGCGTCCTTCCCACTCCTGCACGTGGTGTGGATCGTCGAACGCCCAGCCATCGAGGAAGTGAACGCTGCCGAGCAAGACGGAGACCCCGGCATCCGCGGCCGCCGACCGGATAGCTGCGAGCTCGTCTTCCCGGCCAGGAATCCAGTCCGCCTCGGCGCCGACGACGACCTGAACGTCGCGCGCGCGCTCGGCCCATTCGGCGACCTCCGTCGCGTATCGGCCGATGACGTCCATGGGCATCGAGATGTGGTTGTCCGGGTCGATGCCGTGCGGCAGAGGTAGGTGCTCCGTGAGGATGAGCCCCGTCAGTCCCTTGAACACGGCAGCACTCACTGCTTGAGCTACGGTGCCGCTTCCATGGCCCGACAGCTCGGTGTGCACGTGACAGTCGATCAGCTCGCGCACTCGATGACTCCTCCCCCTACTACCGTGTCTCCGTCATAGCATACGACGGCTCTGCCCCGGTGCAACGCCGTAGACGGCTGACTCGAAGTTGACGACGAGGCAGCCGCCATCGGCGATCGTCGCGACAGCCGGAACGGCTGGCATGCGATATCGCACGGCTGCGGTCACACACATGGATGTCCCGCCGCGCCACAGCACCTCGGCCGCGGCAACGCGCTCCACGGCAAGCTGCTCCCTCGGACCAACCACAACGGTACGTGTGTCCGCATCGATGGCGGTGACGTACAGCGGGTTCTCCAGCCCGCCGACGCCGATACCCCGGCGCTGGCCCACCGTGAAATGCGCGATGCCATCGTGGCGCCCGAGGACGGTTCCCTCCCGGTCCACGATCGGCCCCGGCTCGAGCGCCTCCGGGGCGCGCGCCTGGATGGCTGACAGGTAGTCGCCATCAGCCGCGAAACAAGCCTCCTGGCTCTCTGGCTTCTCGGCGACGGAGAGCCCGAGCCTCTGTGCGATCGCCCGCACGTCGGTCTTGTGCAGCTCGCCAACGGGGAACAGCGTGTGCTCGAGTTGCTCCGGAGTCATGCGGTACAAGAAGTAGCTCTGGTCCTTGCCCACGTCGAGACCGCGCGCGAGCCAGGGCACGCCGTCCGCATCACGGACGACTCGGGCATAGTGGCCTGTCGCCAGATACTCCGCTCCCTGGAGCGACACCTTGGCCAGGAGGTCGGAGAACTTCACGCGGTCGTTGCATGCGATGCAGGGGTTGGGCGTGCGGCCCGCCGCGTACTGTGCGGCGAACGGCGCTACAACCTCTCGCTCGAATGTATCGCGGTAGTTGAGCGCATAGTGCGGGATGCCCAGCACGTCACATACGCGCTTGGCATCGCGAATCGCCGACACGGAGCAGCATCCGCCCTCGATGTCGCCGGACGGCCACAACTGCATGGTCACACCGGTGACGTCGTGGCCCTGCTCGAGAAGTAGTGCCGCCGCGACGCTGGAGTCGACTCCGCCGCTCATCGCAACGAACACGCGCGCCATGGCGACGGCCCCCCGAGACCCGGCTAGAGCTGCTGGCAGCAGACGCTGCACTCCCCGCCCGGGCCGGCGGTGTCGTGCTGGTGGTCTTCGCCGTGGTCGTGATCTTCGTCTGCGTGGGGGTCGAAGTTGGGGTCTGCACTCTTGACTTCGCCGGCGATCGGCTCGCGGCCGTGCTTCTTCAAGTAGTCGTCGACGGCGACCTTCAACCCGTCGGTAGCCAGCACGCTGCAGTGCATCTTGGCCGGGGGCAGACCTCCGAGCTCGTCGGCGACCTGCTTCTTGCTGATAGCCGCAGCCTCCTCCAGTGTCAGCCCCTTGGCCATCTCAGTCACGATCGACGACGTGGCTATCGCGGCCCCGCAACCCAGCGTCTGGAACTTCACGTCGGTGATGTGGTCGGTGCCGTCCACTGCGATGGTGATCTTCATCATGTCGCCGCAGACCGGATTGCCCACCTCTCCCGTGCCGTCGGCGTGCTCGATGACGCCTACGTTGCGCGGGTTGTTGAAGTGGTCCATGACCTTCTCGGAATAGAGCACGTTACTCTCCTTCAGGGGTGAAAGCCTACGAAGAGGCGGAACCGAACATCTTGGAGTACACGGGCGACATAGAGCGAAGCCGCTCGACGATAGGAGGAAAGACCTCGAGGAAGTAGTCCACGTGCTCAGTCGGTGGTGAAACGGCCCAGCGACAGGCGCAGGCTTCCGTGGGCGATCTCCTGCGGGCAACCGATAGACAGCAGCACGTGGCTGGGCTCGAGCGAACCCGATGAACACGCAGAGCCGGTGGAGACCGCGATACCCTTGTTGTCGAGCTGGAGCAGCATCGCCTCGCCTTCGACCCCCTTGATGAGCAGCGGAGCGATGTTGGGGAGCCTCGCGCCTTCGCTGGCCGAAGGCTCGGTGTTCTCCAGCACGCTCGTCACGCCATCGATCAGGCGGTCGCGCAGCGCCGCCAGCCGCACCATCTCTTCGGGCTGCTCGGCAAGCATGATCTCGAGAGCAGTCGCCATGCCGACGATGCCCGGTGTGTTCTGGGTGCCCGAGCGCCTCTTGGACTCCTGGCCACCGCCCCGAGCCTGGGTCTCGAACGGTGTGCCGCGCTTGAGATAGAGCGCGCCCACGCCCTTCGGCCCGTAGATCTTGTGGCTCGAGAACGATGCGGCATCTACGCCCAAGTCGGCCACGTCGAACGGAACCTTCCCGAGCGTCTGCGCGGCGTCGGTATGCATGAGCGCGCCGGCCTCGTGGGCGACTTCGGAAAGCACCTTGATGTCGTTCATGGTGCCGATCTCGTTGTTGCCGTGCATCACCGAGACAAGCTTGGTGTTCGGCTTGATAGCGGCGCGAAGATCGTCTGGATAGATGTGGCCGTCGGTGCGCGGAGCGAGCGTTGTGACTTCGTAGCCACGCTTCCCGAGCCACTCGGCAGGATGCAGCACAGCGTGGTGCTCGAACGCCGAGACGATGAGATGTGCGCCACCGTCAGGCGCGACGCGCGCGAGAATCCCGAGTAGTGCCGCGTTGTCCGACTCGGTGCCGCCGCTGGTGAAGACCACCTCGTTGGGGGTAGCGGCGTTGATACCTTGTGCGAAGCGCTCCCGGGCGTCCTCAAGTGCCCGGTACGCGTCGCGGCCCAGACCGTAGAGTGAGTTCGCATTGCCGAAGCGCTCCGAGAAGAACGGGCATCATCGCGTCGAGCACGCGCTCGTCAACCGGCGTTGTCGCTGCGTAGTCGAAGTAGACGTTATCCATACTGAGCTCTCTCCCTATCCCGAAGCACTCTGGACGCGAGCGTCCATGCGTTGTTGGTTTCCCGCGAGTTCGGCTAGCGTCGTCGTTGCGAAGACTTCTCTGAGCGCCGAGGTGGCCTTGGCCCAGATCGGGGCGGCGGCACAGGCCCCGCTGCGAGTGCATCCGGCAGAACGTTCCGAGTCGCACACGCTCGTCTCGAGCGGACCCTCAAGTGCCTCGACCACTTCGAGCACCGAGATCTCGCTGGGCTCTCGCGTGAGAACGAAACCGCCACGCGCACCGCGCACCGCCGAGACCACCCCTCCCCTTCGGAGCGAGACGAAGAGCTGCTCCAGGAAGCGTGCGGGAATCTCACGGCGTTCGGCGATCTCCCGGGCGCTGACCGGCCCCTCGCCGTAGCTCACGGCAAGGTCGATCACGGCAAGAAGGCCGTACTCGCTCTTCGCTGTGAGTCGCATGGGCGGTCCAATCCCTACAGAATCAGTAATGATTGCATCTTACCCCGAACCGGGACTCTGTCAACCTCCCATCGGGAACCGGCGCGCTGTCGCACCATCGGCGGGATTCGACCCTTCTGTCAGCGGCGAGACGCCGCTTGTAGGTCGACGACGGCACATCGTCGAATCGAACACCTGTCCGATTGTGCCCGAGGGCGGCCGCGGTCTACTATTGGCACCCGCCTTCCTTGCGAAAGGCGGCTTGTCTGGGGGACAGGGTCCATGGCTGACAGCCACCGGGTGGTGAGAGCCCACTGGATCTTACCCAGCCACACAGGAGGCCCCGAGCGCCGTGGATGACGGTCGGGGCCTCGGTCATTCCTGTGCCGGAGAGCCGCGTGTCTAGCCGAGCTCCCGCATGAGGTGCGCCATCTCGATGGCACCCGTCGCGGCCTCCCAGCCCTTGTTGCCGGCCTTGGTGCCCGCCCTCTCGACAGCCTGCTCGATGGTGTCCGCGGTGATCACGCCGAACATGACCGGAACTCCGGAGTCGGCCGAGATCTTGGCCACGCCTTTGGACACCTCTGACGCCACGTACTCGAAGTGAGGAGTACCGCCTCTGATCACGACCCCTAGGGCGATGAGGGCATCGTAGCGGCCGCTCGCTGCCATCTTGCCTGCGACGAGAGGTATCTCGAATGCGCCGGGCACCCACGCGACGTCGATATCGTCGACGGCTACTCCGTGACGGACCAGGGCATCGTTCGCGCCTGACAGCAGCCGCGAGCCGAGCAACTCGTTGAACCGGCTCACGACAATACCGATCTTGAGCCCGGTACCGATCAGATTGCCTTCAAAGGTGGTCATCTTGGCCCATTCCCTTCGTCCGTGGTCGCGCGCCCGTCCAATACGAGCGTGTGCGCGAGCTTGTCCTTCTTGGTCCGCAGGTAGTCGTAGTTGGTTGGACACGCCTCGATCTCGAGCGGTACCTGCTCGCTGATCGTGAGCCCGTATCCCTCGAGTCCGACGATCTTCTTGGGGTTGTTCGTCATCAAGCGGATGGAACGCAGACCCAGATCGACCAGGATCTGTGCCCCGATCCCGTAGTCGCGCAGATCCGCCGGGAAGCCGAGAGACTCGTTCGCCTCTACCGTGTCCTGACCACTCTCCTGTAGCTCGTAGGCCTTGAGCTTGTTCCCCAGCCCGATGCCCCTACCTTCGTGGCCGACGATGTAGAGCACGACGCCGCGTCCCTCCGCTTGCACCCGACGCATCGCTTCTTCCAGTTGTGCGCCGCAGTCGCAGCGCAGCGAATGGAACACGTCGCCGGTGAGGCATTCGGAGTGTACGCGCACCAGCACGTCTTCCTGTCCCTCGACCTCCCCCACCACAAGCGCCATGTGTGTCCTGCCGTCGGGTGCCGCCTCGAAGCCGTAGCCGGTGAATGTCCCATAGCGCGTGGGCAGGGTCACCCGGGCGGTCCGGGTGACGAGCTTCTCGGTAAGGCGGCGGTAGCGGATGAGATCGGCGACGGTGATCATCTTGAGACCGTGAACCTTGGCGAACTCCTCGAGTTGCGGCCGACGAGCCATGGTGCCGTCCGGATTGATGATCTCGCAGATGACGCCCGCAGGAGCAAGGCCGGCAAGCCGCGCCAGATCCACCGAGGCCTCGGTGTGTCCTGCTCGTTGGAGAACGCCGCCCACCTGTGCTCGAAGAGGAAACACGTGCCCGGGCATCGACACGTCTTGGGGACGCGTCGCCGGATCGATCGCGGCTCGGATGGTGGCACACCGGTCGGCCGGTGAGATACCCGTGGTGATCTTGCCCTTGGCCCCGATAGAGACGTGGAACGCAGTCCCCTGCTCGGAGGTGTTCTCGGCGGCCATCGGGGGAATCTGGAGCTCGTCAAGACGCTCCCCGATCATGGGCAAGCAGACGAGGCCCCTTCCGTGGGTGATCATGAAGTTGACCGCCTCGGGCGTGGCCTTCTCGGCAGCCATCACGAGGTCGCCCTCGTTCTCACGGTCCTCATCGTCGACGACCACGAGCATGCGGCCGGCGGCGATCTCGGCGATCGCTTCCTCGATGGTCGCAAACGGGCTGTGATCCGGGTCGGGCATGCGTGACTACTTCCCGTCTGTGAAGTCGCGCAGCAGGTCGCCAAGGCCTCTGCGGGTTGGCTGATCATCGTCCTCGCCGAGCGCATAGATGTCGACGAACTTCTTGACGTACTTCGCCATCGTGTCGGCCTCCACGTTGACGGGAGAGCCGATCGGCTTCTCGCGCAACGTGGTGACCTCCTCGGTATGCGGCACAACCGCCGCCGCGATCGAATCGCCGCGGATCTGCGCCACCGTGAGCGAGATCCCGTCGATGGCGATCGAGCCCTTCTGGACGACGAAGTCGAGAAGCTCACGCGGGATCTGGAACTGGTAGATGACGCTGTTACCTGCGGGGTGACGGAGCAAGACCCGTCCGACCCCGTCGATGTGGCCCGTCACCAGATGCCCGCCGAGACGATCGGACAGGCGCAAGGCGCGCTCGAGATTGACCTTCGTGCCCTGATGCACGCCACCCAACGTGGTGCGCGCCATGGTCTCGTCGCTCACATCGGCCACGAACGCGCCGCGAATGAACTTGGCAACGGTAAGGCACACCCCATCAACGGCGATAGAGTCGCCGATGGTCATGTCTCGGCCGAACTCGGGTGCGTAGACCTCTACTTGCGCACCGCCGGACACCCGCTCGGCGCGTGTGATGATGCCTTGGGTCTCGATCAGTCCGGTGAACAACGCTGCTCCTCTCGGCGTACTACCTATCCGGACGGGCCGACAAAGGACGCCACACGGTCACTGCCACGTCTCCTACGATACCCGCTTGTGTCGGGACCATCCGATGCAATAGCGTTTCGCCTGTCGTGTCCGCCACGCCTCGGTAGAGCGGCGGGCCCGATTCACCGGCCATGCCACCCGCCGCAACGGTCACGAGAATGTCGATGGCGGCCGCCTCCCAAAGCGCGGTGAACAGCCGCGGGCCGGGCTCGACGAGCACCTCGTTCACGCCTCGCCGGCCGAGAATCTCAAGGGCGCCCGCCAGGCCGTGCGCTCCGTTCTCGGACTCTACGCCTTCGATCGAGTGCATCCCAGCTACCGAGGAATCGGGCGCATCGCCGTCGAGTATGGCGAGGGTTGGCGCCAAGCCATCGGCGAACACCCGCGACGTCTCGCGGCGGCACCGAACCGCGAACCAGCACGACTCGCAGGGGCTGGCGCTCGGCGAGTTCACCCAGCGCATCGCGCACGGTCAGAGCGGGATCATCGGCAGAGACGGTCGCCGCACCGACCAGGACGGCATCGGCTCGTGCCCGGAGAAGACGGGTGATCTCGCCACCGGAAGCGCCGGTGATCGCCGACCGCTCACCGGCGCGCAGGGACACGTGCCCGTCCAAGGACAGTGCGACCTTGGCCACGACCAGCGGCCTTCCCGTCTCAACGCGCTTGAGCCACCCCTCGTTGAGCGCGCGGAACGGTTCCGCATCCTCCGCCCACACGACTTCGATCCCGGCGTCGCGCAGCGCTGTCCGCCCCACCACCGGCCTCGCTCGAGGGATCCGGCATCCCGATCACAACCCGTGAGACGCCCGCGCGAATCAGGGCATCGACGCACGGCGGTGTGCGACCGAAGTGTGCGCACGGCTCCAGGGTCACGAAGACAACGGCACCGCGCGCGGACTCGCCCGCCTCGGCGAGCGCGTAGCACTTCGGCGTGTGGTTGGCCCGCAGCAGGATGGTAGCCCTCGCCCACGACCCTGGCCCTCGCGCACGATCACGCACCCCACCAAGGGGTTGGGAGCCGTGTTGCCCCTGCCGTGCTCGGCAAGCGCAAGCGCGCGGGCAAGATGGGGGTCATCGACCCTCGAGCAGACGTCATCGAACAGACGCACGCGACCTTCCTTCTCCCATCCGGACTATGACCGTCGGCTCCGGAATCTCACCGGATCGGCCCCCATATGGGGGTTCGCGGGCTGTGACCGCCGGTGGGGAGTTTCACCCCGCCCTGAAGAAAGCGTATCGGATTCTAGCAGGTCAACACGGTACCGCGCCAGCGAGCGGGCTCCAGTGCTAGAGAACCCCCTGCGCGGCATCGCGAATCGCATTCATGGCGGCGGCGGGATCGGGCTGACCGTAGACGGCGTTCCCGGCCACAAGGCAGCGAGCACCAGCCTCGGCCACGAGCGGCGCGGTTTCCACCGTGATCCCGCCATCGACCTGAATGAGCGGCTCGACTCCGAGCTGGTCGGCCATCCACGCGATCTCGGCCACCTTCTCGACGCTGCGCTCGATGAACGACTGCCCGCCGAAGCCGGGATTCACGCTCATCACGAGCACCATGTCGACCATCTCGATGACCTCGACGATGCTGTCGATCGGGGTGGCAGGATTGAGTGAGACAGCCGCCTTGCGACCAGCCTCGCGGATGCGGGTCAACGTCCGGTGCAGGTGCGGACACGCCTCCGAGTGGACGGTGATGCTATCGGCGCCGGCTTCGATGTACCACTCGATGGTGGAGTCGGCGTTGTCCACCATGAGGTGAACGTCGAGGGGCGCCGTGCACATCGCCTTGAGCGACTTGATCACCGGCGGCCCGATGGTCAGGTTCGGCACGAAGTGACCGTCCATCACATCGACGTGGATGAAGTCGGCGCCCCCTGCCTCGACCAGTCTGATGCCTTCACCAAGACACGAGAAGTCCGCCGAGAGAATCGACGGTGCCATGTACACCTTTTCACCCACCTCGTGCCCCCGCTCCTCGGCTCCAGGCCGCTACTCCGATACCAGTCCCATGCCGTGAAGCTCGTCACGGGCCTCGCGACCCATGAGCATGTCTCCGGCCTGCCTTGGATCGAGTCCGCTGTACAGGACCTGCCGAACGAGGTCGGTCATCGGCAACTCGACACCCTCGCGCCGGCCCAACTCGTCCACGGCGATGCACGCCACCGCACCTTCAGCCACCATGTGCGTCTTGTCGTAGAACTCCTGGATCGTGCCGCCCTCGGCGATAAGCTGCCCCAGACCGCGGTTGCGGGAGTGGCGGCTCGTGCAGGTCACGATGAGGTCGCCCATTCCTGCCAGGCCCATATAGGTCAGGGGATTCGCGCCTCGAGCGGCCCCCAGCCTGGTCATCTCGGCCAGTCCGCGGGTCATGAGCGTGGCCTTGGTGTTGTCCCCGTAGCCAAGCCCGTCACACATCCCGGTCGCGATGGCGATGACGTTCTTGCTGGCTCCGCACAACTCGACGCCGACGACATCGCTGTTCGTGTAGACGCGGAAGAAGCTCGTCATGAAGGCGTCTTGGAAGAGCCGGCCAACGCGCTCGTCGTAGGACGCGACGACGGTAGCCGAGGGAACGCCCTTGCTGACCTCCTCGGCATGGTTGGGTCCGGATAGCCCGGCGATTCGCGACCGGCCGCCCAAGACGTCCTCGAGAACCTCGGTCATGAGCATCAGTGTGTCTTGCTCAACGCCTTTGGACAGTATGACCACGGGCGTGTCCGAGCCCAGAGCGGGCTTCATCATCTCGGCGGTGGCGCGAACTCCTACGCTGGGGGTCACCATGACGACAGCCTCAGCCCCACGCAGGGCCTCTTCGACATCGGGCGATGCCTTCACGCTGTCGCTCAAGACGACGTCAGGCAGGTAGAGCGGGTTTCGGTGGTTGGTCGTTGATGCCCTCGGCGATCTCGGTCTCTCGGGCCCATAGCGACACGTGTGGCCCTTCCCGCTCAGCAGCCAGCTGACCGCCGTTCCCCACGATCCAGCACCGATGACCGATATCTGCACCTAGTCCTCCGAGTCCTCGCCCTTGGGTCCGCCCCACCCGCTCCACGATATCTTACTTTCTTCGCCCCGGTAGATGCGCACGATGTTCGCGCGATGCTGGAACAGCACGAGCAGCGAGCCCACCACGGCGAACACCAGGAAGGCCTCGTGTGTCGGGTAGACGATCCACACCAGGATCGGGAACTCGATCGCTACCAGGATCGAGCCCAAGGACACCATGCGGCTGAGCGCGGCAGCGACCACGAACGTGATCAGGAGCAGGGGCCACACGGCGGGCATCACGACTGCGATGGCACCTGCGGCGGTCGCTACTCCCTTGCCGCCTCGGAATCGGATATAGGGCGAGTACATGTGCCCCAGCATCGCCGCCATCGCCACGCCGATCAACACCCAGTCCCGTCGCATCGCCCGTCACCGTCGGAGGGCAGAACAGCATCGCCAGAGCTACAGCCGCGGCGCCCTTCGCGAGGTCGAGGGCGAGCACGATGATCGCAGCGCGCAGACCGAGAAGGCGGTACGCGTTGGTTGCGCCGAGATTGCCCGACCCGTGCTCGCGCGGATCGATTCCGTAGAACGCCTTGCCCACGATGAGCGTCCACGGAATGCCGCCCACCAGGTAAGCGACGACGAAGGGCACCCCGATACGAAGGATGGTGACCAACACCGCGCTACTCCTTCTTCCTGAACTTCATCATGATCGGGGTGCCTGAGAAGTCGAATCGATCCCGCATCCGATTCTCGATGTAGCGCCTGTAGTTGTCGTCCACGAGATTGGGGTGATTCGCGAAGAAGACGAACCCGGGAGGAGCGACTCGGGTCTGCGTAACGTAGTGGAGCCGGAGTGATTTGCCTCCCTGATTGCGCGTATGACCGAAGTCGCGCATCTCGGTGAGCAACTTGTTGAGTTGGCTTGTCGATATCTCCTTCGTGTAGTTCTCGTAGACCCCGTCGATGACGCCCCAGATCTTGTGGATCCCGCGACCGGTGAGCGCGCTGGTTCGCAGGACCGGCGCGTACCCGACGAAGCCCATCCGGTCCTCCACCCTGGTCTCGAGGTCGTCCTTGTCGATCTCGTTCTCGAGGGCATCCCACTTGTTGAGCAGGAGGATCATCGCGCATCCGCGCTCCTGCGCGAAGCGCGCGATGCGCTGGTCTTGATCGGTCAGCCCGATCGTCGAGTCGAGGACCAGGAGCGCCACGTGCGCGCGGTCGATGGCGCGCATGGCGCGCACGAAACCGTAGTACTCGACGTCCTCGTCGATCAGCGACTTGCGGCGGATGCCCGCGGTGTCGATGAGTCGGTATGTCGTCTCATCCCGTACCACGGTGAGATCGATCGCGTCGCGCGTCGTGCCCGCCACTTCCGACACGATCGAGCGCTCCTTGCCCGCCAGCTGGTTGAGCAGCGAGGACTTCCCCGCGTTGGGCCGGCCGATGATGGCCACGTCGATCGTGCCCTCTTCGACCTCAGGGTCGCTCTCGGGCAGCACGAGCACCATCTCGTCGAGCAGGTCGCCGGTCCCGTTGCCGTGCGTGGCGCTCACAGGCCACGGAGTATCCAGTCCGAGTGACCAGAACTCGTGGGTCTCCTCGAGACTTCCCGGGTTGTCGACCTTGTTCACGACCAGGAACACCGGCGTTCCGGTGCGCTTCAAGATGCGGGCGACCTCGGTGTCGTCGGGCGCGAGCCCGGACTTCCCGTCGACCAGAAAGACGATCGCGTCCGCTTCCTCGGCGGCCATCATCGCCTGAGCGCGAATCGACGACTGGAAGGCGTCGGTGTTGCCCGCCTCGATACCACCGGTGTCGATGAGCATGAAGTCGACACCGTTCCAGTCCGCGCGGTGGTAGCTCCTGTCACGCGTGACACCGCGGGCCTCGTGGACGATGGCGTCCGATCCTTGCGCTATCCGGTTGACGAACGTCGACTTGCCCACGTTGGGACGACCGACGACTGCGACGATTGGCAGCGGCATGACCGCTTCACTCCCTTTGGTCAGGACGAGACAGGGCCTGCAAGGGTGTTGAGCCCCTCGAGCACACCCGCGGCGTCGCAGGATAGCACACGCACGTCGGCGCCGGCCGCACCCGCGACATCGTCGACGGTCATGTCGTCCAGGGTGACGCCATCCGAGTTGAGCACCACGTCAGGAAGCATGTACGTCGCACCGGGATACAGCGCGGCATCGCGTACGATCGCCTCGGTGAGATCGCGACCTGTGAGCAGCCCGGCCACCGACACGTTGCCGCCAAAGAACTCGTTTCGCACCTCCAGCACGCGCAGCGCCTCAGTCCGCTCCGGTCCGACCACCGCATCGCGCAGGATCCGTGCGGCTAGCGACCCGGTTACCAGAACCACCGAGTACCCACCGCGGCCCAGCGCGTCCACCGCACCGTCGACCGAGTGCCGGATCGCTGCGAACTCGTCGATGAAGCTTCGCACGATCCCGATACCGTTCTCGTACTGCGGGAATCCGTCGTACTCCTCGGTCGGCGGGAGAGCCATCATCGCACTCAGGTAGAGCTCGTCCGCCAGATAGACCCACGACACCCCATCTCGCGTACGCGACGCCTCCTGCCACGGCTCAACCTGTCGCACAACGGCCTCGGCGGCATCCGCTGAACCGTAGCTTGACGCGAAGCGCGACTGGAACCGTGTGTAGCCTAGCGGCACGATTCCTACCGACGCCACGCCGTCGCGCTCGGCAAGCCAAGTGAGCGACTCCTCCAGCCGGGCTCCGTCGTTGACTCCAGGCACCAGCACTATCTGCACGTGGAGGTCGACCCCACCCTCGATGAGCTCGATCGAAGCGCTCGAGCGCCCTGTCGTCCTTCGCGCACACCAGCACAGCCCTGACTTCAGGCGAGACCGCGTGCAGCGACACGTACAGCGGAGACAGGCGTTGCTCGATGATGCGGCTGACGTCGTGGTCGGACAGGTTGGTCAGGGAGATGAAGTTGCCCTGCAGAAACGACAGCCGATAGTCGTCATCTCGCAGGTAGAGCTGCTGCCTCATGCCCTTCGGAAGCTGCTCCATGAAGCAGAACGCGCAGCGATTCCGGCACGTGCGAACCCCGTCGAAGAGAGTCTCGGCGAACTCGACGCCCCACGGTTCACCGATCTCCCGACGAAGCGTCACCGCGCGGGAGACACCAGTCGCTGTCCTGCACCTAGAACGGCGACCTGCGAACCGTCGGCCAGCCACTGCCAGTCCAGCACATCACGCACCTCGGCGCCCTCTACGCTGACGACCACATCGCCACGCACAAGTGCAGCGCGTGCCGCAGGAGAACCAGGGGCCACGGACGCGACCACGCCGCCCACCGGCCGTGGGTGGCGACTCGGAGCGTAGGAAGTGCGGCTCATCGACTACTCCATCGACTCGATGGCGTCGACGACCCCTCGCATCTGCTGATCGGGCGTTGACGCGCCGGCCGCCACACCCACGCTGTTCGCGCCCACGAACCAGCCACGGTCGAGCTCCCCCGGAGTCTCCACGTGGTAGGTGCGAGGATTGATCTCTCGGCAGATCTCGACGAGTCGCGTCGTGTTGCCGGAGTTGTGGCCCCCCACGACCACTACGACGTCGACGCTCTCGGCGAGCTCGGCGGCCGAGCGCTGGCGCTTCACCGTCGCCGAGCAGATGGTGTTGTACACCCTCAGCTCTGTCACGCGAGGCACGAGCGCCGCCACCACCGCCTCCAGAAGCGACTCGGACTGGGTCGTTTGCACTACGACGCCGACACGCCGCGACGGCAACCGGTCAGGCAGCTCGTCGACGTCTTCAACCACCACAGCCTCACCGCCGGCGTGGGCCATGATGCCCTCGACCTCCGGGTGGTCCGCCTCACCAACGATCACAACCGCGTATCCGTCGGCACGCAGCTCGCCAGCCGCATCGTGCGCCTTGCTCACGTGAGGACAGGTAGCGTCCACGACGTCCAAACCCTTGTCCTGAGCCGATGCGATGATCGCCGGATCGACGCCGTGACTCCGGATGACAAGCGTCCCCGAGTCCACCTCGTCCAAACACGCCGCCACAGCCACTCCTTTGGCTTGGAGCGCGTCGACGGCCTGCGGGTTGTGGATCAACGGGCCGAGAGTATGCACGACCTTCCCGCTCTCGGCAGCCTCCTCGGCGAGTCTGAGCGCTCGCTCGACCCCGTAGCAGACCCCCGCGTATCTGGCGACCTCGACCCGCATGCTCACGCCCCCTTCGCTACTTCGCGAGCGGCGGCGATTCGTTGCATCAGGGCTGCGGTCATAGCCTCCATACGCTCCTTGCGGCCACCTTCGAACTCCTCGGGACGGACCGGCTGGCCGAATACGAACGTCACCGGCGGAAAGCGCGGAACCTTCGCGCCGGCAGGCAACGCCTTATCGGTACCCGCAATGCCCACCGGAACCACGGGAACGTTCGCACGAAGCGCTATGAACGAGACTCCACCCTGCGCCTCTCCAAGCTCACCGCTTTCGGCATCTCGCTGGCGGGTCCCCTCGGGAAACATCCCGAGCGACTCGCCGCGAGACAGCAGCTCAGAGGCGGTCGCGATCATCTCCCGGTCGGCGGTCGCTCGCCGAACCGGGATCGCCCAGAAATGGTCGAGCGCCCACCCCAGCCATCCCGTCTCCCACAGTTCGGCCTTGGCAACGAAGTGCAGCTGCCGCGGCGAACCCGCCCACAGGAGAATGGGATCGAGATAGCTCACGTGGTTGCCCGCGCAGATGACCGGGCCGTCCGGCAGGTTCTCGGTACCCAAGAAGCGCACCCTGTAGATCCGAAGCGCCACCGGCACGGCGACACGGCGGACGAAGCGCGCGAAGCGCCACTTGGGCGCTCCGTCACCGAACATCGGCTTTCCTCGTACCTCCGAGGGGCGCATCAGTCGAGGCTTTCCGCGAGGTCCGCGATTCTCTCGACAACCTGGTCTATGGACATCCCGGTGGTGTCGATGCGGACGGCATCATCGGCCACAGCGAGCGGCGAGTGCTCACGCGTGGAGTCGGCCTGATCCCTGCGCTCGATCGCTACACGCACGTCCTCTTCGGCCACTTCGACGCCGTTCTCGCTTTGCTGAGCGGCTCGGCGCCTGGCGCGCTCCTCAGAAGACGCGGTCAGAAACACCTTGAGCTCGGCCTCAGGGAACACGACCGTGCCGATGTCACGGCCCTCCACGACGATGTCGTCTTGCTCGGCGATGTGGCGCTGCTGGGCGACCATCGCCCGGCGCACCGACGGCTGCTTGGCGACGGCGCTCACCGCTTCGTCCACCCGCGGCGTCCGGATCTCGGCAGTGACATCCTGGTCGGCGATGAGCACGCTCGACGCGATGTGGGAGCCGTCCTCGTGGGCGAAGGCGACCTCGTCGCGCATGGCGATGGCCGCCACAGAAGCTTCGTCGTGCGGGGAGATCCCCAGTGACAGAGCACGGAACGCGACGGCGCGATACATCGCCCCGGTGTCGAGATAGTGGAAGCCGAGCCTGCCGGCGACCCTCTGTGCCACGGTGGACTTGCCCGAACCTGCAGGTCCGTCAATGGCGATGATCATCGAGGTATTCTCCGCCTTTCTCGGCAGCGCTTCGGCTGGAAGGATTGTACTACGCGCCAAGGTCGGCCAAGTCACGCGCAAAACCGGGATAGCTGACGTCGACCGCGTCGAAACGCTCGATGCTCACCGGGCCGTCGGCAACCAACCCCGCGATCGCCCACGTCATGGCGAGCCGATGGTCGCCGAGCGAGTCCAAATGCAGCGCCGTGCAGCGACGAGGGCCCGTCGACCTCCAGCCAGTCAGGTCCCGTTCGTACCTCGACACCCAGTGCCACTCAATCCTTCGGCGACGGCCGCAAGGCGGTCACTCTCCTTGACCCGCAACTCCGAGACGCCCTCGAACCTGGTGGTCCCGACGGCAGCAGACGCTGCCAGCGCCAGTATCGGCACCTCGTCGACGAGTGAGGGTACTTCGTGGGACTCCACGGTAGTTGCGCGCATCGCCGCAGAGTACTCGACTACCATCGTCGCCCGCCGGTTCGTACTCTCGCGAGTCGGCGTTCGTGACACCCACGGAAGCCCCCATGCGCTGCAAGACGCGCACGAATCCGGTCCGTGTCTCGTTGAGGGAGACGCCCGTGAGCGAGACGCGACTGCCCGGTACGAGCAGACTCGCAACAACGATGAACGCTGCCGAGGAGGGATCCGCCGGCACAGCGACCGAAGCGGCCTGAGGCACCACAGGGCCACACAGCGACACGGCGCCTGTCTCAGGATCGACCTTCACGGCCACTCCGAACGCAGGCAGCAGCCGCTCGGTGTGATCACGGCTTCTTGCCGGCTCGATCACCCGCACTCCACCTGAGGCGCGAAGACCCGCCAAGAGCACCGCCGTCTTCACCTGGGCGGACGCGACGGGCGAGGCGAAGTTGAGCGGCCTGAGCGCGGCGCTGCCGTGAACGGTCACAGGCAGCGTGCCCGCCTCACTCGCTTCAAACGAGGCACCCATAGCGCTCAACGGCTCGGTCACGCGTCTCATGGGCCGCGAGCTGAGTGAAGCGTCACCGGTCAGGGTGACGTCGTATCGGCCATCCTGCGATGATGCCCATCAGCAGGCGAGCGGTAGTGCCGGAGTTCCCGCAGTCGATCGGCACGCCGGGGCTTCTCGGCCCGCGCTCCCCCCACCCTTCGACGGTGCCCGAGAGCGAGCCGTCCTCAGCCGGCGCGAGTTCCACGACCGCGCCGAGGGCCTTCAACGGCGCCGATGGTCGCACGCACGTCCTCCGAGTCGAGGATGCCCGACAGGGTGCTGCGCCCCTGAGCCATCGCAGCGAAAAGGACGGCGCGGTGCGATAGCGACTTGTCGCCGGGGACGCGGACGCTCCCGCGAAGCGGAGCGCAACCGGGGCCGAAGGCGGCTCTCACTGGCCCTCACCGGTCTCGCTGAGCGGTGTGAACCGGGGCTCGTAGCCGAGGTTGGTGAGCTCATCGGAGAGTCGCTGCAGATCGCCCTCATCGGTGAGTACCATGACCAGAAGGGCTCGATCTTCCGTCTCGTGGTCGATGTCGATGCCTTCGATGTTGCATCGGGACCGCGAGACCGCACCTGTGATCTCAGCCACGACACCCGGACGGTCGCCCATCGGAACAACGAGCTCGATAAGCGCCGCGGTCGACGGAACCCATTGAGCCGGCAGGGAACGCCGCACCTCGGCGGCCCCGGCAAGCCAGGAGGTGATGGCGGCCGCATCCCTCGAACGCACGCGCACTTCGAACTCCCGCAGGACTTCGCGCAGCTCCGACAGTCCCGCCGCCACCGCGTCGGCGTTGTCCAAACAGATGCCGGTCCACAACTCGGGCGATCCCGCCGCGATGCGCGTCGTGTCCTTGAATCCGCCGGCGGCCAGGCGAAGGAGCTCTCCGCCCTCGCCCGCGTGAACCGCCGCCAGATCGACGAGCGCAGCCGCTGCGACGTGGGGAACGTGGCTCACGATGGCCACGGCCTGGTCGTGGGATTCGGCGTCCACCGAGATCACGCGCGCACCGATCGAGCTCACGAGAGCATGCACCGTCCTGTACGCGTGCGGCTCGGTGTCCTGGCCCGGGGTGAGCAGCCAGTACGCTCCCGCGAAGAGGTCCGCTCGCGACGCCTGCACACCCGAGCGCTCGCTTCCGGCCATGGGGTGTCCGCCAACGAACCTCGCAGGCATGGCCAGCAAGGAGCGCGCGGCCGCAAGGACAGCGCTCTTCGTCGAGGACACGTCGGTAACGATCCCGTCGAATCCAGCCGCGCCAAGCACCGAGAGCCAGCGCACGGTGAAGCTTGCCGGCGTGGCAACGACGACGACGTCGGCCCCGCCCGGTGCCAGCCATTCAGAGGCAGCGGCACCATCGGGCAGAGACACCTCGTCGACGACCCCGTCCTCGAGAGCCCACGCCAGGGCGTCCGCGTCGGTATCGATGCCGAGCACGGCGGGCGGCTCAGCCAGTTGCTTGAGCGCCCTGGCGAAGGACCCGCCGATCAGACCCACGCCGATCACGGCGATGCGCTCCACGCGTCCGTCACTCATCACAGCACCCCAATGCCGATAGTCAACGCTCGTTACTGCCTGTCCGCCAACCTGGCAAGTGCGCCCTCGAACGCCGCGATCGTCGCTGCAGTGTCGTCTGGGGATCCTACGCCGACTCGCAGTGCCGGCGCGGTTCCGAAGTCGCGCACGATCACTCCGAACTCCAGCAGCTGCTTGAACAGCTCGACGGGTGTGTCGGTCAAGATGTAGACGAAGTTGGTCTCGGAAGGAAACCACCGCACGCCCAAACGATCGAAGGCCCGCGCAAGCGCGTCGCGCTGCTCCGCGTTCACGTCCCGTCGACGGGCGATCTCAGCCTTGTCCTGAAGCGAGTAGTACGCCGCTACCTGAGACACGGAACTCACGTTGAACGGCTCGCGGATCTTGTTCACGGCCGCGACCATCTGCTCGGGCAGAACGCCGTAGCCGACGCGCAATCCCGCAAGCGAGTAGATCTTGCTGAAGGTACGCAGAACGCAAAGCGGTCGGATCCCGTCGAACCACTCGAGGGCGTTCGGGTAGTCGCTGGCGGTCACGTACTCGAAGTACGCCTCGTCCACGACCACGAGAACGTCGTCGGGCACTTGACTCATGAACTTCGCGAAGACATCCCTCGTGTAGATGGTGCCGGTCGGGTTGTTGGGGTTGCACAGGAAGACGAGCCGGGTCCGGTCGGTGATGGCGTCCAGCATCGCATCGAGGTCGTGCGCCTGGCCATCGGTCAGTCCCACCCTGACAGCCGTTGCCCCCATGAGCTGGGTCACCATCGGGTAGACGACGAAGCTTGGCCACGCGAAGACGCATTCGTCTCCCGGACGCAGCACCGCTTGCGCGATCAGGCGGATGAGCTCGTTGCTTCCGTTGCCGACCACCACGTTGGAGACGTCGACATCCAGGTGTGACGCCAGCGCGCCCTTGAGTGCCCGCGCCGACCCGTCCGGGTACACGTTGAGTCGAGGGAGCAACGCGGTCATGGCATCGACTGCCGCGGGAACCGGCCCGTAGGGGTTCTCGTTGCTGGAGAGCTTGTGGATGACGTCACATCCGCACTGCTCGCGCACCTCAGAAGCGCGCAGACCCGGCGCATAAGGCACCATCGGCGCGAGTTCGTCCCGAATCAGCCGCTCCCAGTCCACGAGACCTCCATCCAGCGCCACCGGCCACGGCAAGTGACGACGGTTCTCGAGCCGGCTTCTCGAGGCGAATAGGCGTTCGCCGGGAGTGCCGAGCCTATCCCTGCACGTACCGCTCAAGCATACCGTGCCCGTCCACGATCCTGAGATGGGCAAGCTGAGCGTTGTGTATGTGAAACGCCCAGATATCCGTGGACGCCAGCCCAAGCAGGTGGACGAGGGACGCGCGAAACACGCCGCCGTGCGTCACGATCGCATGCTTGCCGCGAAGCGCGACGACCTCATCGCAGAACTCGGCGGCGCGCTCCTCGATCATGGCGCGGCTCTCCCCGCCCGGGGCGACCGGCGTTTCGCGGCTGCGATAGTTGAATGCCATCCCGGCCTCGGCGACCTGCTCGAATGTGAGGCCCTCGGCCTCTCCGAAGTCCAGCTCCACGAGACGCTGGTCGAGCGGCGAGCGGGACCCCCGCGCGCGCAGCGGCGCGCCGAGCAAGCCGATAGGCCCTGTCCAGCGGGCTGGTCCATACGCACGACGGGCCGAACGCGGCGATCTTGGACGGCACGCGCGCCAACTGCCGGCGACCCTCGGCCGTGAACTCCGAGTGACCTCGCCCGACCAGCCTGCCGGAGATGTTCGCCTCGGTCTCGGGGTGTCTGACCAGCAGGATGTCGCACTCGTGCATCATGCCCCCCACAACAGCGCCGCCACAGCGAACAGAGTCGCCTCGCACACCAGCACTCCGGCGCCCATCACGTCGCCCGTGACCCCACCGGTCGGCTTGGCGAGCACGTGCGGCACGCCGAGCGCCAATACGATCCGACCATCCCGAGAACGGCTCCCGAGACGCCGAATCCCAAGTACAGCAGCGCGGCCGACGAGCCCACGACGGCGGCGGCGACGATACACGTCAAGCAGTGTCGGCCGCCCCATGACCGAGCGACCCAGACCGCTCGGCCGTGCGGGTGTTCCGAGCCAGGCGGCGCACGACGCGCTCAGCCGAGCGAAAGCAGGTATCACCAGGATGGGCATCTCATGGTTGCCCGGACAGGATCGAGGCCACGCTCGCCGTCTCGACGAGTGCCACGATCGCGACGGCCGTCGCGCCGAACGCGCCCGTGTGGCTGTCGGCCATGATCGCCAGCCGCGCCTCAGGCGTGGAGCCCCCCCATAGCCCGTCCGCGTAGTCGGCCAGACCGTCCCAGTGAAGCATCCGGGTCGCGCCGGCCCACAGCGCGACGATAGCCGCACCGACGACCAGGCTCGCTCGTCCGTCCCATCCGGCGAACTCCAAGCACATGGACCGCGACCCACGCGAATGCGCCGAGAACCAGGCCGACGAAAGGAAACCAGGCAGCGGCTCCGGTCTGCTCGTCGTCGGGCCACCGCGTCGAGATGGGCACGGCCGAGAGCAGTGACAGCGCAAGCAACGCGTCTCGCAGGGGTCTGTTTCGCCCATCGGCCACTACTCGGCGGCCTCGCTCACGCCGGCTTCGGAGAAGGTGGCCATATCCGCGATCATGTGACAGGCGGCGTCGATGATCCCGAAGGCGAGTGCGGCGCCGGTGCCCTCGCCAAGTCGCATGTCGAGGTCGAGGACCGGTTCGAGCTCCAGCGCTCGAAGCACCACCGCATGGCCCGGCTCCACCGACAGATGCGACGGGAGGATGTACTCTCGCGCGATGCGGACACAGGGCGACCGCGGCCAACGCGGCGGCTCCCGAGATGTAGCCATCGGCCACGACACAGGTCCGCTCCTGAGCGCAGCCGATGATCACGCCGGCAAGCATCGCTATCTCGAGACCGCCGACCGCGGCCAGCACTCCAAGGGCGTCGAGCGACCCCACGTCATTGACCTCGAGCGCCCGCCGCACGACGTCGGTCTTGCGAACCAGGGTGTCGTCGTCCACGCCGGTCCCGCGGCCGACCACCATCTCCGGCGACGCGCCGGTGAAAGTCGCGGTCAGCGCGGCCGCCGCGGTGGTGTTGCCGATGCCCATCTCGCCGGTACCGATCAGCGAGTAGCCCCGCTCGGCCAGCGTTCGAGCCGCCTCCACGCCGATCAGCACACTGCGCGCACACTCCTCACGCGTCATCGCGGGGCCCAGCGCCATGTTCTCGGTGCCTCTGGCCACCTTGCGGTGCTCCACCCCCGCAAGATGCTCGATGTCGGCTGCGACACCGACGTCGTAGACGATCACCTCAGCGCGAGCGCTGCGTGCCAGCGCGTTGATCGCCGCCCCTCCTGCCGAGAAGTTCGCCACCATCTGCCACGTCACGTCCTGCGGGTACGCCGAGACGCCCTCGGCCACCACCCCGTGGTCGGCTGCCGCGACAACGACGGCCTTCTTGCTCACGGAGGGGCGCGCAGTGCCTTGCACGCGCGCCACGCGAGCGGCCACCTCCTCGAGCCGCCCCAGCGAGCGCGGCGGCTTGGTCAGCGAGTCCAGCCGCTCCCACGCGGCGTTCTCATCGGCCGGCGATGTCGGCTGAACCGACGAAACGACGGAGTCGAGTTGCGCTTCGTAGGTCATGTCTTGCTCGGTCATCGAACCCCTTCGATCGTCAGTCTTCGGGCCAACATCGCCTCGGTCGGTCTGCTGCGCAGGTCCACGAGCCGTCCGGCAACGCACAGGTACGCCGCGTCAGCGCCGTCCACCAGGCGATCGGTTCGCCCTGCCCAAGACGTCGCGGAACACGCGTCCCGAGGGCGTACGCCGGAACGACTCCGTCGCCAACCTCGTTCGTCACCACCACGGTGTCACCGCGCCGGCTCACGAGCCAGGCGATGATGCCGTCCAGCACCTTCTCGACATCGCGCCGCGAATGCGGCGGGCAGCACGTCCGGAGTCGGCATACTCGGCCTCTGAACCCGCCTCGTCCATGATGAGCCCCAGCAAGGTACCCATGCAGTCGATCAGTACCGTTTCGCCCTCGGGCACCCCAGCGGTCCAGCCCGATGCGTCTTGCGCCTCCACAGTGGTCCAGTGCGCCGGCCGCTCCGCCCGATGGCGCGCGATCCTCTCGGCGAACTCATCGTCTTCGGTTTCACGTCCGAACACCACGATCGTGGCCCCGCCGTCGCCGACGCGAGATGTCACGAGGCGCGTCGCAGCGCCGCTCTTGCCGCTCCTCGCGCCCCCTGTGAAGACGACCAACGCCACCTAGTCCCCCATCTCCGTGGCTGCACGCAGGGCCGCGATCTCCCGCTCGTCGAGCATACGCCACGCACCGGGCTCGAGCGTGCCCAGCTCGACGGGGCCGAACACGGTGCGATGCAACTGCACCACCGGATGCCCTACAGCCGAGAACATCCTGCGCACTTGGCGCTTGCGCCCCTCTCGGATGGTGATCTCGACCAAGGCCGAGTCCGAGCGAGTCTCGAGCACCCGAACGATCGCCGGAGCAGTCGTCCCGTCGTCGAGATCGACTCCGGACTCGAGCGTCGAACATGCGTGCGGCCCTGGAGTGCCGTCCACCACGGCCACGTAGGTCTTCGGTACCTTCCACCGTGGATGCAGCAGCCGGTGAGAGAGCTCGCCGTCGGTCGTGAAGAGAAGCAGGCCGGTGGTCTCGAGATCCAGCCTGCCCACGGGAAACAGACCCGGGTGCTCGTCGACGGGGACGAGCGATGACACCGTCGGTCTGCCCTGGGGGTCGCTCATGGTGGTCACGCAGCCCGCGGGCTTGTTCAAGGCCATGTAGACCGGAGCACCCATGGGCACGACGCGTTTCCCGTCGACCTCGATCAGGTCCACGCGGGGATCCACCTTGCTCCCGAGGGAGGCGACGACAGCTCCGTTCACGCGCACACGGCCCGCCGTCATCAAGTCCTCGCTGCCGCGCCGCGAGGCAACGCCCGAGCGCGCAAGAAACCGCTGGAGGCGCATGGGGCCTGGCGCTTCGTGCGCACCGGTGTCTGGCGATGGCCTTGATTCGTCGGGTGTGTCTGGCGGCCACGGGAATCAGTCGACCACGGCGATCTCGTCGTCCGCGTCATCGTCCATCGGGATGGGCTGGACTCCCCCGCCCCCTGAGAGCCGGTCACGAATCGCGTCTTCGGTCAGTGCGTCCGGGGCGAACTCCTCGAATGGCGGCAAGCCACCGAGGTCCTTGAGCCCGAACTTCTCAAGAAACGTGCGCGTCGTCCCGTAGAGGATCGCGTTGCCTTGATTCTTGTCGCGTCCAACCTCGCGTACGAGGCCCTTCTCCACGAGTGAAGCGATCACGCCTTCCGAGTTGACTCCCCTGACGGCGTTGATACCTGCGCGTGTGACGGGTTGGTGGTATGCGACCACTGCAAGCGCCTCGAGCGCAGCCTGAGAGAGCCGCCGCGTGTCCCACGACATCACGTACCTCTCGATGACGTCGTGATGCGCCGGATGCGTGTAGAGCCGCCAGCCCCCGGCAACCTCGCGCAACTGGAAACCCCGCTCCTGCTCCCTGTACTCCTCTGCGAGGTTGGCCAGGGCCGACTCGACCACCCCGGGTGACGCGTCGATGATCTTGGCGAGCCTCACAGCCGACACGGGTTCGTCACTCACGAACAGCAAAGCCTCCAGGGCGCCCTTGACCACCGCGCTATCACTCATGATGCTCCTCCTCGGCCACGCCTCGGGCTGCGGCCTCGTCTTCGCTGAGCTGACTGATGACGATGTCGCCGAAGACCGCGTCTTGTGCCACGTCGACCAGCCCACGCTTGTACAGCTCGAGCACGGCCAGCAAGGTCACCACGATGAGTTCCGGCGTTGCGTCGCCGCCGACAAGCTCCGAGAAGGCGACTCTCCCGGAGTGGGCCACCTTGCGCCGGACGCTCTCCGCGTGAAGCTCGAGCGAGATAGGCATACTCGCCACGTGCTCGGCCTCCAGCAAGAACACCTCTCGCCGGTACTCCAGGTCCGCACATATCAGCGCAAGCGCATGCAGCGTGAGCCCTTCGAGGTAGTCCGGCATCAGGCCGAGGAACTCGGGTTCGAGTCCCGCTTGGCGCGGATGCATGCGGTCCTCGTTCTCCATGCGCTGCGCGAGCTCGCCCGAAGCGTTCTTGAACTGCTTGTAGCTGAGCAGCCGCGCTATGAGGATGTCCCGTGCCTCTTCGGGAGACAGATCGTCGAGCTCGTCGCCGATGTAGACGTCTTGCTTCGGGAGCAACGAGGCTGCCTTGATCTCAAGGAGTGTCGCCGCCAGCAGCAGGAACTCGCTTGCGACGTCGAGATCGAGGTCCGTCATCTTGTCGATGTGCTCGAGGTACTGGTCCGCGACGTCGCATATCGAGATATGGCTCACGTCCACCCGCTGGCGCGACACCAGATGGAGCAGGAGATCGAAGGGGCCCTCGAAGACATCTGTCTTGACCGTATAGCCCACGTTCGGGGCCGGCTACTCTTCGCCGAGGAACGACGGAGCTGACTCGATACGTTCGCCCGCGTCTCTCGCAACGATGCCATCCGAGAGCGCCGTACGCGGATCGAGGCCCATCAGCTCCCTGCACGTGGCGACGACTGAGGTGGTTACGGGTCTGGCCTTAGCGGCTCCGCCTGCAAGCACCTCCGCCGCGAAGCCCGGAATCGCAGCGAGCTCACGGCGGCGCTCCTGGAATGGGGCGAGATAGCCGACAAGGTCATCCGCGAGCTTGCGCTTGTGCGCGACGCACCCACAGTCGGCGACGCGGCAGCAGCGGTCCCACTCCGCGATCTCGCCAGCGTCCGCGATGAGCTTGTGAACCTGGTGCAGCGGGCAGATGTCCGGGTCACCCGGGTCGGTCTTGAGCTTGCGTGCGGGATCGGTCATGAAGCTCATGACCTTGGCCCGGATCTCCTCTTCAGGGTCGCTGATGAAGATCGAGTTGTTGTAGCTCTTCGACATCTTGCGGCCGTCGGTGCCGGGCACCCGCGCGCCCTCGGTGGCGATGATCGCCTGGGGCTCGCGCAGGAACTCCCCGTAGGTGTTGTTGAAGCGGCGAACGATCTCCCGAGTCAGTTCGAGGTGCGGCAGCTGGTCCTCGCCCACCGGCACCGCGTCGGCCAGCACGATCGCGATGTCCGCGGCCTGCAAGGCCGGGTACAGGAAGAAGCCCACGTTGCCGAGGTCCTTCGTGGTGATCTGCGCGCGCTGCTCCTTGTAGCTGGGCGTGCGCTCCAACCAGGGCATGGGAAGCACCATCGCGAAGAACAGCATCAGTTCGGCGACTTCGGGCACGTCAGATTGCCGATAGATCGTGCAGATCTCAGGGTCGAGCCCGGCTGCGCACCAGTCGAGCACCATCTCCTCGGTCGACACCGCGACACCGCTGGGGTCAGCCCAGTCACTCGTGAGCGCGTGGTAGTCGGCGATGAAGTAGTAGGCATCGTACTCGTGCTGCATGGTGAGCATGTTCTGCAGGTTGCCGAACCAGTGCCCGATGTGCAGTTTGCCCGTGGGCCGGTATCCGGTGAGAGTGCGCCTCTTGGTCATGGATGCGAACGCGTCCCCTCTTCGGGTGAGAAATGGTGGGGTTCATGATAGCGCAGGCAGGCGCCGTATCGCGCTCGCAGCGTCACAACCCGGTGAAGAGGCGAAAGAGCGGCTCTACGGTGAGGTTGAGGTACCCGCTGAACGCGCCTGGGACCAGCCACGTGATGCCGATGAGAAGCATGAAGCCGTACCGCTCGATCGAGTGGTAAGCGTCGCGCAGACGGTCAGGAAGGAAGTACTGCACCACCCGTGAACCGTCAAGGGGCGGGATGGGCACCAGGTTGAAGAATGCAAGCACCAGGTTCGCCTGACAGAAATACACGAGAACCGTGGCGATGATCCCGCTCACGGCGGCAGCGCTCAGCAGCCCTGAGCCGACGAACAACCGCGAGAGCAGGCCGGATAGCGCGGCAAGCACGATGTTGGTCACAGGGCCGGCCGCTCCGGTCAACAGCATGCCTTCGCGCTGGTTCTTGAAAGCCCACGGGTTGATGGGCACGGGCTTGGCCCACCCGAAGAAGTACCTGCCGCCCGACAAGATCAACATCGTCGCCGGCAGGATGATCGTGCCTACGGGATCGACGTGCTTGATCGGGTTCAGACTCAGCCGACCGGCACGTTTGGCGGTATCGTCGCCCAACAGATACGCCACGTATCCGTGAGAGACCTCGTGCAAGATGATGGCCGGGAACACCAGAGCGAACCGGAGCACGTACGAAAGCAGAGAGGTCACGCCTTCTCCTCGGTCGCATCGGAAACGATGCCGCGCTTGAGCGCGAGGCGTCGTAGGTTGGCAAGCTCGGCTTCGCGACCCACCGCCCGGCCGTCCAGCCGGTCGTCACGAGCAGTCGCGAGTATAGCCGAGAATGCCTCGCCGGGCTGCGCCCCCATCTCGATCAGGTCGCGTCCACTCACCGCGGGCGCGATTCGCGACACCTCCGTGCTGTAGCGCTCTACGCGCTCACGCACGGTCTCGCTCCCCGAGGCCCACAGATTGAGCACCGTCTCAGCCGGCAACGGCTCGAGCAGCCGGTAGAGGCGGCTGTCTCGCATCGGGCGGGCATCGGCAAGCGCTCGCTGAACCGCGGGCCCTGCCGATGCGAGTGACTGCACCCCGAGCGCGTGCTCCCGACCGATACGGAAGTGGCGCAGCCAGCGCTCGGCGCTGCCCCTGGTTCCCGATGCTCCTAGCACGCACAGGTACGCGCCGCGCTTCGAAACGCGAGTCGGGGCGATGTCCTTGTGCGACTCCAGCGCATGCGCGACCGCGTCGAGGCGCGCCAGAACCGCCACGCGGTCAGCGCCCGTGGGCAGGAGTGGAGCGAGCGCCCCCAGGTCGTCCAGCCGCCTCAACACGGGCACGGGGGCGGGCTCTCCGAGGATGTCGTAGAGCTCCTCTCGGACGCGCGCGCCTGAGACCTCCTCGACGAGCCCCATGGCCACGGCTCGCCGCGCCAGCTGTTCGGTGTGCGGCTCCATCGCGAAGCCGTAGCGCTGCTCGAACCGTGCCGCACGGAGCACGCGGGTGGGGTCGTCGACGAATGACAGCGCATGCATGACGCGCACCGCGCCGTCGCGCAGATCGGCCAGGCCTCCAAACGGGTCGGCGATCGCGCCGAAGCACTCCGGGTCCAGACAGGCGGACATCGCATTGATGGTGAAATCCCTGCGCAGAAGATCCTGCCGGAGGCTCGACCGCTCGACGGTGGGCAGCGCCCCGGGCCGCGTGTAGTACTCCGCCCTGCTGGTCGCAACGTCCACGTGGAAGTCGCGCGACACGACGATCACCGCGGTCCCGAAGCGCCGATGCGCCTTGATCCTCGCCCCGAGCCGCCGTGAAGCCGCTTCTGCGAACTCGACCCCGTCGCCTTCCACAACCACATCAACATCGAGATTGGGCCGGCCCAGCATCATGTCGCGCACGAAGCCGCCCACAAGGTGCGCACCGCACCCCTGGTCTCGTGCCACGCCGCCCAGTTCTCGGAGCGCGTCGCGCACCGCTGGCGGCAGCAGGGTGTCCACGCCCCCCAGGAAGCGCTTGGTAGCCCCGGGGTGAGCGCGGCTGGCCCCTCGATCCAAGTACGCGTCTCCGTGTTCGGCGCGAAGAACGTCCTTGCGCGTCACGATGCCGACGATCGCACCGCCCGACACTACCGGCACACGGCCGATACCACGGGTCGCGAGCGTCTCCTCCAGCTCTGAAAGGTCCATGTCCGGGCCCACCGTGACCACGTCTTTGCCGATGAACCCTCTGACCGGCGCATGGTCGAGGCGGTGCCTGAGGGCCTTGTCGACGTCTTTGCGCGTGACGATACCCACCAGCTCGCCCTCGTCAACGACGGGCACGCCGCCGTGCCCCCACGCCGCCATCAACTCACCGGCCTGCGCCATCGACGTGTCGGGCCCGACAGAGCGCACAGGCGCGCTCATGACGTCTCCGGCCCTGAGAGGAGGCCTGACCTCGGCCAGCAGCGCCTCGCGGACGCGCTTCAAGGCCTCAGCGCTGCCGAGGTCCCGGTATCCCGCCGAAGCCGCCTGTGCGTGGCCGCCTCCACCCATCCTGGCCATCACGGCCCCAACGTCCACCTCGGCCATGCGAGAGCGAGCGACGACCTGCAAGCGCTCGGGCATGCTGACGATCGCCACCGCCACGCGGTAGCCCATGTCCTCCACCACGTAGTGCGTGAGCACACTGGCCGAGTCGACATACTCGTCAGCAGACGCGGTCCCCACGGCTATCTGCTGCCCGTTGATCTCCCAGACCTCGAGCGACTCCTGCAGTTGGGCAAGCAGCTGCTGCTGGGCGGGGGTCAGCGCTCGCGAGAGGAACTGGTTGAGCACCTCCATGTCGGCACCGACCGACATGAGCCACGCGGCAGCCTCGGCGTCGAACGCAGTCGCTCCCGGGTAGGTCAGCGACCCGGTGTCCTCGTGCACTCCCAGAAGCATGAGGCTCGCCTCGAGAACGCTCAGTTCGATGTCGCGCTCGCGTATCTCGTGCACCAGGATCGAGGTTGTCGCGCCCACCTGCATGCCCCGGTCCTCGACGCCGACTATGTCGCCCTCCTGCGGCGGATGGTGGTCGTAGACGACCACCTCCACACCCGGACGGGTAACGACGTCTCTGAACTCCCCCACCCGGTCCGGGTCGCGCGTATCGACCATCACTACCGAGTCGACCGCCTCCATGTCGAGCCCGCGCATCTCGACGAAGTCGAAGAACTCCTCGTGCAGGTTGTGGAAGGCTCGAACGTTCGCATTCTGGCTGCCGAGAAAGACCGCGCGCGAGCCGGGGAACAGCTTGGTCGCCGCTACCGTGGACGCGTAGGCATCGAAGTCCGGGTTGGCATGTCCGACGACGATGCGCACGACGACCGGACCTACAGCTCGTGGAAGAGTGGCGGCGGCTGCGTGGGTCTCGGCGCTGAAGCGCACCGACGCGAGGAATCGTTCCTCGCCTGAGTCGAGCAGC
The DNA here is from genome assembly GCA_963702525.1 of uncultured Actinomycetes bacterium. GTDB lineage: Bacteria > Actinomycetota > Coriobacteriia > Anaerosomatales > PHET01 > CAVPCY01. The sequence continues at coordinate 198,293 of CAVPCY010000013.1, read as the reverse complement.
TCCTCCGTCTCCGCCCACATCGTGCACAGCAGGTCCCCGGCGTGAACCGCGTCGCCCGTGCGAACCGCCAGCAGCAGACCCGCCCCGAAGTCGATCGGGTCGTCTTTGGTGACACGTCCTGCGCCGAGCAGCATCGCGGCCCGGCCGACCCCCTCGGCGTCGAAGCCGGCGATGAAGCCACCTCGCGACGCGCGTACCTCCCGGGTGCAAGCCGCGAGAGGCAGCAATCCGAAGTCATCGGTCACACGCGCGTCGCCCCCCTGCGCGGCCACCCACTCGCCGAACTTGCGCAGCGCACTGCCATCAGCAAGCGCCGCTCGGCACCGCTCGAAGGCCTCATCCCTGTGCTTGCATACCCCCGCCATGACAAGCATCTTCGCGCCGAGTGCGAGGCACAGCTCGGTGAGCTCTTCCGGGCCCTCGCCCCTGAGCGTCTCGATCGCTTCTCGCACCTCGAGCGCGTTTCCCACCGCCATGCCGAGCGGCTGGCTCATGTCCGACATGACGCACACGACATCGCGCCCCAGCACGTGCCCGACGCGCGTCAACTCCGCCGCCAAAGCACGCGCGTCGTCTTCGGACTTCATGAAAGCGCCCGAGCCGACCTTCACGTCGAGCAGGATAGCGTCAGCACCGCCCGCGATCTTCTTGCTGATGATGCTGCCAACGATCAGCGGGACGCTCGGCACGGTCGCGGTCACATCGCGCAGGGCGTAGATCTTCTTGTCCGCCGGGTCGACGTCGGGCGACTGTGCGATGACGGCGACGCCCACGTCCCGAACCTGCTTCGACGAAGCTCTCGGGCTCGAGCACGACCGAGTAGCCCGGGATCGACTCGAGCTTGTCGAGCGTCCCACCCGTGTGCCCGAGTCCGCGGCCGCTCATCTTCGCGACGGGCGCCCCGCACGCCGCCACCAGCGGCGCGAGCACCAGCGTCGTGGTATCCGCGACACCACCGGTCGAGTGCTTGTCCACCTTCACGCCCGGGATCGACGAGAGGTCCACCTGCCGCCGGAGCGCACCATGGACTCGGTCAGCCACACGGTCTCATCGGCGTTCAGCCCGTTGAGGTACGCCGCCATCAGCCACGCCGCCATCTGATAGTCCGGCATCTCGCCCTCGGTGTAGCCGATGACGATCCGTTCGATCTCCTCGGCGGTGTGCGCGCGACAGTCGCGTTTGCGCTCGATGAGCTCCTCGAATGTCGGTACGGCGCTCACGCGCCTCGCACCTCGGGAAGGAAGCTCGTTCCCCTGCCGCACCGGCCGGCCAGGCCGTAGAAGTCCAAGACGCTCTCACCGATATCAGCGAACGTCTCCCTTGTCTCCAAGCCCCACACCTCGCTCCACACCCTTCACGTGGGCGATGAGCGGCGTGTATTCGCGGGAGTGATCGGTGGAGTCCGTAGTCGGATCGCAGCCGTGGTCGGCCGTGATGATCAGCAGGTCGCCGTCGATCATGGCGCCGAGGAGGTCCGGCATGCGCGCATCGACCGCTTCGAGCCCGCGGGCGTAGCCCTCCACATCGTTGCGATGCCCCCATACCATGTCGAAGTCGACGAGGTTGGCGAAGACAAAACCGTTGTCTGTGTCGTCAGCGACCCGCTTCACGAGGTTGTCGAAGCCGTGCATGTTGTTCTCGGAGTGAGGCGATTCGCAGATGCCGCGCCAGGCGAAGATCTCGCCGATCTTGCCGATGCCGTACGACGAGATCCCCTCGTCGGCGAGGATGTCGAGGGCCGTTGGCTCGAACGGCTCCACCGCGAAGTCACGGCGGCGGTGTGTGCGCTGGTAGACGCCGTCGACAGGCCCGATGAACGGCCGAGCGATGATGCGGCCAACCGCATGCTCGCCGACCATGACCTTCGTACGCGCGATCGAACACAGCTCGTAGAGGCGCTCGATCGGAATGACATCCTCGTGCGCCGCGATCTGGAACACGCTGTCGGCGCTGGTGTAGACGATCGGCTTGCCGGTCGCCACGTGCTCGTCACCCAGCTCCTGGATGATCACGGTGCCACTTGCCGGGTAGTTGCCGAGCCACCCGAGACCCGTCTCGCGCGTGAACGCGTCCATGACCTCGGGTGGGAACCCGTCCGGGTAGGTGGGAAACGCGTGTGACAGCGTGAGCCCCATCATCTCCCAGTGGCCGGTCGTGGTGTCCTTGCCGGCGCTGCGCTCAGCATTGCGCCCCCAAGACGCCGTCGGCCGTTGCGTGGGAGGTACGCCCATGATGTCGGTGATGTTGCCGATCCCCATGTTGCCCAGGTTCGGCAGCGACAAGCCCCCCACAGCCGCTGCGGTGTTTGACAGGGTGTTCGTCCCCTCGTCGCCGTACTCAGCCGCGTCGGGCAGCTCCCCCGCCCCTACGCTGTCCAGAACCAGAACGATCGCGCGCGGCTCGGCTCGGGCCATCTAGACCACCACCCTGTCGACTTCCTCGAGGCTTGTGACACCCTGCTTGACCTTGTCGAGTGCGTCGCGGCGCAATGTGCGCATCCCTCGACTCGCCGCGGCCTGCTGAAGCTCGAAGGATGGCGCGTTGTGCAGGAATAGGCTCTCGATGTGGTCGTCGAACTCCATCACCTCGAACACCGCCACACGCCCGGTGTAGCCGGTCATGCCGCACTCCTGACAACCCTGCGCTTCGTAGACCACAAGACCCATTGCCTCGTCCTCACCCATCCCTGCAGCTACGAGCCGGTCCCAAGACACGGCTGCGGGGCGCTTGCAGCGCTCGCACAACCGCCGAACAAGACGCTGCGCAACGGCCCCGCTCAGACCCGACGAGGTCACGTACGGCGGCACACCCATATCGGTGAGCCGCGTCAGCGCCGACGGCGCATCGTTCGTGTGAATGGAGGTGAGCACCAAGTGCCCGGTCAGCGCCGAGCGAACCGCGATCTCCGCCGTCTCGGGGTCTCGTACCTCGCCCACCATCACGACATCCGGGTCCGAGCGCAGGATCGTCCGAAGCCCTGCCGCGAAGGTGAGACCGATGCGCGGGTTGACGGCGAGTTGGGTTACGTTCTCCATGCGGTACTCGATGGGGTCCTCGACCGTGATGATCTTTCGGCCCGGATCGTTGACCGCGTGCAGGAACGCGTAGAGCGTCGTCGACTTCCCCGAGCCCGTGGGACCGGCCACCAGAATGGCGCCGTAGGGGCGCCTGAGCATCTTGCGCACGGTCTCAAAGTCCGTCTCGGCCATGCCGAGATCCTCCAGCGGCAAGAACGCGACCGCGCGGTCGAGCAATCGGAGGGTGATCGCCTCCCCCTGCGGTGTGGGCAGCGTGGCCACGCGCAGATCGATGTGCTTGTCGTCCAGTCGGATGCCGAACCGCCCGTCTTGGGGGCGGCGGCGCTCGGTGATGTCCATCTCGGCCATCACCTTGAGGCGTGAAAGGAGTTCCGCCTGCGAACCCTTGGGCAGTCCCGCCGCCTCACGCAGCACGCCGTCAACGCGATAGCGAACCCGAACGCCACCTTCGCTGGGCTCGAAGTGGATATCGCTGGCGCGTTCGCGCACCGCTGCCTGTATCAGCTGGTTGACGATGCGCACCACAACGACGTCGGCCTCGATATCGGCTTCGGGAATCTCATCGGATGCTTCGGTGATGCGCCCGACGATCTCGAGCTCCTGCAAGCGCGTCTGCTCCGGCGACGAACTTCTCGATCGCCATCTTGACCTGAGTGGCCGCCGCAACCACTGGTCTGACCTTCAGGCCGGTGATGATCTCGGCTTCGTCGATCGCCTCGACATCCAGTGGGTCCGCCATCGCCAAGATCAGCTCGTCGCCCTCGATATCCAGCGGAAGAACCTGTCGACGGCGCGCCGTGCGCAGTGGAAGCATCGTGACGACAGCACGGTCAACCGGATACGTGGCCAAGTTGACGTGGTCGAGGCCCTTCTGTTGCGCGAGTGTCGAAGCGATCTCCTCATCGCTGAGAAGGAGATCCCTCACGAGGATCTCGCCGAGCTTGCCCCCCTCGCGACCCTGCGTGTCCAGACACGCCTGCAGCTGCATGTCGTCGATCAGTCCTGCACGCACGAGCAACTGGCCCAAGCGCTCCCTGGTGTAGGTCATTCCATCTCCTTGAATACGGCCGGGACCACGTGGTCCCGCTCACTCTATCCCCTGGAACGCACCAGGCTGAGCAGGAACTCCAACGCAAGCATGACGACAATGGTCAGCGCGGTGTCCACATCGAAGACACCTCCATACGGGGTCTTGATCGCTTCGACCCCGAACGAGATCGTGACCGGGTCTGTCAACGTGACCACGATCTTGCCCCACTCCGTGCCATACAGCTGGCCGAAGAACAGGACGATCAAGCGGACGACCTCGGCGATCGCGATGATGACGAGGACGTCCATGATGATGGTGAGTACGGTGCGAAGGGGCTTGGCCTCGGCCACGCTAGCCTCCCGTCGGGTCGAATCAGGTCGACCTCGATTATGGGCATACGTGAACGCGAGCGCCACCGACGGCGCAGGGCCTGTCAGCGCAGCCAGTCGGACATGATGCGGCACATCATCTTCTCGGCGATGAGCCGCGAATCGAGCTCGCCTTCGTTGAGCCACACCACGGCGTGCTCGATCCTGTCGGTCCGAACCTCTGGCGCTGAGAGAACCGCCGCGCGCACGGCCTCGAGGACGCCGGGTTCCACCTCACACCGCTTCACGGTGTCGGGGGTCTCCGTGCCCTCCCGGAGGCACTTGGCAACAAGCCTGGCTTGGTCGTCTGAGATGATCATGTGCCACGTATCGGCAGTGGCCACGAGCCACTTGACGCCCTGGGCGAATCGCCCACGAAGTGATTGTGACCTGTGAACATTCTCGACCTCTGACGTGACTTCTGTAGAGCCCACGAACGCCACACGAGCCCCGAGAAAAGGGGGAGCCCCAAGGCCGGCACCTTGAGGCTCAGGGGTAAGGGGTTGCATTTGCATGCAACTCTTGATGCAGATGCTAGCACCCTCACAAAGGGCGATGCAATACCGTTCATAAGACCGACACAACTACACGAGAAAGCCCCTGAAGACCTGACCGAAAGGCGCAATGATAGGGGCGATCCCGAGCAGCAACACCGCTACAGCCGAGGCAGCAACCGCGAACTCCGCGACGACGTCGGCGTGCGGAGAGTCAGGGGCCTCGCGAGGGCTCCGCGTACACGGCGCGCACGACGGACCCGTAGTAGCCCACGCTGACGATCGAGCCAACGATTCCCGCGAGAGCCAGCACCGCGTACAAGCCCGCGAGCCCCGTCTGCCCCATCTCCTGCAGAGCGAGTCCCGCCGCCACGGCCGACTGGAAGGCCTGCAGTTTTCCCCAGAAGCCGAGCAGCGGAGGTATGCCGGCGAGCGACAACATGAGCACGGTCACAGCTAGCCCCAAGGCCGGACGCCTACGTCCCAGACCGCGAAGGCCCTCGACACTCCCGTCCCAATCGGGGTCACTCCCTCGCATCGCCTTCGACCCGAGAAACGCGCCGGTGGAGCCAATCGCATACGTGCAGGCAAAGAACACAGCGGCGCTGTGATTGCGCGAGGCGACGGCGATGAGTGCGTATCCCACTTGAGCCACGCCGGCATACGCGAGCATCCGGGTGTAGTCGCGTTGCCGCAGCGCCGTAAGCGACCCTACCAGTATCGAGATCACCGCCAGGGCCCCCACCAGCGGGAAGAGCCGAGTTCCGACCGCACCAAGGGGCGCCGATTGAGACGCTCCCACCCCACCAACCACGTACATCAGCGTGGAGAGCGCGGTGATCATGGCGACCTTCACAGGGCCGGACAGCACCGCCGCCGCCGGTGCCGGCGCGGTTTCGTAGGCGTCGGGAACCCATGAGTGGAACGGCGCTCCTCCAGCCTTGAACACAAGAGACGACGCGAGCAACGTCAATCCAAGCAGAACCGCCTGATCGACAGGTTGCCCGTCGGCCACCGCTTTGGCGATCTCAAGTAGCGACCCGCTCGGCGCGTAGCCGCCGATAAGGACGGCGCTTCCCACTACCAACAGGCCCGTAACCGTCGCGCCTTGCACGAAGTACTTCATCGAGGCCTCTGCGGACCGCCTCGTCCGGGACGCGGCCACGAGCGCATACCCGCAGGCGGCCACGATCTCCAGCGCGATCACCAGCGTGACCAGGTCGGTGGCGGCAGCCGCGATTCCCGCGCCCACGACCGACAGCGCTACAAGGGCGCTCTGCTGCCCTACAGGAGCGCCGGCGCCTTCCTCGGACGCACTCGAGAGCACCGACACTCCCGCCAACACGCCAGCCAAGCCGATCACTCCTGAATACGCCGCGCCGATGACGAAGGTGTCGAAGACGACCGACGCCGGAACGCTCCATGCGGCAGACAGCGAGACAGCACCGCCAGCCACAAGCGCCAGCGCCGCAAGACGCGACGAACCACGCCCGACGCCCCAACGCATCGCCAAGAAGCGCACACAGCAGCTGCGACGCCGTACGCGGCGAACGTCACGCCGAAGGCGATCACTGGCGTCACGCTCCCACCTCCAGCAGGGCGATGAGGTTGCGCACAGCCTCGTACGAGACGTTCACGACGAGCCAAGGGGCCACACCGAGGACCACGATAGCCGGTAGCGAACAGGACGCTCGTCGCGCTCTGACGGATGTCGAGGTCGGCCAGCTCACCGAACTCCCCCACCGGGCCCTGCACCGACGAACGCACCGCGCGCAGGTTGTACGCAGCAGCCAATACCACTCCCAGGCCGGCAACGATCACGGTCCAGCCCCACGCAGAGTAGGCCTCGAGAATCGTGACGAACTCGCCGGGGAACCCGGACAGTGCCGGCAGTCCGGCTGAGGCGAGCGATGCGAACACGAACGCCACCGCCCATCGCGGGGTGACCGCCCCAAGCCCGCCGAAGCGGGATAGCTCACGTGTGTGTGCCCGCTCGTAGAGCGCTCCCACCAGGTAGAACAACATCGCCGCCACGAAGCCGTGGCTCACCATCGTGAGAAGAGCGGCGCTCATGGCATCGGGAAGTCCGGTCGAGATCGCGAGGACGACGAAGCCCATGTGCGCCACGGACGAGTAGGCGACGAGGCGCTTGAGGTCGGTCTGCACGAGTGCGGTCGCGGCTCCCCAGATGATCCCGATGACGCCGAGCGCCGCAAGAACCGTCCGCCCGGAAGCGAACGCACTGGGGGCCAGCGGCAGCGCGACCCTCATCAGTCCGTAGCCGCCCATCTTGAGCAGCACGCCTGCGAGCACTATGGATCCGGCGGTCGGCGCCTCGGTGTGTGCATCCGGAAGCCAGGTATGGACCGGGACGACCGGGAGCTTGATCAGGAATGCGGCGGCCATCAGCCAGAACACTAGCTGGGGTGAGCCGATCCCTGCCCGGCCTGCGATCATCCCGTCGATCGAGAGGCTTTGCGTGGAGATCGACGCGACCAGTAGCCCGATCAGCAGAAGGGCGCCTCCCGCGAACGTGTACACGAGGAACTTCATCGAGGCCTTGCGCGCATTGGACGAGCCCCAGCCGGCGATCAGCAGGAACATCGGGAACAGCACCGACTCCCACGCGACGTAGAACAGAATCACGTTCTCGGCGAGGAAGACCGCGCTCACCGCGGCTTGCAGGAGCAGCAGCAGCCCGAAGTGCGCACCGGTCCGCTCGGACACCCTCCACGATGCCGAGACGGCCATCAGTCCGATGAAGACCGTCAGAACCAGCAGCGGTGTCGACAGACCGTCGGTACCAACACTCCAGACCGCGCCGGCTGCTCCGAGATCGGCGCCAGCAACGCGCGCCCCCGAGAACACGCCTGACGGCGCAAGCGCGCCGAGCAGCCCCATCTGTGCGGCGACCGCCGCCAAGGCGATCCAGCGCGGTGCCTCGGGCCAGCTGCGCGACGCAAACGCGCACACCATGGCGAGCAGCAGCGGAACGACGATGATCAGGTCAAGGGCAACCATCGATCTCACCGCCCTCCCATGGCGACCACGACCAGCATGACCACGACGCCAACCGCAACAGCAAGGGAGTACGCCTGCGCGTCGCCGGACTGCAGACGCGATAGGCCGGCGCCGACTCGGGCCGCAACGCCGGCGATACCCTCGGCGGCTCCATCGGCGATCAGCCGGTCTCCCCATGCCCACAAGACGCGACACAGCGCCACCGTGGGCCCCACGACGAGCCGGTCGACAGCGCGCATCCCACCCGAAGCCCGACCGAAGCACGCCGGCGCTCCTGCCAAGTCGCGAGCCGAAGCGCTCGTCACTGGCCACGTCTCGGCCCGCGAGCCAGCCGATCGCACCGCCGGCCAGAGCCAACCCGACAGCGAGAGCCGATACCGTCAACGAGAGCGGCTCCGCCTCGGTCCCGAGGAACTCGGCCACGCGCGGGGCGAACCAACCGATCGTCATCGTCAGCGCAGCAAGCGCGACCAGGGGCACCGCCATCGAAGCCGGGCTCTCGTGCGGGTGCGCCTCTGGGCGAACAGGTCGCCCTCCGAAGGCGAGCCTTGTCGACCGGGCCATGTAGAAGGCCGTGAGCGCGCTGGCCGCCAGAAGTGCCCACCCGGCGAGCGGCGCATCATGCAGAACCGCTTCCAGCACCGCGTCCTTGCTGAAGAACCCCGCGAACCCGGGAATCCCGGCGAGAGCAAGCGCCCCCACCGTCCACGTGGCGAACGTCACCGGCATCTTGGCGCGCAGCCCGCCCATCTCGTGGAGGTCCTGCGTGCCAGAGCCGTGGATGACGCTACCCGACGCCAGGAACAACAGTCCCTTGAACGCGGCGTGGGTCATCAAGTGGAAGAAGGCGGCAGCCCACGCACCGGCGCCGAGCGCTGCGAACATGAACCCGAGCTGGCTGATCGTCGAGTATGCGAGGACCTTCTTGATGTCCCGCTGGACGAGCGCGATGACAGCGAGCCGCCAAGCGCGGATATCACCCCGACGACGAGCACCATCTCACGCGCGCCGGCGGCCAGCTCGAAGATCGGCCACACGCGGACGATGAGGAACACGCCGGCGGCCACCATCGTCGCAGCATGGATGAGCGCAGAGACGGGTGTGGGGCCCTCCATCGCATCGGGCAGCCACGCATGAAGGGGGAACTGCGCCGACTTGCCCATCGCGCCGATGGCCAGACACACTGCCGCCGCAAGGAGCAGACCGGCCGGCATCGGCTCGATTCGCGCCACGACCTCCTGGTATGCCAACGAGCCCGTTGCCCACCACAGCACCGCCAGACCCACGAGCAGCCCCACGTCGCCCACGCGTGTCGTGAGAAACGCCTTGGTCGCGGCCGCGGCGGCGGACGGCTTGCGGAACCAGAACCCGATGAGCAGGTAGGAGCACGCACCAACGAGCTCCCACCCGATGAACAGCCCGACGAACGAGTCTGCGATCACCAACAGCGACATGGAGCCGGTGAACAGCGCGAGCAGCGCGAAGTAGCGGTTCCACCCCTCGTCCTCGGCCATGTAGCCCACCGAGAAGACCACGACGCACAGGGCCACCGTACCGACCACGGCCAGCATCGCAGCCGTGAGCGAGTCGACCGCCCAGCCAACGCTCAGCGCCGTGCCGGCCGGGGTGAACCACGCCACGGAGCCCTTCGCCACAACCGCGCTCGTCCACGGCTTCGCGGTCGCGCTCGTACCGATCGCGGCCTGCGCCGCCGCGTACGCGAGCGACAGCACGCTCAGCGGCGCAAGCGCGGCAAGCCACGGCGCAAGACCCTTCCCTCGACGCCCGAGCAGCGCGATCACAGCAGCGAGGATCACGGGGCCGACAACCACTATCCACGGGATCTGGAGGATCAGCGGCATCAGCCCTTCACCTCCGTCATCTCGTCGATCCGCGTGGTGCCCATGCGTCGCGCGACCGCGACCAGAAGGGCGAGCCCGACGGCCGCCTCGGCCGCCGCCAGCACCAAGAACAGCAGCGCCGCGCCGTGCACGGAGTCAACGCCCTCGGCCTGCGCTCCATGCCCCAAGACCCGTCATGAGACACGAGTCCGGCGCCGATCATCACCTCGACAGACGCGAGTATCGCAACCACGTCTCTGCGGGTGAGCACGCCGTAGAGGCCCAGCGCGAGCATCGCGGCCGTGACGATGAGGACGCTCATTCGTCACCCCCGGCAATCGAGACGACAGCGACCAGTGCCGCGAGCAGAAGCACGCCCGCCAGCTCGAACTGCGGGAGCATCGGGCCAAGCAGCACCGAGCCGAGACCCTCAACACCAGCCGTGACCGACGGCACTTCGGCGAGCGAGGCCGGCACGAGGGGCCTGACAAGCGCGACCAGCAGCGTGGCGAGTCCCACTGCGGCCACGGCCGCCAGGGCGTCATGGCGCGAATCGAGTGCGGGCGAGTCGGGGCCGGAGCGGTGAACGAGCATGATCGCGAACAGCAGCAGCACCAGGACTCCACCGGCGTACACGAAGATCTCGGCGAGAGCCAGGAAGCCGAATCCGAACAGAGCGAACAAGCCCTGCGACGCCGAGGAGGAACGCGCCCAGCCCGAGCGCCATGCGCATCACGTCGCGGCTGAAGGCGACTGCGGCCGCGCCGATGAGAGCTACTCCCGAAAGACCCCAGAAGAGCGCGGTCATCGCGACACCTCCGTGGCTGCGTCGACGCTCTCTTCGTCGGGGCAACGCCTCGCGCCGAGTCCCGTCGGTCTCCACGACGATGCGCGCGCTTCCCGAGGCCGACCCCGGCGCGCTGTCCGCACCCGTTGCGCGCGACCCTTCGCCGGAGCGCACCATCTGATCCCGACCGAACATCGTGAGGTCCCGCGTGTAGAACGACAGCTCGTACTGGCCGGTGTGCTGCAGCGCGCCGGTCGGGCACTGCTCGGCGCACAGACCACAGAAGCAGCACTTCGAGAGGTCGAGGTCGTAGCGAGTGACCGAGCGCGCGCCGGGATCGTCCACGCGGTCGACAAGGATGCAGTAGTCCGGGCACGTGCGGGCGCAGAACGTGCATCCCACGCAGACTCCGGACTCGCACCTCAGGCAGCGCGATGCTTCGGCGAGCGCCTCGGCCTTCGTCAGGCCCAGCTCCACCTGCCGGAAGTCGTGGCAGCGCTCCTCGCCCGGAGTCATGGGCATCACGGCACGCTTGCGAGCGCTCTCGACCCCGTCGAGATGGGCCGGGTGGTAGTGCGGGTAGACAGGAACGGGCCGGTAGACACGCTCCTCGCCAAGGTCGCGCTCGCTCAGATAGCGGTGTATCGACTCGGCGGCCTCGTGTCCGCTGGCGATAGAGGCGATGCACGAGCCCGGTCCGGTGACGACCTCTCCGCACGCGAACACGCCGTCGACATGCGTCGTCATGAGCGCGCCATCGACCGGCAGCAATCCTCGCTCCGTGAGCAGCAGGTCCGAGCCCCCCACGAGGTCTTTGAGGTCCGGCGCCTGACCGATGGCGAAGACGACGACGTCACACGCGATGTCCGTGTAGTCGTCGGCGAACTGCGGGGCGAAGCGACCTTGCGCGTCGAAGACGGACAGACAGCTCTGCAGCCGCATCCCCGTCACGCGACCGTTCTCCTCCAGCACGTGGTGCGGACCGTACGAGCACAGTGCGGTGATTCCCTCGTCCAGAGCCTCCTCGATCTCCCAGGGGTGGGCGGGAAGCTCGTCCATCGATTCGAGGGACGACAACGTCACGTCAGATCGCACCGCATCGCAGCGCAACGCGAGCGCAGTCCACGGCGACGTTGCCGCCGCCGATGACCAGCACGCGCTTGCCCTTGACGCCCGCGTCGCCCTTCCAGTTGCCCGCGCGCAGGAACTCCAGCGCGCCCGTGACGCCCTTCGCGCTCGTCCCGGGCAGCGGCAGGATTCGGCTCACCTGCAGACCCGCGGCGATGAGCACGGCCTCGTACTCACCTATCAGGTGGTCGATCGGGACGTCTTCACCGATCTTCACGCCCGTGAACAGCCTCATCCCCATCGTCTGGAGATCGGCGATCTCCTGGGCGAGCACGTCGCGCGGAAGGCGGTACGAAGGCACTCCCGAGAGGAGCGCACCGCCGGGGGCGTCGTCCTTCTCGTACACGTGGACCTCGTAGCCCTGCTTCATCAGGTCGAATGCCGCCGCCAGACCGCTCGGTCCGCTGCCGATGATCGCCACCCGCGCATCGCGCGTGACCGGCAGCGGGAGCTACCCGCGACTCCCGGTGCTCCGCATAGCGTTCGTAGGCCACGCGATGAAGCGGCCTGATCGCGATCGGCTCGTCGTAGTAGTTGCGCTTGCACGCCTGCTCGCACGGGTGATGGCATATGCGCCCCAGTACGCCGGGCATCACGTTGCGGTCGCGAACGAGTTCGTATGCCTCGGCGGGCTTGTCGTCGGCCAGATAGTAGGACTGTCCTCGCGCATCCACGTTCGCCGGGCAGTTGCCCACACACGGCGGCAGCTCGTGAGCCTGGTACAGGTACTCGATGTGTGCGTTGTACTCGGACGACGGCGCCCGGATGACCTCGATTCCTTCCCTGCCGAGAATGCCGGTGAGGCGCAGTGCGCCACGCCAACGCGGCGACAGCGTCAGCTTCTCGAGCGGGTAGCGCAGTGTCTCGGGCGGGGTGGCCGCCTTGCGCGCAGTGATGCCCATACCCGTGACCAGGCTCGCCCACCGCTCGACGAACCCCTTCACCCCGGGGCTGAACTCGTTGGAGACCGATACCTTGAGCGGCACGCTCGAAGGCGTGCGGTCCGGCGCGGCGACGCTGCGGCGTTTGCGCTCTACAGCCACGGCAATACCACCCCGACTATCAGCAGCTGCACGAGGGCCATCGGCGTGAGCACCTTCCACGCGAAGCCCATCAGCTGATCGGGCCGCATGCGCGGGAAGGTCCACTTCACCCAGATCATCGCGCATGCGATGAGGGCGGAGAGCGCTACGAAGACCACCCCTGCGACCGGCTCGGGAAGCCCCAACCCGCCGCCGAAGAACATCGCGGCCCCGAAGAGCGAAGCCGCCACGATGCCGCCGTACTCGGCCATCATGAAGATCGCCCACCGGATGCCCGAGTAGTCGGCGAAGTAGCCGGCGACGAGCTCCGACTCGGCCTCCGGCAGGTCGAACGGCCCGCGGTTGACCTCGGCGATCGACGAGATGAAGTACACGAGGAAGCCCACTGCGATGAGGGGCAGCCACCACACCCGCCACTCGGCGCGAATCGTGCCGGTGGAAAGCGAGCCCGCGAGCAGACACAACGCAAGAACGGAAAGCGTCCTGGGCAGCTCGTAGGAGATCATCTGCGCGGCCGCGCGGACACCGCCGATGCTCGCGTAGGTGTTGCGCGACGACCACCCCGCCAGCAGTATGCCGAGAACACTCAGCCCCGGCACCGCCAGGAAGAACAGGGCGCTCGTCGGGATGTCGAACGGGCACCCACCCCGAAGCGTACGGGATCACCACGAGGGCACTTGCGATAGGCACGAACACGAGAAACGGCATCGTCCTGAAGACCGCCACGTCGGCCTGCGCAGGAGTGATGTCCTCCTTGAGGACCAACTTCACCGTGTCGGCGAGCGTTTGGAGCAGACCCGAGGGGCCCGCCTCCTGCGGCCCGTAGCGCAGCTGGATGCGTCCGGCTATCTTGCGCTCCGCCCACACCCCGATGAGCGCGGCCAGCGCGATGAGCAGCGCGGCAGCAAGACCCCACACCGCTCCGAGGGCAAGCGAGGTCACCGGTCCACCTCCCCGAACACGGGGTCGAGCGAGCCGAGAACCACGACGAGATCGGAGAGCGTGTGACCGAGGGCGAGCTTGGGAAGCAGCGCCAGGTTGCAGAACGCAGGGCTTCGCACGTGCATCCGGTAGGGCCGCGGCGAGCCGTCACTGACGAGGTAGACGCCAAGCGAGCCGCGCGCGCTCTCGATGTGGTCGTACGCCTCACCGGGCGGCGGCGTGAGGAGCCGGGGGATGCCGTCGGCCATCACCGATCCGCCCGGCATCTGCGCGAGAGCCTGAGCGATGATGCGGGCCGATTCGTGGCACTCGAACAGGCGGCATCGCCCACGGTCGTACGCGTCTCCGTTATCGCCGACGACCACGTCGAAGTCCATCCGCGGGTACACCGAGTAGGGGTCGTGCTTGCGCAGGTCCGAGTTCACGCCGGACGCGCGCGCCGTGGGCCCCGAAGCGCCCCATGCCACCGCGTCATCAGCGCTCAGCACACCCACGCCCTTCATACGGCCGCGTGCGATCACGTTTCCGAAGAACAGGTCGTCCATCTCTGCGAGCTTGGGGTCGAGACCCGCGATGAACGCCGAGACCTCATCGGTCCACCCGTCGGGAACGTCGAACGACACGCCCCCGGGTCGCACGTAGTTGTAGGTGAGCCTGGCACCGCACAGCGATTCGAACAGCTCGACGATGCGCTCGCGCACATCGAAGGCGTAGACGAACATCGTGAAGGCACCGGTGTCGGCCGCCGAGGCGCCGATCCCCATCATGTGGCTGGCGATCCGCTGCAGCTCGCACACGATCACGCGCAGGTACTCAGCGCGTTCGGGCACGCGAATCGCGGAGAGCCGCTCCACGGCTCGGCAGTACGACCAGTTCGCGTACATCGACCCGACGTAGTCCAGCCGGTCGGTAAGCGGTACGACCTGCAGGTAGGTGCGGTTCTCGGCCATCTTCTCGATGCCTCTGTGCAGGTACCCGATCACGGCATCCGCACGCACGATGATGTCGCCGTCGAGGTGGACGATCACGCGTCCCACACCGTGCGTTGAAGGGTGTGAGGGGCCCACGTTGACCACGAGCTCTTCCACAGGCGAGCCGTCCGGCGACTCGACCAAGGAACGTGACTGTATCTCTACCGGCAGCGCAGGCACCCCCTCTCAGATGTAGTCCGGACGACGGATCACGCGCGGGTCGTCGTAGTCTCGGCGCAGCGGGTGGCCCTCGAAATCCTCGGGCAGGAAGATGCGCCGAAGGTCCGGATGGCCCTCGAACTCGATGCCGAACAGGTCGTAGACCTCGCGCTCCTGCCAGTTGGCTGCGGGCCAGACATCGCACACGCTCGCCACGCGCGGATCGTCGTGCGGGATCTTCGTCTTCATCAGAACCGCGGCCGACCAAGCGCGCGACTCCACGCGATGCACCAGGACGAACCATTCCTTGCGGTCGATCGCGGTCACCATGTCGAGCCTCTCGAAGCCGAGACGCGCGAGTTCGACCGCGGACTCGTGCACCTGATCTCGCGCTGCGCCGATCACCGCGTCACCGTACTCCGCCGAGAACAGCGGCGAGAGCATGGGCGAGAGCTCCGCGAGGCGCTCCTGGAGGCGAGACACACTCATGCCGAACCCTCTTCCTCGGACGGCGGCCTCATCGTCGTGCGAGTCCGCCATCGCGAGCGGGTCTTCGTTGCGGTAGGTCGCCGAGTCTGGATGCGGCAACGCCAGTTCGCGTTCGCGGCGCTTACCCGGCGCGATGGACTCGGTTCGCACGAGCTCGCGGAGCTGCACGATCGCATCCTGGAGCGACTCCGGCCGCGGCGGGCATCCCGCGATGTACACGTCCACGGGCAAGAACTCGTCCGCTCCGCGAACAACAGAGTACGTGTCGTAGTAGAAGATCCCGCCGCTCACCGTGCAGTTGCCCATGGCGATGACCCACTTGGGGTCCGGCATCTGGTCGTAGAGCAGCCGCACGGACGGCTTCATCTTCTCGGTGATCGTGCCGGCGAGGATCATCACGTCGGTGTGGCGCGGATCGGGCCTGGGGAACGTGCCGAGCCTGTCGAAGTCGAACTTCGAGAACGAGGCTGCGATCAGCTCCATCGCGCAGCAGGCGGTGCCCATCGGGAACGCCCACAGGGACTGCCCGCGCGACCAGTCGACCAGCGCGTCGACGCTGGTCAGGATGATGCCTCCCGGACCGTTGGAGAGTGCGCTGCCCAGGCGATCCACTACCGCCACTCCAGCGCCCCCTTACGCCATGCATACGCCAGACCAGCAGCCAGGAAGAGCACGAAGATGCCGACTTCGACGGTAGCCAGCCAGCTCCCACGAAGTCGAGACGCGACAGCGAACAGCAGCACGGCTTCGGCATCGAAGAGCACGAGAAGCATCGCGACGGTTGCGAAGCGCATGCGCTGAGCCGCCCACGGCCGACCAGCCTGCTCGATCCCACACTCGTACGGTGAGTTCTTCGCGTCGCTCGGCGAGCGCGGGGACAGAAGCGTGTTCGCAACGAACACGATGCCGATGAAGGCCGTCGCCGAAATGACGAGGCCGAGCACGAAGAGCAGCGCTTGGGCGGAAGCCCCCTCCATACAACCCCCTGGCAGCTGTCCACTGAGCGACAGGATATCGCATCAGGCCGGCTAGACAGTCCCGCAGGTCGCCACTGTGCGAACCTGTGGTCTGCCAGCGGCTGCCGCCAGTCTAGAGAGAGTCCGAAACTTTGTAAACATTGTTACAAAGTGGGGTTCAGAGTGTTACAAAGTCCTGCTCAGGGGGGTCACGAGCCCGAGTCGGATTCGAGCTGCTCCATCTCCTCGCACAGGGCGAGCCACTCCGACTCCAGGCCTGGGAGCCGCTGCTTCAGCTCGTTGTACTCCCCCAGCGCAGCCTCGAAACGATCGTTGTCTGAGTACAGATCGGGCTGTGCCATCTGAGCCACCAGTTCGTCATGACGCTCCTGGGCGGTCTCCAGCGAGGCCTCCACCTCCGCGAGTCTCGCTCGTGTCAGCCTCGTGGCCCGATAGGCGCTGTTGCGCGCTTCGGCTTCGGCCCGCTTCTGCCCCTTGGTCTTCGGACCGGCAGCAGTGGTGGGGTCTCCTTGCTCGGCCATGACCGTGTGCCCAGCAGTACTGTGCACCCGTCGCGGCGCGACGCCCCGGCGACTCGAACTCGTCGGGTGTGCGGGCGCTGGGGTGCTCACAGACACCACCGTGCCGTCTGCGCCGGGAGACTGCTCCCGTTTCCACAGGTAGTAGTCGTAGTCCCCGTCGTACAGGGTCGCCTTTCCGTCGACGACTTCGACGATCTTATTCGCCACAGCACGTATGAGATGGCGGTCGTGCGTGATCAGCGCAATGGTGCCCTCGAAGCGCTTGAGCGCTTGTTCGAGCACGTCACTCGACGCGATGTCCAGATGGTTCGTGGGTTCGTCCAAGCACAGGAAGGGCGCCGGCTTCACCAGCATCTTCGCGAGCGCCAGCCTCCCCTTCTCACCACCCGAGAGCACCCTCACCTGCTTGTCCACGTCGTCGCCGTGGAACAGAAACGCGCCGAGAAGCCCACGGACCTCGCCCTGCGTCCACCCCGGCGCGATGGCGTCGATCTCGCGAAAGACCGTGTTGCCCAGCCCGAGGGCCTGGAGCTGGTGCTGGGCGAAGTACGCTGTCTCGACATGAGTGCCCAGTCTCCGCTCTCCCGCTTCGAACTCGAGCACGCCGGCGAGCAGCTTCAGACAGCGTCGACTTCCCGGCACCGTTGGGTCCTACGAGCGCCACCTTGTCTCCTCGGTACAGCGAGAAGTCGAGCCCGTCGTAGACGACGAGGTCTCCATACGCCTTGCGCACCTTGTCGAGCGAGATGACGAGCTCTCCGGTCCTTGGCGGCTGGGGGAAGTTGAACCGAACGCGCTTGCGGGCCTCGGGCAGCTCGACGAGTTCGGCCTTGATCTTCTCGATGCGCCGGATGCGGTCCTGAGCCGCCTTCGCCTTCGTGTTCTTGTACCTGAAGCGGTCGACGAACGCCTGCATGTGTGCGATCTCTTTGAGCTGCGCGTCGTGCCTGGTTCGGAGCTGCTCGAGCGAGAGCTCTCTGGCCTTCTCGTAGGCCGCGTAGTTGCCGGTGTAGAGAGTGACGCTGCGCTGATCGATCTCGGCGACTCGGTCAACGATGCCGTCCATGAAGGCACGGTCGTGGCTGACGATCACTATCGCGCCGTCGTAGGCCTTCAGGAACCCCTCGAGCCAGGTGACGCTCTCCAGATCCAAGTGGTTCGTCGGTTCGTCGAGGAGCAGCACGTCAGGGTGTGTGAGCAGCAGCTTCGCCAGTGCGAGCCTCATCTGCCAACCCCCGGAGAACTCGTCTGCGTCTCGCCCGAAGTCGCTCTCCTTGAAGCCGAGCCCGCCCAGTACCGCTCGGGCCTCCGCTTCGACGGTATAGCCACCCATGCTCTCGAAGCGATCGCGGATGCGACCGTACTCGGCGAGCAAGCGGTGCGTGATCCGCCTCGTCGGCCTCGGCTATCTGCTCCTCGAGCAGGTGTATGCGGTGCTGCAGCGACGTGACGTGCTCGGCGGCGGTGAGCGCCTCGTCCAAGACGCTGCGCCCGCCCATCTCGATGGCCTCCTGCTCCAGGTAGCCCACTACGGCGTCCTTGGCGAAGGTGACGCCGCCCTCATCGGCGTCCTGGCGCCGCGCGATGATCTCGAGCAGCGTGGTCTTGCCCGACCCGTTGGGCCCTACCAGCGCCACCCGGTCGCGAGCGGCCGACGCGCATGCATACGTCCTTGAACAGGACGCGCTCGCCGAAGGTCTTGGTCACGTTGTCGAGGGAGAGTATCACGGCCGTTCAGCATAGCATCAGCTCGGGCATCTTCTCATGAGACAGACACCACGTACGGGGGTCCCACATGGCCGAGAAAGGCACGGTAGTCGTTGTCGGATCGGGTGCGAGCGGCAATGCGTGCGCACGCTACCTCGCGCGGCGCGAATGGCACGTCGTGCAGATCGAACGCGACCGCTGGGGAGGGACCTGTCTGTGGCGAGGGTGCATCCCCAAGAAGGCCCTGTACCAGTGCGCCTCGGTGGCCCGTGGCCTTCGAGACGCCGACCGCTTCGGTATCGTCGCCGGCAACGGCTCGATCGACTGGCAGTCGGTGCTCGCATGGAAATGGCACTGCCAAGAGACGTTCGCCGGCGATCAAGAGGGACTCGCCGCCGGGTACGGCATCGAGCTCGTACACGGTGAGGCGCGCTTCGTCTCTGATGATGCGGTAGCCGTGGGTGATGAGGTCTACTCGGCGGATCACATCGTCATCGCGACCGGCTCGGAGCCGGTGATGCCCGGGATCCCGGGAGCGGAACTCGCCGACACGTCCGAGGACGCGCTGCGCTATCCCGAGATCCCGAAGTCGCTGGCGATAGTCGGAGGCGGCTTCATCGCAATGGAGATGGCGGGCATATACGCGTCGTTCGGCAGCCGTGTGACCGTTGTGACCAGGCCGGACCGCGTTCTAGAGATGCTCGATCCAGATCTTGCCGAGACCGCTGTCAGGTGCTTGAGCGGGTTGGGTGTGGAGTTCATCCCCGGGTGCACGGTCACCGGCATCCAGGGGGCGCCGGGCTCCCTCGTGCTGCACGGCTCGCGTGACAACGGCGCAGCGCTGTCGATCGAGGCGACCAACGTGATCCTCGCGATCGGGCGGCGGCCGTGCGTATGTGGGCTGGAGCCGGAGGCGGCAGCCGTCGCAACCGACGACCGGGGACTCGTGGTGGTAGACGAGTACTTGCGAACGACTAACCCGCGGATCTGGGCCGTGGGTGACGCGGCTGGCGGGATGATGCAGACCCCCGTGGCGAACCTCGAAGGCCGCACCGTCGGGCGGTCGATCGATGAGGGTGTCCCCGTGCACCCCGACTGCTCGGCGATGCCGGTCACGTGCTTCACGGTGCCGCAGCTTGCCAGCGTCGGCCACACAGAGACCAGCGCGCGGGAACGCGGGCTCGACCCGAAGGTGACCAGGATCGGTCTGGACGGAGTAGGTGCTGCGATCATCGAAGGTGCGACGGACGGGTTCCTGAAGCTCGTGAGTGACGCGTCGTCCGGCGAGGTGCTGGGGGCTCAGGTGGCCGAGCCCGTCGGCGAGCGACATCATCTACTCCGTCACCGTGGGTATGCGCACCGGGCTGACCGCCGAGCAGCTGGGCAAGGCCGTGGCAGTACACCCCTCGCACGCAGAGATGCTGTACTACGCGGGGGAGTGAGAACCGGTCGCGCAGAATCCGGGCTGCGGTTGCGCGACGACGATCATCCCCAGTGACTCGTCGACGAAAGGCGACCGGTCGTAGTCACCGTAGAGCGTCACGATTCGGAAGCCCGTACGGGCGAGAAGGTGCTCGAGCTCGTAGCGAAACACAAAGCGCATCGGGAATGTCTCGGATAGGCGTCTCGTGGTGCCGTCCGCCTCGGTGATCTCGTAGGTGACCTCGCAGTCGTTGCACTGGATCGCACGGTGCTGTTCGACCACGGTCGCCCAACCGCGCACCCGCCTGCCGTCAGTCCACGCGAGGTCCTCTGCGGTCGTCTCGTCATCGGTCGGCCCGGCCGTCTCCGAATCGCTCAGCGACGATCCGGGAGCGGGATCCGGATTGATCAGGTCGAGCACGAGCATCCCTCCGGGCAGCAGGTGAGCGCGCGCCGCCTCGAGACAAGCAAGTTGCTGCTCCACGGTCCGAAGATGGTGGAAGCCTCCGAAGGCGCAGAACACCAACGCGAAGCGCTCGCTCAACCGGAAGCTGGTCATGTCCGCCTCAAGCAGTCTCATACGGTCACGAACCTCGGGAGGCTCCGAGAGGACCTTGGCGCGGCAGAAGTCGAGCATGTGTGCCGAAAGGTCGAGGCCGGTGACCTCGTGGCCAGCTCGCGCGAGCGGAAGCAGGATGCGCCCGGTCCCACAGCCCAGTTCGAGGATCGGGCCATCAACCGCTGTCGAGGCTGTCGCCTCCCAGAAGGCAATGTCGTCGGTGCTCGCGTAGACCGCGTCGTATACCGCCGCGAGCTCGGCCGATCGGTAGGCGTCGTACCGGTTCATCGCACCTCGGCTCGTTCACCACGACAGGTCGCAGACAAGCGTAGCATCGGCGCCACCGCCCACCCCGGTACCTGCCAACAGCTCTTCAGGCGCGTACTCGACGGGTCTTCGGCCCTCTCGGCGCCATGCGTCGATGAAACCCCGTCGAGAGACCCTACTCACCAGCGATCGTCGACGTTGTCGTTCCGGTCGTGTGACTGGCCCGGCGCACGCGACACATCGATCGAGTCGATGTGCTCTGATCTAGTGCGCCTTCCTTATGGCAAGGGAGAGCCTCGGCACCATCGTCACGCCCGTCACCGCCTTCACTGCGCTGAAACCAAACATCATGACCTTCTTCGTCAAGGGCCTCTGTCTGCTACTTGAGACCTGATACCAGAGATCGATGTGATCCTTGACCCCAAGGTGAGAGGGATCGAGCAGCTCGGCTTCTCCCCCCTCACAATTCAGGATCGTCATGATCTCTCGCGCAGTTCCGCCGCGTATGCCCCTCCTCAATAGCTCAGACCATGATGAATCGGAGCGCACCCGCCGTGAGAATCGGCGAGCGTAGTGGAGCGCCAGGCGATCAGGCAGGTAGTTGATCAGCGGCAAGCCGGTTGTGTGCAGGTCGATGGGGAACCAGCGATAGGGAGTCTGGTCTAGGAACATGACGCCGCCCGGCTTCAAGTGCGGCCACAGAAGCGCAAGCATTCCATGTCGTTCACTAGGAAGAAGGTGCTCGAACACGGCCGACAACATGATGTAGTCAAACTCGCCGATTTCTGGCGGCAGACTGTGCGAATCGGGCGTGACTTGGAAGCCTACGCGGCTCTCCACTCCGTAGAATCTCGCCCGATGCTGGGCGAGCTCTACGAACTCAGGCACTAGCTCGACGCCCACGATATTGGCCTCCGGGAACATCCGGGCGAGAACCATACTCGAGGCCCCACTCCCTGAGCCGAAGTCAAGCACGCGCCGTCCGACGAAGTCTTCCCTTGCGGCGTAGCTCAGGATGTCCCAGTGAAGATCGTGCTGTACGTAGCGCGGATCCTCGTCTCGCCTTATCTCGTCGCAGAGGGAGCCGGGCCCCTTCACGCGAAGAACTTCTTCGATGAGGTCAAGTGGGTAGTCGGTGACCCATTCCTTCGTTGGCACGAAGAGACCGTCGCGTGGTTCGACCGAGATCACGTACTTCTTGTTGTCCTCCTCGACGCGGATCGAAGCGTCGGGGTGAGTCAGGACGGTGCTCATAGGTCCTCCGCGGTTCTTGAATACCCGACCCCTCACAGCGACAGGCAAAGCCGATCCATCGGTGCACGCGTTGTCTTCAGGCCGACGACGCCGTCACATGAGCTTACTAGAATCCGGCAGCCGTAGGCGCAAGATGCGAAAGGCCCCGGCGATGCCGCCGAGGCCTCCTGAGTTCTCATGGTGGGCCATGGTGGTGCGCTTCGAACTCGGACTGACAGCACCTGATGGTGCGCTAGCACCAGAAGATCGAGTGCGTGCGTACGAAGAGATCTACCGCCCGCTCGGATCTCTCAGCGGGACTCCTACCCATCCCGCGTGCTAGCTGGAAATGCTTCCGGGCATCGCTCACCCGTGTTGTTCGAGGCTTTCCCGGAGCGCCCGCTCATCCCGCTTGTGCTCGGTGATGTCGCGATTGGAGCCCCGCCTGCCTAGCGAGGCCCCATCCTCGGCGAAGACCTCCTGACAGAGGTGCTCGATCCATCGCTCCGTTCCGTCAGCCCGAATGACCCGGAAGGTGAGAGAGCCCGTACCGTCAACACTGTGCGCCGCCCACGCAGCCCGATCATCCGGGTGGATGATCCTCTCCAGGAGCGTGTCGTCCGCGATGAACTCCGAGGCGTCGTGTCCGGTAACACGCTTGCACGATGGCGAGCAGTAGAGGAACCGTCGGTGCGCGTCAGTCCAGAACTCCCAGTCATAGGTGTTGTCCGCGACGATGCGAAACTTGCGCTCGCTCTCACGCAATGCGGTCTCAGTCTGCTTGCGCTCCTCGATGGACCGCGCGAGAACGACGTTGTAGTAGCCCACCTGCGCTATCTGCTCGGCCAGTCGTATGTAGAAGCGCATCAGCGTGTCGACCTTGGCCCGAGAGAGCCTCGGAACGTCACGCACAGCCCGCATGTACTCGTCACGGTCGAAACCGTACCTCTCGGCCTGTTTCTCGAAGAGGGCCATGTCGGGTTCTTCGTCGTCGTAGAAGAACTGCCCGGCGAAGACGTTGCCGACGTGAACGTCACTCACGAACACGGGGGTCACGATGTCCCACATGCCGTTCTTGCACTTGTAGGCACGGAACTCCCCATACTGCACGCCCTGCGTGAGGACCAGGTCGCTCTCTTTGCAGTTCGCAGCAGTCTCGGGGTGCACTCGATGGAACTTCGTGCAGACGTCTTGCCAGCCGACGCCGACCAGAACCCTGTCCTCCAAATCGACCAGGGACATCGGAAGACCGGTCAACTCATGGAAGTCGTCCATCAGCGCCTGGACTGCGGGCACATCGATCAAATGGCTCAACCCGAGTGTCCGGACCGGGTCTGAAACTCCCTCGGCGTGCGCACTCGACCCTGTCTCGACAGCTTCTTCCACCGAACCCCCACCCCCACTGACTTTCCCGATTGCAGGTACCTCCTGCAGCAAATCCCGGTTGCCTATCCTCCCCTGGCTTCTCCTACCAGAGATGATGCCCGCTGTGCAGGTTGTGTGCACATCGTGGGCAACCAGAAGGCCCCGGCGATTTCGCCGAGGCCTCGTCAGAATCGAATGGTGGGCGATACTGGATTTGAACCAGTGACTTCCACCGTGTGAAGGTGGCACTCTCCCGCTGAGTTAATCGCCCGTTGAGCCGCTCGCGAGCGGCGAGCACACAGTCTACCGATACCCATTCGGGTGGGCAAGGTGCCAGCGCCATGCGTCGCCGATGATCGTCCCCAGCTCCGGGTACTCGCGTCTCCAGCCGAGTTCGCGCTCGGCTCGGCTCGCCGAGGCTACAAGTACCGCAGGATCACCAGCCCGCCGGGGTCCGATGGAAACCTCGACCTCTCGGCCGGTCATCTGAGCGCACATCCGAACCACCTGAAGGTTGGTGTAGCCAGTCCCGTTCCCGAGGTTGTACACGCCGCCACGTGCCCCACCAACGAGCTGCTGCAGCGCGAGCAAGTGAGCCTGCGCGAGGTCCAGCACGTGAATGTAGTCGCGCACGCACGTACCGTCGCGAGTCGGATAGTCGCCTCCGAACACGTCGAACCGGTCCTGACCCTCCCGCATCGCCCACAAGACGCGCGGAACGATGTGGGTCTCGGGAGAGTGAGCTTCGCCGAGCGTCCCGTCCCTCCACGCACCCGCGACGTTGAAGTAGCGCAAGACCGTCGCCCGCAGGCCACGCGCCCGAAACGACTCGATAGACCGCTCGAACCTGAGCTTGCTCTCCCCGTACGCGTTGAGCGGTTTGGTCGGCGCGTCCTCGGTGATGGGGATCGACTCTGGCTCCCCGTACACCGCTGCCGTCGACGAGAAGACGAGCGCCTTCACGTCGTGCTCCATCATGCCCTCGAGAAGCGTGAGAGGTGCTCTGGAGTTGTTGCGGAAGTACCTGTCGGGGTCGGCCTGAGACTCGGCGACCTCGATGTAGCCGGCCAAGTGCACGACGCCGTCACAGTCGCGCAGCGCCTGCGCCACCGACTCCGCGTCCCCCACCGACCCGATCACCAGGTCCGCGCGAGGATCGACGGCCTCCCGCCACCCCTTCTCGAGCGTGTCGAGAACCACCACCTGGTGTCCGCGCTCGAGCAGAAGCCTCACCGTGATCGATCCTATGTAGCCGGCTCCACCCGTGACCAGTACCCGCACGTCACTCCCCTCTTGGCAGCTACGTAGGCAGCGGCACTATGCCGCCGAGAAGCGCATCGACGACACGCTGCGACACGTGCGTGTCCCAGCGCTCGGGGACCTCCCAATCGCGCCCGGATCGCAGAGACGCTTCGGCAGCGGCGAGGATCTGCCCGGCATCGGCCTCGACGAGCCGGTTGGCCCCGAGCTCGACGGTGATCTGCCGCTCGGTGTTCCTGCGCACCGTCACGCAGGGCGTGTGAAGCATGCACGCCTCTTCCTGCATGCCGCCCGAGTCCGTGATCACGACAGCCGCGTCGCGCTGAAGGGCGAGCATGTCGAGATAGCCCACGGGATCGATCACTCGCACGCGGGACTCACCGTCCCGCAGCCCCGCTTGCTCGAGCAGCGGACGGGTGCGCGGGTGCGCGGGCAGCAGCACCTCAGCATCGAGTTCGTTCAGTGCCCGCGCGATCGCTCCGAGCCTCTCGGGGTGGTCGGTGTTCTCAGGGCGATGGCACGTGACCAGGGCATACTCGCCCGCTGTCACGCCGAGTGCCCCCGCTGGGTCGCGATCGCCGATCCTCTCGAGACTGCGAAGCAGTGACTCGGCCATGACGTTGCCCACGAAATGGATGCGTTCGGGAGCCACCGCCTCGCGGACCAGGTTCTCCTCGGCAGCGGGTACCGGCGTGAGCAGCATCGACGAGAGCTGATCGGTGACGAGCCTGTTGACCTCCTCGGGCATGGACATGTCGCCACTGCGCAGCCCCGCCTCGAGGTGCACCACCGGGATGCCCAGCTTGACCGCAGCGAGCGCTCCGGCAAGCGTCGAGTTCACGTCCCCCACCACGAGCAGAGCGTCGGGCTTCTCGGCGGTGAGCAGCTCCTCGAGCGCGATCATCGCCTTGCCGGTCTGCACAGCATGCGTGCCCGACCCTACGCCCAGGAACCACCGGGGTTCCGGCAGCTCGAGGTCGCGGAAGAAGACGTCGGACATCGAGGCGTCGTAGTGCTGGCCGGTGTGCGCGATGCCGGCGTCCACGCCTGCGGCGGCAAACGCCGGCATCAGCGGGCCCACCTTGATGAAGTTGGGCCTCGCCCCGACTACCACGATGAGTCTCACCGGTTCCTCCAGCCGCTTCTAGTAGGCACCGCGTGCGAACAGCACCGCGGGAATCGTTCTGAGCATGAGCGTGATGTCGAGCCCAACGGACCAGTTCTCGATGTAGAACAGATCGAGCGCGATCATCTCGTCGAAGGTCAGGCTGCTGCGTCCCGAGACCTGCCACAGACCCGTCATCCCGGGCACGACCTCCAGCCGACGCCAGTCCTTCACCGAGTACAGCTCGACCTCGTGTGGGAGCGGCGGTCGCGGCCCCACCAGCGACATCTCGCCCTTGAGCACGTTGATCAGCTGCGGGAACTCGTCGAGCGAGAACTTGCGCAGCCATCTGCCCACTGAAGTGACACGCGGGTCGTCCTTCATCTTGAACAGCGGTCCCGACGCCTCGTTGGCGCGCAGAGAGTTCGGCAAGCCGAGCCTCCGCAGTCCACGTACATCGAGCGGAACTTCAGCATCTGGAAGGTCGTACCATCTCGTGCCGGCGCGAGGCTGGCCGTAGAAGACCGGCCCACGGCTCGTGAGCTTGATCAACAGCGCGATAGTCAGCCAGATCGGCATACCGAGGATCGCGAACGTACCGGCGACCAGAAGATCGAACGTACGCTTGACCAGGAGGTTGCCCTTGGAGAGCGAGATCCCCTTCACCGTGATCAGCGGTACGCCGGCTACTTCGTTGACCACCACGCGGCTCGTGAGCACCTCGAAGAGACCCGATGATATGTGGACGTCCACATCCACGGCCCTGAGCTCGGCGATGATCCGACCCAGCACGTCGTGATCGAACGCAGTCGACGCGATGATCACACAGTCCGCGTTCGTGGCCGAGACGATCTCGGCGACGTCCCGAGCGGTTCCGAGCACAGGAATGTCGCCCGAGCAGAAATCGAGGCCGAGCCTCTCGGCCTGAGACGACGCCAGGCAGCCGATGGGCACCAGACCCGTCTCGGGGTTAAGCCTGAGCACGCGGATGATATCGGCCGACTCCGCGTTGCTACCCACGACAAGCGTCGGTCTCATCAAGCCGCCGCGACGCCGGACCAGTGCGACCACGAGCGACAGGACTGCTCGCGCCACGAGCACCATGACGATCGCAAGTAACCACGTGAGTAGCGTCCAGCCACGCGACAAGCCCGGCAGCTTCGCCACGAACGTCGCCAGGATCAGGACGACCACGCCCATCGAAAGGGCGCGAGCGATCCGGCCCGTCTCACCGAGTCCCCACGACACCCTGTCGAGGTCGTAGAGACCCGTGATAGCAAGCAAGGCGACCCAAAGCGGCACGACGATCAGCGCGAGCTGCCAGAACTCGATGTGCAGGTCTGGAGATTCCAGCTTGACCGGCGCCGTGAACGAGTCGAACCACAGCCACGTCGCCGTCAGAGCTGCACCGAGAATAGCCAAGGCGTCGACGAGGACGAGAGCGCCCACCGCGAGCCTCCGACGCCGCGCCCGCGGCATCGTCCGGACCCTTGTGTTCCCCGAAGCACCAGAGGCCGCGCTAGGCATGCACCATTCCCTCGTCGTGAGCGCTACTAGCGCGAGTATATAGCAGGAGGTGGCGGTGCGAATCGTATGCGAGAGAGCGTGCCTGTCACTTGCCGAATGGACGCGTCCACCGTCCCGATACCCGGCCACGGCGCATCCGCCAACCCACGGAATCGGCCGCTCGCTCAACGCTGGGTGTGATGGGGGTCACGGAGCAACTGCGATTCGCCGCACATACATCCCATACAGCACTTATAGTCCCAGTCGTGCGAGCCGATAGAGAGGGTGGAATCGCGTGCCCAGTGCACCATCAAGAAGGTCCACCGCACGTGGCGGGCGCGTCCCACAACGGGACTGCCCTGGTGCTCAAGACTGGTGCGCGGCGCGCCGATAACCGGACATAGGCGTGTGTGCTTCGCTTCAGCGCGAGCACTCCTGCACGCCAAGGCAAAGGCGGATGATGAAAGTGGGCCGCATCTTGGGACGCAAGCGCGGTGGGGACGCGGGTTACACGGTCATCGAGTTGGTGATCGCCACCTCGGTGCTGGCAGTTGTCGCTCTGGGCGCTATGGGTGCCCTGCGCTATGGCGCCGCTTCGAGTGTCCAAACCGGCAGACGTGAGCAAGCGCTCTCGGTCGCCAATCGACACCTCGAGCAGATCCGCAACCTCAACTACGACGATATCGGCACCGTCTCGGGCTATCCCACCGGTGACATCCCCAACTCCGAGGCCGACGGGGTCTACACAGTCCAGACCACCATCGGCTGGAGCCATGATCTCGATACCGGGCTCTCGACCTCCAAGAACATCAAGATCACCGTCCTTTGGAGCGAGCCCACACCAGGAACCGTCACCATCGAATCGAACATCGCCGGCAAATCGAGCATCGTCAACGCAGGTGACGTGAAGGTGAACGTGCTAGACGCCGAAACGGGCGATCCGATCGTGGGCGCTCAGGTAACGATCAAGCCACTCTCCGGCGCCCAATCGAGTTCGGGGACCAACTCGAACGGATACGCATACTGGGGCAAGGTGCCGGCGGGCGCCATAACCATCACCTGCACCAAGTCGGGCTACTTCATCAATCTCGCGAGCATCGCGGGCGCCTCGGTCGCGCCAAACGAGCTCAACGAATGGACGGTCACTGCCGAGGAGCCGTCTACAGGCATCATCTACGTGAAGGACCAGTTCGGGGATCCGGTGGCCAACGCCTCGGTCAAGCTCACGAAGTCGCCCTTCACCGCGACGCTCGCCACCGACGACGAAGGAAGAGCGCGCTTCGACGACCTGGGCAAGGGCACCTACACCGTCGCGTCTACCGGCCCTTCCGGCTACTCCACAGGCTCGGGGACTCTGGCTGTGACTGTGGCCGGCGGCACCTACTACAGCAACGTCGCGGTCACCAAGTACGCGCGACTGTTCGTGACCGTCGTGGATGAGAACGGTGCCATCGTTCCCGGCGCCACTGTCAGCGTGACCGGACCCGGGTCGGTAACACCCGGATCGGCCACGAGTGGCGCCGATGGCAAGACCGGACACGTGCTGGGAGCCGGTGGGACCTACACGGCGAGTGTGACGAAGTCCGGGTACCTCTCGGGCTCGGACAGCAAGACGGTCGCCAGCGGTGAGGACGGAAGCCTCACCGTAGCGATCGAGCAGCTCAAGACGACCAAGTTCATCGTCAAGGTCGTCGACCAGAACGGTGCTGCGGTCAGTGGTGCCACCGTCACAGCCAGCGGGGCCGGTTCCGTATCACCCGCGTCAGCCACGAGCGACGCTAGCGGCTACGTCACGTTCACGGTCGGGCTGCCCGGCGCGTACACCGCCACCGCGAGCAAGACAGGCTACACCCCCGACTCAGTCGCCAGCGGGACGATCCCCAACGGGGGCACCGTCACAAAGCAGGTCGCCATCACGAAGCTGACCGACGGCTGGATGGATGTGAAGTACACCTCGAATCCCAGCCCTAACCCAAAGACCGTCTACATCTACCAGCAGGTCGGTGCCACGTGGGTGAAGCTTGGAACGACCCTGTCGTTCACCGCCAGAAACCAAACCAAGAACTCCGGACCGCACCCCGCGGGCAACTACGCCGTGTCGACCAAGGCGAGCTACGACCCCACGTCTGCGAAGCCGGTGACGATCACCGCCGGAGCAACCGCTAGCGTCAGCTTGTCGTCCGCGAACTAGATAGGGCAACCATGAACCAGCTCAGAGATGACTCAGGGACTTCGCTTGTGGAGCTGATGGTCGTCTGCGTGTTGATGATCGTCGTGCTGTCGACCGCGTACATGCTGTTCGGCGCGGCGACGACGATGGCCAACGAGTCCGAGGCACGCGCCATAGCGTCCGACAACGCCCAACACGCGGTCGAGACGATGACCCGGGAGCTGCGACAAGCGGTGGAGAACGAGGAAGGGTATGGCGCGCTTATCGTCTCGCAACCGCGCCAGATGGAGTTCTTCATGGATGCAAACCGCGATGACAGGCCGGAGAAGGTCAAGTACTACGTAGTCGGCTCCACACTCCTGCGAGCCGTAGCGCCCGCGATCGGGACCATGCCGCCCTTCACCCATGGCACCTACGGCGCCGGGACTCCCGTCCTCGAGGATCTCACCTCCACCACCGACCCGATCTTCTGCTACCACAGCACCACGCCGAACACCGCCACCACCTGCAGCAACGGCGAGCAGCATGGCTTCGACGCCTTGGCGCCCGCAAGCCCTCTGACGACCGCACCCAGGATATCCATGGTCGGCATCGACCTCCAGAACCAGGCGAGGTCGGGAAGCAACACGGTTGAGATGCACACGAGTGCACTTGTCAGAATCCGTGCCGTAGAGAATGTGGTGAAGTAGAGATGAGACGCAACGACGCGACGCGACGCCAGGCGATACGCGACGACTCCGGATTCGCGATGCTGACGGTCGTCCTGATGTCCACCATCGTCTTCCTTCTCGCGACGACGGTCTTGGTCCTCATGGCGTATCGAACCAGCCACACAACCCTCTACACCCAGCGTAACCAGGCCATGCACATCGCAGATGCCGGGCTCAACGAGTACATGTATCGACTCAGCGCCAACGGCTACGACTACTGGAAGGACAACCCCGAACTCGGCCCGCTGGAGCTCGAGGGCGGCACGTGGAACGTCACGGCCGAGGAGGCCGGCGAGCTTATCCGCCTGCGGTCCGAGGGTACGCTTGAACACCGGACAACGCAGAGTCGTCAACGCACTTGTGCGCTTCCCGACCTTCGCCGACTACGCGTGGGTGCTCGGTACCGGAAACATCACCTTCGGTGCCACCACCGTGGTCGACGGCAAGGTCCGGATCAACGGCAACATCTACAACAGCGGGACTCTCAAGAAGAAGGCCTACGCGTGCGGCACCGGGAAGAAGTGCTACAGCGGCTCGAGTTCGGCACCGAAAGCGGTCAACTACCCGGGCGGATGGCAGGACGGCGCTCTGCCGACGGTGGACTTCACCAAGATCTCCACAGACATCGCGAAACTGAAGGCTACCGCTCAGGCCGAGAACACGTACTACCCCGCGAGCGGAGCGAAGGGCTATGTGGTGACGCTGTCGGGTTCGACTGTGATCATCGAGAAGATCCTGACTCTGAACCTCACATACTCGTCGGACACGACCAAACCAAAGGTCGGCGCCATGACCCTGGACTCGCCGGTGACGATAGCCGTGCCCGCATCCGGAGTCATCTTCTTCGACGACAACGTATACCCCAAGGGCACGTACGGGAGCCCTGTCACCCTTGCAACCAGCAAGGACATGATCTTCATCGCCAACCTGACACGCGGAACGGGCACGCCCAAGGCGGTCTGCGGACTGGTAGCGCAGGGCAAGACCACGTGGCCCATGTTCTACTACCAGATGCCGACCGACCTCACCGTCGAAGCCGCCATCCTGGCGCAGACGGGCACGATCGGCTTCGACGCGCCGAGCTCGTACAACGGCGACGTCAACATGAAGAGGAACGACCTCACCCTTCGCGGCTCCCTCTCTGCAGCGGGCGGCAACACCGGCTTCTACCGCTCGGACTTGTCCGCTGGGTTCATCGGCGACAGGCAGTACCTGTACGACCCCGCGCTCTACGACGATCCGCCTCCCCTGTTCCCTCAGCTGAGAGGCGACAACCTGCGCGTCACCCAGTGGCTCGACGAGTAGGCGCAGCGGACTATCTGAATGCAGCGGTAACTGATGCGCGTCGCGTTGTGACGCGCATCACCATTCATCGGCCTTTCTCGCCCGATGGTCGCGTTTCCCCAGCCACATCCTAAGGCGGCCGCAGTTTCGGTTCGATACATGAGGTAGGCGTCTAGGGCGCCCCTTGAATCATGTCATCGAACGGAAACGAGCTGCGCAATGATGTCGCCTCATTCATTCGTCTGCACGCTTCGTAGATACTCGCTCCGGGCCGCGACGCTCGCCGCTGTCTCAATGGCGCTCGTGGCGATAGCACCGTGGAGTGCCGCGGCGACGTTCACGTTCCCGGATCCGGCCGACGACTACGTGGCGCCCTTCCTCTACGCGGCGCACACCGACCCTGAGGCACGCTTCGTCGTCCCCGCCTTCGACACCGCACCCGATGGCAAGCTGTGGGTCTTTCACCGAGATGCCCACGAGATCGCCGACAGCTTCGTGGCCGTGTACGAGCAGGGGCAGTCGACGTCGTCTGCGACAAAGATGCTTCCTGGCAGATGGCTGAGCAGCATGAGCTTCGGTCCCGACGGCCTGCTCTACGCTACCGATCTCACATCGACTGGGGACACCCAGACCGTAGTGGTCTTCGATCCGGCGGATATGAGCGTCGCGGAGAGCTTCGGCGCGCCGGAGGGCGAGAACTACTACCTGGACAACCCATCGGACATGCTCGTGGATGGCGCGGGGAACGTCTACGTCCTGAATCAGGGGCTCCTCCCCTTGGTGCGCTTCGACGCGGTAACCCGCGATCCGACCGTCTTCGAGCAGCCTCTCGATGCCGACATAGCGGGGCCTCGAGGCATGTGCTTCGATGCGAACGGCGACATACTGGTCGCAGACACGTACAACTCCCGGCTGGTGCGCTACGACACAGCGGGCGTAGTGCTTGGCACCGTCGACCTGTCAGAGACACCTGTCACCGAGCCGCTGGATGTGTACCAAGACGGTTTCGAGACCACCTACGTTCTGGGGCAATCCCCAACGTCCTCACAGTTCATCCGCTTGGATGCTGATGGCGATCTGATGGGGACCTACCCCAACCCCGCCGAGGGCTCGATCTACTACCCCACCAAGCTTTCCGTAGACACGTGGGGCAACGTCTGGGTCAACACCCAGCCGATCTCAGGCTCCGCCGGCGTCCAACGCTGGGCATTCCAGGAAGGCAACCCGGACCACACGGCGCCGACCACAACCGACAACGCTCCCACGACATGGCAGACCACTGCCGTGTCAGTCACGCTCACCGCAACGGATCAGGGCAAGTCCGGCGTCGATGCCACGTACTACAGCTTGGACGGAACTGCGCCGACGCTGCGTGCCACCGGGCCCATCTCGGTGTCGTCCGAGGGCACCACCACGCTCAAGTACTTCTCGGTTGACAAGGCCGGAAACGCCGAATCCGTAGTCACCAAGACAGTCCGCATCGACAGACTCGCCCCGATCACCCTCAGCAATGCCGTACCGATGTACTACGGCGAAGCCGTCATCGACCTGACGGTCCTCGAGGCCGGGTCCGGCGTCCAGCACACGCAGTGGTCTCTGGACCAGGGCTCTACCTGGTACTCCGGCACGCGCATCGTCATCCCCGCGACATCCTACGGCCAATACGAGCTGCTTTGGCGATCGTTCGACAACGCCGGCAACGTCGAAGACATCAAGTCGTTCCTGTTCAACGTGAACACCACCAACGACGAAGACGATCCCAAGATCGTGTACAGGGGTGTCCTGGGCGAGCGTCGCAGACGGCATCGCGCGCAACGGCAAGTACGCCGCGTCGCAATCCACGTCCGCTACTGCGTACTTCGTCTTCAAGGGCAAGAACATCGACCTGTACGGCCGTAAGGGCCCCAACATGGGCAAGTTCACGATCACGCTTAACGGTCAGAACCCCTCGACTATCGACTGCTACTCGGCAACTCCGCAACGCGCGTTCCTCACCTCATGGGGCGGGCTGAACGCCGCCACGACCAACGTGCTTGCCGTCACCCCGCTGGGCACTCACAATCCCTCGTCCACCGGCGACTCGGTCGGTCTTGACTACGTCGACATCGCAGGAACGCTCGAGCCCGACGCTGTCGCGCCTGTCTCGACAAGTGACGCGGGCACCGGCTGGTACAGCCCGACAAAGCCGATCTCGATCTCCGCTACCGACGAGACCTATGTCGCTCAGACACGGTACTCGCTCAACGGCGGGACGGTTCAGACCTACGCGGCGCCGTTCACGGTGTCCTATGACGGGACTGCTACGATCCTGTTCGCAAGCACCGACGGCGCGGGCAACAACGAAACCACCCAGACGGCCCAGATCCGTTGCGACGCAACGCCACCGGTCACCACGAGCGATGCCGCTTCGAGCTACATCGACTCAGCCACTGTGACCTTCTCGGCAACCGACAACCGCTCGGGCGTCTCGAAGTCGCAGTACCGCGTGGACGGCGGCGCGTGGACAGACGGCACCTCGGTCCGCATCACCGGCTACCAGCTCCACACCCTGGGCTTCAGGTCGATCGACGTGGCGGGCAACGTGGAGTCCGAACACTCGACCTCGCTCCTGGTAAGGCGCGCTCTGGAGACCTACACCTACGCCTCTCCCGAACTGTCGTTCAAAGGCTCGTGGACACCCTACCTTGACGGAGTCAGGACCACGACGCAGAGCACGGGCAACTACGTTACCGGCTACGGGCGCGCGACCCGGGTGAAGGTCTACGGATACACCGGCCCAGCATTCGGGTGGGCGCGAGCGACCATCGACGGACGCTCGACCCTGGTCAATCTCTACAGCACCACCGCACAAGGCCCCAAGGTCGTCTACGACAGCGCCTCGATGGCCGACACCAATCACTCCTTCAAGTGGGCATGGACAGGCAACGCGGGCGAAAGCGGATACACGCGCGTGAACGTCTACAGCGTCGAAGTCGAGGGAGTCTTCGGTGGCGAGGTGGACGACCTCGATCCGCCCGTCACGACCTCGAACATCCCCGCAGAATGGGTCAAGCCGCCGTTCGATGTCGTTCTCACACAACTCGACTACCTGAACCACGAGGGTGAGACCTACTACGGCGTGACCCAAGAGGCGACACTCACAGCCACCACTCTGTATGGTGAACCCTTCACCGTGAGCACGGATGGCACCAACACGGTGAGCTACTACTCCGAAGACACGCTGGGCAACACGGAGCCGCTCGTCAGCCAGTCGCTGAAGTTGGACTCGATACCGCCCACCACGACGTCGGACGCGGTGGCCGACTACGCCAACACCGCGACGATCCGCCTCACAGCGGTCGACACGATGTCGGGTGTTGCCACGACCTACTTCCGTCTTGACGGGGGCGCTTGGACCGCCGGGACGGTCGCCTCGTTCAGCAAGGCCACGACCGCTCTCGGATCCCACACTCTGCAGTGGTACTCGGTGGACAGCCTCGGCAACACTGAGACGGTCCGCAGCGCGCAGTTCACGCTGCTCGAGCGCTTCGAGGACGAACTACAGCAGTACATCGAGCAAGAGGGCGATGACTGGGGTCGGCGAGTCTCCAGCCAACACTCCGGTGGACTCATGCGCTACGCCTGGGGACCGGGTGCGCTCGCTGGCACGTTCCGCGGCGACCGCTTCGACCTCATCTCTGCGAAGGACATGCACTCGGGCATCGCGCGAGTCGTCATCGATGGGGTCACCAGGGCTTTGGTGGATCAGTACTCGGCCGACTCCCTCTACCAGCAGAAGGTACTCTCGATCGCCGGACTGGGCAGCGGGCAACACGTGTTCCGTGTCGAGTGGACCGGCCTGAAGAATCCCCTCTCACTCGATAACCAGATCAACGTGGACGCCCTCGAGCTGTGCGGCCCGATCATCGGGGACCAGGAACCGCCGATCTCCTCCGCATCGCCCACAGGCCAGTGGCGCACGACACCTGAGACCGTCCAGCTCTACGCGACCGACAACGGAGTCGTCTCACCACGCGTCTACTACCAGCTCTCCGTGAACGGTGGTCCCTTCTCGCCGACGACGGACTACGATGGCCCCTTCGAGGTCTCGGCCGAGGGCACCACGACGATCCAGTACTGGGCCGTGGACGGCGTCGGCAACGTCGAAGTCGCGAAGAACGCGTTCGTGCGCATCGACCGCACCGCGCCCGCAGTGTCCGACGACGCGCCCACGGCGTGGCTGGGCGCACCGCGAACCGTCCACATCGCAGCGTCCGACGACGGCTGCGGCCTTGGCTCGGTGCTGTTCAGCACCGACGGCGGCACGCCCACCACGACGTACAACCCGCTGACGGGAATCGTCGTCAGCGCCGAGGGCACCACGACGATCAAGTACGCCGCCACTGACCTTCTCGGCAACTCCACAGGCGAGCGAATCGCCCGGGTCCGCCTCGACTTCATCGCTCCTTCGAGCTCCTCCGACGCGCCCGAGTGCGTGGGTCAAAGGACCCATCGGCGTTCATCTGAGCGCTTCAGACGCCCTGTCCGGCGTCTCCTCGATCGTGTATGCCGTCGACGGTGGCGCCGAGAACCCGTACTCGGACACCATCACGATAGCCGGCGATGGCGAGCACACGCTTCGTTTCGCCGCTATCGACAACGCCGGAAACCGCGAGTCCAACAAGACGGTCACGATTCGCTCCGACGAGACCGCACCGAGCACGACCGACAACGCCCCTGCCGGATGGTCCGCTCAGCCGGTGACCGTCACCCTCAACGCCACCGATGCTCACACCGCCATCAGCGCCACCTACTACCGCCTCGACGCCGGAGCGATCTCCCCGTACGCGGGCCCGATCTCGGTGGCAACAGAGGGTGTGCACACGCTCCAGTACTGGTCGGTCGACTCGGTCGGCAATATCGAGCTGGCCAAGACGGCGACCATCCGCGTCGACTTCGGCCTGCCGGTCGTATCCGACGACGCCCCTAGCACCTGGACCAAGGGCCCCGTCACGGTGCATCTCACCGCCAGCGACCCAGGCTCCGGCGTGCAGTCCATCCTGTACTCGGTGGACGGCTCCGCGCCGAGCCTGCCCTATCAGGGCGGCGTCGCGATCAGCGCCGAAGGCACGACCACCCTCCGCTACACGGCGGTAGACGCCGCGGGCAACTCCGCGGCCCCGCGGACGGCCCTCGTCCGCATCGACAACTCCGCGCCCGTCTCCTCGAACGGCGCTCCGTCCGCTTGGTCGGCGACGCCGATCACCGCAGTCCTGAGCGCCGCCGACCCGCTGTCGGGAGTCGCGCGCACCTACTTCCGTCTCGACGGCGGCGCAACCGCCGAGTACGTCACGCCGTTCGAAGTGGCGGCCGAAGGCGTCCACTCGGTCGAGTACTGGTCGGTCGACGCGGCGGGCAACACCGAGACTACGAAGACCGCGAGCATACGCATCGACCGGTCAGCGCCTTCCTCGACTGACGACGCCCCCCTCGGCTGGCAGCGCAGCCCGCTCACGTTCGCGCTGCACTCGACCGATAGCCTCTCCGGCGTGGCAGCCGCTCGCTACTCCATCGACGGCGGAGCGACCACCGTCTACACAACCGGCATCACCGTATCCGGTGACGGCACGCGTACGGTGGCCTACGCCGCCGTGGACAACGTCGGCAACGTCGAGGCCACCCGCACCGTCACCGTCCGCACCGATGCAAGCGCGCCTACCGTCTCAGACGATGCGCCTGCCGGATGGTCCAACGCCCCCGTCCTTCTTTCGGTGTTCGCCAACGATCCGCACTCAGGGGTTCAGATGACACTGGCGTCGCTCGATGGTGCGATGATGACGCCGTACACGGCGCCGATACCAGTGGTCGGAGAGGGCATCCACTCGGTCTCCTACTCTGCCATCGACAACGTGGGGAACTCCACCGGCGCTCGCCTCGCCACCGTGCGCATCGACCTGAGCGCCCCGGTCACCACGTCAAACGCGGTGGCGCTCTACACCACCACCGCCACGATCACCCTGTCGCCCTCCGACACGCTCTCCGGCGTCGCATCGACCGAGTACCGCCTCGACGGCGGCTCGTGGACGCCGGGCACGACGGTGTCGACCTCGGCCGGCGGCACCCACACACTGGAGTTCCGCTCGACTGACGCGGTCGGCAACGTGGAGCTCACCAAGTCGGTCACCTTCGGCGTCAAGGCCCGATCCGAGCAGACCGCCGACGGTGTCTACTACAAGGGCACCTGGACGACCTCGAACAACGCGTCTCGTTCCGGCGGCAGCTGGGCCTACACCAACGCAGCCGGCTCGTTCGCACTGTTCCACTTCACCGGCACCGGGTTCGATCTGATCGGCTCGGTCGCCCCCAACCTGGGCAAGGCACGTATCGTGGTCGACGGCACCGAGGCCGGATATGCCGACTTCTACCTGTCAGGCTACGTCCACAAGGCCAAGGTCTTCGCTCTGACCGGCCTTGCTGACAGCGCGCACACCGTGCGCATCGAGTGGAGCGGCACGAAGAACGCCGCCTCGAGCGGCACCGGCATCGGCATCGACGCGCTCGACGTGGTCGGCACGCTCGCACCCGACACGGCCGCACCGACGAGCTCGGGCAGCGCCGACGGTGCGTGGCGCATGACGCCGGCCACCATCACGCTGTCGAGCGAGGACGCCGAGACGTGGGTCACCGCGATCCGCTACCGCGTCGACGGTGGGGCCGAGACGACCTACACGGTACCGTTCACCGTGAGCGCGCAAGGCACCCACTCGGTCGAGTACTGGGCGTATGACGCCGCCGCCAACGCCGAGACCC
This sequence comes from uncultured Actinomycetes bacterium, assembly GCA_963702525.1. Taxonomy (GTDB): domain Bacteria; phylum Actinomycetota; class Coriobacteriia; order Anaerosomatales; family PHET01; genus CAVPCY01. The sequence goes on along the minus strand of CAVPCY010000013.1, from coordinate 160,107 downwards.
CCAAGACCCTCGTGGTCAGAAACGACACCACCGCGCCGGTCACGCAGCCAAGTGCACCGAGCGGCTGGGTCGCCGACAGCGCTGAGGTCACCCTGTCAGCCACCGACGAGCACTCCGGCGTGGCAAGCACGCTGTATTCGACCGACGGCTCCGCGCCCTCCCTGCCCTACAGCGGACCGATCCAGCTGTCCAGCCGAAGGGATTCACACCGTCAAGTTCAGCTCCACCGATAGTGCAGGCAACACCGAGGCCGTGGGAAGCATCGTGGTCAAGGTCGACACCGGCGCGCCGACCGCGAGCGTCAGCGAGCCGCCAGGCTGGCTCAACGCCGCGCACACGCTCTCTATCCAGACCACCGACAGCGCCTCGGGCGTCGAGCACGTCTTCTACGGCACCGGCGGAGCCGACCCCGGGATCGAGACCACCAACGGCGTGACGCTTTCGACCGAAGGCGTGCACGCGGTGAGCTTCCGCGCGCAAGATGCGGTGGGCCACTACGGCGCCATAGGACACGCCACCGTGCGCATCGACCTGAGCGCCCCGGTGACCACGTCGAACGCGGTGTCGCTCTACACCGACCACCGCCACGATCACCCTGTCGCCCTCCGACACGCTCTCCGGCGTCGCATCGACCGAGTACCGCCTCGACGGCGGCTCGTGGACGCCGGGCACGACGGTGTCGACCTCGTGCCGGCGGCACCCACACACTGGAGTTCCGCTCGACTGACGCGGTCGGCAACGTGGAGCTGACCAAGTCGGTCACCTTCGGCGTCAAGGCTCGATCCGAGCAGACCGCCGACGGTGTCTACTACAAGGGCACCTGGACGACCTCGAACAACGCGTCTCGCTCCGGCGGCAGCTGGGCCTACACCAACGCGGCCGGCTCGTTCGCACTGTTCCACTTCACCGGCACCGGGTTCGATCTGATCGGCTCGGTCGCCCCCAACCTGGGCAAGGCACGTATCGTGGTCGACGGCACCGAGGCCGGATATGCCGACTTCTACCTGTCGGGCTACGTCCACAAGGCCAAGGTCTTCGCTCTCGACCGGCCTTGCTGACAGCGCGCACACCGTGCGCATCGAGTGGAGCGGCACGAAGAACGCCGCCTCGAGCGGCACCGGCATCGGCATCGACGCGCTCGACGTGGTCGGCACGCTCGCACCCGACACGGCCGCACCGACGAGCTCGGGCAGCGCCGACGGTGCGTGGCGCATGACGCCGGCCACCATCACGCTGTCGAGCGAGGACGCCGAGACGTGGGTCACCGCGATCCGCTACCGCGTCGACGGTGGGGCCGAGACGACCTACACGCGTCCGTTCACCGTGAGCGCGCAAGGCGCCCACTCGGTCGAGTACTGGGCGTATGACGCCGCCGCCAACGCCGAGACCCCCAAGACCCTCGTGGTCAGAAACGACACCACCGCGCCGGTCACGCAGCCAAGTGCACCGAGCGGCTGGGTCGCCGACAGCGCTGAGGTCACCCTGTCAGCCACCGACGAGCACTCCGGCGTGGCAAGCACGCTGTACTCGACCGACGGCTCCGCGCCCTCCGTCCCCTACAGCGGACCGATCCAGCTGTCCAGCCGAAGGGATTCACACCGTCAAGTTCAGCTCCACCGATAGTGCGGGCAACACCGAGGCCGTGGGAAGCATCGTGGTCAAGGTCGACACCGGCGCACCGACCGCGAGCGTCAAGCGAGCCGCCAGGCTGGCTCAACGCCGCGCACACGCTCTCGATCCAGGCCACCGACAGCGCCTCGGGCGTCGAGCACGTCTTCTACGGCACCGGCGGAGCCGACCCCGGGATCGAGACCACCAACGGCGTGACGCTCTCGACCGAAGGCGTGCATGCGGTGAGCTTCCGCGCGCAAGACGCGGTGGGCCACTACGGCGCCATCGGACACGCCACCGTGCGCATCGACCTGAGCGCCCCGGTGACGACGTCAGACGCGGTGGCGCTCTACACCGGCGCCGCCACGATCACCCTGTCGCCCTCCGACACGCTCTCGGGCGTCGCATCGACCGAGTACCGCCTCGACGGCGGCTCGTGGACGCCGGGCACGACGGTGTCGACCTCGGCCGGCGGCACCCACACACTGCGAGTTCCGCTCCCGTGACGCAGCCGGCAATGTCGAGGAGGGCAGATCGAGACCACTTCATCGTCAAGGTGCGCTACGAGCAGATCGACGACGGCATCATCCCTACAAAGGCCCGTGGACAACCTCGAACTCGGTGAAGCGCTCTGGCGGCAGCTGGGCCTACACCAACACGTCGGGCTCGTATGCGCTTCTCCACTTCACCGGCACCGGCTTTGACCTGATCGGCTCGGTCGCGCCCACCCTGGGTCGCGCCCGCATCGTGATCTGACGGTGTGGAGGCCGGATACGCCGACTTCTACCTGTCAGGCTTTTTTAAAAAAAAAAATTCGGCGTCGCATCGACCGAGTACCGCCTCGACGGCGGACAGTGGGAGAGCGGCACGTAGGTTACTACCACGGCCGTCGGCGGGACGCACACCTTGCAGTGGCGCTCCACCGACGCCGCGGGCAACGCCGAACAGCCTCAGTCGGTGAGCTTCGACGTACGCAAGCGCTACGATTTGAACACCGACTCTCGCCTGGTGTATCAGGGTCCGTTCTACAAATACACCGTGATGAATTCGTCAACGAAAAATGATCCGGCGGATCTTGGCACTATACCTACCAGTCCGGGTCGGCGGCCTACGTGCGTCTTCGTGGGCACCGGCATCGACGTGATCTCGTCCAAGGGCGCCGGCTACGGCATCGCCAAGGTCACATTTCGTATTCGACGGTGGCGAGCCCTCCTACATCGACTTCTACGCGCCCAACTCGGTCCACCAGACCAAGGTCTGGGGCGTGGCCGGGCTCGCGCATAGTGCACCCACTTTGGTCAAGATCGAGTGGACCGGCACCAAGAACGCCGCCTCGATCGAAGCCCGACTTCGGCCTCGACGCCTTCGAGGTCATCGGCACGCTAACTACCGACTTGGCTCTGCACCGGTCTCCTCGGCAAGCGCTGCTTCAGGTTTTTGGCGCATATTTTCGGCCAACACAACGGTGACCCTGTCGTGCGCGTCGACGATGAGACCTACGTCGCTGCGCACCTACTACCGAATCGGCAGTATCTACCTTTACGACCTACACCGGCCCGTTCCAAGTGTGCTGCCGAGGGCGCCTACTACCGTCGAGTACTGGTCGGTCGACGGCGCGGGCAACGTCGAGGACCCCAAGACCGCCACAGTGCGTTTGATTCGACTACACCGCGCCTGATACTCATCCGAGTGACGCCACCGAGCACCTGGATCGACCGACCACGGTCACGGTGCACCTTTTCACCGCGACCGACGCCGCTTCGGGCGTCGACCAGATCACTGTACTCGACCGACGGCTCGGAGCCCTCGGTCAACCATACACCGGCGGCATCTTGTCATCCACACCGAGGGTCGTGTACCTACAGGTCCGTTCTACATAGAGCCGTTCGACACAGGTCGGGAACATCTCGTTCACCGATTCGACGTCGGTGCGTATCGACTACACCGCGCCAGAATCGAACGACGACGCGCCGGCCGGCTGGTTGTCGCCTCACCGGTCGCCGTGACGCTTGATGGCCGACGACGCCGTGCTCGGGCGTCGATTCACATCACCTACTTCGCTCGACGGCGTGATCCAGCACTTAAACCTACAGCGGCGCCGATACCAGTGGTCGGCACCGACGGCATCCACTCTGTCTAGTACTTCTGCCACCGACAACGTGGGGAACTCCACGGCGCTACGCCTCGCCACCGTGCGCATCGACCTCAGCGCCCGGTCACGACCTCAGACGCGAGGGCCAACTACACGACCGCCGCCACGATCACCCTGTCGCCCTCCGACGCGCTCTCCGGCGTCGCATCGACCGAGTACCGCCTCGACGGCGGACAGTGGGAGAGCGGCACCGTGGTCACCACGGCCGTCGGCGGGACGCACACCTTGCAGTGGCGCTCCACCGACGCCGCTGCGAACGCCGAAAGCCTCAGTCGGCGAGCTTCGACGTACGCAAGCGCTACGAGAACACCGACTCTCCGCCTGGTGTATCAGGGTCCGTTCTACAACACCGTGAGCGCAACGAAGTCCGGCGGATCTTGGCACTATACCTACCAGTCCGGGTCGGCGGCCTACGTGCGCTTCGTGGGCACCGGCATCGACGTGATCTCGTCCAAGGGCGCCGGCTACGGCATCGCCAAGGTCACCGTCGACGGTGGCGAGCCCTCCTACATCGACTTCTACGCGCCCAACTCGGTCCACCAGACCAAGGTCTGGGGCGTGGCCGGGCTCGCGCAAGGCACCCACTTGGTCAAGATCGAGTGGACCGGCACCAAGAACGCCGCCTCGACGAAGCCCGACTTCGGCCTCGACGCCTTCGAGGTCATCGGCACGCTAACTACCGACGGCTCTGCACCGGTCTCCTCGGCAAGCGCTGCTTCAGGTTGGCGCTCGGCCAACACAACGGTGACCCTGTCGGCGGTCGACGATGAGACCTACGTCGCGCGCACCTACTACCGAATCGGCAGTACTACCACGACCTACACCGGCCCGTTCCAAGTGGCTGCCGAGGGCGCCACTACCGTCGAGTACTGGTCGGTCGACGGCGCGGGCAACGTCGAGGCCACCCAGAAGGTCGTCGTGACCATCGACAAGACCGCTCCCGTCACGAGCTCGAATGCACCCGCCAGCTGGAGCGGCTCAAGCGTCGATGTCGTCTTGTCCGCAGCCGACGGCCACTCAGGTGTCGCTGAGACCTGGTACGCGCTTGACGGTGGCATGGCAACTCAGTCCACCGGCAACCCGGTCACCATCAGCGCACAGGGCACCACCCGATCGCCTACTGGTCGCTGGATACAGCAGGCAACCGTGAGGCTACCAAGACCGCCACCGTTCGCGCATGGACCAGGACGGCTCCGACGAGCTCAACAGCGCTCCTGACGGGTGGGTGCGCAGCCCGAGGACCGTGCGTGTCTCCCCTGTTGACGAGCTGTCGGGCGTCGCTGAGATCCGTTACCGCCTCGATGCATCCGACTGGGCCACCTGCACAGGCGACGTGGTGGTCTCCGGTGAAGGCGAGCACACACTGCAGTATCGTGCGGTCGACGCTGCAGGCAACATCGAGACCGAGCGCCAGTCCACAGTCTTCATCGACGATACCGCACCTCAGACCACAAGCACCGCGGTCGCGAGCTACACCAACACCGCCACAATCGGGTTCACGGCGACCGATGGCCTTTCAGGCGTTGCAACAACCCGCTGGCGCCTCAACGGTGGATCGTGGTCCACCGAGCCAACGCTGCGGCTCACCGTCGGTGGCACCTACAACCTCGAGTTCCAGTCGGTAGACTGGGCCGGCAACACCGAAGCGGTCCGCTCGGCCACGTTCAGCCTCACGCGTCGGCACGAAAGCCAGGAGACTCGGCTCTTCTACAAGGGCACGTGGGCACACAACACCAGCGGTACGAAGTCCGGCGGCACGTGGCATTACACGTACACACCTGGTTCTGGGATGTACTTCCAGTTCCGTGGAACCGGCTTTGATTTGATCTCTTCGATGAGCAACGCGTACGGCATCGCGCTCGTCACTGTCGACAACACCACCTCAACCGTCGACTTCTACAGCTCGAGCACAAAGCACCAGCAGAAGGTGATGAGCGTCAGCAATCTCTCCGACGGTCTGCATACCGTCAAGATCCAGTGGACCGGACAGAGGAATCCCGCTTCCTCCAAGCCCGACTTCGGTATAGATGCGGTCGACCTGCGCGGCTACCTTGTCGACCCGGTCATCCGCTTCGAGCAAGACGTGCCCGAAATCGCCTACGAGGAGATCTGGGCGAACAACACAAGCACCTCCCGCTCGAGCGGCTCGTGGGCCTTCACCTACACGCAGGACTCGAACGCCTACGTGAAGTTCCGCGGCACGGGTATCGATCTCATCTCGAGCAAGAGTGCCGCGTATGGTATTGCTCAGATCACGCTCGACGGAGTGGCCACGTCCACAGTCGACTTCTACAGCACCAGCTCAAAGCACCAGCAGAGGGTCTGGAGCGTCACCGGACTTGACGACGGAGAGCATACCGTCAGCATCAAGTGGACCGGCACCAAGAACCCCGCGTCCTCCAAACCCGACTTCGGTATCGATGCGGTCGACGTCTACGGCGGCTACCTGCTCCAGGCAACCGTCCCGCCCAAGACGCGCTACGAGAACTCGAGCGGCCTGATGGTATGGGACGGCCCGTGGGCACAGGTTGCCAGCAGCACGCGCTCCGGCGGCAGCTGGGCCTACACCTACCAGCCGGAGAGCGTGGCCAACATCCGGTTCAACGGAACCGCATTCGACCTGATCTCGAGCAAGGGCTCGGCCTACGGCATCGCCAAGCTGACGCTCGATGGCGTGGTGCACACCGTCGACCTGTACTCGGCGAGCACGTTGCACAAGCAGAAGGTCTTCTCGGCCAACGGTTTGGCCCCTGGCGACCACACGCTCACCATCGAATCGACCGGCACCAAGAACGCCGCTTCATCCAAGGCGGACTTCGGAATCGACGCGATGGACGTCGCGGTACCTCTGCAGGCCGTGTCGTCCATCCGCGCCCAAGACCCGCTTCGAGAACTCGACCGGCCTCGTCTATGGGACGGCCCGTGGGCACAGATTGCCAGCACGCGCGTTCCGGCGGCAGCTGGACCTACACCTACCAGCCCGAGACCGTGGCCAACATCAGGTTCTCGGGTACCGCGTTCGACCTGATCTCGACCAAGGGCTCCGCCTACGGCATCGCCAAGGTCACCCTCGATGGCCTGGTCCACACCGTCGACCTCTACTGCGCGAGCACCTTGCACCAGACCAAGGTCTTCTCGGCCGCCGGATTCGCCCCCGGCGACCACAGCTCACCGTAGAATGGACCGGCACCAAGAACGCCGCTGCCTACAAGCCGGACTTCGGCATCGACGCGATCGACCTGGACGGAGCCCTACTCCAAGCCGTGTCGTCCGTCCCCCCAAGACCGCTTCGAGACCACTGACGGCCGCGTCGTATTCTCCGGCCCATGGGCGGAGACCGTCTAACGTCGCTTCGATCCGGCGGTTAGTGGGCTACACGTACCGGGCCGAGTCAACTCGCCTACGTCGCGTTCACCGGCACTGCGTTCGACCTGATTCTTCGACCGGTGCCTCCTACGGCATCGCCAAGGTGACGCTCGACGGCACTGACATCCGCCTGGTCGATTTCTACAGCGCATCGACGTTGCATCAGCCCAGGTTCGGAGCAGCCACGGTTGCCGATGGCGACCACACGCTCACCATCGAGTGGACCGGAAACAAGAACCCCGCTCGACCAAGGCGGACTTCGGCATCGACGCCATCGACGTCCACGGCGCACTACTGGAGGCCGCCCCGTAACACAAGCTGCTGACCGTCGGACGCCGGGGGGCCCACCTTCCCCGGCGTCCCAGCTTCATGGGGATGATGCGCCATCCTGCGGGCGTCTGTGCGACACACTGTCCGCCGGTTGATGCACCTGGCTCCGAAGCGGAGCCCTATGAGAGTGCTTGTCGTGAACAAGTTCTGGTATCTCCGAGGCGGTCTCGAACGAGTGATGTTCGACGAGATCGCTCTCTTGGAAGCACGGGACACAGCGTCGCGCCACTTCTCCACCAGACATCCTGAGAACGTCCCCTGACCCTGGTCCTCGTATTTCGTGCCCTACATCGAACTGGGGCCCGGTGACCACCTCTCACGTCAGAGAAGCTCGCCGCGGCGATGCGCATGTTCGAGAACCGCGAGGCGGCAGCCGACGCTTCGAGGCGTTGGTGGCGGGATTCGATCCCGACATCGTCCATGTGCACGGCATTCACCGGCAGATCTCGCCGTCGATCCTCTCGGTCTGCCGCGCGCCGCGGCGTTCCGGTGGTTCAGACCGTCCATGACTACCACCACGTGTGTCCCGCGGACGTTCTGCTTGAGGAGCGGCCGCACCCCGTGCGAGCCGCGCCTGTCGGCCTCTACTGGTATGGACCCGCGGTCTCTCATCGCTGCGTGAAGGGGAGTACGGCGAAGAGCGCCCTCTCCGCCGCCGGACGACGTCTTCCAGCGCTCTACGCGGGGCCTACGAGCGTGGGCCTCGATCGTTCATCGCCCCCAGCGCGTTCATGGCCAACATGACCGAAAACGGGGGCTGGACGCTGCCGGTGCGTGTGATCCGCAACGCCGTCGAGGCTCGGCCGGCCCCGCGGTTCTCCGCGGGAGTCCTTCGTCTACGCGGGGCGTCTCTCGCCCGAGAAAGGTGTCCAGCGTTCTCGTTGACTGCCGCGAAGTCGGCAGGGGTCGCGCTCAAGATCGCTGGCGAGGGCCCGGAACTGGAGACACTCGGCATCTCTTCCGGAGACGTGGAGTTCCTAGGTCGACTGTCGACCGATGAGGTCGGTCAGCTGCTCCGACGCTGTCGCGCGGCCGTGGTACCGTCGACAGGTTGGAGAACGCCCCCATGGCTCGTCCTCGAGCCGATGGCCGCAGGCACGTCCGGTGATCGCCTCGCGATCGGCGGGATCCCCGAGCTGATCCGAGATCGGCCAGGAGGGCCTGCTGGTTCGCCCCGGTGATGCCGATGCTCTGTCTGGAGCGCTGTCGCAGTTTGGCGCACGACCGGAGGCCGCGCGTCCCAACTCGGCGACCGCGGGCGGGAGCGTGGCCCGGGAAGCGTACTCGCCAGAGTCAGCACATCGAGGCGCTCGAACTGTTGTACTACGAGAAGTGCGAGAGAAAGGCCCTAGCCGCGTGAACGGCTGCGTCATCACAACGTTTCGCTGCAATGCTAAGTGCCACATGTGCAACATCTGGCAGCACCCGACGGAACCCGCTGAGGAACTGCCGGCGAAGTACTACGAGAAGCTCCCCGACGGGCTCGGTCGCATCAACGTCACCGGCGGAGAGCCCTGCTTCGCGACGACATCGAGGACATCGTGGGCATCCTGTACAAGAAGGCCCGCGTGGTCGAGATCTCAACGAACGGGTTCTACACCGACCGGATCCTATCGCTCGCGCACCGGTACCCGAAGGCGATGTTCCGGGTCAGCCTCGAGGGCCTGCCAGCGCTCAACGACCGACTGAGGGGTACCAAGAACGGCTTCGACCACGCCCTTCGCACCATGTTCGGGCTTATAGACTCCCCGGCCCGCGACATCGGCTTCTCAGTCGTCATCTGCGACAAGAACGCCGATGACCTCGTCACGCTGTACAAGCTGTGTGTGGCCTTGGAGTCGAGTTCGGCAACTCGGTCATGCACAACTCGTGGTACTTCCACAAGGACGACAACGTGGTGGATGACGTTGCCCACGGCGGTGGGCAAGGAACGGGAGTTCATCCAGGCCCTCCTTCTCTCGCAGCGGGACAGCCTACGGATGAGGATGAAGGACTACCTACGGGCCTACTTCAACCTCAACATCCTGAATCACCTCGAGGGGAAGCCGAACGTCTTCTCGGGTTCTTGCATCGCCGGCACCGACCTCTTCTTCGTCGACCCCTGGGGTAATGTCGCGCCGTGCAACGGGAGCGGCGAAGAGTGGGTGATGGGCAACATCAAGACCCAGTCCTTCGACGAGATCATGAACTCGGAGCAGGCGCGGAGGTCCGCGAGCAGGTGCACGCGTGCGATCGGTCGTGCGCATTCATCGGCACGGCCCGCTTCGATATGATCCGCCATCCTGTGAGGCCGGTTCGCTGGATCCTGCGCAACAAGGCCCGCATCTCCCGCGGCCTTCCGGTGGATTTCACGCCTGTGAGTGCCGTAGGCGGGCACCGATTCAGCATCGGCGTCGTTGGCACGCGCGGTATCCCCGACATCACCGGGAGGTGTTGAACGACACTGCGAGGAGCTCTATCCGAGACTCCAGGCCGAGCTGGGCGTCTCAGTGACCGTCTACGGGCGGGCTGCTGCGCGGCGCGACACGCCGTGCAGTGGGCTGGGCGTAGACATCACGCCCCGTCCCCAGCCTGCCCGGCAGGGGTATCGAGGCGTACTCGCACACCGCTGCGGCCATACTCACCGCTCGGCACAACTGCGACATTCTGCACATTCACTCGGTAGGTCCGTGCGCGCTTCTCGGCTTCGCTCGAGCAATGCGGGCACCGGCGCATCATCGCTACGCTCCATGCCCCCGACTACGAACCCAGCAGAAGTGGGGTCGGTTGCTCGCCGTGTGCTGCGGTACGGCGAGCGGCAAGCGTGTACCCGCGCCGACGGCGTGATCAGCGTGTCGCAGTGGTATGCCGACCAACTGGCCCCCGCCTCGTACGGCCGCACGCCGCTCGTGATTCCCAACGGACCCCGGACTGAGCGCGTTGGTGAACAGCCCCCCCGACACGGCTACGCTTTTACGCAGTCTTGGCCAACGCTGAACCCGCACGCCCTGTCCGTAGGGCGGCTCATCCCCGACAAGCGGTTCGAGGACCTTGTCGGCGCGGCACCAGCGCGGTTGGACGCAATCTGCGAGTCGTGATCGTCGGAGACTCCGCGGACACCCACGGGCTACGCCCGCCGAGCTCAAGGCCGCCGGCACCTGCCACCCCCCCACCCTGTTCGCCGGGGCTGTGGTGGGCGAGAACCTCGCCTCGCTCTACCGCAATGCCCACCGCGTTCGTCTTGGCATCGAGCCGCGAGGGCTTGCCGGTGGCGCTGCTCGAGGCCATGCAGTTCGGGGTGGTGTGCATCGCTTCTCGGATACCGGCCAATTCAGAAGTGCTGGGGGACACAGGCCTTCTCTACGACACCTCCGACATCGCGGGCCTCACCGATGCAATGCGGACGCTCCAAGCTGACGAACCCCTTCGAACTCGCCTCGCGGCAGCGGGACGGGCTCGGGTTGCAGAGCACTTCCACTGGGAGACGATCGCCGACAAGACCCTCGCGGTATACCGGCGTGTCCTCTCGGCACCCTAACCGCGCGCCAGAGGCCTGCCTCGCATGCTGCGGGGCACCTCGCACCCCAGCAAGTGCAAGACGGTGGGCGCCACGTCGGTAACGCGCGCGTCTTCGGCTGCATCAGTCGGCTCTGCGCCCACCACCCCTAAGAACCCAGTCAGGCGGTGACCACCCGATATCCTGCGGTGCATCACATTTGGACCCTCGATGGCACCGAACAGATCCCAACCGACTCCATACTCCGGCAGCAGTTCGAACAACACCTCAGGGAAACTGCCCGCATACTGCCCTTGGTACAGCTCTTCACGCCGCGCGATCCACTTGAACGGAGACCTGCCGTCCTTGACGCGCGCCTTCTCAAGGGTCTTGACGATGCGCTCGACGACTTCCTCGGTGCCGAGACCCTCCCGTTCGATGGCCTCCGCCTTCAGGTCGACGCCCCCGAACGGGTTGGTCCCGCCGATCGACGACGCTGCCGCGAGATTCGCGGAGACCTCGTGCAGGTAGCTCGAAGTCTTGAGGGCCTTCCTGTTGGGCAGCGTACGCGCGAGTGAGAACGCTTGCTCCTCCAGATGCAGCGCCCACGCGACGTTGAGCACAGCGACCTTCGCCCGCTGCACCCAGTAGCCGCGCGACGCCCAAGGCCGCGCCCCGCCGCGTGCTCGAACGATGTCGGCGCGACGCAAGATCTCGTTGACGTTGAGAACTCGCTCGCAACGTCGCCCGTGGCCATGATCGCTCACCACTATGACGTGGCGCGCGGATGTCTCCTCCGCAAGGCGGGCACAACAGCGGTCCACAAGCCGGTAGAACTCGCGCACCGACTCATCGTAAGGGTTGTGACCTGGGTAGGTGACGTCGCCTGGATCTGTGAAGCGCCACAAGAAGTGCTGAACCCGGTCGAGCTGCAGGAAGGTGACGAAGCCCAGGTCGTAGTCGCGGCCGCTCGGCGGCCCGAGTGTGTACTCGCACAGCGCTTCGATGTCAGCGCTGGTACGCGCCACGAAACCTTCGAGGTCGTGCTTGCCGGGGAGCGCCTCGATGCCGCCGATGACCGGCTCCTGACCTCTCGGCACGTCGACACGTACCGATCCGGCCTGTAGCACTGCTGCCTTGGCCCCGACCGGACCTGAGACCATCACACCCTCTATCGGCCAAGGAGGATAGGCCAGAAACGGGTTGACGACGCACGACGAGAACCCATTGCGCGAGGCTCCGTCGAACAGGGTCTTCCCTCGGAGTCTGTTCGCAAAGCCCCCCGAGTCGTCCGGTGTTGCACGGGTCGAGGTAGTCGAATGTGCCCGCTGACCCCGTGCTCGTCCTCTCCAAGCCCGGTCATGATCGTGGCCCAAGCGGGCGCGGAGTCCGGCGGAACAGACGCCTGCGCAGCCCACCGCCCCCGAACCCCGATGCACGCGAGAGGAATGGCGAGCTCATCGCCGTGCTGCGCTGCACCAGCAGCGGGTCCATACCGTCAACGCCGATCAGCAACACCTTCATCGGTCACGCTCCCGAAGCGCCTGCTCCACGACGGCGAGCAGCATTCCAGCGGTCCGGTCGAGCGGACCGCTCGCATCGATGACTGCAGCCGAGACCTTCTCGGCGAATAGACGATACAGTGTTCGCTTGCCCTCGAGAACCTCAAAAGAGGGCAGGTCGCTCTTGCGTCGGATGGCTACGCCCCGGCTCGAGATCGAACAGCACGTAGCGGTCGACGGGCGGGAACCGCCTCAAGAACGGAGCGCTGCTCGCGCGCGCCAGCGCATCAGCAGAGCCGCCGAGGTTCATGGCCTGGTCGACGACGAAGTCGGGCGTGTAACGGTCGCACAGCGTGAGGCGGTGTGCGTCAAGCGCGTCACGAACCCGTTCAACCCCCACCGATGCGTAGTCGAATGACGATGCAGCCAACCACAGCGATGCCGTTACCGGGCTGGACATCAGCCGCCGCTTGGAACCGGTCGTCGTCTCCCCGCGCGACCAGCGGAAGCGCTTGTGCCACTCCCCCACGGGCCTTCATGAGCGGAGCGAGCAGTCGGGGTTCCCATCTGTCCCACACATAGCCCACGTCAACTCCGGAGTGCTGGAGCTGTTCGACCACGCGCTTGGTCGCCGTGCTCTTCCCGGAGCCGTCGATTCCCATGACGCAGATCAGCAGGCCGGGTGTACTCATCGGTGGCCTTCACAGACCGTGTCGATCACCGTAGAGGCGAGCGCGGCCCAATCCATCGAGTAGAGGGCCTTGGCCGACGGTGCTGACTTCACCAGTCTCTGAACCGCTGGTACGAACTGCTCGTCCAAGTCTCTACCCAGACGACGCCGCGCGTCGAGCCGAGCAGCTCCGGCAGAGCGCCGAACCTGCTCGTCGCGACGGGCACGCCGCACCCCCAGTGCTTCGAACACCGATAAGGGGGCCCCGATCGATCCGGACTCGTCACGAGTCGGGAACACGTAGACGTCGGTCACTGGGTCCGCTCCTCCACCGCTTCGACGTAGCCCGATACAGACCCGCACGCCCGCATCGACGAGCGCGCGCTCGATCTCGGGGTCAGGCAGCGTGCTCGAACTGGCAACAACCACGACTTGGACGTCAACGGCTCGGGCGATGTCTGCCAAAACCGCCAGGTTCCTGTTCGCCCTTGCGTGGCCGACGTGAAGCACGAGCGATCGTGTAGGCGAGACTCCCAGCTTGTGGCGCAGGGCTGCACGCTCGTCAGCAGATGCAGACCGCGCGCCCCGGTCATCAGCTTCCGGTCAGTCCGGACCCGGCAGCGCGCACACCACTGCCTCAAGGTGGTGGCGTGCCCCTCCAGATACCGCCATGATCTGTCGAGGCACCAGCCTGGCAAGAACGGCGCGAAGTGGACCTGCAAGCTCGTAGGGCTGAAGCACCAGCGGGACCACGCGAGAGCCCGACAGCAGTCGAAGCACTCCACACCTCAGCAGGCCGGCCGGCGTAAGCGAGGAGCGCTGCAGGTAGACGATGACCTCGGGCCGGTGGTGTCGCAGTGAGTGACGCAGCCCAGCGGAGCAGAGTGACCTGCGGCACAACGCCAGCCCCATCCACTCGGGAGACTCGCCATCCACGCTCAACACGAGGCAGCCGCGACCCCGCAGCTCGCGAGCAAGCGAGCGAGCGTAGACGCGTTCGCCCATGTCGGGAGTGGATTAGATCAGGTCGGTCACGAGGGCAATTCGCGCGCTCACGACTCGGCTCCGCATACCGCGCAGGTAGCGTTCGGCGCACCTCTCAAGACTGAACTGCTCCACGACGCGCGTGCGCGCGGCCTGGCCCATCGAGCGCGCCATCGACCGATCGGCCACGTCGCGCTCGATCGCGCTGCAAGCGCCCGCGATGTCTCCAGGTGTCACGAGTACGCCGTTCTCACCGTCCACCACGATTTCGGTCAGCCCACCCGCACGCGAAGCCACCACCGGCAAACCGCAGGCCATGGCCTCCGCCGCGGCCATCCCGAACGACTCAGTGAGCCCGTTCGAGAGCACCAGCGCGCAGTCCTGCCTGCGCCAGAACCCCAGATGTCCTCAACGTATCCTGCAGCGGTGATGACTCCCTCAGCATGAAGGGGGTGGGCCGCGTACTCATCGCTCAGTGGACCGGTTCCAGCAGACTTCCAAACGCACAGGGGTGAGCGACCCATGCAGCCGCTCGACCACGGCGAGCGCCTCACGCACGCCCTTGCCCTCGATCAGGCGAGAAGCCACCCCCAACCGGAATAGACAGTCATACCCACCAGCGAGTCCGTTGAGGGAGCGAACCGTCCGGTGTCGACACCGTTGTGGATCACCTCGATGTGCCCGGCGTGCGGCAGCGAGGCGATCTGATGCTCAACGAAGTCCGATACGGCCACCTGCACGTCGAGCAAGCCCACGCCCATCCGTCGGCTGATCCGCCGCAGCGCCGCCCGGGCCATGCCCAGCCGTCGTTGATCGCTCGGCGACCCGTGATCGACGGCCACAAGGCGCCCAGCATAGCCCGATGCACGTATGACCCGCGCGAGCGCGTCGACGGTGGGAAGCACCACCGCCTCACTACCCCAGCTCTCGAGTACGTCAAGAATACGAGAGCCGCCGACAAACGCCCTGCGCGTGGACTCCAGGCCAAGAGATACCCACGGCACGGCCCAACCAGTCCAAGATGCGACGAGAGCGGCCGAGTCATGACCGAGAACGAGTACGCGCGCGTCGTGGCTGGTCCGGCGAAACTCAGCCGCGATCGAGGCGACCATGAACTCGGTCCCCCCAACAGCGCCGGACCACAGCACCCAGGCGACACGCGGCCCTGTCATGGTGTCTCCCTCGGCCATCACGTCTCAAGCAGCTCCTCGCCTAGCAGCGCCCGCAACCGACCATACAGGCGGTCCCACGTATACTCCCCCACGAACTCAGCGGCTCCGGAAGGCTCCGGGATGTCGCCGCGCAACACGCCGCCGACAAGCGCGACGAACGAATCTGCACCCTGACCGAAGTAGACGAAGGCGCCCACGGGATCGGCCTTCACGCCCGCCATGGGAAATATCTCAACCACCGGCTTGCCCAGCGCAAGGTACTCGTAGAGTTTGAGCGGACTCACTGAATCGGCCACGGCACCGGTAAGAAACGGTGCCAGGCAGACGTCGAAGCCCGCGACCAAGGCAGGGACGCGCTGTCGCGCAACGTAGCCCACGTGGATGACGTTGGGTCGACGAGTGACTCACGGACCCTCTTCTCGGCCTCCTCAACGCGACCCACCAACACGAGTGCGCAGTCCGGAAACTCGTCGGCGACACGCCCTAGAAGCTCGTAGTCGAGAAACGAGAACAGCGTGCCCACGAATCCGATGGTCTTGACGCCTGGGGCCTCGAACCCACTCGGGGAGCACGTTCCGATTGAACAGCGCGGGGTCAAAACCGTTGGGGATAACCGCACTCGGTCCCAACGCAGGGAACTTCTGAGCGAGCCGCGAGGACGTGTACACCACCCGCGCCGACCGTTCGCACAGTAGCCCGATGTGGTCGACGGCCAAGCGCTTGAGCGCTGCCTCAGCAGAGTACTCCGTGAGGTCGTCAACGAGGTCGAAGACTACGCGGCCCTGACTCGAGCTCCCCGCCCAGCGCCGGCGCGTACCGGGCGTCATAGTTGAGATCGAGCGCATCAGGTCGGCACCCCGCGGCGCCGAGCGCCTTCGGACGCGGCGCAACGTCAGCGCCTGATTGGTGCGTGCGACGCCCGCCACACGCTGTAGCGGCAGAACCCTGGCGGGCGAGACAACCCACAGGTTCTGCTCGACTGACCGGATGCGCGTGCTCAGCGGTGGATTGGAGCCGACACCCGCAATATGTCCGGAACGCAGCACTGAATGTGTGGGCTTCACGAACCACACCCGATGTCCGTCGCGCGCGAGCCGTGCGCAGAACTGGTGCTTACGAAACCAGCTGTCGTCCCAGTACTGATTGGACAAGGCGACGACGTCACGCTTCATCCGGCACCAGCCCCCCGGCGGCACGCAACATCGCAAGCACCGCGACGAGCGTGCCCGCGTACGCGTACGGAGTAACGTCCGAGTCGCCGTTGCCGCCGGCGATGAACATCGTTGACCGTATCACCGCGAAGATGAAGACGAACACTAGTGCTCCGAACGCGGGATTCGCACCGGTCAGCTCGCCGGAGTGCCTGCGCAGCAGCCGAAAAGACGTGAACGCGGGGCTGAGGGCGACGTAGAGGAACGAGAGTAGACCGACGATGCCTTGGTTCGCCAGCACCGAGGTGTAGGTGGCGTGCCCTCCCTGTGCGACCTGCACCGCTACGAAGGGATCCGGACCCCGACGGTGGTCACGCCGATTCCCTTGCCGATGAGCGGGCTGTTCATGAACTCCTGCAACTGGAACCTGATGGCTGCGTACCTCGCGGGGTCTTGCAGGGCGATACCACCCGCCACGGCTGTCAGACGCGCGAACTGCGACGTCAGGCCACTGAGCGCCACCCCGGTCACCCCGATGGCCGCGGCGATTGCAGCCAGTGCGATAACCCGGCTACGGGAGCGCTGCGACAGTCCCAAGATCAACAGGCTTCCCGCTATCAGTACACCCAACACGAAGGCGCGTCCACCACTCAGGACGGTAGCGGCACTCAGCACGGCTCCCGGGAGAATCACCCACCGCCGTGGTCGCCTGAGTACCAGACCGCGAACAGACACGCCAGGCCCAGTGATGCAGCCTCAGCAAGCCCACCGATGCGGTCTGCGGTACCGCCCGTGATGATTCGCGAGACCACCCCGTAGCGGAACACACCGCCCAACAACGGCATCTCGAACAAGAGGTAGTAGCTGGCAACACGGATCAGTGCCGCGGCACTAGCGGTCCACAGCAGCCAGCGCAGTACTCTCCTGGTGGGGAACCCGCCCGGTCGACGGGCGCACAGCCACACGATGGCGCCGAACGCCATTGGGCCGACGAGCAGGTCATAGTACGCCCTCAGGCCCGTCGCGCCCGAGCCGAGTATCTTGAGAGTGCTGCCCGCGAGCGCGCCGAACACGACGTGAACTGCGTTGACGCCCACGAACACTGCTACGGCACCCCACAGCGGCAGGGATTCGCGGGGAAAGGGCTCCTTGCGAGCGGAAAGCATCGACACAAGCGCGGTCACGAAGGCGACCGGGGCGAGGAGCTCGATCACGAGCAGGTCAGGCACGGCCCCGACATCACCCACCGTGAACGGGAGGCAAGCCGTTGCCATAACGAGCAGGAGCTTGCCGTCGTTGGGAATCAGTGTCCACAGCGCACCGAGGGCAAGCAAGGCCAGAAGAGCGGGCGCCTTCACGAGCGCCACCCCGAGAACGACTGACCCAAGGCAGACCATGGCGACAGCGCGCGCGGCCGTGCGTGTCACGCTGCGCCCCCTCCTGCCCGCTCCGGGGCCATCACCATGACGATACGGCAGTCTGTACGGCCATTCCACTCGATCTCAAGCACCGATGCATCAGACTGCCACCGGTAGGCCGCCGAGTGGCTCGACGGCGCTGACGTGCCTGGGTCTCGAAGGCCTCACGTATCTCCGCCCTAGCGCGCAGGCCACCGCCGCTCACGCGCCATCCGTTCTCCTCGGCGGCGAACTCGATCTCCATTCCAGGAGGGAAATGGAGCCGCGACACGAACCGGTGAGCACCGAGGCCCTCGAAGCGGTCCTCAACCCGCAGGGTGTGACTGACGGTATCGAACTCCCACGACCTGCGGTGTCGCACGCCCGTCGCCTCAAGGTAGCCGTCGTGCGCACCCTCAACGCGCTGCACATCCCCGTCGAGCTGCGCACTGACATCGTGCACGCGGATTCGATCGTGCTCGAGCGCGAACAGGTGCGCGAGGTCGTTGGGCTCCTGACCATCGATCTGTATTGTGTTGTGAGATACCACCGAGCGAAAGCGATTGCGGTCGCTCCCGGCGGACTGGTAGCGGTAGGTGCCTGGGTCGACCAGGACCGGCGAGTCGCCCACCTCGACGCAGAAGCTCAACGGGTCGTTGTGGCGGTGCGGCCCGGTTCCGTTCACGCCCGTGGGCATGAGGTTGAGGAACGCACGCATCTCACTGTCGCCAAGCCTGTACACGCCCGCGTCGGGAAACGACCGCGCCACACTGGTCGTGACTTGTGGGGCACCCGCGACATGGGTCGGGAACGCAAGACGGTCAGACACCGGCGGTCGCACGTTCGAGAAGGTGACTGCGGCTCCCGGGAGCAAGAAGTCGTCATCGTCGTCACCGAAAGCCACCGGCGTGCCGTCTCCGAACTGCATGAAGTCAGCGTAGTCGATCATGCGTTGCAGACGGTCGAGCACCTGCGCAGGCACCTCAACCCCGGACGCACGACAGATCGAGACTCCGTAGCCCACCAGCTCAGTCACGAGCAAGTGATAGCCAACGGAGTTCTCGAAGCTGGCACCGTCGGGAAGCACCTGCTCCAAGACGCACTCGAACAGCCCGTCGTAGACCCACGAGGCGTCATCGCGAAGCCTAGACCACGCAGACAGGTGGTGCGCCACCGTCATCACGCCCACGAGCGAGGCTAGGTAGTGATTCTGAGTGCGGTGGCCCCAGCGTTCCAGATTGGCGAGCGCCCATTCGACGTGGTCGGCCAGTAGGCTCGTCATGCGCTGCTCTTCCCCGGGGAGTCCACGACGAGCTGGTGCACAGCAGACTCCGCACCTCTGCCAGTGCTATGGCCCGCAGCCCCACCTCCATCGCTACCGTCCAGTTGACCCCCCAGCCCGCCGGATTCCAGCGCCCCCACTCATCCAGCCGGCCAATCACCCACTGTGCGTACGTTTCGTCCCCACTGTGTGCGTAAGCAAGCGCCCCCCGCCACACGTGCTCCAGACGACTGCTCTCCCACGGCGACTGCACGTCGGAATCGGATACAACGTGGTTCACGTCGACCAGCGCGGACGGCAGCCAGGCGTGCCAGCGACGACCAGACCACGGATCGAGATGCCAATCGCGGCCGGAACGCCACCTCCACGGCCGACCGAAGGTCACCATCTCACCCGCGACCAGGCGATCGACTCCGGCAGCCGCGCGCACGATCTGCTCGTCTCGTTCCAGTACGAACTGCGCGTAGGGACCGAGTAGGCACTCGCCGCCCACGTGCTCGTGGCGACGCCTCCAACGCCTCACCTGCACACCCCAAAGGTCCGAGAAAGCCTTGGGAATCCGCTTCGACTTCCGAGCGAGCCGCTTGAGCCCGGTGCCGATCCCTTCAACCGCAGTGCGAAACCGCGCCACCGAGGCGCTAGCGAGCGATGCGATGACCCGCCACACCAGCCTCACGTCGTCAAGCGTGAGCACCCGAAGCAAGATGAGCAACCCGAGGCCGAGTGCAGCGAGCCCGGCGCTCGCCACGGTCTGCATTCCCAAGCTTCCGTAGTCGACCAGCGATGCGACAGTACATAGACCCATGACCGGAACCACGCGCAGCACAACTGCCAGAGAGCCTGCTGGCCACAGCGCGGAGGGCATGAGAACGTACATAGTCGCCAGCACCGCCGCATAGCCCAGAAGGGTGGCAACAGCCGCACCCTCCATGCCCAGGCGGGGTATCAGCACGAAGTTCAGGGCGACGTTGACGGCCGCTCCCGTTCCGTACGCGCCCGCAAGGAAGTGCGACCGACCTGTCTTGAGCGCGGCTGGCGTCATGAGCATCGCGGCACCCGAGAGCAGACAGCCTAACGCCACGGCGCCAACCACTCGCTCCGCACCCGCGTACGCCTGGCCCGCAAGTATCCTTACAACGGGCACGCTCGCGGCCTGCAGCAGACAGACGACCACCGCACCGAGGACGACAAACAGCCGGCTGGATTCGTCGTACGTGCGATCGCGGCCATCTCGCTCGTAGGTCTTGAGCGCTAGTGGGAGAAACGCTGTGTGGAAGGGCCCGACGAAGAGCGCGGTGATCAACGACCCCACACGATATCCGGCGGAATACAGCCCCACCGTCGCCGAACTACCCAGAAGCAGAAGCAGCAGGTAGCGGTCGGACAGATCGGCAATCCAAGAGGCAAGGTTGGCGGGAAGCAACGGACCGCCCTGCCGCAGGAGTCGCGGCACCCAAGGGAGGCAGCCGGCAAACTGAGGCCGAATCCAAGCCTGAACGCGAGCCAGAGCCCTGCGACGATGCTACCCACCGCCATACCAAGGATCGCGCCCTCCGGACCGGCATCCCACATGATGAGGAACACGGCGGCGGAGGCGAAAGTGACACCGACACGCAAAGCGTTGGCGTAGGCGTAGTCCGCAGGGCGCGACTCAGCCCTCGCAAGCGCAAGCGTGATCTCGAGCAGCGAATCCAGGGCGATGTAGACAGTCACCGCCGCCGCAAGACCGACGGTCACCGAGGTCGAGGGGCCCGGGCTAGCGGAGCCCTCCCGACAAGAAGGACGACACCGACGACGGCCGAAGAGCCGATCACGTAGGTCAGCGCGGCGGCAGTGATCCAGGGACGCCTGCTCGTCTGAAGACGAGATGCGCTCGTGCATCAGAGCCGTGTTCGTGCCCGCTATAACGAGCGTCCGAAGCACGCCGGCGGCCGAGAGCGCAAGCGCCAGCACGCCATAAAGCTCTGGGCCCAACGAGCGGGTATAGAGCGGAAACGTCAGCAGCGAGCCCAGCTGGCCCAGAAGCGAGCTTGCGGCGTAGATCATCGAGTGACCGCCCAGTACCCGCAGATCGTCTGTCTCCCCCGCTTGGGCAGCGCCATCAGCGCGGGTGGATGCCATCACAGGGTGTTGTCACGGTCGCCGGACACGGGATCACAGCCACTGCAGGTACTCCGACAGATCGGGAACGAGATTCCACCCGAAGTACTGGTCCAAGACGTACGCCGCGACAGCCAGAACCGCAAGAACCGCGAGAAAAGCAAGGACTCCGACGAGGACGCGCGTGACGAAACGCGCGATCTGGCGCCCTGGTGTGACCTCGGCGACCCATCCCTCGGCCTTGGCCCCGGAGAGCTCTTTGGCTGGCTTCGGTGAGCCGTACTCGGAGCGGTTGTAGTAGTAGCCGCCGGTGTAGTAGCCGTACCCGTATCCCGGGCGGTTCTTGGTCTCGTCGAGGCCCCACACCACTACGCCGATGATGCGCGCGCCCACCTTGCCCAGGAGCTCGACGGCCTTCTGGCCGGCTTCGCGCGTGGACTCTCCGGCCTTGCTCACGACGACCACGCCGTCGACCCAGCGAGCCACCGAGACCGGATCAGCCACCGCGAGCACGGGGGGCGTGTCGATGATGACCCAGTCGCCCCACTCCTCGAGACTCTCGATGACCTCCTTCATCTTGGTCGAACCGAGCAACTCGTTGGGATTCGGAGGCATCTTGCCCGCGGTGAGTACCAGCAACTGCTCGCCGCCCGGCCTTTGGAGCGCCGACTTCAGCGAGTGGGTGCCCAGAAGCACTTCGGACAGACCGACGGTGTTGTTGACCGGGAAGAACTGCTCGGTAGTAGGCCTGCGGAAGTCGCACGACACGAGCACGACCTTCTTGCCGGTCTGCGTCAAAGACATCGCCAGGTTGGCGGCGACCGATGACTTGCCTTCCGCCGGAGCGGCGGAGGTGATCATCAGGGTATGCAGGTCGTGCTCGAAGTTGATGAAGTCGAGAGAGTTGCGAATGACCCGGTACGCCTCAGAGGCCGCCGAACCGGGTGCCTCGACGATGGTGAGACGACGCTTGACGCCCTTCTCGAACCTCTCCATGGGGACGATGCCGAGCACGGTGGTCCCGTAGACCCTCTCGGCCTCGTCCGTCGACTTGATGGTGTTGTCCAGGTATTCGTAGAGGAAAGCCATCCCCAGGCCGAGCGCGAGTCCAACGAGCGCACCAAGAGCGGTGTTGCGTAGCGGTTTGGGTGCGATCTGCTCCACCTCTACTACGGCCGCCTGCACGACCACGCCCGAGCCTGTCTCAAGTTGCTCGTTGATCCGCAGCTGCTCGAGCTTCTCGGCGAGCGTCGAGTAGGTACCGGTGGCGATGCCAAGCTCCGCTGTCAGTTCGTCGGACTTGCCGCTTTCCTGGACCCTGCGGCCAAGAGCCAGGATCTCCGCACGCGCTTGCTCGAGACGCTGCTGCACCTCGTCCGCGGCTGCCTTCAGTGACGCCCGCTTGCGGTCCTTGGACGCGGCGACGTACTCGTCCGCCACGGTGTTGGCGATTTCGGCGGCCTGCTCGGGCTTGGTGGCGGTTGCCTGGATCGCGATCACGTTCGTCTGACCGATCGCGCCCACGTCGACTCTGGACAGCAGTTCCTCGGGAGTCTGCTGCAGCGCGAGTTTCTTGATCGTGGCCTCTATGACCGGCCTGACCTCGACGAGCTGCACCTGCGTCTGCAAGGCCCGCTCCGGCTGGCTGGAGAGTTCGGGCAGCACGGTTCCGAAGAGCGCGGCGCCGGTGTCCTTCTCGGAGATGAGCACCTTCGCCTGCGCGGTGTACGTTGGAGGCTGAAGGAGTGAGACCGCGAGCGCCACGCAGGCCACGATGAGTGTCGCAAGGATTATGATGCCGCGCCGCGCGCTGATTACGTTGAGGTAGTCGCGTAGTTCCAAGGCCTGCTGGCACCCTTCTTACAAGGGGACTGGGCGAACTAGTCGTCCGTGCTTGAGCCGGTCTCGTCGAATCGCGCGATGAACCACATGTCGTCCCCGTCGACCTGGGTCTGAATCGCTACCAGATCAGCGTACCTCTTTTCGGCTCCGAACATCAGTTCCATCGGGATGACCATGGAGTTGGATCCCGGGCGCGCGCTGCCGAACCCGATTGACTTGATCTCGCCCCCCACCAGCCCGTTGGTCACGTCAGTCGCCTTGGCCTGCTCGGCAATCACGGTTTGCAGCAACAGCCCGTCCACGTCGGCCAGCTTCGCCACGTCCCGCTTCTCACCGCCGGGAACATCCGGCGTGGTGCGGGAGCTGATGTAGCCGACGTACCAGACGCCACCGTACTTGTGCAGTCCGATGGTGCCCGGAGCGGTCGTGTCGTTGGCAAACGTCACATCCGCATAGACCGTGGCCTTGTTTCCGTCAACCACCACGCGCTCCACGGATAGAGACGCCACCTCGCCTTCGATCATCTGCATGATGATCGACTGCGAGTCGATCTGTTCCTCCCACACGCCCAAAGCGAAGGCGTTGGGCATTCCCTTGGGGAGCTCGAGCGCGTCGGCGGCGGTAGCGGGTCCGGGCGCCGGCGTCGCCTTCGATGAAGCCGACATCACCCGCCCGATCAGGTCCTGTGCGAGCGACATCCCATCGAGGAAGTAGAAGGCCGAAGCGAATGCCACGGCCGCGAGAACGACCACGCCGCCTGCGACGATCACCGGCCATCGCTTCTGCGCCCCTCGGCTCCTAGCCAACGCGTATCACACTCCCGAATCTGCCGAACATCGCAGGTCGCACCCGCGAACACGGCGACAGTATTGCCGTTCGGAAAGACGGCCCGATTGAGGTATCGGCATGCCATCCGCGCAGCATGAGGATGTGACGTCCGTCACTTTACAGAGGAGAGCGCAGGTATCTGCTCTGCCGGCAGCGAGCTACTCGCCTTGGACTGCCCAACCAGGTCGCGAAGCATGGTGCCGCGCGCACCCGCAATCGCCGAGACACCCGCGGTGAGCTGCCGCAGCACCTCCCGTTGTTGCTCGGGAGTCCCGGCGTAGCGAATGGCCGTAGCGAGCGCCACGGCTTGTGCACCTGTGAGCTCCTTTCGTCCGGGTGCGAGCAGCGTCAACTGGCCGTTCCCGTAAGCGCTGACGCCCACCGGGACGTCGACGGTCACACCCCCGGCCTGGTCGACGAGACGCGCCCACTGTGCGGAAGGGATCAGGATCCAGTCCAGGGCCTCGCCGCCGGTCTGGGCTCTGAGCGCGCTCGCTACGGCGGCTCCGCCACCGAAGGCCAGGGCCTCCGCGGCGGTCTTGGCACTCGTTCCCGACACCGTAGCGTCTTCGAGATTGTCCAGCAGCGTGACTTGCCCGGTCGCCGGGTCCGCCATGTAGGCGAGCGGCGCGTACTCCGAACCGTCCTCGGCCGGAGCCGTCGCGATCACGACCATCTTGGCCGGCGCGGAACTGCTCGGTGGTAGTGCCACGATACCCGTCGTGAGTGCCGCAACCGCACCGACCGCCAGCACAACGGCAACGACCCCACCCGCGATGGCCGCCTTGACGGCACCGCTCATCAGCGTCCCGACCCTTCCAGATACTGCATGATCCCAGTGGCCATCCCCTGCGCGACCTTGTCTTGGTAGTGCGGACTGGACAGCAGGCGGTCCTCGACCGAGTTCGACAAGAAGCCGGTCTCAACAAGGACCGACGGCACCTTCGCATAGTTGAACCCCGATAGATCCTGTCGGGCGACGACACCCCGGTCCACCGCTCCGGTCGCGCCGATCGCCGCTTCCTGAATCATCCTGGCAGCTTGCTTCGACTCGGCGGCGATCCGCCTTCGTCCACCGGTTCTTTCCAGGGTAGAGTGTCGACATGCCCGCGGTCTTCGACTCGGGGCTGCCATCCGCATGTACCCTCACGAACAGGTCGGCCTTCGCCCTGTTGGCGGTATCGGCCCGCTCCGAATTGGGGAGGTTCACGTCGTTGGTACTCCGCGTCATCACGACCTTGACACCCTGCGCCTCGAGTCGTTTCTTGAGGTTCATGGAGATCTGAAGCACGATCTCGTATTCGGGTATGCGCGTCTTCACACCAGTGGCACCGCCGGTGACCTTGGGCTTGACCTCCTTCGCACCCGGGCCTATCGGCTCAGGTGCCGAGTTGGATCGTGCCTGGTGTCCGGGGTCTATGACCACGACATACGCAGAGCGCTTCGGCTCGCTCTCCTTGGGGGGGCTCGGCGGCGTGACAGTCGGGGCAGATGAGCGCACCACCAACACCACGGTAGTGGCGGCGTCGGCGAGCACTCCGGCCTCGGGCTCCTGATCCACAACCGTGTCAACGCCGCCCGAGGCGCTCGGATCCTCTGCGCGAACCTGCACGGCCATGCCTGCGGCCGCGAGCACGGTCTCTGCTTCGTCCAGGCTCAGTCCTGTGAGCGCCGGAACCTCGACCATGCCTGGAGTCACGGTGGCTGTCGGTTCAACCGTGGGGGTGGCCGCGGCCACGCGCCGGGCCGGCTTCCCGGGGTCACCCGTGGCCGAGAGCGCCCATGACCCGAGAGCGATGG
The DNA here is from genome assembly GCA_963702525.1 of uncultured Actinomycetes bacterium. Taxonomy (GTDB): domain Bacteria; phylum Actinomycetota; class Coriobacteriia; order Anaerosomatales; family PHET01; genus CAVPCY01. The sequence goes on along the minus strand of CAVPCY010000013.1, from coordinate 134,445 downwards.
CCGCGACCCCGACCAAGGCCACAGCTGCCACAGCCAGCAACGCGGCGGGCGTGGCCGCTCGCCGGCGCAGTCGTGGGCGACGCACTTCTCGGGACTCGGACTTGCTGCTCACCAACACCTCCCGTGGTGGGCCCGGCAGGATTCGAACCTGCAACCAAGGGATTATGAGTCCCCTGCTCCACCATTGAGCTACGGGCCCCGGGATCACATCCTGTGCATGATAGCGCAACACCCCGGCCGCACCGCAGCCTACCGGGCTTCTTGCAAACCCCGCTCCGCCTTGCGTATACTTCCGATTCGCGCCTTGAGCGCTCCACACTCCTCGGTAGCTCAATCGGCAGAGCATCCGGCTGTTAACCGGAGGGTTGTAGGTTCGAGTCCTACCCGGGGAGCCAAGCACACACCGAAGGCCCCGCAGCTGCGGGGCCTTCGTCGTTGACCACTCATGCGCCGCTCACTACTCGAGATAGTCGCGCAATCTGCTCGAGCGGCTTGGGTGACGGAGTTTGCACAGCGTCTTGCTCTCGATCTGCCGGATGCGCTCGCGGGTGACTCCGAACTCCCGGCCGACCTCCTCGAGCGTCCGAGGATGCCCGTCCACCAGACCGAAGCGAAGCTCGATCACCTTGCGCTCCCGCTCGGACAACCCATCAAGCACCTTCGAGAGCTGCTCTTGCAGCATCGAGAAACTCGCCGCGTCGGGCGGCACGACCGCCTCGCCATCCTCGATGAAGTCCCCGAGCTGGCTGTCTTCTTCCTCACCGATGGGTGTCTCCAGACTCACCGGCTCCTGGCTGATCTTGAGGATCTCTCGCACGCGCTCGGCCGTCATCTCCATCTTCTCGCCGATCTCTTCGGGAGTGGGCTCTCGGCCAAGCTCCTGAAGAAGCTGCCGCTGGATGCGGATCAGCTTGTTGATCGTCTCGACCATGTGCACGGGGATGCGGATCGTTCGCGCCTGATCGGCGATCGCACGGGTGATCGCCTGACGAATCCACCAGGTCGCATACGTCGAGAACTTGAATCCCTTGGTGTAGTCGAACTTCTCGACGGCGCGGATCAGCCCGAGGTTACCTTCCTGGATGAGGTCGAGGAAGAGCATTCCGCGACCCACATAGCGCTTCGCGATCGAAACCACGAGACGCAGGTTCGCCTCCACCAACTGCTGCTTGGCGTCCAGGCCGACCTGCTCGATGCGGTTCAAACGCCTCTTCTCGGGACGGTCGAGGTCGGCGCCGACCTCCTCGGCCTGCTCGAGCCTGTCGGCGGCCTCGAGGCCCGCCTCGATCTTCATCGCGAGATCGATCTCCTGAGCGGCGGTGAGCAGCGGGACCTTGCCGATCTCCTTGAGGTACATCCGGACAGGGTCTCCGGTCAGCGGCGCCAGGTGCGATGTGTCCGAGGCCCGCTTCTTGGGCTTCTTCTTGCCCGCTTTCGGTGCGACCTTGGGCAGCACGATGTCGACAACGGCGACCTCCGCCTGCGCGTCGGTGTCCTCGTCGATCTCCATCACCGCGTCAGCGGGCTCGGCGTCGGCGACGGTGTCTGCAACGGCATCCGGATCGAGAATGTGCGAGGGGTCCTCGACGATCTCGATCCCTGCGGCCTTGAAATGCGAGTACACGCGCTCGAACTGGTCCTCTTGGAGGTCCACGTCGGACAGCGCGCCCTGTATCTCCTCGTCGGTGAGGTTGCCCTTGGACTTCCCCATCTTCACGAGCATCTCGATCTCCGGCAACGCCAACTCAGCCGGAGTGTCGGCAGGCATCTCGGTCTTGCCCTTCGGCGACTTCTTCCCTCGCGCGGGAACGGGTTCCCCAGATGACTTCTTGGCCCTTGCGGGCTCAGAAGCGGTCTTCTTCTCCGCCTCAGCCACGGCTTCAGCCGTCGCGGCTGCTTTCGACTTCGTCTCTTTGACCACGCTTCTCCTCGATAGGTAGGGCTGTCAGGCTTCGCTGCTCGAACGCCGCAGCGCATCCAGCTCGCGCTGCAGCGATGACGTCTCGACAAACAGCCGGTCGTACTCGCCGGGCTTCTGAAGCGTCTCCGGCGCTTTGAGTTTGGCCTTCCCAACGGCTATTCGCCGCTCAAGCTCCAACTCCTTGAGGCGACGAGTGAGGTCGTCGGCAAGCGCATCCGCGTCAGCGTCCTCTTCTTGCAGCATGACCGCAGATGAGAGCAGTTCAGCGGACCCAGGCACACGTTCTTCGAGCTGACCCACGAGATCTCCGGGCGAAACCGACTCGCCCGCCTCCGCGACGATGGAGGCGATACGGCGATGCTGCTCGCCGGCCACGGTGTCTGATGCAAGCAACTCCCGTGCCCTGCACCGCAATCTGGGTGTACTTACCAGCAGCGCAAGAACGTCGCGCTCTATTCTGGTTCGAAGCGACAGGTTCAATCCACCCGCGCCGTCAGCCTGCTCGGCCTGCGGCTCCCGCCGTCCAGCCTGCGCCGGCCGTGACTCCGCAAGCCGGGCGAACACGATGCGCGGCTCGGTGAACAGCTGGCCCGCGACGTAGGCGGCGTACTCCCTGCCCGTCTCGGTGTCCTTGATCGGCGCCAGCACCTCGACCGCATCCCGCAAGGCCCGCTCTCGCTCCTCGGGCCGCTCGAGATCCCACCTCGCAAGACGGCGATCGATGGCGAACCTCAGAAGCGGCACGGCATCGTCGATGACCTGTGCGCGTGGCCTCTCCTCCGTGCACTCCGACGAAGTCCGCAGGGTCCTTGCCGTCGGGGATCATGGCGACGTCGAGAAGCACGCGCGACGCGTACGCATCGGTTGTGACATCCCTGTCGACGAACTCCACGGCCCGGTCCGCCGCACGCATCCCGGCTTCGTCGCCGTCGAAGAGGTAGACGACCCGCCGAGAGAACCTTCCCAACAGCTTCACGTGCTGCTGGGTCAGCGCGGTTCCGAGCGTCGCAACGGCGTTCGTGAGACCTGCCTCGTGCAGCGCGATGACGTCGGTGTAGCCTTCGACCACCACGCTCGTTCCGGTCGAGGTCATCGAGCCCTTGGCCCGGTCGATACCGTACATGTTGGCCGACTTGCGGAAGACGGGTGTGTCGTTCGTGTTCAGGTACTTGGGTTCGCCCTTATCCAGGACTCTGCCGCCGAACGCCACCACACGTCCCTGCAGATCGGCGATCGGGAACATGATGCGCCCGTAGAATCTGTCTTTGGCCGGGCCGGCGTCGGGGCGCAGTGCCAGGTTCGCCTCAACCATCTCCTCGACGGTGAACCCGCGCTCCGAGAGGTGCTTCACGAGCGCGCCGCGTCCCGGCGAGAAACCGAGCCGCCAGGTCTTGGCGACCTCGCTTGTGAAGCCGCGCTTCGCCAGGTACTCCCTCGCCTCAGCAGGTGCCGAGTCGCGCGATCCTGTCAGCACCCGATGGTAGTACTCGGTGGCCGTCTCCAGTGCGGCGTAGAGGCGCTCCTTCTTGCCCCGGGGCACACCGCCCTCTGCCTCGACCAGCTCGATGTTGGCCCGATCCGCAAGCAGCCGAACCGCGTCCGGGAACTCGACGTTGTCGATCTTCATCACGAACCCGAATGCGTCGCCGCCCAGTCCGCAACCGAAGCAGTGCCACAGCTGAGTGGCCGGATCGACCTTGAACGAGGGCGTCTTCTCTCCGTGGAAGGGGCACAGCCCCCAGAACAAGCGGCCCTTCGGCTTGAGCAGGACTCGCTCGTTGATGAGCGCCACGAGGTCTGTCGCATCGCGAACTCGGGCCACGTCCTCGTCTGTGATGCGACCCAAGCGGCCCTCCCCGATAAGCGCGTGAGGCGGGGGCCGAAGTGGCCCCCGCCTAGCGGTACTACCCATTTTCGACCAGACCGCGCCTGCGCGGCCGAGTCGATCTAGCCGTGAATCCGCAAGAACAGCGGAGCGAACACCAGCGATACCACCGTCATGAGCTTGATCAGGATGTTCATCGCGGGACCGGAGGTGTCCTTGAACGGGTCGCCTACGGTGTCGCCGACGACGGCGGCCTTGTGAGCGTCTGAGCCCTTGCCGCCATGCGCGCCGCCCTCGATGTACTTCTTGGCGTTGTCCCACGCACCTCCCGCGTTGGCCATCATGATGGCCATCAAGAACCCGGAGACAACGGCGCCAGCGAGGAACCCTCCGAGGATCTCTAGGTTGAGGATGCCCAGCCCGATCGGTATGGCCAGGGCCAGCACGCCCGGAACGACCATCTCCCTGAGCGCGCCCTTCGTGGCGATATCGACGCAGGCAGCGTAGTCGGCACGCGCGCCAGGCTCCCCGGCCAGCAGGCCCGGGATCTCCTTGAACTGGCGGCGCACCTCCCCGATCATCGCGAACGCTGCGCGGCCGACGGCGTTCATGGTGAGCGCAGCGAAAAGGAACGGCAGCATCGCACCGATGAACAGGCCGACGACGACCTCGGGATTCTCAAGCGAGAGGTCGAGCGTGATGCCGCCGGCGGCGATCGTCGTGCGGAAGGCCGTGAACAGCGCAAGAGCAGTCAGGCCTGCCGAACCGATCGCGAAGCCCTTGGCGATGGCGGCGGTGGTGTTGCCCACCGAGTCGAGCGAGTCGGTGATCTTGCGGATGCTGGGATCCATGTGCGCCATCTCGGCGATTCCGCCCGCGTTGTCGGCGACAGGGCCGTACGCGTCGACACCAACGGTGATCGCCGTGATCGAAAGCATGCCGAGTGCGGCCAGCGCGATGCCGTAGATACCCGAAGTGTTGCTCCACGGCACGGCGAGGTTGCCCATGTAGTAGGAGCCCCAGATCGCAGCGGCGACCACGAGAATCGGGCCGACCGTCGAGATCATGCCGACGCCCAGTCCGTTGATGATGTTGGTCGCAGCACCCGTCTCGGAGGCCTGAGCGATGCCCTTGACCGGCTTGAAGTGATCCGAGCAGTAGTACTCGGTGATCTGACCGATTGCGATACCGGCTATCAGGCCCAGTACAACGGAGCCGAAGTACCACATGCGCGACATGTCGCCCACGCCCTGGCTCCACCAGTAGAACAGGCCCGCCATCGCGACCACTTCAAGGCCGGCGGCCACGTACGTACCGACGTTGAGCGCCGTATGAAGGTTGCTGCCCTCTTTCGCGCGAACCGCGAACAGACCGATGACCGAGGCGATGATGCCCAGACCGGCGATGAGCAGCGGGGTGACCACGCCGTACATCAGGTCCTTGGGGGCAACCTCGACGATCTTCTGAAGCACGGCCGTCCCGCCGGGAACCTTCAGTACGGTCAGCTTCTGAAGCGTGATGCCGCCCCACAGCGCGAGGGCGAGAACGATGGGAGCCAGGATCGAGCCCACGTAGCTCTCGAACAGGTCCGCGCCCATGCCGGCCACGTCGCCCACGTTGTCGCCCACGTTGTCGGCGATGACGGCCGGGTTGCGGGGGTCGTCCTCGGGGATACCCGCCTCGACCTTGCCCACAAGGTCGGCGCCCACGTCGGCGGCCTTGGTGTAGATGCCGCCGCCGACACGCGCGAACAGCGCGATCGAGCTGGCGCCCAGCGCGAAGCCGTTGACGATCTCAGGCTGCGGCGTGGTGCCGTTGATGATCAGGAAGATCACCCAAAGCGACAGACCGAAGACGCCGAACGACGCAACGGTCAAGCCCATCGTCAGACCGGACCGAAACGCCACGTTGAGCGCCTTCGCGATACCGGTGGTCGCCGCCTGTGCCGTACGGGTGTTGGCGCGTGTCGCCACGTACATCCCCACGTAGCCGGCCGCCGCAGAGAGGAAGCCTCCGGTCAGGAACGCGAGGCCTGTGAGCGCGCCCTTCTTGAGATCGCCTGCGCCCATCGAGAATGTGATCACCACGAAGACGACGGCGCAAAAGACGTACAGAACTCGCCACTCCGCCTTCAGGAACGCCATCGCGCCCTCTTGAGTCGCCAGCGAGATCTCCTGCATCTTGTCGTTGCCCGGGTCCTGCTTGAGCACCCACGTCCCGAGAAACGCAGCGACTCCGAGGCCCACGATGGCCGCCAGAGGCGCAAGCCAGGCTACTGCCCCACTCATTCACCCTCTCCTTCCGTGCTGTGCACACGCTTCAACGCCACACCGGATGTGCGGCGGTTCCAACGCTACGGATACGGAGCCCCTCCCTCGGCGCTCTTGGCGCATAAGTATCGCATACGAAACACGCCTGTCATACCAGCCATTTCTTCGGAACGAACAGCCGCTCGAACTCGCGAATCGCGAAGCGGTCGGTCATCCCCGCGACGTAGTCCACCACACACCACACGAGCTCGGACTCGTCGCTCGGGCATGCGTCCGGAGGCAGGTCGTCGGGATGCCCGAGGTAGTGTTCGAAAAGCGATTGAACGACACGATACGCCTTGGGTTCCTCGGCCTTCGCCCTGTCCGAGAAGTAGACGGTGTCGAACAGGTACTGGCGCAGCTGCATCATCGCATCCCAAACGCTCGAGGACATTCGGACCGTGTCCGCGTCCGCGCTTGTCGCGATCATGTCGTCGACCATCGTCTTGATCCTGGCCCCGTGGTTGTGACCGAGCACCTCACAGGCCGCTGCGGGAAGTGCCGCCTCGGTGATGACGCCGCCTCTGATGGCGTCGTCTATGTCGTGGTTCACGTAGGCGATACGGTCCGCGATGCGCACTATCTGCCCCTCAAGCGTCTCAGGCAGGTGGCTCCCGGTGTGTCCGAGAATGCCGTCGCGGACTTCCCGGGTCAGGTTGAGGCCCTTCCCTTCGTACTCGAGGTGCTCGACGATCCGCAGCGACTGCCGATTGTGCCTGAACCTCTCCGGTGCTCCGGGGTGAGTTCCGCTGACACGGGTGAGCGCATCGTTGAGTGCATCCTCGCCTGTATGGCCGAACGGTGTATGGCCCAGGTCGTGCCCCAGCGATATTGCTTCGGTCAGGTCCTCGTTGAGGCGCAGCGCGCGCGCGATCGAGCGCGCGATCTGCGAGACCTCGAGGGTGTGTGTGAGGCGCGTGCGATAGTGGTCACCTTCCGGCGCGAGAAACACCTGCGTCTTGTGTGACAGCCGTCGGAACGCCTTGCAGTGGATGATGCGATCCCGATCTCGCTGGAAGCACGTCCGATAGACGTCTTCATCGAGCGGGCGCTCGCGTCCGCGGCTCTCGTCGGCGAAAGCCGCTCGAGACTGCAGCCGGCGATGCTCGTCGGCCTGGGTCTCGACTCGCGTCATGACACTAGGTTGGGTCATCTCCCCGTCCACGTGAACTCGTGTCTCACAGCACGAACGCCCGCGGCGTCCACGCGGCAGCTAGAGCGCTTTCAGCGCCCACGTCACGACTACAGCAAGAACCCCGGATGCGATCGCGCCCGAAAGCCAGCGGGGATGCCACCCGAACCCGGACGCCAGCCAGACACCCGCAGCGGCGCCCACGGCTGCACCCAGCACGGCGCCCGCTGCAGCCGATATCGCTGCGGTCAAGAACGTCACGCCATCGGGCGCCAGCAGCGTGCCCCCGACCACCACGCCCACCACGACACCCACGCTCACGGCGGCGAGCCAGTCGGCCCAAAACGGCCGCTCGCGGCGCGAGCGCCCCTGAATCAGGGGCGAGCGCGGTTGATTCCACAGCTTGGTGCCCTTCACATCGCCCCCTGCACCAACAAGGCCCGGATGGCAGCCGGGCCTCGCGGTCACCTAGCGGTTGTCGGAAGCCGTAGTGCCTGAGGCCAGCGCCGCTTGTGCGGCAGCGAGCCTGGCCAGCGGTACCCGGTACGGAGAGCACGATACGTAGTCGAGACCGATGTCGAAGAACTTCCTGACCGACTCCGGGTCCCCCCCATGCTCACCGCAGACCCCAAGCTTGATCTTCGGATTGGCGGACCGGCCGCGCTCGCAACCCATCGCCACCAGCATGGCGACACCATCGTCGATGGTCTCGAACGGGTTTCTCGGCAGGACCTTGCGCTCCAGGTAGCGAGGCAGGAACTTCGCTTCGATGTCGTCGCGCGAGAAACCGAAAGCGGTCTGGGTGAGGTCGTTCGTGCCGAAGCTGAAGAAGTCGGCGACCAGACCGATCTCGTCGGCCGTGACCGCCGCACGCGGCAGCTCGATCATGGTGCCGATCGGTATGTCGATCTCGACACCGCACTCGGCCTTGACGTCGGCTACGACCTTCTCGCACTCGGCGCGCAAGATCTCGAGCTCCGCCTTGACCGAGACGAGAGGGATCATGATCTCGGGCCGCGGGTCCTTGCCCTGCTTCTTGAGCTGGCATGCCGCAAGAGTGATCGCCCGCGCCTGCATCGAGTAGAGCTCGGGGAACAGAATACCCAGGCGGCAGCCACGCAAGCCCAACATCGGGTTCATCTCGGCCATCGAGTCGATCTGGGCCAGCAGCTTGCGCTTGGCTGCCAGCTCGGTGGGATCGGCCCCGGCGCACTCCGCCTTCACGATCTCGACCTCAAGCTCGCGCGGGGAGTCGAGGAACTCGTGGAGCGGTGGATCGAGCAGGCGCACCGTGACGGGCAGCCCGTCCATCGCACCGAAGATACCGAGGTAGTCGCCTGTTTGCGCCTCAAGGAGCTCCGCAAGTGCCTTCCCGCGAATCTCCTGGTCTTCGTTGAGAACGAATCTCTGGATGATGTCCTTCCGCTCGCCCAGGAACATGTGCTCGGTGCGGCACAGGCCGATACCCGCTGCGCCGAACGAGCGTCCGAAGAGCCGCATCATCGGGGGTGTCCGCGTTGGCGCGCACGCCCATCGTGCGAAACTCGTCGGCCCATCCCAAGATGGTGTCGAAGTCACCCGATACCTCGGGCTGCACGAGTTCCACGGCACCGAGAACCACGATCCCGGTCGTCCCGTCGATCGAGATCACGTCACCTTCGCTGAGCACGATGCCGCTGCCGTCGACGTGCGCCTGCTTCTTCGCAGCATCGATCTTGAGCTTCTCGGCGCCGCACACGCACGGCTTGCCCATGCCGCGGGCCACAACCGCCGCGTGGCTCGTCTTGCCGCCATGCGAAGTGAGGATGCCCTGGGCTGCGATCATGCCGTGCAGGTCATCGGGCGTGGTCTCCCAGCGGACCAGGATGACCTTGCGTCCCTCGGCGGTCGCTTCCTCGGCCTCGTCCGCCGAGAACACCACTTCGCCCACGGCAGCGCCCGGAGAGGCGTTGAGGCCCTTGACCGCGACGTCGTAGGTCGCCTTCGTATCGAACTGCGGGTGCAGCAGCTGGTCGAGTTGCGCCGGGTCGATGCGCTGCAGGGCCTCTTCACGCGTGATCATGCCCTCGGCGACCATGTCGACCGCTATCTTGAGCGCAGCACGCGCTGTACGCTTGCCTACACGCGTCTGAAGCATCCACAGCTTGCCCTGCTCGATGGTGAACTCGATGTCGCACATGTCCCGGTACGCCTGCTCGAGCGTCTCGAAGACCCCGTCGAGCTCGGCTCCCGCCTCCTCCAGACTCGGAACCCTCTTGAGATCCGAGATCGGTTCGGTATTCCGAATACCGGCAACCACGTCTTCGCCCTGGGCGTTGGTGAGGAAGTCGCCGTAGTACTCGTTGGTGCCGTCCGCCGGGTTGCGCGTGAAGCCCACACCGGTCGCCGAGGTCTCGCCCTTGTTGCCGAACACCATCGTCTGGACGTTGACGGCAGTACCGAGATCGTCCGCGATCTTCTCCATGCGCCGATAGTCGATAGCGCGGCGGTTGTTCCAGCTCTTGAAGACCGCCTCGATCGACAGGTGGAGCTGCTGGGTGACCTCTTGTGGGAACGCGATCTTCCCGTCGGCGCCGACAAGCTCCGGGAACTCAGCAGGATCGACGTGCTTGGCAACGATCGTCTTGAACGTGGAGGTCAGCTCGCGCATGTCTTCGGCGGACAGGTCGGTGTCGTCTTTGACGCCGCGTGCCTGCTTCACGGCGGTGATGGCGTTCTCGAACAGGTCGCCCTCGATGTCGAGTACCACCTTCGAGAACATCTGCACGAAGCGTCGATAGCTGTCCCACGCGAATCGCTCGTTGCCGGTCTGGTCGATTATCCCTTGCACCGACACGTCGTTCAGCCCGAGGTTGAGGATGGTGTCCATCATTCCCGGCATCGAGAATGGCGAGCCGGAACGCACCGAGACGAGCAGCGGGTCGTTCGGGTCGCCGAGCTTCTTGCCCATCTTGGTTTCGAGTTCGTCCACGTACGCGGCGATCTCCTCGACCAGGCCGGGCGGAAAGCCGGGTGGATCGGAGTTGTAGTACTCCACGCAAGCCTGACAGCTGATCGTGAAGCCCGGCGGAACCGGCAGCCCCATGTTGGCCATCTCCGCGAGGTTGGCCCCCTTGCCACCAAGGACGAACTTCATGTCCTTGTTGCCCTCGGTGTGGCCGCCGCCGAATGCGTATACACGCTTGACGTCCGACAACTTTCTCTCCCTCACGTCCGGGGAACCAAAGAGAATCGCATCATACCGTACCGAAGTCGCGCTCCCGGTGCATGCCGCTCCACGCCTCAGTCCTTCGTGACGATCGCTGCGTTGACGTGCCGCAGAATCTCCTGCGCCGCCTCTTCAACGGCTCGGTTGTCGGTGTGTACCACCAGACACCCGATACGTCTCATCAGAGCGCGGGCCTCTTCGAGCTCCGCCTCTATCGCCTCACGCTCTGCATAGCGTGGGACCCACATGCCCAGCTCGCGCATCCGCTCCTTCCTGATCGTGAGGAGCACTTCGGCGTCCGTCACCAGTCCGAACACCTTGCGCCGGTCGACCTCGAACAGCTCTTCGGGAGGAGGAGAGCCGGGTGCAAGTGGGATGTTCGCCACCCGGATTCCCTTGAAGGCGAGATACATCGAGAGCGGCGTCTTGCTCGTCCTCGATACGCCGATGAGCACGACGTCGGCCTCGGCAAGGCCCTCGGGGTTGCGCCCGTCATCGTGCTTGACCGAGAACTCCATCGCTTCGATGCGTTCGAAGTAGTCCTCATCGGTCCGGCGGATGGCGCCGGCCTCGCCGGTGGGACGATACCCGGTGACCTCCTCGAGCAGCCGTACAGCCGGGCTGAGCAGGTCCACGCCGTTAGCGCCCTCTGTGCACAGCTGCTTCATCTCGTCGCACAGCGCTTGGTCCACCAGCGTGTAGAAGAAGAGGCAGTACTCGCCGCAGTGCGCCTTGACCTCGGCACGCAACTGCTCGGGAGTCCTGATCTTGAGCAACCGCTCGATCCGGAACGCGTCGCTTTCGAACTGCCCTGCGGCGGCCCGGGCGACCATCTCGCCGGTCTCACCGAGCGAGTCGGAGACCACGTGTATCGAGATCGGCACCCGGTTCATCGTACAGTGGCCCTATCCCGCGAGGCGGCTGAAGTCGGCAAAGACGCCGAACACGGCCACGAAGCGATTCAACAACCGCAGGCGGTTGGAGCGTAGCGCCTCATCGGCGTCCATCACGAGAACCTTGTCGAAGAACTCGTCGATGGGCGCGCGCAACCCAGCGAGCGCTTCGAGCACGGCCGAGTACGCATGCTGCTCCATCAGGTCGCCAGCTACGGACTCCGCATCGGCGAGGGCGTCGGCGAGCGCCGCCTCCTCAGCTCCCATCAGCGCGGCATCTGTCGATGTCCCGAGCTCGGGTCTGGCCAGGTTCTTCGCACGGGTGTAGGCAACAGACAGATTCTCCATCGCATCGTTCGAACCACGGAAGAACGTGAGTGCTTCGCATCTTGCGAGTGCGTCGCCCGGGTCGTCTGCGGCCGTGGCGAGCACCGCCTCGACGGTGTCATAGGCGTGCCCGCGATCCTTCAGGATGTTCTCGAACCGGCCCAAGAAGAACTCCCTGACAGCCGACCCGGTGGCCTCGACATCGAACGCCACCTTGGACTCAAGCGGCTCGAGGGCCTCTCCGATGAGCGCGTCAAGCGTGACGGCGCGTGCCGTCGAGAGCCATCTGCAGAATGCCGATAGCGCTGCGGCGCAGTCCGAACGGGTCGGCAGAACCCTTGGGAGCGAGCCCTGCGGCGAAGATCCCGCAGATCGTATCGGCCTTGTCGGCGATGGAGACGATGCGCCCCGCAACCGTCGACGGGAGTTCGTCGCCGGCGAACCGCGGCCGATAGTGCTCCTCGATGGCGAGCGCGACCTGTGGGGCTTCGCCGGCCGCCAGCGCGTAGTAGCGGCCCATGACGCCTTGCAGGTCGGTGAACTCCACAACCGCGTTGGTGACTAGATCGGCCTTGGCCAGATGGGACGCACGGGCAGCGAAGGCGGTCTCGTCAGGCGGCGCATCGATCATGATGGCGACCTTGCCCGCCAGCCTCTCGACACGAGCAACCTTCAGCGCAGCCGTGCCCAGTCGCTCCTGGAACACGACGGTCTCGAGTTTGGGCAGCCACTCTTCGAGCGTGAGTGCGAGGTCTTCCTTGTAGAAGAAGGCCGCATCAGCCAGGCGGGCACGGATCACCCGCTCGTGACCGCGCACGATCTGCTCGGTTCGCTTGGGGTCTCCGTTGTGCGCCACGATGAAGCGGTTGTCGAGCCCGCCATCTGTCCGCTCCACCGGGAAGTAGCGTTGATGACTCGTCATCGCGTTCTCGAGCATCTCGCGTGGTACCGACAAGAACTCCTCATCGAAGCTGCCGACTGCAACCGTTGGCCATTCGACAAGGTTCACGACCTCGGCGAAGGTCTTGTCCGGCACGACCGCGCGCCCACCGATCCCGGCGGCGACCGTTTCGATGCCCTCCTTGAGCATAGCGGCGCGAGACTGCTGGTCGACCGCGACCTTCCCCTTGTCCAGCGCCGCGAGATACTCGAACGCTCCAAGCAGCTCGATGGGTTCTTGCACGAGGAAGCGATGGCCGAGCGTGAGGCGGCCGGCGGTCAGGCCGGCGAATTCGACGGGAACGACGTCTGTGCCGTGGAGCGCGAGCATCCAGCGCACGGGCCGTGGAAAGCGTGCCGTGCCACTCCCCCAGCGCTGCGACTTCGCCCACTCCAGCTCCTCTACCAGACGCCCGAGCAGCGCCGGTAGGACCTCTTGGGCCGATGCCCCGGAGGTCTCGACCGTCGCATACACATACGCTCCCGAGCCGTCCTCGACAACCTCCAGCGACTCGACATCCACGCCCTTGCCGCGAGCGAAGCCGATCGCAGCCTGCGTAGGCTTGCCCTCGGCGTCGAACGCCGCTCTCGCTGCGGGTCCCTTGTGCGTGATCACCGAGTCCGACTGCCGCTCGGACAGCTCGCTGACGAGAACCGCCATACGCCGGGGTGTGGCGAGTATGGCGATCTCGCCGTACTGAAGGTTCGCATCGTCGAGCGCCTTGGGGACAGCTACCTGCAGCTGGGTGATGCCCGAGTACACCGCGGATGACGGGAACTCCTCGGTACCGATCTCGAAGACGAGGTCACGGCCGCTCACGAGCGCTCACCACCCTCGGATGCCGAACCTTGCTCGATCGGCTCGGCCTCGGTCACAAGCTCCAGGTACGCGGCGCAGCAGGCCTTGGCAAGCGCGCGCACGCGCAGGATGTACCCTTGGCGCTCGGTCACGCTGATGGCGCCGCGCGCGTCGAGCAGGTTGAAGGCATGACTGCACTTGAGCACATAGTCGTACGCCGGGAGTACGTATCCGGCTTCGAGCGTGCGGCGACACTCTCCCTCGTACGTGGTGAACAGCGAAAGGAGCATGTCGACGTCGGCGATCTCGAAGTTGTATGCCGAGTACTGCTGCTCGTTGCGCAGGAAGACGTCCCCATACGTGAACACGTGCCCGTCCGGACCCACCGACCACACGAGGTCGTAGACGCTGTCCACGCCTTGGATGTACATCGCGAGCCGCTCGAGGCCGTAGGTGATCTCAGCAGGCACGGGGCGGCATTCGAACCCTCCCACCTGCTGGAAGTACGTGAACTGCGTGCACTCCATCCCGTTGAGCCAGACCTCCCAGCCCAGGCCCCAGGCCCCAAGTGTGGGCGACTCCCAGTCGTCCTCGACCAGTCGCATGTCGTGCTCGGCGGGCTCTATGCCGATGGCGCGCAGTGAGTCGAAGTAGAGGTCGAGCACGTTGTCTGGGCTCGGCTTGAGAATGACCTGGTACTGGTAGTAGTGCTGCAACCGGTTGGGGTTCTCGCCGTAGCGCCCGTCGGTTGGCCTTCGGCTGGGCTGGACGTAGGCCGTGCGCCACGTGTCCGGGCCGAGCGCACGCAACGTGGTCGCAGGATGGAAGGTGCCCGCGCCGACCTCCGTATCGTACGGCTGCAGTACCACACAGCCCTGGTCGGCCCAGTAGCGCGACAGCGCCAAGATGATGTCTTGGAAGGTGGTCGAACCCATGGAAGTGAATTCCCCTCGCACGCATCGATGCCCGGCACCTGTGCCGAGTGTCCAGCCATTCTACACGATGAATACCGCGTGACCTGCCCTTCTCGGCCGGTCGGAAACGTTCGCGGCTACGCGATCAGCCCAGCGTAGAAGTCCAGCGCCTTGAGGCGCGCCGGGAGATGGTACGTCACGAAGCTGCGCACCAGCGTGAAGCAGTCGCGTACCGCGGCGCTCGGCACTTCCATCTCGGCGATCTCGGCCATCGTCGAGCCGAGGAGCACCACCAGCCATGCCCTTGCTCGCGCGGGAAACTGGAGCGACGCGGGATCGAGCGCACCGCAGGCGGGACACAGCGAGCCGCCCGCCGTAGGAGAGAACGCGGAGGACTCGCCCACCTCGCACGCGCACGCCGCGCAGCTCTCCAGCTCAGGACGATAGCCGTGCATCGCCATCGCCTTGGCGAGAAACGCCACGACCAGCTGCGGCACGCGCTCGAGCGGCGCGACCTCGAGCGCACCGAGGCTGGCAGACGCCAGCCCGTAGAGCCGCGGCTCCGCCTGTCCTTGCACCGACACCTTGTCGAGCAGGTCGGCCACGACAGCGGCCGCTGCCGACCGGTCCAGGTCCTCGCGCAAAGCGGCGTGCGCGTTCGAGGTCCGCGCCTCGCTCACGACCTCCAGCGAACGCCCGGTGTGAACGAGCAGGTCGACCTCGGACAGCGGTTCGAGCCGACCGCCGAATCGCGAGCCGGGCTTGCGCAGTCCCTTGGCCACCGCACGCACCTGCTGCCCGTCTTGGGCGAGCAGGGTGAGGATGATGTCGGTCTCGCCGAGTTTGGTCTTGCGCAAGACGAGCGCGGTGAGCGGGTAGCTCGGCATCGCGCGGATCAGTCTTCGTCTGCTGCGGCAGCCAAGATCTCGAGCCCGGCCGAGGTCCCGATCCGGTTCGCGCCGGCGGCCAGCATCTCCCGCGCTGTGGCGAGGTCCCGGATTCCTCCTGCGGCCTTGACTCCCACATCCGGGCCTACAGCAGCACGCATGATCTCGACATCGCGAACGCTCGCCCCCCGCGGACCGAACCCGGTGGAGGTCTTGACGAAGGCAGCGCCGGCCCTGACCGCAAGCGCGCTCGCTCGCTCGATCTGGCCCTCGTCCAAGTACGCGGTCTCGAGTATCACCTTCACAAGGCCCTCGCCGCCCGACTCCGCGGTAACCGCCAGCACGACCGCCTCTATGTCCGCACGCACGAAGTCCTCGTCGCCACCCAGAAACGCCGCTACGTTCATGACCATGTCGACCTCGGTACAGCCCAGCTCGACGAGGTGCACCGACTCCTCGGCCTTGGTCTCTGTCAGCGTGTAGCCCAGCGGGAAGCCGCAGACCGAACAGACCTTCGTCGAGGTACCGGCGAGATGCTCGGCGGCGAGAGGGACGAGAAACGGAGAGACGCACAGCGACGCGAAACCCGCATCGCGCGACGCTTCCATCCAAGAGGCCGCCTCAGCGAACCCGGCGGTCGGTTTGAGCAGCGTCTGGTCGAGTGAGGCGGCTAGCGCGGCGATCTCCGTTGCGTCCATCACGCACCATCTCCGTATCCGAAGCGGCGGATCTGAGACGCATCCCGCCGCCAGTCTTTCTTCACCTTCACCTTGAGATCGAGAAACACCTGCGTGCCGAGAAGCCGCTCGAGGTCTTCTCGGGCGTCGGTGCCGATACGCTTGATCGACTCGCCGCCCTTCCCGATGATGATGCCCTTCTGCGAGTCTCGTTCGACGTAGATGACCGCCCAGATGCGGGTGAGATCCTTCTTGGGGTCCACGACCAGATCCTCGACCGCAACGCCGACGGCGTGAGGAACCTCGTCGAACGTGGTGCGCAGGATCTTCTCGCGAATGAACTCAGCGACCATGACCTCGACCGGCTGGTCCGAGGGCATGTCGCGCGGGAACCATCGTGGCCCCGCAGGCAGGAAGCGCACGACGGTCTCGTAGAAGCCTTCGAGGTTGAAGCCGTCCACTGCCGAGAGCACGACCACATCGTCGAAGGGCGCGAGCCCCCGCGCTATCGCGAGTTGCCGATCGACCTGTTTCTCGTTGGCGATGTCGGCCTTGGTGATGACCAGTACGCGCTTTCCGGTGCGCGCCCGAGCGACGTGCTCGCCCACCCACCGGTCTCCGCCGCCTACGGGCTGCGTCGCGTCCACGAGCATGGCGACGACGTCGACGTCTTCGAGCGCCTTCAGGGCACTGCGATTGAGCTGCTCGCCCAGCGCATCCTGAGGCTTGTGCAGTCCCGGTGTGTCGACGAGCACCACCTGTGCGTCTTCTCGGTCTATCACAGCGCGCAGTCGATGCCGTGTCGTTTGGGCCGTGTCGCTGGTGATCGCGACCTTCGTGCCCACCAGGGCGTTAGCGAGTGTGGACTTGCCCGCGTTGGGCCGCCCGACCAGCGCCACGAACCCGCTGCGGATCTCGTCCTCAGACCGTGATGCGGCGCCCGTCACGCTACGGCGTCTCGTCTTGGTCGAGGTAGCCACGGACGAACGCCTCGGGCAGTAGCTCTTCGAGCGTCATCACTCGCACGTCGTCGCTTTGCGCCCCCATGATCACGCGCATGTCCGGATTGAACTCCGCGAGCACTTGACGGCAGCAGCCGCAAGGCACCGTCGGTGCCTCGGAGTCCCCCACTACCGCGATCGCCTGGATGTCGGTGTAGCCGTGTGTCACCGCTGCGGTCAGCGCCGCCCGCTCAGCACAGACCGTCGATCCGTAGGCGGCGTTCTCCACGTTGACGCCGCGGAAGATCTCCCCCTCGGCAGTGAAGACCGCAGCGCCGACTCGAAACCCCGAGTACGGAGCGTAGGCGTTCTCCTGAACATCACGTGCCTGTGCGAGCAGGACGAGATCCGCGGGCGTGGGTGTATGCATCGTCATGCCCCTTCTGAAGATGAACCGGCCGGTCGTACGGACAATTGGCAGATACGCGTGCCTTGAAGCTCGGTCACGGTGAATCGAACTCCTTCGATGTCAACGGATTCTCCAACCTCGGGTATCCGACCCGCAACCTCAGTGAACAGTCCGCCAACCGAGTCGGCTTCGATGTCGAAGTCCATGCCCAGCAGATCGTTCAGGTCATCGATGGGCAACCGGGCGCTGACCTTGTAGTGCTCGGCGCCGACCTCCACCACAAGCGGTTCCTCGCGGTCGTATTCGTCGCTGATGTCTCCGACTATCTCCTCGAGCAGGTCCTCCAGGGTCACGAGGCCGGCTGTGCCCCCGTACTCGTCGGCGACGATCGCGATATGCGTCTGTGACCGCATCTCGACGAGCAGCTCCTGTGCGGGCTTGGTCTCTGGAACGAAGTACGGCTGCCTGGCAAGGTCCACCACAGTCTGGTCGACACCGTCGTCCACTATCGCCTTCAGCAGGTCTTTCGCATAGAGCACTCCCCTGACGTCGTCGATCGTCGAGTGGTAGACCGGGATGCGCGTGAATCCGGTCTTCGCGATGAGCGCCACCGCATCCGACGCGGTCGCGGTGTCAGGCAGTGCCTTGGTGTCGGTGCGCGGGACCATCACCTCACGCACCACCTTGTCGGCGAAGTCGCTCACCGCCTCCAGCAGAGCCTCCTCGGCCCCTTCGCGCTCCGCCTGTTCATCGGAGTCGGTTCCGCGCCATTCGGGGGTCACCGCCCACGGGCTCACATCGGGATGGCCACCAGCCACCGAGACGCCCCACTTCCACGGCGCCCCGAGTGCGCGTGCCAGCGGGTAGAGTAGCCGCGTCATGGCCAGCGCGTAACCTGCGGTGCTCAGCCCCAACCTTTCGGGGTTCGCCACCGCGAGCGTCCTGGGCAGCGCTTGGATGAGCGCGTAGCTCAGCAGCACGACCAGCGCGGCTCCCGCGATCGTGGAGGCCGCCCCCAGCGTGCCCGACACTACGTCTGTTCCGGCGCCGAAGTCAGAGGCCCAGAACACCTCGCCGAGCATCCAGCCGAATGCGGCCGCGGTGGCGAATGCCGCCCCGCCCATGAGCGTCGTGGTGGCCCGCAACCGATGCCGCTGATCCGAGAGGCGCTCGAGAGCCGGCGACCCATGCCGCTCCGCCTCGGCAAGCCGGTGCACGCGACCCGGCGTGAGCATCAGCACCGCGGTCTCCGACGCGCACAGGAAGGCAGACGCCACGGCGGTCGCGAGGTAGACGATCAGAGCCACGTAGAGCACCGTTCACCCACCTTTCGCCGCCGTCGCGTCGCTTCTGTGCCGCATCACCGGAAGAATACCTGAAAGACAACGGTGACGATGAGCACGCCGAGAAGCCCGCCCACTATCACCTGCGGAATCGTGTGAATACCGCCCTCGACGCGGCTCTGCGCCACGAGGAAGGCGACGAAGTACCCCAAGGCGAGCGCGCCGGCACTCCCGGTCATGAAGCCGAGCATCGTGGCCGCTCCGAACGCGATGGCAGCATGGCCACTCGGCCATCCACCCTGCATCCACGTGCCCTCTCTCGACACCGCCTTGAGTATGAGCACCGCGAGCATCGTGAGGCCCAGCGCGATGACGGTCAGATCGGCCGAGGAGAACGTCACGAGGTCCAGCCCGCGCTGCATCAACGCCCGCACCGGTTCGTAGAGCACCAAGTAGGCGACGATAAGCGCGTTGACAGCCGCACACAGGACTGCCCCGGCAGCCACGTCCTTCGCGATCTTTGCGAGCGGGTCGAACCGCTCGACCGATAGATCCACCGTCGCCTCGATGGCGGTGTTCACGAGCTCGGTCACGAACACGAGGCTGATGGCGAACACAACGGCGACAAGCTGCATCCGTTCGATGCCAAGTAGAAGGCAGCCGGTGCCCACGAGCACCGCCAGCACCATGTGCACGCGCATGTTGCGCTGCGTGCGCAGGGTGTAGACGATCCCTTCTATCGCGTAGTTGAAACTCCACAGGATGGAGCGCGCCTTCTTCATCGACGCACGCTACATCGTCGCCGCCCACGCCTGAAGCAGGACACGCTCTCGAGCCTGCATCGCGGCGGCGCCCTCGTCGGAATCGTGATCGTAGCCCAGCAGATGCAGAACACCGTGGACGAGCAGGAGGTTGAGTTCCTCCTCTACCGTATGTCCGTACTCGACGGCTTGGGATTCGGCCACCTCGGGAGCGATCACGACGTCTCCGAGGGTGACCGGCTCATCGGGACCCACGACCGCGCACGGATCGTCGCACCCGAACGACAAGACGTCGGTGGGACCTTCCTTGTCGCGGAACCGAAGGTTCAGGTCGGCCATCTCGTCGAGCGCCACGACCGCGATGGACAGCTCGATCGCGTCCGGCGCCTCCTCGCGTTCCAGCACGAAGCCGGCGAGTCTCTCGAAAGCCGACAAGTCCAATGGCTCAGGCTCGCGATGGCTCACGACGCTGATCTGCATACGCTTCCCTCCTCGGTGCCGAGAGCGGCTGCGGGTACTCGCATCGTGCGTGAAGCATGCTCACAAGCATCTTGGCATACGTCTCGGTGACGGCCCCTATGTCCTCCGAGCTCAGCCCGGAGTCCTCGAGCTGTCCGTCGAGCAGCTTGTCGTCGATGACGAACCTGACGGACTTCTCGACCCCGTTGATGGTCGGCTCCTTCAGCGCACGAATCGCTGCCTCGCACGAGTCGGCGATCATCACCAGCGCGGCCTCGCGCGTGCTCGGCTTGCCGCCGTGATACCGGAAGTCGGCTTCGAACACGTCCGTATCGCCCTCGCTCGCCTTATTGAAGAAGTACCGGATGAGCGAGGTGCCGTGATGCTCCCTGATGATGTCGCGCACACGTTGAGGCAGGTCGTACTCCGCGGCCAACTCGAGCCCGTCGGCGACGTGAGAGGTGATGATCAGAGCCGACAGGGAGGGTTTCTGCTCGTCATGAGGGTTCTCGCCCTCTGCCAGGTTCTCGAAGAAATAGCAGGGGCGTCGGATCTTGCCGACGTCGTGGTAGTACGCCCCCACTCGCGAGACCAGCGGGTCGGCGCCTACCGCATCCGCGCCCGCCTCGGCCAAGCTCGCCACCGCCAGCGAGTGGGTGTACGTGCCAGGCGCCTCGGTCATGAGCCGACGAATCAGCGGGTGGACAGGACTCGCCGCCTCCACGAGACGAACGTCCTCCCGGCTGATGAGCATGCGCCTGGCTACCGGGACCGCAGCGACACCTACCGCGGCCGCCACGAACGCGCCCAAGGCCCCCCACGTTGCGGCGACAGACGCGGACTGAGCGCTGTTGCCGGCAAACACAGCACCGATGTAGGCGACGAGTGCACCAAGCGCCGTTGCACCGACGATCGCCACGGACGCCGCGATGGCCAACTTGTGGCGGCTTCCGGGACGCATGGCAAGAGCGCGCGACGTGATTCGCGGCATATCCAGCACGCGCGTGTCGCTGCGGCTAGCCATCGGCCGGACCGGCGTGCGCTTCCTCATAGGTCTGATAGGCCGTGACGATCCGTTGAACGAGCTTGTGGCGCACGACGTCCTTCCCGGTGAGTTCGATGAACGCGATGTCCTTGACGCCGCAGAGAATGTCGCGCACCTGGCGCAGGCCGGAGACTCCGCGCGGCAGGTCGATCTGGGTCACGTCGCCGGTGACGACGATCCTCGAACCGAAGCCAAGACGTGTCAGGAACATCTTCATCTGCTCGGCGGTGGTGTTCTGCGCCTCGTCGAGAATGACGAAGCTGTCGTTGAGAGTGCGCCCGCGCATGTAGGCGAGCGGCGCGATCTCTATCACGCCGCGCTCGAGCATGGAGGCGGACTTCTCGGCGTCCATCATGTCGAAGAGAGCGTCATAGAGCGGGCGCAGGTAAGGGTCGACCTTCTCGGTCAGCGTGCCCGGCAGAAAGCCGAGAGACTCACCCGCTTCAACGGCCGGGCGCGTGAGGATGATCCGCCCGACCTGCTTTCGCTTCAGGGCCTCGACGGCCATGGCCATGGCGAGATACGTCTTGCCGGTGCCTGCCGGACCGATGCCGAAGGCCACGGTGTGCGTGCGTATCGCGTCGACGTAGCGCTTCTGCCCGCCGGTCTTGGGCCGAATGGCCTTGCCCTTGTGAGTCAGGATTACATCGCCGTGCAGCGCCGTGGGTGTGCACTCGCCGTGCGTGAGCAACTCGATAGATCTTTCCACAGCGTCCGGCGTGAGATGCTCGCCGCGCTCTATCAGCCCGATCATCTCGGAGAAAAGCGCCGAGACGGTCGCGGAGTCGGCGGCATCCCCGGCTATCGTTATCTCGTTGCCTCGCACGGAGATACGGGGGTCGAACTGGTCCTCGATGACTCGCAAGAGAGAGTCGCCTTGCCCTAACAGGCGCGTCATGTCGAGTTCGGGCGGTACGACGAGACGGATCTGGGTGGGTTCCACGATGTGTCGATGCACCTCGGTTCGCTGCGGTTCGCTTCACAGGACGCGCTGATGACCTGCGCTCCCTCGCCTCAGATTCTACCACCGGTGGCGCCGGGACTACGCCTGCAGCGCCTCGGGCACGCGACTCGCGCGCAGCGGCTCAGTGTCGCCTTCGCAAAGCGCCACCTCGACGATGTCGCCGGGGGCAAGTCCCGCTCCCGCTACCGAAGCGCGTATGTACTCCCGAGTGGTGCCCGTCGCCAGCCCGTTGGCCACCGTCTCGACGAGCAACTCGGCGGTCTCGCCCGACCTGGCCACCAGGTAGTCGCGGCGCATCGACTCGCCGAGCGCGCGAAGATCCGCCGCGCGTCTTGCACGAATCCGGGGCAGTACCTGCTCCGCGCTCGCTGCCGGCGTGCCCGCACGTTCGCTGTAGCGGAACACGTGCACCTTGGCAAAGCCCATCTCCCGCACGAACTCCATCCCGTCGGCGTGATCGACGTCGGTCTCTGTCGGGAAGCCCGCGATCAGATCGGTCGTCACCGAGAGACCCGGTAGAGCTGCGCGCGCCTCCTCGATGGTGCTCGCGAACTGCTCGGCGGTATAGGAGCGGCCCATCAGGCCGAGCACGCGGTCACTGCCGCTCTGAAGGGGTACGTGGAGGTGTGCACAGACCGCCGGCGTGGACGCGAGCACCTCCAGAAGCCTTGCGCTCAGATGCTGCGGTTCGATACTCGACAGGCGCACGCGCGCAACACCGGTTGCCGAGACCGCCGCCACGACGCCGGCCAGATCGTTCGGGCCGTCGCAGTAGCGCCCGATATTGATGCCGCTCAGAACGATCTCACGCGCTCCCGCGCTCACGAGGTCGCCGGCCCGCTCGACGACCTGTCGCAACGGCATGGACCGGGGCACGCCACGAGCGTAGGGCACGATGCAGTACGCGCAGAAGCTGTCACACCCGTCCTGGACCTTGAGCATCGCCCGAACCCGGAATCGTTCGCCCCACGGCGCTGCGGGAGTTGCGGGCGTCGCGCTCCACTTGTCGGTCACGCCGAGCGCCTCGCCGACCGCCTCGGCGACGCGGTCCTTGTCCGGCTCCACGATCACTCGCGGCGAGAGCGCGCGCAGGGCAGCAGCGTCAAGCGTCGCGAGACATCCGGTCACCACCACGACCGGGTCGCCCGCGCGTTTCAGAGCGTGCCTGACCGCCTTGCGTGCCTTGGCGTCGGCCTCTCCCGTGACGGTGCACGTGTTCACGACGATGACCGCCGCATCGTCCTCGTCGCCGATGGCCACACCCCTGCCGAGCAGCTCGGCTGCGATCTCGTCGCTCTCGAAACGATTGACCTTGCAGCCCAGCGTGCGCACGGCGACCGGCAGCAGCATGCGAGGAGCCTTCTCGTCAGGCATCGCTTGCGCCGGCCTCCTGCAACGCAGCGATGACGAGGCTCAGCCCGACTACGGCTGCAGTCTCGGTACGCATGATCGATGGGCCGAGAGATGCCACGAGCGCGCCTCGGGTCCTCAGTTCCGAGACCTCCTCGGCAGAGAGACCGCCTTCGGGACCGACCACCACCGCCACCCGGATCTGAGTGGACTCGAAGGAGCCTCGTACCACCGACGTGACAAGCGACCCGGCCTGCTCCTCCCACAGCACGATGATTCGGTCGAACCCTTCGAGAAGCCCGCACGCGTCCGCGAACGTGACGACGTCATGCACCTCCGGCACGTTCGCTCGCCGTGACTGCTCGGCTGCGGAGCGCGAGATCCTGCGCCAGCGCTCGACACGCTGCACCCGTTTGGCGTCATCCATCCTCACGACACCCCGGGAAGTCAGGACGGGCACGACCGATGCGGCGCCGACCTCGACCGCCTGGCGCACGATCGACTCCATCTTGTCGCCCTTCGCAACGCCCTGGAACAGCGTCACGGCCGGCTCGACCACGGCGGGCGACTCCCCCAGCACGTCGGCGCTGATGGTGTCGTCGGCCACGTCGCGGATGCGCACGTGCCACACGGCGCCCGAGGGTGCGACGACGTCGAGATCCTCCCCGGCACGAACCCGCAGCACGCGCTGCGCATGGTGGTGGTCCTCAGCGGACAATGGCAGCACCACTGTCGGTCCCGTCGGCAGCTCCGCGTTCAGGAAGAATCGCGCTCGCGACACGGCTACCCTCTCAGCCAGTCCTTGAGTTTCTCAAGCGGGGTCTTGTCGGAGCTGGTGGCGTCGCCGAACTCCTCGGCGAGCTCGGCGAGCAACTCCTTCTGGCGTTTCGAGAGCTTCTTGGGGACGTCGACCCCGACGTGCACGATCAGGTCGCCACGCGAGCCTCCGCCGCCCACTCTGGGCATGCCCCGGTGCTTGACCCTCACGGTGTCACCGTGCTGGCTGCCTGCGGGAATGCGAACCTCGTTGTCCTCGAGCAAGCCACACACCTTGAGCTCCGCACCCAATGCCGCCTGCGTGATCGACACGCTCGCCCTGCAGTGCAGGTCGTCGCCCTCTCTGTGCAAGAAGTCGTCCGGCTTGATGTGAATGGTGACTATCAGGTCGCCCGACGCCGCACCACGGATACCGGCCTCGCCCAGACCACGCAGCCTGATCTGCTGACCCTCGCGGATCCCTGCCGGGACACTCACCTGCACGTGCTGGCGGTCAGGAACGCGTCCAGAGCCCTGGCACTCCTCACACGGCTTCTCGATGACCTTGCCTGTCGCGCCGCAGCGCTCGCAGGGGACCGCCGTCTGCATGTTGCCGAGGAAGGTCCTGCGCACGGTGACACGCTGACCGCTGCCGCCGCAATCCGAACACGTCACCACTGAGCTGCCCGCCGACGAACCCGACCCCCCGCACACATCGCAGGGCGCGAGCCGGTCGAGCACGATCTCCTTCTCGACGCCCGTTCCGGCTTCCTTGAGCGTGATCGTCATCGCCATGGCCATGTTGCGGCCCTCGAGCCTGGCTCCGCGTTGCGCACCGGTCACGCCGCCGAAGAAGGCGCTGAACAGATCGCCCATGTCGAAGCCGCCCGAGCCGCCCCCACCGAACAGGTCGTTCAGGTCGACGTACTGGTATCCGCCGCCGGCCGGGCCTCCGGGGCCGCGCCCCACGCTGCCGAAGGTGTCGTATTGCTCCCGCTTCTGGGGGTCCGAGAGCACGTCGTAGGCCTCGTTGACCTCCTTGAAGCGCTCCTCGGCATCGGGCGCCTTGTTGACGTCGGGATGCAGCTCCCTCGCCTTGCGGCGAAACGCCTTCTTGATCTCCTCGGCGTTGGCCGAGCGCTCAACGCCCAACGTGGCGTAGTAGTCACGGGTACTCGCAGGCACGCGGATTCCTTTCACACAGCGCTCGGCGTCTAGCCGAGCACATCCTCGAGGCCGTCGGCCATCGACCGTACGGCCGAGATCGCGCGGTTGTAGTCCATCCTTGTCGGGCCGATGACGCCTACCACGCCGTCGGCCGCGTCATTCCCGTAGTTGGTGGCAACGAGGCTCACGTTGCCCAGCTCGGCTTGGCGGTTCTCGTGCCCGATCCGTACGACGAGCCCGCGATGACCGAGCACGTCCGACAGTGCCTCCAGCATGGCTATGCCGTCTTCCAGGAACTCGATCAACGGCCGAGCCCGCTCGGCATCGTGGAACTCGGGCTGGGCGAGCAGTGCCGGCACGCCGACATGGTAGAGGCGATCGCGATCCGTTTCCGCGAGAGCGTCGAGGATCTCATCCACGACCCGTCCGACGACCCCATCTGACCGGCCATCTGCATGCCGACCCACCTCGGCGAGCTCGAGCGCGTCACGAAGCGGCCGGATGTCGCGAGCACGCTTGCCCACGAGCGCCGCGTTGAGCGCACGCTCCACTTCGGAGAGCCGCTCAGGGGCCGTCTCGTCTGCCAGCTCGATCGAGCGGTTCACGACCCTGCCCGACTCGGTGATCAGCACGAACAGCGCCCGTCGCCGGGCCATCGAGAGCAGGTCGATCCGCTTCACCCGGGCGGTTGCCACGCTTGGCGCCACGCTGACCGCAAGACAGCTGGTCAGGCGCGTCAGGGCGGCAGACGTCTCGCGCATGAGCTCGTCGACTTCGGCAGCGGCGTGCAGCCGCGTCTGGGGAATGTCGCTTTCCATCCCGGCACCCCGGCGCTCGAGCAACTCATCGACGAAACTCCGGTAGCCGGTGTCGGTGGGAATACGGCCCGCCGAGACGTGCGGCTGCGTGACGTACCCGGTCTCTTCGAGAATCGAGAGCTCGTTTCGAACCGTGGCCGGACTGCAGCCCAACTCGTAACGGGCAACCAGGGTCTTCGAGCCCACGGGCAGCGCGCTCGATATGTACTCCTCCACGAGTGCCCCGAGCACCCTGCGGCGGCGGTCGTTCAGCATGCTCCGTACGCCTTCCTGAAGTACCTGCGTGTTTGGCACTCAAGTATAGCGAGTGCCAAGCGATGATGGCGAGCACCGCGGTGTGTGCCGTGGTTCACTCGCCCGACCAGATGCGCCCGAAGACCTCGTTGCCCAGCAGCCATCCGCGCTGTGTCGCCGACCACCTGGATCCTTCGTAGCTGACCAACCCGTCCTCGGCCAGGGATTCGAGCACGCCGACCACGCCGGCACGTCGTGCGAGTTCGTCGTCGATCCCGTCGACAAGTCGCATGCCCAACATCGCGTCCTCGCGCGCCGCCTCGGCACGCGTCATCAGCTCGAGCGTGTCCCCCTTGCCCACGAGCCAATCCGAGATGTCGGAGGCGCCCGCATACCGCAGCCGTCCGACGTCTTCTCCGATATCGCCGAACAGACACGACTCGCGTGCTGCCGCACCATCGACCATCCCGTGCGCTCCGGGGCCCAAGCCCGATGTACGGGCGCCCTGTCCAGTAGGCGAGGTTGTGTCGCGCCCGAGCCTCGCGGCGACGCGCGTAGTTCGCGACCTCGTAGCGACTGAAAGCCGTGGTACCCAAGGGCCGCTTCGGCGAGAACGAGGTGCTCGGCGGCGACGTCCGAATCCACCGCCTCCACCAGCCGAGCGTCGACGGCCACCTGCATCGGGGTGCCGTCTTCGACTGTGAGTGGATACACCGACACGTGCTCCGCGCCCGTATCGGCGGCCCGCTGGAGTGTCGTGGACCACGATGCCCGCGACTGCCCGGGTATCGCGCACATCAGGTCGATCGACAACGCGAGCCCGGCCTCGGACACGGCGCTGCAGGCTCGCTCGGCCGTCTCGGCATCGTGCACCCTGCCCAGCACGCGAAGCTCGCGGTCGGAGAAGGACTGCACGCCCAGGCTCACCCGGGTCACGCCCGCTTCAGCGAGCATCGCGACCGTGCTGCGGTCGAGGCTGTCGGGGTTGGCCTCCGCCGTCACCTCGGCGCCGGCATGCACGAGGAACTCCTCCTTGATGAAGCCGAGCAGGTCGACCACTTCACCAGCGACGAGTGACGGCGTACCGCCGCCGAAGTAGATGGACTCCAGCACACCATCCAGGCCGCTTCGCTGCCACTGAAGCAGTTGCGTGCGCATGGCGCGAAAGACCATCCGCACCGTGGCCTCGTCCGCTCGCGCCACGCTCGCGAAGTCGCAGTACGCGCATTTCGAAGCACAGAAGGGGACGTGGACGTAGAGGTGCGACGGAAGTCGAGCAACCATGAGGTCGGCTGTCGTGTCTCGCGACGTCGCTCATCGTGCGCGATCTGATTCGGCGACTCCCGAGCACTCCTGCGGTCGCTCAGACAACATGGCGCTCCTCCACGAACTCCCGGTACTCGGCAAGCAGCGCGTCCAACTCGGCGTGAGTATGGCACGCATTGATGCGCGAGCGGGCGTGTGAGGCGCCGGGCATGTCGGCGAGGTACCAGGCCACGTGCTTGCGCATGCGCACCACACCCCGCTCGCCGGCGAACTCGACGAGTGCCCTCGCATGCTCGCGAGCCATGTCGATACGCTCGAGTGGCGTCGGCCCGGGCAGCTCAACTCCGTCACGCAGCAACGAGAGCGCTTCTCGGAAGATCCAGGGGTAGCCTTGCGCACCGCGGGCGACCATCACCCCGTCGGCCCCGGTCTGGTCGATCATGGCCACGACACTGCGAGCCGACAGGACGTCGCCGCTTCCCACCACCGGAACGTCGACCGCCTGCTTGACCCGCGCGATGACCGTCCAGTCGGCCTGACCGTGGTAGAACTGATCCCGAGTCCGTCCGTGGACGGCAAGCGCCGACGCGCCTGCGGCCTGCATCTCTCGCGCGAACTCGACCGCGTTGGCGCTCTTGTCGTCCCACCCTCTTCGGAACTTCACGGTCACCGGCACCGGGCACTCCGCCACCACGGCCGCCACGATCTGCGCGGCCAGTCTCGGAGTGCGCATCAGGGCGCTTCCCTCGCCCTTGGCGACCACCTTCGTGACGGGGCATCCCATGTTGATGTCGATCAGCGCGACGTCATCGCCGTAGCGCTCCACGATGGCTCGGGCCTGCCGAGCCATGATTTCGGGATCCGAGCCGAAGATCTGCACCGCGCACGGCGTCTCTTCCGGGCTGAACGTGAGCAGCCGCTTCGAGACCGCCGAGTCCGGGTTGAAGTGCAGGCCTGCCGCACTGACCATCTCGGTGCAGGTCAGGCCGGCGCCCATGCGCTTGCAGATCCCGCGAAACGGGGCCTCGGTGACTCCCGCCATGGGACCGAGAAGCACCGGGTTCTCGGCGAGCAGAGCGGCGACCTTATCGACTGAGGGCACTTGTCCAACGCCTCTCGGCTACTCGTCCACCTTGAGGATCGCCATGAACGCCTCCTGGGGCACTTCCACGCTGCCGATGTTCTTCATGCGCTTCTTGCCCTTCTTCTGCTTCTCGAGCAGCTTGCGCTTGCGCGTGATGTCACCGCCGTAGCACTTGGCGAGCACGTCTTTGCGCTTGGCCCTCACGGTCTCGCGCGCGAGTATGCGTCCGCCGATCGCCGCTTGGATCGGCACCTCGAACATCTGCCGAGGAATGATGCCCCGCAGCTTCTCGGTGAGCACCTTCCCGCGGTCGTACGCCTTGTCCTTGTGCACGATGAACGACAGCGCATCCACGGGCTTGCCCGCGAGCAGGATGTCGAGCTTGACGAGCTGGCTCGGCCGATAGCCAAGGTACTCGTAGTCGAGGCTCGCGTAGCCCTTCGTACGGCTCTTCAGCTGGTCGAAGAAGTCCATGATGAGCTCGGAGAGCGGCATCTCGTAGTGCATCTCGACCGTTGTTGCCGAGAGATACTGCATGTCTTTGAACGTGGCGCGCTTGCCCTGTGTCAGCTCCATGACCGCACCCACGAAGTCCGGCGGCACCAGCACGGTCGCCCTCAGGTAGGGCTCCTCGATGCGCTCGAGCTTCGCCGGGTCAGGCATGTCTTGCGGCGAGTGCACGAGACTCATCTCGCCGTTGGTGAGATAGGCGTGATACTCCACCGAGGGAGCCGTGGCGAGCAGGTCCAGATCGAACTCACGCTCGAGGCGCTCCTTGACGACCTCCATGTGAAGCAGGCCGAGGAAGCCGACCCTGAAGCCGAAACCCGAGTGCGTGGCTCGACTCCGGCTCGTAGAGAAGCGCCGGGTCGTTGAGCTGCAGCTTGTCCAACGCGTCGCGCAAGGCGGGGTACTGGTCGCCATCGATGGGAAACAGGCCGGTGTAGACCATCGGCTTGACTTCGCGATAGCCGGGCAGGGGCGCCTCGGCGCCGTGCTTGGCCAGGGTGACCGTGTCGCCCACCCTCACAAGCGCGGGGTCCTTGAGACCCGTGATCAGGTAGCCGACCTCTCCCACGGTCAGCTCGGAGACGGGCGTGTTGGCCGGTCGCCGCACGCCGACCTCCTCCACGTCTGTCACGGTGTCGGTCGCCATCATCCGAACCTTCAGGCCCTTCTTGACCGCACCATCCATGACGCGGATGAGCGCGACCACGCCACGATACTCGTCGAAGTAGCTGTCGAAGATCAGCGCCTTGAGCGGCGCTTCGCG
The DNA here is from genome assembly GCA_963702525.1 of uncultured Actinomycetes bacterium. Lineage (GTDB taxonomy): Bacteria > Actinomycetota > Coriobacteriia > Anaerosomatales > PHET01 > CAVPCY01. The sequence continues at coordinate 104,804 of CAVPCY010000013.1, read as the reverse complement.
CTCGCCTTCGGGGGCAGGAACTCGCCGAACGACCGCCTCAAGGGCGTCGAGTATGCCAGCCCCCGACTTGCCGCTTGTCAGTACGGCCTCGTCGGCAGGGATCGCGAGCCCCTCTTCGATCTCGTGGCGCACGCGCTCGGGGTCGGCCGCGGGCAGGTCGATCTTGTTGATGACCGGGATGATCTCCAGCCCGGCGTTCATCGCCATGAGCGCGTTGGCTACCGTCTGCGCCTCGACGCCTTGGGCCGCATCCACGACGAGCAGAACGCCTTCGCAAGCTTCCAGTGAGCGCGAGACCTCATAGGTGAAGTCGACGTGACCCGGCGTGTCGATGATGTTGAGCTGGTACGCGTGCCCGTCGGTGGAGTCGAACATGACGCGGACCGACTGCGCCTTGATCGTGATTCCGCGCTCTCGCTCGATGTCCATCGAATCGAGCACCTGCTCGACCATGTCGCGGGACTCCACGGTGTGAGTGAGTTCCAGGATGCGGTCGGCCAATGTCGACTTGCCGTGATCGATGTGCGCAATGATCGAGAAGTTGCGTATGTAGGTGGGGTCGGTAGTCATAGCGGTACAGTCTAGCAAGGGCGGCGCAGCGTGCGGAAGTTCGCGCTCACGGACGGGCGGTTCGACCCTCTGCCAGGCTGTTGGCGACGCTCGGTGGCGTGTGCTAGACTCGCAAGGTTCGTCGACACCCCACTGTCGAGGGCACCATCTGAATCGAAAGGGCAAGACCACTGTGGCAAACATCAAGAGCCAGAAGAAGCGCGTCCTTACAAACGAGAAGGCGCACCAGCGTAACAAGGCCGTCAGGTCTGAGCTGAAGACCGCCATCAAGAAGGTGCACGTCGCCATCGAGGCCGGCGATGCCGACGCAGCGAAAGCGGCTGCGCTCGAAGCATCCGTACTGCTCGACAAGGCCGCCAGCAAGGGCGTGGTACACAAGAAGCAGGCCGCCAACCGCAAGTCCGGCATCATGAAGGCCGCGAACGCGGTGGGCTAAGCGCCGCACACCCTGACTATCCAGCGTTCGAAGACGAGCCGGGCATCCCGGCTCGTCTTCATTTCGGCCTCCCCCGCGGCTGCGGCCCGAAGCAGATCGACCAACTCGGCCGAGTCGAAGGCGCGCGCCTGACGCGGCAGCCGCCTGACCTGCCACTCCTGCCTGCCCAGCCGTCGGGCGAGCGCATCGGCTGAAGTCTCGCCGCGATCGATCAGCGCCCGGGCGGTCATCAGCTCGCGCACCGTACGAAGCGCCGTCGCGTGCAGGGCGAAGACCGACTCCCCTTCGCGCAAGATACTGGCTGCCAGCACGAGCGCCCTGCGACAGTCCCGGTCAGCGAGTGCTTCCCCCAACTCCCAGCTCTTGGCCTTCGCCGCGTTGGCGACGACCTTCTCGACGTCCTCGCGCGTGATCTCCTCGGCCTCGTCTACGTACGCGATGAGCTTGTCGAGTTCGACGGAGACGAGTCGCAAGTCCTCTCCGGTCGCCGAGACCAACGCCTGGGCCGCATCGGCCGACATGCGCTTGTTCCGGTCCGACGCCAGGCCGATGACCCCTCGGACGAACTCGGCCCCTCGGGGGGCCTTACGCTCGAGCACACCGCCCAAGCGGTCCACCGCCTTGTACAGCCGGGTGTTCTTCGCGATCTTGGGGGCGGCCAGCGCCAGTATGCAGGTGGGTGATGGATCCGCTGCGTAGGCGACCAGCGTCTCTGCGGCGTCCTTCGAGAGCTTGTCCACGCTGTTGACGATGACGAGGCGGTGATCTGAGGCGAACGGCAGCGTATTGCAGGCCGCAACGATCGCATCCACCGAGGCGGAGTCCCCTTCGAAGGTCTCGAGGTTGAAGTCGAGATCCGCTACCTCGCCAACCCGCACGCGCAACCGATCGAGAGCCTGACGAAGCAGGAAGTCCTGTTCGCTCAAGATCAGGTAGATGGGCTTGAGATCGGGTGATGACACCGCTACTGACCCCCAGACAGGCCCTCAGGCCGCTACGTGCGCTCGCTTCTGCCAGTCTCTCATACATGCGTGCCGCCGCTAAGCGGGATGACGTCGATACGCGCCAAGAGTCCTCGCCGAACTCGATCCGCACGTCACCGACTCTGTCGGTCCTCAGAACGCGTACCCCTGCACCCTCCAACATCTCGACAGTCGAGGGAGCCGGGTGGCGGAAGCGGTTGTGAGCACCCACGCTGATCACGGCGACCTCGGGTCTGAGGTTCTGGAGGGTGCGGGGGCTTACCGCATCCCTGCTCCCGTGGTGACCTACCTTGATCACATCGAGGTCGCCCATCTCGCCGCCGGACGCCAAGGGGTCGAGGACGTCGGCCTCGGCATCGCCGGTCAATACCGCCGAGAAGCCTCCAGACCTTACGAGCAGGACTATGCTCGCCTCATTGGAGGCGCAGTCAGCCGGCTCGGCCAGCGGTGATACCACCGTAAGGGCGATGCGCCCGCACGTGAGGGTCGCGGGCGCACTCACCTCGTGTATGGGTGCACGCAGTCGCGAGATCGCCTCGGGCAGCTGCGAGGCGCCACCCCGGCTGACTGTGACCCTGCCTACTCGGATCGTGCCCTCAAGCGCGGGCGAGCCACCGTAGTGGTCATCGTGCAGGTGAGTGATCACGACGTTCTCGAGCGCCCTCACGCCATTGCGCAGCAGCGCTTCCCGGAGGGCGGACGGATCGGCGGCAGTGTCGACAAGCATGGCGTGCGAACCGTCCCGGACAAGAACCGCGTCGCCCTGCCCCACGTCCATGACGACGATCGACGTCCCGGACGGAGGGCGCGGACCAGCGACGACGCCTGCCGTAAGCGCCAGCCCTGCGGCAACACCGAGCCGCGCATACAGCGCGCGGGGCGTGGGCCACAAGACCCATATGACGCAAGCCCCTGTCAGCACGACCGAACACGCGACGAGCACGGATCCACTCCACGGTATGGAAGCGTACGGTACTCCCGCCAGCCGGCCGGCGATGGCTTGCGCGACAGCCGCCGTGGCGCAGGCAGCGTCGAGTGACGCGTGTGAGCCGGCCGGCCAGGCGCCACCCGTGCCCACACCTACCAGCCCGAGCACGAGCACGACAGAGACCAGCGGTCCGACCAACAGGTTTGAGAGCGGGGCAACAAGCGAGAGCGACCCGAACGCTGCAGCGACGAGCGGCGTGGTTGCGGCCTGAGCCGTCAGCGTGAGGGCAAGCGGCCCCGAGAGTGCGCTGAGCGGTCCGAACAACGCGGATGCCAGCCACGCGTCGACCAGTCGCGAGAACATGATCAAGCCCGCAACAGCCGCTACTGAGAGCTGGAAGCCCATGTCGAAGGCGACCGGGGGATACGTGGCCAACGCGAAGCACACCGCCGCGGACAGGCCCGCGACCGAGTCGACCCTGCGGCCCGTCGTCATCGCAATGGCCGCGAAGGCCGCCATCAGCCACGCGCGTACGGCCGAGGGCTGTACGCCGCTCGCAACCACGTAGAGCCCTACGACACCCACGGTCGCCGCCACGACACCGACCCGTGGCATGCGGAGCCGGCCAAGCACCCACGCGATGATCGCAGCCACCACGACAAGATGACTGCCGCTCACAGCGACCAGATGCGTAAGCCCGGTCGTGCGGAAGTCGCTGTCCGCCGCTGTGCCCGTGAGGTCCTCTCGATGGCCGAGCACCACGCCCGCGACAAGCGCACTCCCCTCGCCGCGTATGGCACGCACGCGCGACCACGAGCCCTCCCGCCAAGGCCCGACAGCCCCGCGGAGACTCCGAGACCAGCCGCGGACTCGTGCGGTCTTCGCCGAGGCGGTTCCCGCAACCCCGGCGCGGTGGCGCCTCCGCGCCCATTCGTCACGCGCCCCGTCTCGGAACCTCAGCCTCGCCGCGACCAGTGCACCCGCCGGCGGCGCGTCGATTCTCGACCACGCGGCCTCGACCTGAGCGCCCGCCGCACCCGCGAGCCGCACCTTCGAACGGTCGGCGTAGGCACCCTTCGCCGCGTCGCTCACAACCTCGGCTACGAGCTCCCTGCCGTTGAGCTCCTCGAGCTGCAGGGCCTGGGCGGCCAAGTGGCTCCAGAACAGCGTGCCAAGCGCCATCCCCGCTGCCAGACCCACGGCGACGGCCGCAATCCACCCGCGTTTCCGAAGCCAGAGGGCACCCACTCCGCCCGCGGCGGACACGGACAGCCCTATCAGGGGGCTCGGAGCGCCGTTCCACACGAGCGCCTCGGCGCACGCCACTCCGACCCACGTAGCCGCGGCCACCCAAGCCAGCGGCGGAATCGAGGGCCTCATCGGGCAGCGGCGGCTAACGGACACGAACGAGGTCCTTCAGCTGCTCGATCCGTTTGGGACCGATGCCCGAGACCCTCGCCAGATCCTCTACTCCGGTGAACGGTCCGTTCGCCTCGCGTTCGGCCACGATCTTGGCTGCGGTGGACGGCCCGACGCCGGGCAGCGTATCGAGCTGCGTCACGTCGGCTGTGTTGATGTCGACCACGACCGACGCTACCCGGAGCACCGGGGGCTCCCGGTGGCCCCGCTCCTCCGCCCGCCCCCGCCACCGTAGCGGCAGCTTCCTCGGCGGACGGAACGACCACCTGCTCGCCGTCGACAAGGACCCTGGCCAGGTTGAGCGCATCCGGTGCCGCGTCCCCTACAACGCCCCCTGCTGCCTCAATCGCATCCACAGCACGCGATCCTACGGTCAGTTCGTAGACACCGGGTCGCCGAACGTGCCCCGCGACGTGGACGAACAGTGTGGCCGGTACCGGGACGGTGCTCGCGCCGGACGACGGCGCCGACGCGTCGGCTCCCGCACTTCCCGCCGGTGCATCGGCGATCTCGGCTGAGAAGACCTCGCCTCTGCCCGAGACACCCGCGCTGGCGTCTCGTGGCCACCAGCGCCACCCGGCCCACACAACCGCCACCATCGCAACGCAGACCACTGCGCCCACGACACCGGCCGGCACGTCCCGCAGACCGGCACGTCGACCGAGATCGCGCAGTGTCCGCTCTATCAACTCGGACATGAAAAGGCCCCCTGCCGACGCGACGGAGGGGGCCGGTCATATCGGTGATGCGGGTCGCCTTCACTCGACCCGCGGGAGCATCATCGCCCGACGCTGGTTACCAGGCGCGTACCACCAGCCTACCCGGAACTGACCGTTGCATCAGCCGGCAACGACCACGCTGACGAGCTTGCCGGCAACGACCACGACCTTCTTCACGTCCTTGCCCTCGACCCAGTTCGCCACCTCGGCGAGCGCAGCCGAGATCACGGCATCCTCGGGGGCATCCGCAGCCAGCACGACCTTGCCTCGGACTTTGCCGTTGACCTGCACCGCGAGCTCGATCTCGTCCGCCGCCGCGGCTGAGGCGTCGAAAGCCGGCCATTGGGCGGTGTGCGCTGACCCGGGAGCACCGAGCACCTCCCGCCACAGCTCCTCGGCCATGTGCGGAGTGAAAGGCGCGAGCAGCAGCGTGAGCCGCTCGGCGACCTCCTTGAGCAACGCAAGGTCACGCGAACCCGACGCAATGGCGTTGCGGTAGTCATAAGCCGCGTTCGTGAGCTCCATCATCGCGGCAATCGCCGTGTTGAACTGGAATCGCTCGACGTCGTCGGTCACCTTGCCGGTGACGCGGTGCATCTCGCGATGGAGCGTCTTGGCTGCACTATCACCCGATGCAGCGACGCCGCACCCGGACGCCACCTCTTCGGCCGTCTCGGTCACGAACCGCCACACGCGCGACAGCCAGCGATGCATGCCCTCGACGCCCTCGTAGCTCCACTCGAGGTCCTTGTCGGGCGGCGCCATGAACAGGATGTAGGCGCGCAGCGTGTCGGCGCCGAAGCGCTCGATGATCTCCTCGGGGGCGACAACGTTTCCCTTCGACTTGGACATCGTCTCGCCGTCCTTCTTCACCATGCCTTGGGTCAGCAGGTTGGTGAAAGGCTCGTCGAAGCCGAGCAGCCCCAAGTCGCGCAGAACCTTGGTGAAGAAACGCGAGTACAGGAGGTGCAGGATGGCGTGCTCGATGCCACCTATGTACTGGTCGACCGGCATCCAGTAGTCGGCCTTGTCGCGCGCAAACGGCTCGGAGTCGTTGCGCGCGTCGCAGTAGCGCAGGTAGTACCAGCTCGAGCAGGTGAAGGTGTCCATCGTGTCTGTCTCGCGCTTGGCATCCCCACCGCACTTCGGACACGTGGTCTCGTAGAACTCGGGATGGTCGGCGAGAGTCTCGCTCTTCGTTATGTCGATGTCCATCGGCAGGACCACGGGCAGCTCGTCCTCGGGCACAGGCACGAGTCCGCAGACAGCACAGTGGACCGCGGGTATCGGGTTGCCCCAGTAGCGCTGCCGGCTGATGAGCCAGTCGCGCAGGCGGAAGTTGATCGAGAACCGGCCCATGTCGCGCGCGTCGAGCCACTCGGTGACCGCCCGCATCCCCTCGGAGTCCTTGCCGCCGCGCAAGCCCGTGAAATCGCCGGACTGCACCATCACCCCGCCACCGGCGAAGGCCTCTGCCCACGGCACGTCGTCGCGCACACGGTCGCGCGCGTCCGACAACTCGCCGAGAAGCGGATCGTCATCGGCAACGACGACCGGGCGGAATCGGCAGGCCGTACTTACGCGCGAACTCGAAGTCGCGCTGGTCGCCTGAGGGGACCGCCATGACCGCACCCGTGCCGTACTCCATCAAGACGTAGTCGCTCACCCATACCGGAACCTTCTCGCCGTTCACGGGATTGACCACGTGGCGTCCGGTGAAGGCCCCGTTCTTCTCACGCTCGCCGAGCTGCCGCTCTACCGCGGTCTCCCTGCCGGCGGCGTGCACCACCGCCATCACGTCTGCTTCGTACTCGGTGCCCTCAACGAACTCCCGCACACGGGGGTGCTCCGGCGCGAGCAGGAAGAACGTGCATCCGAACAGCGTATCGGGCCGGGTGGTGAACACGGTGATCCGATCCCCGCTCGGCATGCCGCCGGCGTCGCAGAGCTCGAAGTCGACCTCTGCACCCTCGCTTCGACCGATCCAGTTCGCCTGCATCGTCTTGACGCGCTCGGGCCAACCGGGAAGGTCGTCCAAGTCGTCCAAGAGCTCCTGGGCGTACTCGGTGATCTTGAAGTACCACTGCTCGAGCTCGCGCTTCTGGACGACGCTCTTGCAGCGCCAACACACTCCATCGCCGAGCACCTGCTCGTTGGCGAGCACCGTCGCGCAGTCCGGACACCAGTTGACCGGCGAGCTCTTCCGCTCGACGAGCCCCTTCTCCCAGAACTTCAGGAAGATCCATTGGCCCCATCGGTAGTACTCGGGATCGCACGACTTGACGGTGCGGTCCCAGTCGTACGAGAAGCCCATGCGCTTGAAGGATGCCGCCTGGGTCTCGATGTTCGCGTAGGTCCACTTCGCGGGATGGCTGTTGCTCTTGATCGCCGCATTCTCGGCAGGCAGACCGAACGCGTCCCAGCCGATCGGGTGGAGGACCGAGAAGCCCCTCATGACCGCTTGGCGGGCGACCACGTCACCGATGGTGTAGTTGCGCACGTGCCCCATGTGGATGTCGCCCGAAGGGTACGGGAACATCTCGAGCACGTACTTCTTGGGCTTGTCGGGGTCTTCGGTGGCCCGATACGCGCCGTCCCGCTCCCACACGGCCTGCCACTTGGGCTCGATGTCTCGCGGGTGATACCGGGCTTCACTCACTGTGCAGGCCCTCCAAAGGGTCTTTCGCCGACAGATTCCGATGCGAGTGATTCTAGCCGAGGGCGCGCACGGGCGCGAAACGGTTGTGTGGCGACACCGGCGCCAGACGCAAGAACGCCCGCCGGAACTCCGACGGGCGTGAGGTTCGATTGGTGGAGCCTAGGGGGATCGAACCCCTGACCTCCTGGCTGCCAGCCAGGCGCTCTCCCAGCTGAGCTAAGGCCCCACATCTGGGTGCCGCCCCAAAGCGGCAAGCGGTAGTATACCAGCGGCTAGAAGCCGGTCAATAGCGCGCTCGGGCCCTGCTGCATGGCACCTTTGCGCCCCTTCTGCTCACTGCTCCTCGAACAGCCCGGACGGCTTGTGACCGTCGTCCAGGACCGGTGCCGGGATGCCCTCCATCGCCGGCTCGAACGTGACCCCCTCGGCCTGCGGAGCCATGAGCCGCAACAGCCTCACTGGTGATCATCCCGCCCAGCATCATCGCCGCCCCGATCACCTCGCGAATCGGCCACACGCCCGCCGTCCACCACCCGAACAGACCGCCGAACGCCGGCTCAGTGACCAAGATGAGCGCGACGCGGGCCGGTGGTATGCGCCGCTGGGCCCACGTCTGCACGACGAACGCCACGGCGGATGCGAGAACGCCGCACACAAGGATGGCGAACCACACATAGCCGTCCGCCGGCATCGGAGCGTTCTCGCGCAGCAGTGAGATGACGCCACACACGACCGCGACCGTCAGCAATTGGATGAGCGTGAGCGCAGCGGTATCGTGGCGCTCGTCCGTGGAGCCCAAAGCGATCATGTGCAGTGAGTAGGCGACCGCGCAGATGGCCACGAGGGCGTCGCCGGTCGACCAGCTCCCGTCGGGGCCGGCATTGGACAGCAGCCACAGCCCCGCCAGCGCCATTCCCGCACCCGCGAGCGTGGCTTTCCTCGGTAGTCTGCGCAGGTAGACCGCTTGCATGAGGGGCACGATGATCACGTAGAGCCCCGTGATGAAAGCGGCCCGAGCGGGAGTTGTGCCCACATCCGGCGCTAGGCCCCATGTCTGGAAGATGTAACCAGCGGATAGCAGCAGGCCGGCCAGCAGTCCCATCCTGAGGTTCTGCGCGTCGAGCTTTCGCAGCACCCGAGGGAACAGAACCACGAACGAGACCGACGCGACCGCAAAACGCCAGGCCAGGAAGGCGAACATGGGGTAGCGGGAGATCGCATCGGCGACGATGACGAAGGTGAATCCCCAGATGCCTGCAACGCCCACGAGTGCTGCAGGCACGCCGAAACGAGAAGCGCGACTGTGCACGGACCTACTCGGCGTCTTCGCTCGGAGCGGACTGACCTGGGGCAGTGCTCGCCGGCAGCTCCAGTCTCGGCGCGTCGCTCCACAGGTTCTCGAGTCGGTAGAACGCCCTCTCCTCAGGCTGGAATACGTGGACGACCAGATCGCCGAAGTCGAGCAGGACCCACTTGCCCTCACCCACGCCTTCTCGGCCGATCGGCTTGATCCCGCACTCTTCACGAAGCCGGTCCTCGACCTGGTCGGCGATGGCACGAACCTGGATGTCCGTGTTACCGGAGCAGATCACGAAGTAGTCGGTCACAACGAGTAGCTCCGACACCTCGATGGCGACTATGTCGGCCGCCTTCCTGTCGCTCGCGGCATCGGCGGCGACCAGAGCGAACTCCTTGCTCGAGTTCACTGCGCTCCTTCCCCTTGTGCGGGCGTGGCTTTGAAGTCCTTGCCCACGATCACGATCACGTCGGTCACGTCGCCGGTGGAGGGATCGGAACTGACCTCTCCGACACCGAGCGCGGCCTTGACGGACTCGCCCTGGGCCATCGTGCCTCGCAGGACGATGATCTTCGTCTTGTCGTAGTTGAAGCTGTCGGCGTTCTTCGTGTCCACCACACGGAACCCCCCACGGATCAGCTGCTGAGCAGCCTCGCCTGCGGCCCCGGGCTTGCCCACTCCGTTGTAGACGATGACACGTACTGACCTGACCTCCCTGCTCGCATCCACACCCCACCACTGGCGAAGCAGGTCGGCGATCTCCTTGCGTTGAGGCTCGAAGTAGGTCTGGTCGCCCAGCTTGATGGGCTTCACGGGCATCGGAACCAGCGCCACGTTCTTCTGGTCGATGCGCCCAAGCGCCGTCCCGAGCTCCTTGAGCTCGGCGGAGTTGAGGTTGCTCTTCGTGGCCGCTGCCACCAAGCCGTCAACCGACATCTCCCTGAGCGCAACAGAGTAGGCCGCCTTCGGTACTACGACGTAGTTCTTGAACGGGACAGTCAAGTAGTTCGAAACAGCCGAGAGCGCGACTTGGGCACCGGCCTCATACGCCTCGCCGATGCGTTGGAAGCCCTGGCCGGGTACGTCGACGAACGCGCCGTCGGGTATCGCTATCCCGTAGACCTGCCCGCCTTTCGAGTCGATGCGCATCGCGAGGAATCCGGTCGCGCGATCCCCCTCGGTCGCGATCACCAGCACATCTTCCTTCTCGTGCAGGGCCCGCCGGGCGGGCGTGACCGCCTGTTGCGCCTCTCGCTGTGCGTTCCACCTCGCGACGGTGTTGACAGCGGTCACGACCAGCAAGACAGCGAGCAGCGCCAGACCGATCGCTCCGAGCGCCCATGCGGCGACGTAGAGCAGATTCCTGGCGCCCTTGCCCACACGGCTCAACCCGGTGAACATCCGATGCTGCCGATCGGCGCGCTTCGCCGACTTGGCGGCCTTCGACCCCCGGCGTGACTGGCGGTAGCCGGAGGGTACCTCGGGAGCTTGGGACGGCTTGTATCGGCGGGGGCGCTCCTCGCTCATCGAGCCTCCCCGGCCACGTGAGCGTTCCACACGGCGACCGTGTCGGGGTGGATGACCTTGCGCTCGCGTACCAGATACATGAGCGAGTGCTGATAAGCGCGAGCGAACAGCTCGTCGAGGGTCAGCGTGCCCACGGCCTCGCGGAGGTCATCCGCGCCCTCGAAGTCCCGTGCGGGCTCGAGCATGTCGGCAAGGTAGACGATCTTGTCCAGATCGCCCATTGCGGCTTCACCCACGGTGTGTCGCGCGACTGCCGAAACCACCTCGGCGGGCAACGTGGGGAAGTCGCGCGCCAGTGACGCGGCTGCTGTGCGTGCGTGAAGCAGCCTGGGCTGGACCTCCTCGGCAGCGACGAGAGCGAGACCCTCGCCCCGCGCACTGTCGAGCAGTTCGTCGTGGCTCGCCTCGCGGTCCCAGTCGTGCAGCAACCCGGCGAGCCGAGCCGACGCAACACTGACACCGTAGATGGAGGCAAGGCCTTCGGCCGTATCCGCTACGCGCTCGCTGTGGGCGAGCGCTGCCTCTCCGAGACGGTCTCGCAAAGCGGCGGTCGCGGTTTCGTAGACGCCCATGGTCACTGGCCGATCTCCCGGTAGAGACCGTGTTTGTCGATATAGGCGACGACCGACTCCGGCGTCAGGTAGCGGATCGGGCGGCGCTCCGCGACTCGGCGGCGCAGGTCTGTCGACGAGACCGCCAGCGCGGGCACCTCGATGTACTCGATCCGGAATCCAGTGGCGGCCTGCTCATGCAGCCCTCGCGCCGCCTCGAGATCGTACCCGGGCCGCGTTGCGGCGATGAACGTGGCGAGATCGGCAACCTGATCGGCGTCCTTCCACGTGACGATCTCCCACACGGCATCCGCGCCGGTGATGAAGTACAGCTCCGCCGAGGGGCCATACTCCTGGCGCAGCGCCGCCAGCGTCTCGACAGTGTAGGTCAGGCCGGGGCGGTCGACTTCCATCCGGCTGACGTCGAAGTCCGGGTTTGCCGCGGTGGCGAGTACCGTCATCAGGTATCGGTGCTCCGCCGACGTGACCACCTCGTGCGCCTTGGCCGCCGGGTTCCCGGTCGGCATGAAGACCACCCGGTCCAGGTTGAACTGGACCAAGGCCTCCTCGGCGGTAACGAGGTGACCGAAGTGAATGGGATCGAACGTCCCACCCATGATTCCTAGGCGCGCGCCGCGGATCACGACCTGATCTGCCCGTCTCCCATCAAGATGAACTTGGTCGAGGTGAGCGCAGTGAGGCCCATCGGGCCGCGAGCGTGCAGCTTCTGCGTGGAGATGCCGATCTCCGCCCCGAGCCCAAACTCGCCACCGTCTGTGAAACGTGTTGACGCATTGACGTAGACCGCAGCCGCGTCCACCTCCTGAAGGAACCTGCGCGCAGCCGCATAGTCGCCGGTGATGATCGCCTCGGAGTGTTTGGTGCCATACCGGTTGATGTGCCGAATGGCCTCGTCGAGACCGTCAACCACCTTCACCGACATCTTGAGCTCGTGGTACTCGGTGGCCCAGTCATCCTCGGTGGCCGGCTCGATACGCATCACGGCGCCCAGGGAGCGGGTCTTGTCGTCGGCATAGAGGGTCACGCCCTCGCGCTCGAGTTCCTTGAGAATCGAGGGCAGGACCGTCTGGTAGATTGCATCGTCGATCAGCAGCGACTCGGCAGCGTTGCAGACACTGGGACGCTGGCACTTCGCGTTGATGACCACCTTGCGAGCCATCTCAGCGTCAGCGGCCGCGTGGATGTAGACGTGGCAGTTGCCCGTACCCGTCTCGATGACAGGTACCTTGGCGTTCTCGACGACGCTCCTTATCAGCCCAGCGCCGCCCCTGGGAATGAGCACGTCTATGTAGCCGTGCAGCCCCATGAGTTCCTCGGCGGCGGAATGATCGGTCGTCTCGATCGCCTGGATGCAGCCCTCTGGCATTCCCGCACCGCACGCCGCTGTCGCGAGCACTCGGGTCAGAGCCAGGTTGCTGTTGTGCGCCATCGACCCACCGCGCAGGATCACGGCGTTCCCGGTCTTGATGCACAGCCCCGCGGCGTCCGCAGTGACGTTGGGGCGGGCCTCGTAGATCATCCCGACCACGCCCAGTGGCACGCGGATCTGACGGGCTTCGATGCCGTTGGGGAGAGTGTGGCCCTCGATGACCTCGCCGATAGGATCGGGCAGCGAAGCAAGCGCGCGGAGCGCCTCGGACATCGACTTCAGCCGGGCCGGCGTGAGCTCGAGTCTGTCGAGCAGACCGGCACCCGTGCCGGCCTCCCGCGCAGCGTCCATGTCGGCGCTGTTGGCCGCGAGTATGTCGTCCTGCTTGGTGATCAGCGCATGCGCCATCACCAGAAGGGCCTTATTGCGCTGCTCGGTGGAGGTGATCCCAAGTGCGGAAGCTGCCTCGCGGGCCTGCTCGGCCATGTGTAGTACGCTCGACATCTACCCGCTCCTTCTTCAGTGCGCTCGCCGTCTACAAGATGACGAGACTGTCCCGGTGGACGACCTCTTTGTTTGCCAACTGCGGGTATAGCACCGATATCTCCGAGGTCTTCATGCCCTTGACCCGATCGAGATCGGCCGCCGAGAATCCGCTCAGTCCCCTGCCGATGACCGCGTCCGATTCGTCCTTCAATACTACCGCATCGCCCGCCTTGAACCCGCCGCTCACGCACACCACGCCTGCGGGAAGCAGCGATGTCTGCCGCTCGAGAAGTGCAGTGCGGGCGCCGTTGTCGACAACGATGTCGCCAGCGGGCCTGCGGCCCAAAGCGATCCAGAGCTTGCGAGCGCCGAGCGTGCCCTCTCCCGGCGCGAACACCGTGCCGCACTGGCGCCCTTCGGCTGCATCCGCTATGACGTTCGGTCGTGCGCCGTCGCAAACGACCATGGGGATGCCCGCCTTCATGAGCACGCGAGCCGCCTCGATCTTGGTTGCCATGCCCCCGCTGCCGGATTCCGTTCCTGCACCGCCGGCCGCCGCCACGAGGTCGTCGGTGAGCTCCGCAACGTGCTCGAGAAGCTGCGCCTCAGCGCTGACGCGTGGGTCGGCGTCGTAGAGCCCCTCGATATCCGAGAGCACGATCACGAGGTCCGCCCTGATCATCGTCGCCACGAGCGCGGCCAGGGTGTCGTTGTCTCCGATTCGGATCTCGTCCACAGCCACCGTGTCGTTCTCGTTGACGATGGGCACGGCACGCATGGACAGCAGCCGCTCGAAGGTGTCCCGAGCGTGGAGGTAGGCTTCGCGGTGTCCGGTGTCGTGACGGGTGAGCAGCACTTGCCCGACCACCACGCCCCGCGCCGAGAACAGCGACGCGTAGGTCTCGATCAGTGCCACCTGACCGACGGACGCGGCCGCCTGCAAGGAGGGCATGTCAGTGGGCCTCGCGGCCATCCCCAGCCGCTCGAGCCCGGCAGCGATCGCGCCGGAGCTGACGATGACCGGCTCGTGCCCCTGATCGCGCAGCCCGCACACCTGGTCGACCAGCGCCTCAACGTACACCTGGTCTATCGCCCCGCCATCGGGCGCGAGCGTCGACGAACCGACCTTGATGACGATCCGCTTGCCGCTCACTGATCCTCCTCGTCGAGCTCATCCTCGATGTAGGTGACCTCGATGTCATCGACGAGCCCCGAGTCGAACTCGAACGACCTGCCAAGAATCCGGACCTCGTCGCCGTCACGTGCGCCCGCCTCGATCAGCGCCTTCTCGACCCCCGCTCTGACCAGACGTTTCTGAAGGAACGCGACGGCCTCCTCGTTGTTCCATTCAGTCTGGACAACCATCCGTTCGATCGCCCGACCGTCGATGCGGAACACGCCGCCTCCCATGTTCACGACTGTGAACTCGCGACCCTTTCGGCGGTCGTGCTGCCACACTCGCTCGTAGGACTCGTCGGCCTGAGTTGCGGTGCGCCTGAGCTCGTAGACCAGCTGAGCGACCGCTCGCGTCATCGCGTCGATGTTCTCTCCGGTCACAGCCGAGACTGCGAAGTACGGCAAACCGTCGGCTTCGGCCCGTGCGCGAAGCCGTTCGTCCGACTCCTCCACACCGACGACGTCCGCCTTGTTCCCCACGACCACCCGGGGCCGCTCGGCGAGATCGACGGCGTGCAGTTCGAGCTCCCGATTGATGATCTCGTAGTCCGCGATCACGTCACGCGACTCGTAGCCGCCGGTCAGGTCGACCACGTGGATGATGAGCGCACTGCGTTCGATGTGGCGCAGGAAGGCATGCCCGAGCCCCTTGCCCTCGTGAGCGCCCTCGATGAGCCCGGGCACATCCGCGATGACGAAGCTACGCTCCCCCGCCTTGGCTACGCCGAGGTTGGGCACAAGCGTGGTGAAGGGGTAGTCGGCGATCTTGGGCCGCGCAGCGCTCATACGCGCGATGAGTGAGGACTTGCCGACGCTTGGCATCCCCACCAGTGCCGCGTCGGCGAGAAGCTTCATCTCAAGCTCTATCCAGCGCTCTTCAGCAGGCTCGCCGAGTTCAGCGAAGGCCGGGGCGCGCCGCGTAGGCGTGACGAAGTGGATGTTGCCGCGGCCACCATGACCGCCGCCCGCGACCACCACGCGCTGACCCTGACGCGTCAGATCGCCGAGGAGCTCGCCGGTCTCGGCATCACGCACCATTGTCCCAAGCGGTACCTTCAGCACAAGGTCTTCTCCGCGTGCGCCGTGGCGGATGGCACCCTTGCCGTGCACGCCCTTCGGTGCCTTGAAGTGACGCTTGTACCGATAGTCGATCAGTGACGAGAGCGCACCATCCGCCTCGAGCAATACGTCGCCGCCGCGCCCGCCGTCGCCGCCGTCGGGACCGCCCTTCGGCACGTGCGCTTCCCGGCGAAACGACATGCAGCCCGCGCCGCCGTCACCCGCCTTGACGTTGATCTTCACCTCATCGATGAACACGTGGCCTTCAGGTCCTTCCTCGCGGCGGTTGCCGCCATGATATGCGAACGAGCCCCCCGCCGGTTCGTGGTGGCGGAGGGCTCGCGACTGATCGAGTGGTGCTCGGTCTGCTTCGGGCCGTCAGCCCTCGAGCGGTCGAACGTGTACGCGGCGCTTCATGCCGCGAGTGAACTCGACGACGCCCTCGCGAAGCGCGAACAGCGTGTCGTCCCCGCCGCGGCCGACACCCTCACCCGGATGGATGTGCGTGCCACGCTGGCGAACGATGATCGTGCCTGTGGTGACCGTCTGGCCCGAGAACCGCTTGACACCCAGGCGCTTGGCGCGGGAGTCGCGGCCGTTCTTCGTCGAGCCCAGACCCTTCTTATGAGCCATTTCTCGTGATCCCTGCCTTACTCGGTTGCAGCGACCGTGGCCTCGGCCGTCTCGGCCACGACCTCCTCGGTCTTCTTGGGGGCGGCCTTCTTCTTGGGGGCGGCCTTCTTCTTGGGCTCACCGGCAACCACGCCCGTGATGCGGACACGGGTCAGGTTCTGGCGGTGACCCTTGAGGCGCTTGTAGCCCTTACGCTTCTTGAACTTGAAGATGATGGCTTTTTCGCCCTTGTACTGCTCGACGACCTCGCCGGTCACCTTGGCGGCGGCAAGCGCGTCGCTATCGACGACGATATCGCCCTCATCCGCCAAGAAGATCACATCGAAGGTGACGCTATCCCCTACAGCGGCATCGAGCTTCTCGACGGAGACTACATCGCCTTCGGCGACCTTGAGCTGTTTGCCCCCGGTGGAAACGATTGCGTACATCGAAAACCTTTCATCGCTTGGTAAACACGCGAGGAGATATGCTAACAGGGCCGCCGAAGTGCGTCAACGCGCCTCGGAGCGCGACACGGTACCGGGCGTGTCCGCCCGAATCAGCGCTGCGCCCTCGAGCGCCACGGTACGCGTCCGAACAGCCCCGTCCTGCCCTCGATCAGTACCCTGACCTCGGTTGGAGCCGCCTCTTCGTCTGGCACGATCGTCACCTGTGAGCCCGTATCGGCCCGCAGCGCAGCCGCGACGTTGAGGCCCGGCTCTGTTATCAGCTTGAACGTGTCGGGGTTCAGCCCGAACAGGTACGCGCCGGAAGCGCCGTTTCGGAGAATCTCGCGCATGCGTCGCTCGACAGCGATGCGGCGAGTCTGCCGAGAGACGACCCGCCCCTCCCCGTCGCAGCACGGGCAACGCTCCGTGAGAACACCGTATAGGCCGTCGGTCACGTTCTTGCGTGTGAGCTCGACGAGGCCCAGGCGCGACATCTCACTCATGCGAGTGCGGGTACGATCCTTGGCAAGGGCTGCGCTGAGACGCTGGGAGACCTGGGTCCTGCTGGCCGGCTGTTCCATGTCGATGAAGTCGATGACGATTATCCCGCCCAGGTCACGAAGACGAAGCTGTCTCACCGCCTCCTCGGCCGCCTCGAGGTTGGTGCGCAGTATCGTCTCCTCCAAGCTCCGCTTCCCCACGAACTTGCCCGTGTTGACGTCGATCGAAGTGAGCGCCTCTGTCTTGTCGATGGTCAGGTGTCCACCGCTCGCGAGTGGAACGGTGCGCCTGAGCGCCGACTCGATCACGTCGGTGATCCCGAACGACTCGAGCAGTGGCGTGCGCTCCTTGTGCAGCTGGACGCGTCTCACAAGTTGCGGAGAGGACTTCTTCAGAAACGACGACACCTTCTCGAAGGTGGCCTTGTCGTCGACGACCATCCGTCTGAACTCATCGGAGAACACGTCTCTGACCAAGCGAAGAGCCAGATCCATCTCGGTGTAGATGACCTCGGGGGGAAGCGCCTCCTCGGACTGATGCTTCACGCGCTTCCACAGGCGCGACAGGAACTCGAGGTCGGTTGTGAGGTCGCGCTCCGAAGCGCCGTTAGCCACAGTACGCACGATCACGCCCATCCCATCGGGCACCAGATCGTCGATGATCGCATGCAGCCGGTCGCGCTCGCCGTCCGGGAGCTTCTTGGACACGCCCACGAATCGCGAGAACGGCATCAGCACGAGGAATCGCCCGGGGAGCGTTATCTCGGTGGTGACACGAGCGCCCTTGGTGCCCATCGGGTCCTTGAGCACCTGGACCATGAGCTGCTGGCCGGGCTTGAGCAGCCGCTGGATGTCGCGTTTCGGGACGCCCTCGATGCCTTCCGGGGCGACGACCTCGTCAACATAGAGGAAGGCGTTCTTCTCCAAGCCGATATCGACGAAGGAAGCCTGCATCCCGGGCAGCACGTCACTGACCCGGCCGAGGTAGACGTTACCGACCACGCTTCGCTTGGGGCGTTCGATGTAGAGCTCTACGAGTTCCCGGTCCTCGAGCAGCGCAACCCGGGTCTCGTTGCTGTCGTGCGAGATGAGCATCTCGCGGGCCACGTCGGCCACCTGGTCCACTCCCGTCACAACGGTTGCGACCAGACCCCCTGATCCGATTCGATGAGAGTGTCCAGCCGCGTCGTGTGCACGGCGGTCAACTCGGTACCGGTCGTTTCGATGGCCGCTCTGACGAGTGCTTCTGGGCGAAGGGACCCTTGCGGTCCCATTCGGACGGCGAGCTCTACGCTCACACCGCCCTCTCGATCGGTGACGCGAACGTCCTTCGGGACGCAGCGCGTCAGATCGTAAGCCTTGTTCTTGCCCTTGTTCACAACTGTCAGCTCGCCCACCGCCAAGACCTTCTCGAGCGCCGCGCGCACCGTCTCCGGGTCCAGCCCCCTTCCATCCAACCCGACTTCGTACACGCCTATCGTCAGAGCCGCCGTCAAGGACGGCTCGTCTCCCGCGACGTAGCGGGCGGCCGTCGGAGCCAGGTCCTCAGGCGAGACCTCGGCAAGCCGCGCCGCAACGCGCGTTGCATCAGTGTACTCCCTCAACCAGACGTCGAGGTACTCGTTCTGACCAGCCGTCCCCACCGGCAGCGCGGGGCCGAAGGCGGCCTTGAGGTGGGGACTGAACCCCTGGGTAACGGCGAAAGGCAACTCGGCCCGGCGAATCATCCTTTCGAGGGCGTGCACGACCTCAAGATGGGACAACCACCGCAGCCTGCCGGTCTTGCCATAGCGAACCCGCAATCTGTACTCGCCTGACGTCACCGCCTCGAGCCTCCCCCGAGCACGATGTCGACTCCCAGATCGTCACACGCGTCGCAGCCTGTGCAGCCGTCGAAGCTGCAGTCAGCGGTGGGGAGTGCCGAGTAGGCACGCTCCCGCTCGCGTATCAAGTAACGCCGCGACACACCCGAGGACAGGTGGTCCCAGGGCAAAGCGGACTCAGCATCGCGCTCCGTATGCGCGATATGCTCAGGCGACACGCCGCACGACTCGAACGCCGCCGTCCACGTCTTGAGACTGAAACGCTCGGTCCAGGCGTCGAAACGGGCGCCCGAGCGCCACGCTGTCTCTACCACTTGGGCGAGTTCGCGACCCCCACGCGCCATCACGCCCTCCACGAAGGAGACGTCCGCGTCGTGCCAGTGAAGGTCGACCCCCTTGCGCGGCATCGACTCGCGCAAGACGCCCTGCTTGTGCCTAACCGTCTCGGGAGTGGCCTGGGACTCCCACTGGAACGGCGTGCCCGCCTTCGGCACGAACGTCGACACACTGACTCCGATGCGGATGCCTCCCCTCTGCTGAGGCGGGGTCGCGGCCCGGGCCGTGTCCAGCACCAAGCGGACGAGTGCTCCGATCCCGCGAATATCGTCGTCGGTCTCGGTGGGCAGGCCGAGCATGAAGTAGAGCTTGACTCGGCGCCAACCCGCCGAGAACGCCAGATCCACCGTGGAGAGCAGATCGTTCTCGGTCACGTTCTTGTTGATCACGTCGCGCAGCCGCTGCGTTCCCGCTTCAGGAGCGAAGGTGAGCCCGGTCTTCTTGCCGGTCGATATCAGCCGGGCCATCTCGACACTGAAAGCATCGACGCGCAGACTCGGCAACGATACCGACACCCCGGTACCACCGGTGCGGCGCTGCAGACGCCGCAGGATCTCCTCGAGCTGGCTGTGATCCGCGGTCGACAGCGACGTGAGCGAAGCCTCGTTGTGGCCAGTGCATCTCAACCCGTCGAGGACTTCGCGGACCACGGTGTCGGCGCTGCGCTCTCGAACGGGCCGGTAGACCATACCCGCCTGGCAGAACCTGCATCCCCGCGTGCAGCCTCTCAGCACTTCGAGAGCAAGACGGTCGTGCACCACGTCCATGAACGGCACGATCGGGCAGTTCGCCACCTCGTGCTCGTCAAGATCGCGCACGACGCGCTTGCGCACCACGGAAGACGCGTCCTGCAAGGCCGCCATGCCCGCGAATACCCCGTCGTCGAAGCGCGGCGTATACAGCGAGGGCACGTACACGCCGGCAACTGCGGCAAGACGCTGCAACGTCTCCGCTCGCGAGAGCCCGGCCTTCTTCGCAGCTCGGTGCGCCGCAACGATATCGACGATCGCGTCCTCGCCCTCTCCGACCAGGATCGCGTCGAAGAAGGCGGCGAAGGGCTCGGGGTTGTAGACGCAGGGGCCGCCTCCCACCACGAGCGGCATGTCCTCGCCGCGCTGATCGGCGCGAAACGGTATCCCGGCCAGGTCGAGCGCTTCGAGGACGTTGGTGTAGGACAGCTCGTGCGGGACTGTGACCCCAAGCAGGTCGACATCGGCGACCGGCGCACAGGACTCCAACGTGAACAGGGGCACTCCATTCACGCGCATGAGATCGCCAAGGTCCACCCACGGGAGGTAGACGCGCTCAGCACTCACCCCATCCAGACCGTTGAGGACCGCGTACAGTATCCCGATGGCCTGATTCGCTTGTCCGATCTCATACGTGTCGGGATAGAGCAGAGCGGTCCTGTACTCGGCATCCTTGTGGCGCGAACCCCACTCGCGGTTCAGATAGCGGGCCGGACGCTCAACCTGAGCGAGGAGCGGCTCGACTCGAGGCCACAGGTCGTCGCGGGTCACATATCCCCCGGCTCGACCGCGACCTCGCCGCCTTCCTCCCACGCCGCCTCGAGCACCAAGTCGGCAGGCTCGGAGGGCTCGTCTTCGACGACCCAACCGTGTGCCGGGATCGGCGCCTCCTCGACGCCACCACGGGACCGCACCTTCTCGAGCATGCGCTCCTTGGTCTCCCGCAGCTTCGTCGCGAGACCTCGTACATCCCCGCCCTCTTCGAAGTACTCAAGGGCGGCGTATCCCACTCCGAGCGTAGCGGAGTACCCCATGCCCGCCTTGATCGCCCACCCCACACCGGGGACGAACGCGAGCGCTTGGCGCGCCACCGCCCTGAAGACGAAGGCGCTGCCCACGACAGCAGCGAGCTCCTTGATGCGCTCGGGGCCCAGAGGCTCGCCATAGGCGGCGGCGATCTGCAGCACCATCTTGCCTTGGTTCGCGGTCATGACCGGCATGTCCGCACCGGGAAGTATCATCACGCCGCCGATGACGGCGTTCTGGAACGCCGTGTTCTTGATCGCCTCTTCGGCAACAGCCCGACGCACGAAGGCGAAGTTCGCGGCCAGCGCAAGACGCTTGCCGCTGACCCGGTCGGCCAGCCAGCGTCCTAGCTTCTTGATGAGCTCTTCCGCGTCGTCATCGGCGACCGTGTCGAGCACCGGGTGCTGAAGCCGCCTGGCAGCATCGGCCTGGGACTCGCCCAACGACACCACGACCGTGGGGATGAACCGCTCCCTCGCCTGGGCGAGGGAAGGTGCGAGTGTGGCGCCCGGGCCCGCGAGCGCGATCACAGCATCTGCAGACTCCTCAACCACGAGAACGTCACCCGGTACAACGGGCTCGATGTGCAGCCGTGCTGTGCTCATCTGGGGTTGGAGGGCATCCTTCAGTGCGTCAACGGCCAGATCGGATGCCTCAGCGTCCACGAAGACGGCCACGCGAAGGTTCTTCTCGCGCTCGGTCCTGAGAGAGGCGCCGGAACTCATCATGTCTTTGATGTCGAACAGAAACGCCATCGACGACTCCCTAGGTTCGACGTGTCCAGACTGACAGAAGCATACCCACCGCCGCCATGTTGGTGACCATGAACGAAGAGCCGAAGCTCATGAAGGGCAGCGGGATCCCCGTAATGGGCATCAGGCCCACGGTCATGCCGACGTTCTCGAGGATCTGGAAGGTCCACATGGCGATGATCCCGACTGCGATCAAAGACCCGAACAGATCCCGCGCGGACGCCGACACCTCGAGTGCCGTGATCAACAGAGCCAGATACAGGCCGAGAAGCACGACCGCTCCCGCGAATCCCAGTTCCTCTCCCAGTACGGCGAAGATGAAGTCCGTGTGGCGCTCGGGAAGGAAGTTGAGATTGCCTTGAGTGCTCTCCCCCAGCCCTTTGCCCGAAAGCTCACCCGAGCCTATCGCGATCTTCGACTGTTCCAGGTTGTATCCGGCACCGCTCGGATCGAGCGTCGGGTCGACGAAGACCATCAGCCGATTCACTTGGTACTCCTGCAGCAGGTCGGCCTTCAGGACCACGCCGACGGCCACCGCACCCACCAGCGCAAACACCAGGAACCAGCGGGCACGCAGCCCGCCCACGAGCAGCATCCCCAGCGTGATGGCGATGAATACGAGCCCCGTCCCAAGGTCGCCCACCGCCACAACCAGCACGAACGGGATAGCGGCGATGCCAACAACCTTCAGGACCTGCCGAGGCGTCTCGATGACCCCCTTGAAGCCTGCTATGACAGCGGCTATGGCAACGATGTAGACGAGCTTCGCCGGCTCTGATGGTTGGAACAGCCGGACTCCAGCGACCTCCAGCCACAGCTGAGCCCCCTTCGCCTCGCCTCCCAGCCCGGGAATCAGCGGCGACACGATCAGGAAGCATGTCAGGGCCATCAGCGGGCCGACCCACCCCTGGAGCTTGCGGTAGTCGATGGCCCACGCCACTACCAGCGGCACGACTCCGATGGCAAGTCCGATCAGGTGGCGCCGGAACATCGCATCGCCGGCGTCCATGCCCGAGACCGCCGAGCGCACCATCACACTCCCGAACGCCGCAAGCAGCACCACTACCGCGAGCAGCACCGGATTGACGGGCCTGAGAAACGAGCGATCGGCAGGGCCCATCATCGAGATGAATCCGATGCGGTCACGTGTTCGATCCTCTTGCCGAGCAACGCCGCAAGGATCTGCCGAGCAGCCGGCGCCGCGACCGAGCCGCCGTGGCCACCCTGCTCGATGACGACCGCCACCACGTAGCGAGGATCGCTCGCCGGCGCGTATCCGACGAACCACGCGTAGTCATCCTTGCCGGCCACTTGCGCGGTACCCGTCTTGCCCGCCACTGGCGTGGAGAAGCCCCGAAACGCCGCAGCGCCGGTGCCTTGCTCTGTCACGTTGCGCAGCGCCGTCTGCATGGCCTTTATGTTGCGCTTCGACACCTTCGGCGCAAATGCGACCTCACGCCCCTGTTCGAGCACTGACGTGCCGTCGCCACCGAGCACCTTCTTGAGCACGTGCGGTCGCATGACCTTGCCGTCGTTCGCGATTCCGCCGTATGTCGCCGCCACCTGGAGTGGGGTCACGAGCAAGTCGCCTTGGCCGATCGCCATGTTCACGGTGTCGCCCGGAAGCCACCGCTGGTACTCGGGGTAGTCCTCGTTGTACGCCTTCTTCCAAGCGGCATCAGGGACACGGCCGTCAGCCTCACCCGGCAACTCTATCCCGGTCTGGGACCCGTATCCGAAGCTGCGAACGAACTGCTGCAACTTCTCGCCCTTGCGCTTGTAGAACGCGTAGCCGATCTCGTAGAACACCGTGTCGCAGGAGTCCTGGATGCCGTCCATGAACGTCACGGTCCCATGGCCGGAGTGCAGCCAGCACCACTTCGCCCATTGCTTGCCCATGCCTTTCCACCGACCGGCACAGTGGTAGGTCTTCCATGGGCTGGTGACGCGGTATTGCAGGCCGGCGAGCCCTGTGAAGGCCTTGAACGTCGACGCCGGCGGATACTGCGCCATCAGCGCGCGATTGGTGAGCGGGAACTCCGAAGAAGTGGTCGTCAGCGAGCGCCACTGCTTCTTCGACACTCCGCCGAGAAAGACCGAGGGGTCGTACGTCGGCAAGCTCGCAAGCGCCAGGACCTCTCCAGTGCGCACGTCGAGCGCGACCGCGGCCCCTGCCCGTGCCTTCGGGTAGTCATCCTTGTGAGCATCCACCATCGCCTGGCGTAGCGCACGTTCGGTGACGCGCTGCACTCGGCTGTCGATAGTCAGCACCACATCGCGGCCCGATTCCGGCTCCGTCTCGCTGATGACGCGCTTCGGGCGCCCCGACGCGTCAACCTCGAGCACCTTGCGCCCGCGATCGCCTTGGAGCACCTTCTCGAACGCCCTCTCGGCCCCTGCCTTGCCAACGAAGTCGGTGGGGTCGTAGTCCTTGAAGTCCGGCTCACCCAGCTCGGCATCGGCTATCTCGCCCGCGTAACCCAGAACGTGCGCCGCTACCGCGCCTTGCGGATACTGGCGGATGGCGCGGGTCTGGATCTCCACACCGGGGAACTCGCTCTCGTGCTCGGCGAGGTAGGCCACGGTGCCGAGTGGAACGTCGATGGCCACGATTCGAGGTGCAAGCGCCGCCTCCTTGACGCTGTTGACCCGCTCCTGGATCTCGGGGAGCGGAACGTCAAGCAGCGACGAAAGACGCGTGAGCATCTCCGTGTCACCCTTGGCCGAGGGCGCCACCACTACAGCAAGTGTCGCGCGGTTGGTGACGAGCTCTCGACCCCTGCGGTCAAGTATCCGACCCCGCGGAGCTACCGTGGTTATCTCACGTACCCGATTCTCGACCGCTTGTGCCGCATAGGCATCGCCGCTGAGGACCTGCATGGTCCACAGTCGAAGCAGCAGCAGACCCAAGACGCCGACGACGACGCCGGCGAGCACGGCGAAGCGAGGCTTGAGTCTCTGGCGGAAGTTGGGCATCTGTGTCCGATTGGGTCGTCACTGCGCTCGTCAGGCCACAGCGGATACGGCACACGTGTTCTACGCCAGCCGTCTGAAGGTCTTCATGGGCCGCTCGTGGCGCAAGAAGCGAGCCAACCAAGGGTAGATGAGCAAGGCCAGGACCGTATTGTACACCGCTGCCGGCAGCATCTTTGTGAAGAAGCTCTCCCAGAACGGTCCGCCTTCGCCAAGCAAAGTGAGCAACAGACCATAGGCTACCTCGGCGGAAAGCGCCGCGATCGCCAGTACCGTGATGGGCAGCAGCCATCCCTCGGCGAACATCTGTTCATGGAGCAGCCCGGCGAAGTACCCGGTCGCCGCGAGCACGAGCGCCATCGGTCCCAACGGGCCGGTGCTGACCATGTCGAATAGCAGGCCGGCCGCAAAGCCGGCAACCGCACCCTCGGTGGGGCCGGTGGTCAAGGCGAGAGTCACGACTACCAGCAGCAGGAAGTTCGGGGTCACACCCCCGATACTCATGTAGGGAGCCAGGCCGACTTGGAGCAGGGTCGCGACGAGCACCGCCGCTATCGCAGGGACCGCGCGTCGCATCACTCGCCTCCCTGTGGCTCGGCCGAAGCGGGCGCACCCACGATCACCAGCACCTCTTCCAGCCCGGAGGGATCGCTGGCCGGCTGAACGCGAATCGACTGGTAGAGCGCGTTTGGTTCCCGCTTGACTTCGCTGACCTCACCGATAGGAAGCCCCTTCGGGTAGACGCCGCCGATGCCCGACGTGATCACCACATCGCCCTCCTTGACCGGCGTGTCCATACTCACGAAGTCCAGCGTCAGACGCCCGTCGAGGTTGCCACGAACGACTCCCTCAGCGCGAGTGCGCTGGATCATCGCCGCCACACCGCTTCGCTGGTCGGTGATGAGTCGGACCTTGGAGCTGCCGGGCGCAACAGTCACGGTCTGGCCGAGAAGGCCCTGGGGACCGATGACCGGCATCCCGCTCCGAATGCCATCGGCGGATCCTCGGTCTATCACGATGACACCGTCCCACGAGTTGGATGGACGTCCGATGACGTGCGCGGCGGCCGACTTCAGCTCCCCGGCCATCGGCAGATCGACGAGCGCGCGAAGCCGTTCGTTCTCCAACCGCGCCTCCTCAAGCTCGGCGACCCGAACCCGAAGGGACTGGTTCTGTTTGCGAAGCTCCTCGAGCTGGCTTCTCGTGACACCCAGGTCGCCAGCCCAGGCGAACAGTCCACGGACAGGGCGCGTAAGCAGTTCCCCGCCTGCCTGGACAGGCGCCGTAGCGGCCTGCATGCCGATCTTGACCCGGTGCAACGGGCCCGTGCTTCCCTCTCGGTACCACGCGGTGATGAGCACTATCGAGAGCGCCACGAACAGGATGAGCCAGCCGGGCCTCGGTCCTGGTGTCTCGGTCTTCTGGATCTTCATGGCCTCACAGGTGGGCTAGCGCCCACCCTGCAGCACCTTCTTGAGCGCGTCTATCTCCTCAAGCGCCTGCGCGGAGCCGTCGACCACGTTCGTGAGCGCGCTCTCTGAGACGTGCACGGGCATCCCGGTCTCGTGCCGGAGCCGCTCGTCGAGCCCGCGCAGGAGCGCTCCGCCGCCCGTCAGCACGATGCCATACTCCATCAGGTCGCTCGCGAGCTCGGGCGGAGTCTGCTCGAGTGTTCCCTTGACTGCAGCGATGATTGCAAGCGTGGGCTCTTCGAGCGCTTCTCGAATCTCCTCGGACTCCATCGCGACGGTGCGTGGCAGACCGGTGAGCAGGTCACGCCCGCGAACCTCCACGTCGACCTCTTCGAGCAGTGGCCATGCGCTACCGATCTCGAACTTGATCTCCTCGGCGGTGCGCTCGCCGATCAGCACGTTGTAGACACGCTTGACGTACGCGATGACAGCGTCGTCGAACTCGTCGCCGGCGATTCGGATCGACTGCGCCACGACGATACCGCCGAGCGATATGACCGCGACCTCGGTCGTGCCGCCGCCGATATCGACGACCATCGACCCGGTCGGCTCCTGGATCGGCAGCCCCGCGCCGATCGCCGCGGCCATGGGCTCCTCGATCAGAAACGCCTGGCGCGCGCCCGCCTGCATGGTGGCCTCGAACACAGCGCGCTTCTCAACCTCGGTGACCCCCGAGGGTACGCACACGACCACGCGCGGCTTTGGCTGCCAGGGGAAGCGCTTCACGCGCGTCTTGTTGATGAAGTACCGAAGCATCGCCTCCGTCACCTCGAAGTCGGCGATGACCCCGTCTTTGAGCGGTCGGATGGCCACGATGCTACCGGGTGTGCGGCCGAGCATCCGCTTGGCGTCGATACCCACGGCAAGCACGCGTTTCGTGTCGCGCTCTACAGCGACGACAGAAGGCTCGATGAGCACGATTCCGCGCCCGCGAACCGACACGAGCGTGTTCGCTGTGCCCAGGTCCACGGCCATGTCGCCGCCCCACGAGTTGAAGAACATATCTACGAGCGACACAGTCGCAGTCTCTCCCTTCGGCGCGGCCTGATGCCCCGGCGCTGCCGCCGGCACAGGCGCCGCATGCCAAAACCGACCCTTGACCTGTGGTGGCCGGGTCGGTCGTTCGCAATGCGCCCTGCAGTCTAGCACAGCGCAAAGCAAACCCACTGGCAGTGGCGGTGCCCTCGCCTCACATCAGCCCGAGGTCACGCAGGCTGGCGTGGGCGCCCCCGTCTCCCAGCACCACGTGGTCGAGGACCTCGACCCCCAGCACGTCCCCCGCCTTCACGAGCCGACGGGTGAGCTGGATGTCGGCTCCGCTGGGAGTGGGATCGCCGCTCGGGTGGTTGTGGACCACGACGACCGAGGCCGCCGAGACGCGCACCGCATCCTTGAACAGCTCTCGCGGGTGCACGATCGAGGCATTGAGCGACCCAACGGACACCTCGATGACGCGCAGAAGCCTGTTCTTGGTGTTGAGAGCGAGGGTCCAGAAGTGCTCGCGATCGAGCCCCCTCAGGTGAGGCGAGCACAGGGCGGCGACATCGTCCGGAGTGGAGATCGTGGGTCGCCTATCCTCACACGGCCCCGACGCCCTGCGGCTCATCTCCAGCACGGCCAGTATCCTCGCCGCGCGTGCGGGCCCGACCCCTTCCAAGGAGATCAGCTCCTCGGCATCCATCCGCCAAAGACCCTGCGCGACAGGCTGATGTCTCAGCAGGCGGCCCACGCCGGCTGCCCCTGTCTCTCCAACCAGCACGGAAAGAAGCGCCTCGTCGGTCAGTGACTGAGTCTGGCCCTGCAGCAGCAGCTCGCGGGGACATTCGCCGCTTCGAGGGTACGTGGGCTCCATCGTGTTCGCTCCTCGTCGATCGGTGACTTGAGCCACCCTGTCACGACGGCGGTTGCCTACGGCTTACTTCGCACTTGCCAAGGGGGTCACGAAGGGCCGCCGCACCTTGAGTGCGACGGCCCCTATGGTGACCGATGCGAACCAGCGCTCGACGCTCTCGGCAATCAGTCGCCGAAGAAGATGGCGATCTCGCGCTCGGCGGATTCGGGCGAATCCGACCCGTGGATCACGTTCGCGTCCATGATCAGGCCGAAGTCACCGCGGATGGTTCCCGGCGCAGCGTCGGCAGGATTCGTGACACCCATGAGCTTGCGACACACGGCGACTGCGTTGGGGCCGCTCACGACCATCTTCACGACAGGCCCGGAGGTGATGTAGGCGACCAGTCCCTCATAGAACGGCTTGCCCTCATGCTCCGCGTAGTTCGCCGCAGCCTGCTGAGGCGTGACCATCCCGTACTCGAGGCGTTCAAGCCTGAGACCGGCATCCTCGAAGCGCCCGATGATGCGCCCCACGAGGCCGCGGGCGACGGCATCCGGCTTGATCATCAGGTATGTGCTCTGTTCCACTCGTGTTCCTTCCATCGCCGACAACAGACGAGCGGCTGCATCAGCCGCCCGTGGAACGCCAATCGTTCTCCACACCGGTCACTTTCCACCCCACGCCCTCGCGCGACAGGGTGATCGTATAGCGCAGTGGAGCGCCTTTCTCAGGCGTGATGGTGACGTACGCCGTCGAACTCGTACGACCGCGATCGACGGAGTCCACAGAGAACGTCTTGACCGGCGGGATCTTGGCCATCTCGCGTGCAACGTCCTTGCCCGGGACTGCGACCCAGTACTGCTCCACCGGCTGTCCCTCGGCATACGATGCGATCAGCCCCTTGACGGCAGCTGCTTGAGTGGGCCAGCCGAACCCCAACCAGTACAGCCCGCCGAACAGCGCCGAGAACAACACGAACACCACGGCGGACACGATCGCGATCCTCACCCAGCTGACTGAGGAGCGCTTCTGCTCTCGATCGGCTCGACGCGCCTCACGATCCCGAGCCCGCATCTCGTCCTCAGTGAGCGCGAAGAATTCGGTCACGGCCTCTTCGTCACCCATCCCCAACGCGGCGGCAGCCTGCTCCGCACGCAACTCGTCTCGCACCGGCTCCGCATCCGACACGGCATCATCGGCGAGTGCCTGCAGCTCGCCCTGGTCCCATCCTGTGGGCTGCGCCTGATCGATGCCGATCTCGCCGGTCTCCCAGCCCTCCACCGTCTCCACGGGCGGCCGTGCCGCCGCACGAGCGTCATCGTAGGCCTTCTGGGCAGCAGCGTTCAGCTTGTGGCCGTGCAGCTGCGTAGCCTTCTCGAACGCGCGCACCGCCTCGTCGTACGCCCCCATCGCGGCATACGCCTGGCCGATGTTGGCGAGCGCCTTGCCCCGACCCTGGTAGTCATCGAAGCCCAACGCAGCCTGATATGCCTCGACGGCGTCCTCAGGTCTGCCCAGTGCCATGAAGCACAGCCCCAGGTTGACCAGCGCCTTGCCGGGATCCGGGTTCGCCGTGTCGAGAGCCGCGCGGCGGTAGGCGACGGCAGCGTCCTCGATCCTGCCCCGCTCCACGAGTGCGGCGGCCATCCCCTGGTAGGCGCGGTAGGGCGTCGGATAGTCGGGCTCGTCGATGGCGGCCTCGTAGGCCTTGACCGCCTCGGCGTACTCACCCAAAGCGACGTAGGCGGCGCCCAGGTTCGCCTCGACAGAACCGCGCTTGTCGTAGGTCTCGTCCCTGAGCGCGTGTCCGTAGACCGTCACCGCATCTTGATACCGGCGCAGGCGCATGAGCGAGTTGCCCGCCATGTGATAGGCGCTGCCGTTACCGGCCGCGCCCTTGCCCGCCGAAGCCAAGAACGACTTCGCGGCAGTGCGGAAGTCGCCCGTGTCGTAGGCATGTTGTGCTTCTTGGTACTTCGACTGGTCCACTGGTCGTATCTGCTCGGTTCGCCTAGTTCGCGTTGTCGATGGTGACCGACTCGATGGTATCGCCGACGCGCAACTGGTCCGCGACATCCTGGCCCTGGGTGATGGTTCCAAACACCGTGTACTGCCCATCAAGCGCAGCGAGCGGCTCAAGCGCGAAGTAGAACTGGGAGCCCGCCGAGTCCGGATCGTTCGTGCGCGCCATACCGAGCGCGCCCTTGACGTGCTTGTTCGGGTTCACGGACGGGTCGAACTCGCCCTTGATCACATAGCCCGGCCCACCCGTGCCAAGCGGCGGGTTGCCGGTCTTCACCGCCTGCTCCACTTGCTCGGAGGTCAGCGACTGCGTCTGCGGATCGCCGCCCTGAACCACGAAGCCCGGCTCGTAGCGGTGGAACTTTGTCTTGTCGTAGAAGCCCTTGCGCACAAGCTCGACGAAGTTGCCAACGTGGATCGGGGCGTCCTTGCCGAAGAGCTTCACGACGACCACGCCCTTGCTGGTCTTGAAGGTGGCCGTCTCGTTTCCGTTGGGTACGTAGGCTGGCGTATACAAGGTTTCCCCCTGCGAGTTGGTGGCGGGCTGCTCGACGGGCTGGGTGTCGGCGGCTGGCTGCTCTGAGGCCGGCTTCGTCGTGGCAGGCTGCTCGGCCGACGAACACCCGCTCACGGCGAACGCCCCTGCCACCAGCAAAGCCACGAGTGCGGCGAGAAACGTACGTGGTGCGGCCGTTCACGAGCAGGCAACCTCCTTCGATGCGCCAAGGCGGCGCCGAATGTGCGGGAACGCTCGTGGCATTCTACCAGCCGATGCCCGCAGTGGTAAGAAGGTGCGTCGGAGGCCGCGCTTTCGGGGTAGACTGTCTGCGAAGAGGGACCCGCGGGTGGGGCCATCCTTCCCGCGTCGCTTACGTGCGCGCCACGACGTTGTGGCGCGTTACTCACCAAGGAGGCGATGTACTTGGGAGCACCAAGCACTGACAAGGTCCGCAACGTCGTCCTAGTCGGACACGGCGGTGCGGGAAAGACCTCGCTCGCGGAGGCGATGCTTCATCTGTCCGGCGCCACGAAACGACTCGGCAGTGTCGATGGGGGTCACTCGACCCTCGACTACGACCCCGAGGAGATGAAGCGCTCGTTCTCTCTCAACCTCTCGCTCGCACCGGTGGTCCACGATGGTGTGAAGATCAATGTGATCGACACGCCCGGGTACGCCGACTTCGTTGCTGATGCGATCGCCGGTATGGAGGCCGCCGAGATGGCGCTGTTCGTCGTCGACGCGGTCGCCGGTCCGCAGGTCCAGACGGAACGCCTGTGGAAGATCGCCGGGCAGATGGGTATCGCCAGAGCCGTCTTCATCAACCGGATGGACAAGGAGCACGCCGACTTCGACGCGTGTCTCGCCAAGCTCACCGCGACGTTCGGCGACCGCGTGGTGCCGATACAACTCCCCATGGGCGCCGAGGCCGACTTCCACGGCGTCGTCGACATCATCCGCATGAAGGCCTATCGCCATGAGGACGATGGCGAACACACCGAGGACATACCGGCCGAGTATGCCGATGCGGCCGAGGCCGCCCGCGAGCAGCTCGCCGACAAGACCGCCGAGGTCGACGACGACTTGATGATGAAGTACCTCGAGGGCGAACCGTTGACACAGGAGGACCTCGAGAAACTGCTCGGGCTCGCCATCGCGGAGAGCAAGGTCATCCCGGTGTTCGTGGGCTCGGCGCTCAAGCTCCAAGGCGTCGAGGACCTGATGGACGAGATCGTCACGTTCTTCCCCGAGCCCACCGCACACGGCCCCATGCGCACGACCGACGGCACAGAGGTCCCGTTCTCGAGCACGGGCGACTTCTCCGGCCACGTGTTCAAGACCCTCTCGGACCCCTACGTCGGCCGGATGTCGTTCATCAAGGTCGTCTCGGGCACGTTGACGCCCAACTCCGAGGTGGTGAACTCCCGTACCGGCAAGAAGGAGCGCGTCGCGCACATCTTCAAGATGACCGGCAAGGAGACCGCAGACGTGGATGCCGTCCCGGCGGGCGACATCGCCGTGCTTCCGAAGCTCACCGATACCGCCACCAACGACACGCTGTCGGCAAAGGGTGGGATCGCCTTCGATGCGCTTCCGCTACCCGAGCCGCTGTTCCCGGTCGCCATCGTGGCCAAGACGAAGGCCGATGAGGACAAGCTGGGCACGGCGCTCAAGTCCATCGTCGATGAGGACCCGGCGCTCCAGCTGCGGCGCGACGAGGAGACCCACCAGACGATCGTCTCGGCGATGGGTGACACTGCGGTCGACGTGGTGATCTCGCGGCTGCACGAGCGCTTCCACGTCGAGGCCGAGCTCACCGAGTTGCGCATCCCGTACCGGGAGACGATTCGCAAGAGCGCGACCGCGCAAGGACGCCACAAGAAGCAGACGGGCGGGTCGGGACAGTTCGCCGACTGCTGGCTGCGTCTCGAACCCAACCCTGGCGGCGGGTACGAGTTCAAGGACGAGATCGTGGGCGGCAAGATCTCCAAGCCCTACATCGTCGCGATCGACAAGGGCGTGCAGGACACGATGACGTCGGGTGCGATAGCGGGCTATCCGGTACAAGACGTCAAGGTCGCGGTCTACGACGGATCGATGCACGCGGTCGACAGCAACGAGATGGCGTTCAAGACCGCCGCGCGCATCGGCTTTCGCGCAGCCGCCGAGAAGGCTGACGCCGTGATCCTCGAGCCGATGGCCACCCTCGAGATCACGGTGCCGGACGCCTACGCAGGCGCGGTCATGGGCGATATCAGCTCCATTCGCGGTCGCGTTCTCGGCATGGACGCCCCCGACGCAGGAGTGCAGCTCATCAAGGCCCAGGCACCATACGCCGAGGTCGTGCACTACTCGCCACACCTGCGTGCGCTATCCAGCGGCACCGGCAGCTACACGATCGCGATCACAGGGTACGAGCAGGTCCCCGGAGACGTGCAGAAGAAGCTCGTCGACACGTACCTGAAGGAGCGCGCAGAGGGACACTAGCGAACCCGTTCGCGCAGACAGAAAGAGGCCGGTCCCGTCAGGGCCCGGCCTCTTCTCGTGTCGTGATATGGCGCCCTCTGCAGGATTCGAACCTGCGACCTTCTGCTCCGGAGGCAGACGCTCTATCCACTGAGCTAAGAGGGCACGCGTCGCGCGGCAACGCACTGTATCATACCCGCCAACCTCGACCAACACGGCTCTGCCTGCGGTATGCTTGCCACGCTCTACGGCGTCTTTCCCGGGGGAGGTCAGAAGCAGTGCACGGCTCGACACTGGTCATCGCCAACCCCGAAGCGAAGCATGGCGAAACCGCCAAGCTCATACCCATCATCGAGCAGCTGCTCGTGAACCTGCCGCACGACTTGGTGCAGACTTCGGCCATGGGCGATGGAGTGGCTCTCGCACGGGACGCCACCGAGTACGACGTCGTGGTCGCAGCCGGCGGTGACGGGACCGTCCACGAGGTGCTCAACGGACTCATGGCCATCGACGCCTCCCGCCGTCCTGCCCTCGGCCTCCTGCCCACCGGCTCGGGCAACGACACCCGTCGCACTCTCGGTGTCCCCGACGACCTCGCACAGGCCGCGCTGACTCTGGCGACCGGGGTGCGTAAGCGCTTCGACGTGGGCTTGTGCAACGGCGTCTACTTCAACAACAGCTTCGCGGCGGGCATGGACGCCAAGGTCACCGCCAAGGCGGTCGAGTACAAGGTCACCAAGCACCGATCCGGACTGTGGCTCTACCTCACCGCGCTGCTGCACGTGCTCTTCAACGAGCTCGAAGGGTTCTCGCTCGACATCTCTTTCGACGGATCTGCTGCCGAGAAGCACGACACGTTGATCGTAGCGGTCACGAACGGGCCCACCTATGGGGGCGGTTTCTACATCACGCCCCAGGCCCGCCCTGACGATGGCGTGTTCGAGGTTTGCATGATCGACCCACTCTCGCTGCCCGAGGCACTCTGGCGCCTCCCCTTCGTCGTCACGGGCAAGCACACGAAGATGAAGCCGGTCCACATGTCGCGCCATTCGTCGCTCGTCATCGACTGCGACAGGCGCCTCCCTGCGCAGATAGACGGTGAGGTCCTTCTGGAGAGCCGCTACGAGATATCGATGCTGGCGGGGGCCATCGAGTGCATCGTTCCGGCAGGTGGCTGACGTGAACGTGTGGTACCTGGTCCCCCTGTCGCTCCTGCTCGCCTACCTCGTGGGCTCGATTCCCTTCGCCTACATCATCGTGAAAGCCGTCACCGGCGAAGACGTGACTCAGCACGGGACGGGCAACGTGGGCGCGATGAACGTGCGGCGTTCAACGGGGTCGTGGAGATGGTTCGTCGTCGCCATGCTCGCCGACGGTTTCAAGGGACTTGTCCCCGTTGCCGCGGCCAAGACCCTGATGTTCACGGCCCCGGCGCTTCTTGTGGTGCCGACCGGCGAGATCTGGGAGATGGGTCAGGAGTTCCACTTCGTGGCAGCGATGTCGATGTCGGCCGTGGCGGGCTGCGTATTCGGCCACAACTACTCGTGCTGGATGGCGCTGATCAAGCGGCACTTCACGCGCACCGGAAAGGGACTGGCCACCGGAGCGGGTGCCCTACTCGCCTACGACTGGCGCTACTTCGTCGCGGTGGTCGTGGTCGGGCTGCTCGTCATCGCCCTCACGCGCTACATGATGGCGGGGCAGGTCGCCGCGGCGATCACGCTGCCCGTGGCAGCGATACTGCTCGGCTCGCCGGACTGGCCGTTCGCGCTCGCGATGGGCGCGGTCGTCTACGCGGCTCACCACAAGCGGTTCGTGGGGATGCTGCAGGGCAAGGAGCCAAAGCTCTACGTCAACGACCGCATGGGGCCCCGCGGCTAGACCCGCAAGGCGATGCGAGACGCAGAAGGCCGGGCATCGCCCGGCCTTCGGTCGCACGTCTACCGGCTCGACGTCAGTCCATGGAGATCGAGCCGTTGGGACATGAATCCACGCAGATGCCGCACTCGGTGCAGTCATCGGGACGATTGAGCTTGGCGATGTCCTCGAGGTCGTAGCAGCTCGACGGGCACTCGTCCACGCAGATACCGCACGCCGTGCAGAGGTTCGGATCAACGACAGGCAGCGACATAGTGAGTTCCTTTCGCCCGGGTCAGCCGTGCTCGATTTGGGTCGCACGATGATAGCGCGCCTGTGGCGACCCCGCAATCATGTACACCCGAGCACGTTCGCGCGTGACGCGCCTACCAGACCTTGTCGGCGATCTCGGAGGGGTCCCAGAAGCAGAAGGGATACGTGCGGTCTGTGAGTATCTCCGCCGTGGCCTTGGCTGCTTCGAGAGCACCCAGCTCCGCCTCGTATGCCGACCTGAGCGGCTCCAGTACGCGCCCCAACTCAGCGTTCACCTCGCGGATACATGTACCAAGCGCCTTCTTGTCGGCATCTGGCTTCGCGATCTGCTCGACGAGCCGTGTCTTCTCCGCGGCAAGACCCACCGCTCGATCGCGCTCGGCATCTGAGTCGAACTCGACCTCGCCGAGAAGCGCGTCGGGGTTGTGCTCGAGCCGGTTGAGGCGCTCCCGAGCCGCCCCTACCTCATCATCGGTGACCGCGTGCGCACCGAGCGGGAGGTACATGGTCATCGACGCCACCACGAACGCGGGCGGCTCGACGCCGAAGTAGTGTCTGATGACGCCGTCGGTGACCTGGTCGTACCGGCCACCGCCGACACCGTGGATGAACAGGTCGCAGCAGAACAGGCGCACGAACAACGTGAGCGCCAGCGCTTTCGGCGCGATGAGAGCGTCCGACGCTTCCAGCGCGGCCAAGGCGCGCTCGCGATCGGCAGGCAACTCGGCTATCGGCTCGCCGCCGGCGAGCACCGTCGTCCCACCGTCGGGTCGTGGTTTCGCCCACACGCTGTGCCGGCGGTGTCGAGCCAAGTGCCACAGCGGCAGCTCGATGCCGCCTTCGCCGATCGCGAGGTTGGGGAACGGCTGAGCGACGTTTCGCGTCTTGGAGATCGCGCGGTACCGGTCGAGCTCCGCGTTGTAGGCTGTGGCGAAGCCCGCCGCATCCAGCACGATGCCGCACACGAACCGCCGGAACGATCGAGTGCCCGCGACACGTGTGAGCGGCGCTTCGAGGTAGCTCGTCCCAGCCGATGCCTCGTAGCGCCGCCGTGCGATGGTGATCAGTTCGGCCAGGTTGTCCGAATCGGGAGCTGAACCACGCAGCACGCGGCAGAACGCCGCGAAATGCCGTGCCACCGCTGGCGCGGGGAGTGTCGCGAGCATCTCATCTGCCGAGGCGCAGAACTCGGCCAAAGCCTCATCGTCGGGAACGGCAGCGAATGCATACGCTGTGTCCGTCGCGCCCACCGCAAGGTACTGACGGCACCGGCCGATCCCCGGCTGCATGCACGGGGAGGTGACCGCCACCGAGTCGAAGCCGTCGGAGTCGACCACGATGTCGACGGCATCGGCGCCAACCTCCCGGGCCAGCCGCTCGAGCAGGAAGTCCTTGACCCACACCCCCGGGTGGTAGAGATCGGGTTGGTGACCGGTAGCCACCATCGGTCCGTGCCCGCGGGCCGGCGTGCCCAGATCCACGCCCAGTTTCGCCGAGAAGCCCTCAGCCACGTCCAGCAGCTCCATGCGCGCCTGCCGCCTGAACTCCTGCGCCCCGAGCCCCGCGAACTCGAACGTCCAGCCCAACGCGTGCGACTGGTTCCCCGACATGAGCGCGGCCCACTCGTCGAACGCCGGCCGCTCGACGACCTCACCGTGTCCTGCCGGGAGTGTTGGACGGGTCCTTACCACGTACGCCCCCTACAGAATCTCGTCGGGAGACGACAGCGCTATGGTCTCCAGCGCGAAGAACGGCTCCCCGGCTTCTACGTTCGCCAGACTCCCCCACATCCGCGCCGTCGCTTCCATCATCGGCATGATTCCGACGTTGGCGGCGTTGACGACGAACTGGGACTCGTAGCGGCCCAGCGCATCCATCTTGGTTTGGAGCTGTTCGGTGATGTCGATGACGAACGACGGCTCGGCGATGATGCGCTGGTGCACCGCCATGTAGCGAAGGACACGGCTCGGGTAGAACGGCTCATGGGCCATGTTGGTCTTGGTGAACTTGCTGTAGAACCGCGCAGCCAACGCGATCTGCGCCGCGGCGACGTGATCGGGGTGTGCGTCGACCGGATACGGCACGAAGAGCAGACGCGGTCGAAGCTCCCGGAGCACGGTCGCGAGTTCTGTCCTCGCCTCGACCGTGTCCATCAGATAGCGGTTCTGCTGAGACAGCGTACGGCGCTCGGCGCGAAGCACCTGCGCGGCCGCCGCCGACTCGAGCGCGCGCTGCTCGACGCTTCCATGCGGCGTCGGCTCGCCGTTGGTGAGGTCCACGATCGCGACCTTCAGACCGGCTCCGGTCATCTTGGCGATAGTGCCACCCATGCCGATCTCAACGTCGTCGGGATGGGCGCCCACGCATACCGCGTCGTACGAGTGCGACATCTACTCAGCCTCCAGCGCACGATTCCAGACTTCGAGATAGTACGCGTATCGCTTCTCGGGATCGTCAAGCGATGCCCCGAACGACCGGTCGCGGTCACAGTAGATCCGCTCCACGGCAACCTCGCTGACCGTTAGCCCCGCGCGCCACGCCTTAGCCCAGAGCTCCAGGGGCATCGCGTATCCCGGCTCCGTCAGAGCCAGTCGCCCGAGAGCCTCGGCACGATACGCCTTGAACCCGCAGAACGCATCGGTCAACCCCCATCCGGTCACAGCGTTGATCAGAGTCGTCACCCGCGCGTTGATCTCGCGGCGCGCCGGCGGCACCGTGCCCGAAGTACCGCTCCCGGGCAGGTATCGGCTGCCTGAGACGATAGCCGCTCCATCTTCGAGCGCCTCCAGGAACTCCGGGATGTGGGCGGGCTCGTGCTGCCCATCGCAGTCCATGGTCACGAGGTGCGACACGCCGAGTTCCCGTGCGACGTCGAACCCGATGCGCAGCGCGCAGCCGTAGCCGCAGTTGCAGTCGAGTCTGACGACCGCCACGTCACTTCGGGCCGCGAGCACGCGAGCGGTATCGTCCGTCGACCCGTCGTCTATGACGATCACTTCGCCGGAGTAGTAGCGTCGAACAGCGTCTAGCACCGAGCCGACTGTGGACGCCTCGTTGTAGACGGGCATCAAGACCGCGTCGCGCACCGGCTACCCGACACTCTCATCAGGGACCGCGGTGTCGGCCGAAACAGCCTCGACCACTCGGTACGAGGTGGTGACACGGACCTCCTCCGAGAACATGCCCTTCACCGAGCAGTACTTGCTCTCGGACAGCTCGATCGCCCTGGCGACCGCCTCGGGCTTCACGCTGTAGCCCGTCACGACGTACTCGACCGCCACGTCAGTGTAGATCTTGGGGTACTCGTCGGCACGCTGGACACCTTCGACATTGATCTCCAGGCCCCGAACGTCTTGTCGCTTCTTCTCCAAGACGGCGATGACGTCCATGCCGGTGCATGCGGCGAGCCCGTGAAGCACAAGCTCGACGGGCCGGAACCCGGACCCTTCGCCCTTGTACTCGGGTTTCGCGTCCATGACGACGCTGTGCCCCGCCCCATCGGTCCCGATGAACTGGCGCTTACCCGTCCATTTCACTCGCGCGACGTCCAACTCCCACCCCTCCATACGTAACGACGGACCCGAAGCCGGGCCCGTCGTTGGCGGTTCCAGGTATCGGAAGTGATGCTATATCTTGCGGCCCACCATTGCAGCCAGCTCGCGCGGGTTCTTCGCCTTGCCGATGGCCTCCTCGAAGGTCACCTTCCCCGCGGACAGCAGATTCTTCAGGTGCTGGTCGAGCGTTTGCATGCCCAGCTGCGCGCCTCCCTGAATGATTGTCTCCATCTGGTGGGTCTTACCCTCGCGGATCAGGTTGGCGATTGCAGGGATGCCGAGCATGATCTCCATGGCGAGCGTGCGGCTCCGGCCATCGGTGGAGCGCAGGAGGACCTGCGACAGCACGCCCTCCAGCGTGTTCGACAACTGCATGCGCACCTGCTGCTGCTGGTGTGGCGGGAACACGTCGATGACGCGGTCGACAGTCTCGGGGCCGCCGGTGGTGTGCAGGGTCGCAAGCACCAGGTGCCCCGTCTCGGCGGCGGTGATCGCAGCCGAGATGGTCTCGAGGTCGCGCATCTCGCCAACGAGGATCACGTCGGGGTCCTGTCGCAAGACTCGCTTCAGCGCGGCTGCGAAGGAGTGTGTGTCCTCGCCCACCTCACGCTGGTTCACGAAGCACTGCTTGTTGCGATGCATGAACTCGATAGGGTCTTCGAGGGTGACGATGTGGTGCGATCGGGTCTCGTTGATGTGGTCGATCATCGCGGCAAGCGTCGTGGACTTGCCGGAACCGGTCGGCCCCGTCACGAGCACCAACCCGCGTGGGCGGTCTGCAAGGAACCGGCAGACCTTGGGCAGACCCAGGTCATCCATCGTCGGGATCTTGATTGGGATGACGCGAAAGACCGCGCCCATCGAGTTGCGTTGCTGGAACACGTTCGCGCGGAAGCGTGAGACGCCCGGGATCGAGTAGGCGAAGTCCAGCTCGAGTTCGGTCTCGAAGCGACGACGCTGTTCCTCGGACAGGAGGCCGAGAATCATCTCCATGGTGTCGCGAGGAGTGAGCGGCTTCATGTCCTCAACCGGCACTATGTCACCGCGCTGGCGGATGCCGGGAGGGCTCCCGACGGTCAGATGAAGGTCCGAGCCGCCCCGTTGCAGCATCAGTCGAAGCAACTCGTCGATGTGCGGCATCTCAGACACACCCGGAGCCGAGCCCGTTGTGACCTTCGGCATGTCGACCGCGGACGGTGCGTACTTGGGCACCGCAGTCGCATCACTCACCGGCATCGGCGCCCCGTAGCCTTGAGGCGCTGCCGACGCAGCAGTGGCAGGGGCGGACGCACCAACCGGTACGGTCGCTGTAGCCACGGCGGCCGGGACGGTCACCGCACCCACGGCAACCGTCGCAGGAGCCGCCACGGACGCGGGAGGCTGCATGGACGCCGGCGCGGCGACGGCGCTCATCGGCTCGCGAGCGGCGAAGCCCTGCTCGACGGCGGGAACCGCCGCAGGCGCGCCAGCGGGATCGGCTCCAGCAAGCGACACGACCTTCGAGACGATCTGATCCATCGGGCCGCTCGCATTCAGGTGCGCCGCCGCTCCTGCGGAACGCGCCTTGAGCGCTGACGATTCGTTGGGCGAAAGGCTCACGATGACGACGGGCGTTTCCTTTGTCTTGGGGTCGGCTTTGAGCTGGTGGGTGAGGGCGTAGCCGTCGACCCCCACGAGCTCGGCGTCCACGACGATCACGTCGGGAACCGCCTGCGAGACGACCCCGAGAGCGCGTGGGGCGGACAGCGCGTTGGTGACATCCACGCCAGGAGCGGCGAACTGCAGCCCGGACGTGAGGCCCTGGACGAACGCCGCGTCATCGTGAACGATGAGGATCCTCTTCTGCGACACAGGTGACCTCCTTCGTGCGGGCATGCGTACCCACACGCCTCAACTCGTGCGCCAAGCGTGCACTCTGGTTATCGGCCGCAACCCTCCGTGACTGAAACAGCGTCCGTAAGCTCGGGTACCATGGGTAACCGAACGGGCGGCCGATAGGAGCGCGGGCAATGCTCGAAATCCCCATCCAGAGCCTAGCACACGGTGGTGAGGCGGTCGGCCGCCTCGCGGATGGCCGCACGGCGTTCGTGACAGGCGGGTGCCCCGGCGATGTTGCGGCGATCGAGATCACAGAGGATCACGGCCGCTTCGTACGGGCGCGCCTGGCCGAGATCGTGGAGCCCTCCCCCGACCGCGTTCAGCCCCCCTGCCCCTACTTCGAGCGGTGTGGCGGCTGCACGTGGCAACATGTCTCCTACGGGCTGCAGCTGACATCGAAACGGCAGAGCGTCGTCGATGCGCTCGAGCGGATCGGCCACATCACCACCGCCGAGAACGTAGTGGCTACCTGTGTCCCCTCAGGCGCTGAGTACGGCTACCGCAACAAGATCGAGCTCGTCCCCGACCCCTGCCAAACCAGGCCTTACCTGGGCTTTCACCGGGCCGGGAGTGAAGACGTCATACCGGTCGACGAGTGCCTGCTGTTGCCGAAGAGACTCCGCCGGGCCCCGCGCGCGCTCGGCGGTGCGCTGCGCTACGTGGCGGGAGAGCGCGACCTCGAGCTGGTTCGCGTCGGGCTGCGAGTCGCATCGCACACCAAGGACGTCGAGATCGCGCTGTGGACCGCGCCGGGCCCCTTTCCCCGCGCTGCGGCTGCCAAGACACTCGGACAGGCCCTGCCCTCGACGAGCCTCGTGCGCGTGCTGTCGAAGGACCCCGCGAAGCGGCGCAGCAACGCCGGCGTGGAGGTGCTCAGCGGACGGGGCTTCTGGCGCGAACGGCTCGCGGGGATGCAGTTCGCGGTCTCCGCGCCCTCGTTCTTCCAGGTCAACACCCCCGCCGCCGAGACACTGGTCGAACTCGCCTTGGCGTCCCTCGCGCCCGATGGCTCAGACCGGATTCTCGATCTCTACGCCGGCGCGGGGACATTCACGCTCCCACTGACCGAGCGCGCCGGCGAGGTCGTAGCCGTGGAAGCTGCCAGCAGCGCGGTGCGCGACTTGCGCAGGAACCTCGAAGCCAATCAGGTGTGGGCGGAGGTCGTGGGAGGAGATGCGGCACGGGAGATCTCGGCCATCGGCGGCTTCGACCTCGCCGTGGTCGACCCTCCTCGCGCCGGACTGCCCTCGGAGGTCCTCACGGCACTGGCTGCTGCACGGCCTCGCATGCTTGCCTACGTCTCGTGCGATCCCGCGACGCTCGCACGCGATGCGATGACGCTCGTCGCGTCCGGCATGCGCCTCGTCTCCGCGACCCCCGTCGACCTGTTTCCGCAGACCTACCACATCGAGACCGTCGCCATCTTCGAATCGTAGTCCGCACAGCGGTGCCCGCCGCAAGCGACGGGCACCGTCGACGCTTTGAGTTGCCGGACTAGACGAGCCGGCCAACCTGGGGAAAGTCGGTCACGTACACGTCATGCGGAGCATCATCGTGCTCGTCGGTCAGGTCGGCCCCGGCTTGATGCATGCCCTCGTGGTCGCCTGCCGACCACATGCCGCTGTCGCTCACGTCGTAGACAACGCCGTCGTAGGCAACGTAGGCGGGCTTGCCGTCACGACCGTCAAAGGCCTTTAGATCCTCTAGCGTGAAGTCCTTCATCGTTCCTCCGTCCGGGTGCACAACAGGTCACGGTCTCTATGTACCTGAAACCGGTCCGAGATGAACAACGTCCCCAACAAAGGGCAACGACGCCACCCGGCAGTAGCGTCGTTGCCTTACTCCTGCGCCGTGGGCGCGGCTCTCACTCTTGTTCGAGCCTGGCGCTGAGTTGCTCGAGGGAAACGATGATTCGCCGGCCCTTCGTCGTGACGATCCCGTCACGAGCCAACTGGGAGATCACGCGGCTTGCGGTCTCGCGCGAGGTGCCCGCGAGGGTGGCGATATCGTAGTGGGTCATGCCTTGGATCACGGGAGCACCGCGCGTCTCGTAGCCGGCGGTCGCGACGTTGAGGACCACTCGCATGACACGATGGGTCGCGTCGTGGAACGCCATGTCCTCGAGGCGCGCGATGGTGTGGCGCAGCCGGCGCGAGAGCGTCGCGATCAGCGAGAGCGCGAGTCGCGGCTGAAGCTGGATCGCGGCGGACAGGTCACGCCCGTCGAGCGCGAAGAGCTCCACGTCACTGACCGCTATGACGTCTGCCGAGCGCGGCTGCGCGTCCACAAGTGCCATCTCGCCGAAGTGCGCCGGAGCCTCGAGGTAGTTCAGGACCAGCTCGC
Organism: uncultured Actinomycetes bacterium; assembly: GCA_963702525.1. GTDB lineage: Bacteria > Actinomycetota > Coriobacteriia > Anaerosomatales > PHET01 > CAVPCY01. Next base: position 62,186 of record CAVPCY010000013.1, on the reverse strand, counting down.
GGCCCTCCGGGTTGGCGAGTGACACCTTGACACGGCCGGATACGAGCAGGTACATGGCCGTGCCCATCTCTCCCTGGCCCACGATGAAGGCGCCCTTTGGGAAGCGACGGTACTGGACCATCGTCGCCAAGGCCTCGAGGCTGTCCGAGGACAGGTCCGAGAACATGGGGATGGCAGCAAGGCGAGACAGTATCTGCTCTTTGGAGGCTGTCATGTTCATGCACTCATCATCGGGCAGATGCCCGTGTGACTTGAGACACAAATGTGGAGTTGCTCGTCAGACTGAGCGGCGACGCGCAGCGAGCACCCTCCTATGGCGATGTCTCCGCACCCGTCGGATCAGGCCGCCGCCACCTGCTCATCATCGATGGCGCGAATGTAGTCGATGAACAGCGGCACGAGGTGCGGGATCAGTTCCGGCAGGTACGTGGGCATGAGTGAGTCCATCGTCTTGGGCAGCAGGTCGGGCATGAGCGCAGCCATGTCCTCGGGCATCTCTCCGATGTACTCCTCGACCTCGCGGACCATATCGGGCATGACCTTGCCGAGGATTCCGGGAGCCATCGACGGGAACATGAGCGGCATCATCTTCTCCATCATCGCGAGACCGCCCGGCACGTGTCGCATGCCGAGCATCATCGGCTTCATCCCGGCAGGCATGGCGTCCATCATCTGCGGGAAGATCCGCGTCATGAACGTGGCCATGTTCTCCGGCTTGAGCAAGATGATGAACTTCTCGAAGTAGCTCCACATGTACATGGAGTACTCGGTCGTCTCGGGGATATCGTAGCCCGCCGCCTCAGCGACCACTCGCGACAGATCATCGATCTGCAGGCCGAGGTCGTTCTTGATGTTGGAGTCCCGAAGCTGAACCTGGCAGCAGGGACACAGCGCGACCACGGTATCGGCGCCGGCGTCCACGGCCTCCTGCAGCCGGTGACCGCCGAGAACCGGAGCAACCGGCATCTCGCCGACGAGCGTCAACACCGAGCCGCAGCACAGACCCTCTTCGCGGTTGTGCTCCATCTCGACCATCTCGACGCCGGGTATCGCTTTGAGCATGTCGCGCGGCGGCTCGTAGTTGCCCTGCGCCCGGCCCATATGGCACGAATCGTGGAAAGTGATCGTCTTGCCCTCGAGCGGGTTCGACTTGAGCTCGAGTGTGCCGTCGGCGAGCGCGGGCGCAACGAGCTCTGAGTAGTGCTTCACCTCGAACTCGAACTCCTCTCCGCGCTCGGCAGCGAGGTTCGCATAGAGCTCCTTCCACACCAAGCCGCACGCGGGGCACGAGGTCACGATCGTCTTCGCCCCGCGCTTGCGCGCCTCGGACACGTTGTGTTCGTAGATCTCCTCGAACAGGTCCCACTTGCCGGCGACCTTCATCGGGATGCCGCAGCACGCCTCGTCCTTGCCCATGTAGCCCACCGAATACCCGGAGTCCTGCAGCAGCCGGATGGAGGCCTCGGCGATGTCGGTCTCGACGAAGCTTGCAGTGCAGCCCGCGAAGTAGAGGATGTCGGACTGCTCCGGGATCTTCTCGGCGACATCCGCAGGAACCCATGCGTCCCGGTTCTCCGCCTTGCCCGCCCAGATGTCGCGCTCGCCACGCAGCGAGGCGGCCATCATCTCGAACGGCGGGAAGGTCCCGCGCTTCTCCTCGTCGATCAGCTTGCCACGCATCTCCATCCAGTTGTGCTCGATGGGGAGCTGGAGCTGGCAGCGTGTATTGCAGACTTCGCACGTCGTGCAGACGAGGAACGTGTCGATAGCCTTTCGATTCCACTCCTCACGCCCGGCCATGACCTCGCGCAGGTAGGCGTACTTGCCACGCGGAGAGTGGCTCTCCCACCCGCGGCCGGTGTACTGCTCGCACGTGGGCACGCAGTAGCCGCAGCGAGCGCACGCGTACGCCATGAACGCCACGTCCCCGGGCACCCCGTTCACATCCCTGCTCAAGTCCCCGGGGCCGCTCGGTGCCTTGAAGGCGTTCGCTATCGGCCGCACTATGCCCTCGAACGTCGACGCGCTACCCATGATGAAGTCGAGCATGCCGCCCGAGCCGTGGACCTTGCCGGGATTGAGGATCCCCTTCGGATCGACCTTCGCCTTGAAGGTACGCAACCTGGAGAGACGCTCGGCACCGAGCACGCTCTCGGCTTCGCGGCGGAAGTACAGGCCGGTGGAGTACGCCGCACCCTTGTGGGCCTTCGCGATCTTGATCACCGACAGCGAGAGTGCGAACGCCACGTTGAAGCCGAACGAGCGCTCGTCGTGCGGGATGAAGCCGAGCAGAACGACCTTGTCACCCCGACCGACCATACCCTCGAGGATGAAGGGCTGGTCGATCTTGTCATCGATCTCGCCAAGGACGGCGGGCATCTCGGCCAGTGGGACGATCACCTCGGTGGGGATGATGGACGGGCCGACGCGTTTCAGGCGCATCGGGGCGAACCGCTGCTCCCACTCGTGCTCGGCCGCTTCAGCGTCGAGTTCCCGGCCGCCGTGGGCCTGAACGATGCCCGCCAGGCCCGGGTCGATCGCACCACGCCGAGACTCGGGGTAGGCGATGACCGCAAGGTACGCTTGGGGGATCTCGGGCTCGTGGTGACCGTGCGCCTCTTCCCAGGGGTGCCCGTGCCGGTGGGGCAGCTGCTTCTTGAGCCTGGTAGATTCGGGGTTGAGGAACGTGATCGACCAGATGGGGAGCTTCTGGGTCGACACTGCCGAGAGAGCGCCACCCAGTTGCGCGGCACTGTCGAACGCCACGAGGCGGTGGACCTCGGGTTCGAGCGCGCGAACCTGGAACTCCACTTCGGTGATGAAGCCGGTCGTCCCCTCGGCATCGGCGATGTAGGTCAGCAGCTCGTCGCCGGTGAACTCCTTCGTTTCGCCGTTGGGCAGCACGACGCGAGCCGCCCTGACGTTGTCTTTGAACTGACCGTACTCGTAGGAGCCGAAGCCGGAGCCGCCCTGCGCAAGCCAGCCGGCCGCAGATGAGCTCGGGTAGCTCGAAGGATACATGCGCAGCGTCAGTCCCTGTTTCTGGATCTCGCGGTCCACCATCTCCCAGACCGCACCGCCCTGAACTCGAACGGTGAGATTCTCGGTGTCGACCGAGAGAACCCTCTGCCAGCCCGAGAGGTCGACGACGATGGCCCCCTTGCCGGGGAGAACGCCGCCGTAGCCGCTCGTCGCCCAGCCCCGAGGCACCAGCGGCACGCCCTCCCGCTGCGCGAGCGCCACGAGCTTCACGAGTTGTTCCTCGCTTGTCGGGCGGACGACCGCGCCGGCCACACCGGCGGGCACGAACGGCTTGACCAGTGACGGCATCGCCCCGATGTCGAACGAGTACATCTTGCGTTCGACCTGATCGGTCTTCACCCTCTCGGCTCCGCAGATATCCTGCAGGGCAGTCTCGATGTGCTCACTGACAGCGGGCATGGTGTCTCTTCCTCTCGCGTGACGGCGAGCCGTCAACGGTACGTCGGCGCGATGCCCCCTAGGGTATCTCGCACCGGGTGCAGGATACCCCCTTAGGTATAAGGCTTGTCAAGGTGCGTTCAGGAAGCACTCCCGAACCACCCATGAGATGCTACCCACGACCCCGTGCTACGATCACCCCCGCCCCCACCCGGAAGGACGCACACGTGATCCGCGCAGTCCTGTTCGACCTGGATGGAACGCTCCTCGACATCGACATCGACTCGTTCCTGCGCGAGTACTTCAGCGCACTGGGCCCCGTGTTGGCGCGACTTGCCGGAACAGTGGACCCAGCCGACGGGATTCGGGCGGTCCTCGCCAGCACGGAGACGATGTGCGAGCCCCACCCGGGACGAACGAACCGCGACGTCTTCCACGAGCGCTTCCGCGCACTCACCGACGTGGATCTCGATGAGCCCGAGCCGGCGGGCGCTGTCGAGCGCTTCTACGCCGAGGTCTTTCCCGCTCTTCAGCGCACACACGGACCCAGGCCGGGAGGATGCGCGGCGGTTGGCGCGGCTCGCGAAGCCGGGCTCGTGGTCGCGCTCGCGACCAACCCGATCTTCCCGCGCGCCGCGATCGACGAGCGGATGCGCTGGGCGGAACTTCGCCAGGAGTGGTTCGACGTAGTGACCTCGTACGAGAACATGCACGCCTGCAAACCGGCGTCCGACTACTTCGCTCAGACGGCGAGTCTGCTTGAAGTGCGTCCAGAGGAATGCCTCATGGTCGGAGACGACGCGAGCCTGGACCTCGCCGCGGACCGAATCGGCATGAGCACGTACTACGTCGGAGCGCAGAGCGGTGTCGCGGGGACGCGGCGCGGATCGCTCGACGAACTGGCGCGCTACATCGGTGAGCTAGCGTCCTGACCGCTCCGCCTTGGGCCTCAGCAGTGCGACCCACGCGCCGTCCGAGCGCCGGTCGTAGGTGAACTCGAACCGGCCACGCGACTCTTTGCGAAGGTCGATCTGGTAGCCCAGACCCGCAGGCTCGTGGTCGCACACGAGCAGCAACTGGTCTTCGGAGCCGAGCTTCAGCAGAGTGTCCACGATGCAGAAGACCAGGGACCGCCGCAAAGCGGGATCGAAGCCCCTGATATCCACGACCAGTCCCGCCGACCTGCTCGGCATCGAATACACCCCCCGCGTCTGGTTTCGCCGTACCCTGCGTCTCCCCTGCCGAGTACTACGGTAACCTTAGAGCCGCTGGCAATCCAACTCGTACGCTGCGCTGAGCACGATGTCTCACGTCCGCTGCACGCCCGGTACGAGCGTTGGCACTGTGCAGGCCGCATGTGTAGAATCATTCACGAGCGTGAACCGTGCCGGCGGACGATGCTCTTTGCTGGCGCGGGTCGACATGGTGGGATGTCCGATCCGAAGAGGGGAACTGCCTATATGCGCGGTCGCTGAACCGCCTCATGCGCTGGCGCGTGCCGCCGGCAGGCGAACAACCCTGAGATCAGTCTCTGTGGCACCCACCTCACCCCCCTGTCGTACGAGCCGGCGGTCTCGCGTCTACACGACGCTACCTCGGCCTACACTTGCGCGATCTTCCGCCCCCTGAGTCCAGCGAGAGGAGGTCCGCCGGAGAGCTAGGAGTCGGTGCTGGCGATCACTCCGCTCGCCTGGAGTCTGGAGTGAGACCGCGTGTCGCCACACATGGAGGAATCGGAATCACACAAGGAGGTGTATGGCATGGCGAATGAGATTCGAGCGTTCGAAGACCGGCTCGCAGATCGCGGCGTAAGCCGTCGTGACTTTCTGAAGTTCTGCGGGTCGGTCGCAGCGATGCTCGGCATGTCCGAGGCGATGGTGCCTCAGATAGCTGCGGCGGTCGAGAACGCTGCCGGCTCGAAGCTCTATCCGGCGGTCTGGATCAACGGCGGAGCGTGCACAGGGTGCACGGAGTCGATGGCGCAGGCCACGAACCCGGACATCGCTCAGATCGTTCTCGACATCCTGTCGCTGAACTACATCGAGACGGTCATGATGGCGACCGGCGACAGTGCGAATCAGGCGCTGCGCGAGACGGTCGAGAAGAACGAGGGCAAGGCCATCATGATCTATGAGGGCTCTGTCATGACCGGCTGGGACGGCAACGCACTCCGCGTCGAGGGCAAGCCGAGTCTCGAGGTCCTCGACGAGTACGCCCCCAAGGTCGCCGCTATCATCGCGGTGGGCTCGTGCGCGGTGGACGGCGGCTGGGTCAAGGCCAATCCCAATCCGGCGGGAGCCACGGGGGTATCGCAGTACCTCGCATCCAAGGGGATCAAGACCCCGGTCATCAACCTTCCCACCTGCCCGGTCAACCCGGAGTGGGTCGTCGCGATGGTCGTTGACGTATTGCTTCTCGGACAGCTCGAGAGCGGCGCGATCCTCGAGGGTCTCGACGAGCAGGGTCGCCCGAAGCTGATCTTCGGCCAGACGATCCACGACAACTGCCCGCGTCGCGGCCACTTCGAGAACGGCGAGTTCGTCTACCAGTTCGGTTCCGCCGAGGAGGTCAAGGGCTACTGCCTGTATCCCGTCGGCTGCAAGGGACCGCAGACCTACACGAACTGCCCGATCGTTCGGTGGAACAACGAAGTCAGCTGGTGCGTGGGCTCTGGCGCACCGTGCATCGGATGCGGCGACTTCAACTGGGTCGACGAGAACGCTCCGTTCCTCGGCCGCATGCGCAAGATCGGCCTGGGTAGCGGACCTGAGACCGGCGGCTGGAATCCGGCTATCGCCGGAGCCCTCGCCGGCGGAGTGGTCGTTGGAGCGCTCGGTATCCACGCCATCGGCATGGGTGCAGCAGGGCGTATCGGCAACATGCCGCCGACCGAGGACATGAAGGCACACGACCGCAAGAAGGGAGGCGATAAGTAGTGGCACGCACAGTCATCGATCCGCTTACCCGAATCGAGGGTCACCTGCGCGTCGAGTGTGAGGTCGAAGGCGGCGTCATCACCGATGCTTGGGTGTCCGGTGGCCTGTTCCGCGGGATGGAAGTGGTCATGAAGGGCCGTCAGCCCTCCGATGCCTACTACATCGCTCAGCGCATCTGCGGCGTCTGCCCGATCTCGCATGGTCACGCTTCGACCATGTCAGCCGAAGCGGCTCTGGGCGTAACCATCCCCAATGGCGCACGCATCGTGCGCAATATCATCGAGGCCGCGCAGTATCTACACAGCCACATCCTGTGGTTCTACACGCTGGCCGCACTCGACTACGTCGACCCGGCCAAGGCTCTCGAGGCCGACATCGCCAACACCTACGCCCTCGCGGTGCAGGCAGGCACGTCGACGGCGAACTTCGGGGCAGTGCAGGAGAAGCTCAAGACGCTCGTGGCCGGCGGGGATCTCTCGATCTTCACCAACGGCTGGTTCGGACATCCCGCCTACTCGCAGGACATGCCGGCCGAGCTGCACCTGATCGCCGTCGCGCACTACCTCGAGGCGCTCGAGATGCAGGCCGAGGCGTCGCGCGTCATCGCGATCATGGGCGGCAAGTTCCCGCACTTCATGACGTCGATCCCGGGCGGCACCGCGTGGATGCCCACCGAGGAGAAACTCGACGACATCCTGTTCCGCCTGATTCGCGTGAAGGACTGGGTCATGAACACGATGATCCCGGACACGCTCGCGATCGCGCCGTTCTACACCGATGCACTCTCCTACGGTGCCGGCACGGGCAACTTCCTGGCGTGGGGCGTCTTCAACGACGAGTCGATGGAGATGAGCAAGCGCTACCTGCCCAACGGTATCGTCACGGTGCCCACCAGCGGGCTGACCGTTTCCGACGCCGACCCCGCCATGATCGCCGAGTACGTCACGCACTCGTGGCTCGACGGCGAGAACGGCTTGAACCCCGCCGAGGGTGAGACCATCCCACCGGTCGAGTTCGCAGGCTACGACGTCAACAAGCGCTACACCTGGGCCAAGGCGCCCCGCTACGACGGCAAGTCGTGCGAAGTCGGTCCGCTGTCGCGCATGATCGTCGCCTATCTCCGTGGCGTACCCGAGGTCAAGGCGATCATCGACCTAGCGCTGGCCAAGTTGGGCGCTCCCGGCAAGCCCGAGGTCCTCGTATCGCTGCTCGGCCGCATCGCGGCCCGTAACCTCGAGACCGCGGTCGTTGCCGGATGGGCGATCGACTGGACCAACGAACTCGTCGGTGCCGTCAAGGAAGGCGGCGTGGAGTTCTTCAAGCCGATCGAGGCCGACCAGGGACAGGGTGCCGGCATGTGGGAAGCGCCGCGCGGCGCTCTCGGCCACTGGATGAACGTCCAGGGCGGACTCATCGCCAACTACCAGATCGTCACCCCGTCGACGTGGGACATCAGCCCTCGCGACGAGAAGGGCGTACGCGGTCCGATGGAGGAGGCCCTCGTTGGCACTCCCGTTCTGGATCCCGAGAAGCCCATGGAGGCGTGCCGTGTTGCCCGAAGCTTCGATCCTTGAATCGGTTGCGGCGTTCACGTGATTGAACGCAAAACCGGTAAGCAGGGCATGGCGTACACCCGCAAGTGGGGGGTGAAGTAGATGTCTCACAACCTCTACCGAGAGCAGCATCCGCTGGTCTTCGTCATCACCCACTGGATCAACCTGCTGGCGATGTTCTTCCTCACGCTGTCGGGCTTCTACATCCACTACCCGATCTTCCCGGGTGCGATGGGCCTGGCCCGTGGAACGCACTTCTTCTGGATGTTCGTGCTCCTGATCAACCTCATCGTGCGCATCGTGTTGGCCTTCATCGTGAAGGACGCCGTGGTGCAGAACACCCGCGAGGTCGACAAGGACTACAAGAACTGGCTTCCCCAGAAGGAGAACCGCCACCAGCTGTTCCCGTGGATCAAGTACTACCTGTTCATGAAGAAGGACCACCCCATCTCGGCGAAGTACGGCGTTCTCCAGAAGATCGCATACATCGCCACAGTGCCGTTGACACTGCTCGCGGCCTACACCGGCTTCTGCCTGTGGGGCCCGACCAGTGACTGGCCGTTCTTCCTGGCCGGCACCACGTGGGTGGCCAGCCTCTTCAATGCAGGCGGCGGCGCCGACCCGATGCCCATGCGCATCCTGCACTACTGGACGATGTGGGCGATCATCATCTTCACCTTCGCCCACGTCTACCTGGCGTCGATCTACGGCTTCGCCCCGCTGCGCATCATCTTCGCGTGGCAGGAAAGCGTGGACGAGCACTAGGCACTTCGCCGAGAAGGACACGCGTCCTTCGCAGGCCCGTTCGACCGAACAAGCCCCGGCAACGGGGCTTGTTCTTTTTGTGCAATCTCCGCCCTGTCACGAGGGAGACCGGGGTACGATGTCGTACTCTAAGGTAGGGACGTGAAGAGCCCCGCGGACGCCGGCACGCCGCATCCACCGATCGCGCCATGAATCGAAAGGCCCGCTGTGCTGTCCGAACGCTGCATCTCTACCGTTCTCGGCATCCTCAACCGCCGCTATCTCGCGACCTCCCCCGCTCGAATGGAGCGCCTGCCGGGACCAAAGCCCGGGCATGGCTACGTGCTGTACGCGCACGTTCCGTTCTGCGAGCGTCTGTGCACCTACTGCTCGTTCAACCGGTTCCTGTACAAGGAGAGCTGGGCGCGCGACTACTTCGCCGACCTGCGTGAAGAGATGCACATGGCCGCTCGGCTGGGCTACGACTTCGCCTCCCTCTACATCGGCGGAGGGACGCCCACCATCCTTGTGGACGAGCTGTGCGAGACGATCGACCTTGCGCACGAGCTGTTCCCGTCGATCCGCGAGGTATCGGCGGAAACCTCGCCCAATCACCTGTGTCCGGAACTCGTCGATGCGTTGTCGCACAGGGTCCAGCGCCTCTCGGTGGGCGTGCAGAGCTTCGACGATCGCCTCCTGATGCAGATGGACCGCTACGGCAAGTACGGTTCGGGCGAGGAGGTCTTCGAGCGCGTCGCGAGCGTGGCCGGGGACTTCGACTCCTTCAACGTGGATATGATCTTCAACTTCCCGAGCCAGACCGAGGACATCCTCGTTCGCGACATCGAGCGCGTGAAGGCAACCGGCGCGAGCCAGACGACGTTCTACCCGTTGATGGCGTCGCCCCTGCGCAGGCGTGAGCTCGCCGAGACCGTCGGGGCCATCGACTTCGCACGTGAGGCGCGTTACTACTCGCTGATCTGCGGAGAACTCGCACCCGAGTTCGAGCCCGCCAGCGCGTGGACGTTCTCGCGAGATCCCGACATGATGGTCGACGAGTACATCGTCGACTTCCCGGAGTACGTGGGCATCGGGTCCGGCGCCCTGTCGTTTCTCGATGGCACCATCTACGGCAATACCTTCTCGCTCTCCGAGTACCATCGCAGGATCTCCTCGGGCGTCATGGGCGTGGTCAAGAAGGGTCGCCGCTACCGCCGAGGAGCGCTCATGCGCTATCGCTTCGTGACCGACCTGTTCGGACTGCGTCTGGACAAGCGCCGCTTCGCCGCCGACTTCGGTGTCCCCGTCGAGATCGGCCTACCCGCGGAGATGACCTTCATGGCCGCAGTGGGCGCATTCGCGACCAACACTCCCACCGAAGCGACTCTCACCGAGAAGGGCCGCTACCTACTGCTCGCGATGATGCGCGAGACGCTCGCGACCTCAAACGACGCTCGCGATCAAGCACGCGCCGAGTTGCCGCTGGAGGAGCGCGTCTTGCTTCTCGAGGGCGATACGTCGGCGCTGTTGGCCGAGCCCGCCTTCGCAGGCTGAGCGAACCGCTACACTGGGCAGCGAGCTCTCGGGCCTATTGAGCCCTTCCCCACTTTGAGGAGTACGCCTGCATGGCTGAACCGCGCATCCTGGTGATGGGAGTCGGAAACCCGCTGATGCGGGACGAGGGCGCCGGACCACGTACCGTCGAGATACTCATGAACGCCTTCGACTACCCGGACAACGTCGAGGTGGTCGACTGCGGCACGATGGGCTACACGATCCTCGACGTGCTCCGAGGAGTGGACCACCTCATCGTTGTTGACGCGCTACGAGCCGACGACCTCGAACCCGGAGAGGTGGTGCGTCTCGATCCCTCTGACTTCGCGACCAGCCAGGTCATGCACTCCCTGCACGACATCAGGCTGCCCGAGGTGCTGCAGGCTGCTGCCCTTATCGGCACGGCGCCGACGACCGTGGCCATCGGCATCCAGATCGAGGAGATCGCCGAGTGGGTGGTCGAGCTCTCCGAGCCCGTCGAGGCGGCCCTGCCAATCGCGGTCGCAGCCGTGCTCGAGGAGTTGGCTGGGCTGGGCATCCACCCCACGCCCAGGACCGACGCGAACGTGGACGCGGCCATCATCGCGGCCGTCCGCAGCTACGCGCCGATCCCTGAAGAGGCGCTTCGGCCCAGCGAACCAGCCGGCGACTAGCTCGACGCCAGCACCTCACGCACGCGTGCAGCGATGCCCGCGGCGTCCAATCCGGCACCCGCAAGCAGGTCGGCGGCGGCCCCCGAACTCTGATAGCCGTCTACCCCCAGGCGGCTGAAGCGCGTACCGGCCCCGTTGAGGGCCAGCCACTCGGCGACCGAGCAGCCCAAGCCGGTATGTACGTTGTGGTCCTCGACGGTGAGCAGGAACGGTGCGACCGAGGCGCGCCGCATCGCTGCCTCGTCGAGGTGGAGCGGGCACGACACCACGCCCACGGCGATCGCGATCCCATCGCCCTTGAGCGCATCCGCAGCTGCTACCGCGGGCCCGGCGAGCGCGCCCAGCGCCAGCACGCAGCCCTGAGTACCCTCGCGCGCCCAGACGATCTCGCCGTAGCGGAATGCCCGCTCGCCGCCAAAGAGCGGCTCACCGTGCTCGTCCACGACGACATCGAGCTTGCTTCGGCCCATCGCGATAGCCACGTTACCCTGCATCGCAGCGGCAGCACGCACCGCACGGTCCGTCTGATTCGGGTCGGCAGGCACGACGACCTTCCACCCGAAGAAGTTGCGCAGCGCGCCCACGTAGTCCAGACACTGATGCGTCTTACCGTCCTCACCAACGTCGAGGCCACAGTGGGTCACAGCCACCTTGAGCGCCGCTCCGTTGATGTCGTTGAGCCGCTGCTGGTTGTAGACCTCGTCGACGCCGAACACCCCGAAGTCCGACCAGAACGCGAGCACGGCGGGGACGGTGGATAGCGCACCGCCTGCTGTTGCCGCATTGTGCTCGCCCACGCCGAACTGGAAGAAACGGTCGGGGTGTGCGGCGGCGAACCCGTCGGTCTTGACCGACACAGCGAGATCGCAGTCGAGCACCGCCACAGCGAGGTCGGGATTCTCGCCGGCGACATCGACAAGCGCCTTGCCCCATGCGCTCCGGTTGTCGGTCTTGGTCTCGCGTGTGTACGTGCGGGGCGTGCCGGGCACCACCGCGACGGCAGGTGTCAGGTGCTCGAGTGGCTCGGCAGTGCACGGACTCGTCCTGCGATCGGCAGCCCTATCGAGCGCACCGGCGTCCGCGCCGATCTCCTCCATCGCCCGCGCATACTCGTCGCGCGTCAGGCCTCGCCCGTGGAACTCCGGCTCGTCTTCCATGAACGACACGCCCTTGCCTATCACGGTGTGCGCGAGCACGACGCTGGGTACGCCATCCGCTACAGCGGCCAGAATGGCCTCGTGGAGCGCGGTCACGTCGTGGCCGTCGCACTCGTACACGCGCCAGCCGTCCGCTTCCCAGTCCTCAAGGATCGGCACGGGCATGACCTCGTCGGTGTGGCCGGAGATCTGCACGCGATTCCAGTCGAGCACCGCTGTCAGACCGCCAAGCCCCTCGCGCACCGCGACCCTGCGGGCCTCGGCAACCTGCCCCTTGTGCTGCTCGCCGTCGCTCATCGCGACGATCGTGTGCCATCCGGCGCCGGTGATGCGGCCGCCAAGCGCCAGCCCGACTCCCGCCGAGAGACCCTGGCCCAGGTTCCCCGTCGACCACTCGACCCCCGGCACCGAGCGCTCGACGTGGCCCTCGAAGACGCTGCCGGCCTGTCGGAAGTGCGCCTCGAACTCCTCGGCGGGAAAGAACCCCGCCTGCGAGAGCGCGGAGTACACCCCCGGGGAAGTATGCCCGTGAGAGACGACAATGCGGTCGCGGTCATCCCATCGGGGGCGCTTGGGGTCTATTCGGGCCATGGCGTACAGGACCGAGTAGAGCTCCATCGACGAGAACGAGCCTCCCGGGTGCCCCGAGGCCGCCAGCGAGGTAGCAGTCAGAACAGACCCTCGGGCTGCAGCTGCGCGTCGCTTCACCTCGGCGATATCGGCGGTGTCGAGGCGTGCGTCGAAGCCGGCGTTGAGCATCGTGTCTCCTTAGCGTGAGGGCCGTGTCCACCCGTCGGACGGGCGTATCACGGGTAGACTGAGCGAGAGACTCCGTGCTGATTATCCCCGAGGAGACACCGATGCCCACCCCCCTTGCGATCGCTCGCGACGCCGCGCTGGCAGGCGGAGCTGTCCTGTCTCAGCGAACGGCCGACGTTGGCGAGGTCCGGTCGAAGACCTCGGCCACCGATTTCGTCACCGACACCGACATCGCCGCCGGGATCGCGACGGTACGAGCCATCCTCGCGCACGACCCGCGCGCACGCGTCGTGGTCGAAGAGCCGGAAGTGTGCGAGCAGCTGGGCATCGAGCCGGGCTCGCTGCTCGACGATGACTCGGTGTGGGTCATCGACCCGCTCGATGGCACGACGTCGTACCTGCACGGGTTCCCCTGCTACTCGGTTGCTGTCGCACTGGTCCGCGACGGTGAGCCCGTCGCCGGCGCCGTCTACAACGCCGCGCTGGGCGAGCTCGCGAGCGCCGCCAAGGGCGCCGGAGCCACCGTGAACGATACTTCCATCCGTTGCTCCCATGCCGAGCGTGTCCAAGACGCCCTCGTCGTCACGGGATTCCCCTACGATCGGGGCGCGCCACTCGACCGTCAGCTCGCCGTACTCACGGCGTTTCTCCGCGCACCGGTGCACGGGATCAGGCGTGACGGCTCGGCGGCGATCGACTGCTGCCACGTGGCCATGGGACGCGCCGACGGCTTCTGGGAGTTCGAGCTCAAGCCGTGGGACATGGCTGCGGGCGCCATCATCTGCCGAGAGGCCGGCGCGTTGGTCACCGATACCGACGGTACCGAGTGGACAGCCGCATCGACCGGCATCCTCGCCGCGAACCCCGAGCTCCACCCGCGCATGTGCGAGCTCATCGCCTCGACCGGGGTCGGGTAGCCGGTCCGTGAAGCGCGAAGGCCGCCCGGCGGGCGGCCTTCGGACGGATCTGTGGCGCGACCGCGGCGAAAGCTAGTAGGCGCGCTTCTCCTCGACCTTGTCCTCGTCGAGCTCGATACCCCACTCGCCGAGCACCTTGGTCACACCGCGCTCGCCGCCCTCGATGCAGTTGGGCAGGCCAACACCGCGGTAGCCGCCGCCCGCAAGCGCCAGCCCCGGGATCGCAGCGCAGCGCTCCTCGATGGTCTCGACGCGGTCGAGGTGGCCCATCGTGTACTGAGGCATGCCCAGATGCCAGCGGAACACTCTTTGGAAGAGCGGCTTGGCGTCCTTGGGCACGCCGATGATGCCGCGAAGCTCCTCGAGCACGATCCCGGCGAGCTCCTCGTCCGACTTCTCCATGATCGCCTGGTTGTGCGGCCCTCCCACGAAGCCGCGCATCAGCACCTTGCCCGCCGGCGCGCGCCCCGGCCACTTCGTCGACGAGAACGTCGCCGCCATCAGGGCCCGGTTCTCGACGAGCGGACACAGCACGCCGAACGCGTTGGTGTCCACGCCGAAACCCTCCTCTTCGAAGGCCATCGACACCGTCGCCGAGGAACTCGAAGGTATCCCTGAGAGTGCGACGGTGATGTCGTTGTCTACACCTCGAACGAGCTTCTCGGCGGCCCACGACTCCGTCGCGACGATGACCGCGTCTCCGGTGTCGCTCGACCCGTCCTCGAAGGTCACCCGCCACGCACCGTCATCGGTCCGCTCGATCTTGTGCACGCCCTTGCCTGTGGTGATGTGCTCCCGGCCCGCGGCGTCGGCCATACCTTCGGGGAGCACCCGCATGCCGCGGGTGAACGAGGTGAAGAAGGTACGCGGCTTCGCGCCCGGCTTGGGCGGGTACTTCTTGCGCATCTCCTCGACCTTCTTGCGGGCGTTCAGAAAGCCACGCATGAGCGAGCCGTAGTTCTGCTCCATCTCGAGCAGGCGCGGGAACGTCGCGGCCAGCGACATCACCGCGGGGTCGGACGCGTGCACGCCGCCCACCAGAGGCTCGGCCAGCCGGTCGAGGCACTCGCGCCCCATTCGGCGCACAACGAAGCTCTCCAGCGTCTCGTCGTTCAGCTCACCTTCCGGGACCGTCTTGGGCGGGATGAACAGGTCCATCGCCATTCGGAACTTGCCCGGCCATGAGAACAGCCCCGTCGTGGCGAAGGGGACGAACTTGGTGGGTGCGAACATCATGACGCCGTCGGGCATCTCGTAGAGCCGGCCCCGCGAAAGGATGAGCGTCTTCTTGCGGCTGTCGTCGGTGGGCAGTTCGTCGTCGAAGATGCCGAGCAGCTTCGCGATGCGGTGGATCGCGGGCTTCTCGGTGAGGAAGCAGTCGGGCCCGCCGTCGACGATGAACTCAGAGCCGTCGACATCCACGTACTCGGTGGCGATCTTCCCTCCGATCACGTCCGCCTTCTCGTAGAGGCGAAACTCGACGTCGTGACCGGCATCGGCGGCCCGGCGGACTTTGTACGCCGCCCCGAGACCCGCTACGCCCGAACCGATGATGATGATCTTCTTCATGTCGTCCCTTCACGCCGCGCCGCGGCATACCGCAAGTATGCAGGCTAGTAGATGCGCTTCTCCTCGGCGCTGTCCTCTTCAAGGGTGATGCCCAGATCGCCGAACACCTTCGAAACGGCCTTCTCGCCGCTCTCCAGACAGTTGGGCACGCCCACACCTCGGTAGCCGCCGCCTGCAAGCGCGAAGCCTGCCATGTCGGCCGAGAGCGCTTCGATCGCGTCGACCCGGTCGAGGTGCCCCATCGTGTACTGCGGCATCCCGAGCGTCCAGCGGAACACCTCGGCGTAGAGCGGCTTCGCGTTCGCCTTGACTCCCAACAGCTCTACCATCTGCTGTCGGGTGATGTCGATGAGCTCGTCGTCGCCCTTCTTCAGGATCTCCTGGTCGCGAGGCCCGCCCACGAAGCCGCGCAGCAGCACGCGGCCCTGCGGCGCGCGGCCCGGCCACTTCGAGGACATGAGTGACACCCCGGTGACCGGACGGTGCTCGACCATCGGCGACAGGATGCCGTGCCAGGCCTTGTCGAAGGGGCAGTCAGCCTCGTCGAAGGCGAGTGCCACGGTCGCAGACGACGAGCAGGGGATCTGACCGAGCACCTCGCCCAAGCGCGCGTCGGCGCCTGAGCACAGTCTCTGCGCCGCCCACGTCTCGGTCGCCACCACGACAGCGTCGCCCCGCAACAGCTCACCATCTTCCAGCGTGACGGTCCAGCCGTCGTCGTCCCGCCTCACCGATACCGCAGCAGCCCCCGTGCGGATGTGCTCGGCGCCGGCGGCCTCTGCGAGCCGGTCGGTGAAGTACTGCAATCCTTGTTCGAACGAGGTGAAGAAGGTGCGCTTCTTCGCACCAGGCTTGGGCGGGTATTTGCGCTTCATCTCCTCCACCCGCTTGCGCTGAGCGAGAAACCCGCGGATCAGCGAGCCGTTCTTCTGCTCCATGTCGAGCAGCATGGGATACGTCGCCGCGAGCGACATCGACTTGGGGTCCGAGCCGTTCACGCCGCCTACCAGAGGCTCTGCGAGGCGGTCGAGGCACTCGCGCCCCATGCGGCGCACGACGAAGCTCTCAAGGCTCTCGTCGAGTCGCTCGCCAGGCGCGATGTTGCGTTTCGGGATGACCAGGTCGAGCGCCATCCGGAACTTCGCCGGCCACGAGTAGAGCTTGGTCGTGGCCATCGGCATGATCTTCGTGGGAGCGAACATCATGATGCCGTCGGGCATCTCTACGAGCCTGCCGTCCTTGACGATGAACGTCTTCTTCGTCTCGTCGTTGGTGGGTGTCTCCTCTTCGAAGATGCCGAGGAGCTTCGCGACGCGGTGGATAGCGGGCTTGTCGGTGAGGAACGAATCCGAGCCGCCGTCGACGACGTAGCGTCCCGCGCCCTTAGGATCATCCACGTGACGGGTGAAGAGCTTGCCGCCCAGGCGGTCGTCCTTCTCCACGAGTACGAACTCGACTTCGTGGCCGGCATCCGCCGCTCTACGAACCTTGTAGGCGGCGCCGAGTCCGGCGACTCCCCCGCCAACGATGATGACGCGCTTCACAGGCCTCTGGCTCCCGTTCTAGGTGGTCGTGCGCTGCTTGAGCCAGTCCGGCTGCCGGCACCGTGTCCGCAACGGGCTCACGCGAGATCGGCGACGCTTCGGGCGATCGCCTCGATGAGACTGGGGTGGTCGTTAGGAGCCTCGGCCCGCATGAACTCCAGGTCAGCATCGAGCGCCTTGCCTGCAGCGACGATATCGAGGTCGTAGAGGGTCTCCATGTGGTCGGTCATGAAGCCGATGGGGGCGACGACCACGCCCTTGACCTCGGTCCCCGCGACTGAGGCGATCACGTCGTCGAGATCCGGACCGAGCCACGCGCCCGGGCGGTTACCCTTTGACTGGTACGCAAGGAACCACGCTCTTGGGGCTTCTGCCGAGCCGAACGTCTCGATGCCGCCGATCATCGGGAACGACCCGTCGGCACCCTCCGACAGGCCGAGCTGCAGCGCGACCGAGTTCGCGATCCGCCTCGAGACCGGCAACATAAGGGTCGTCCTCGACGAGGTCCGCCTCGGGCAGGCTGTGTGCCGAGAACACGATGATGATTCCGTCGTTGGGCTCGATGGCGGCTCAGCGAGGCAGCCGTGGCGCCCGCGAAGTACGCCGCGTACTCGTCGAGCTCCGATACCAGCGGGGCCTCGACGATCTCGATCCCGCCGATCTTCTCGGCCGCCTCGTCGATGGCCGCACGGTACTTGCCGTGCGCGATCTTGCTCTCGAACGGAGAGAGGGCGACCGCGATGACCCGGTCGCAGCCCTGGTCTTTGAGGCGCGAAAGCGCATCGCCGATGAAGGGCCGCCAGTACGCCATACCGATGACGACCGGCATCGGGTGACCCTGCTGGCCGAGCGTCTCCTCCAACTTGGAGGCGATCGCACTCGCTATGCCCGTGAGCGGCGATGCGCCGCCGATCGCGAGATAGCGTCGCCTGACTCGCTCGAGGAGTTCCGGCGTGGGCTCGAAGCCCATCAGGTTCTTCATGAAAGGTCCCACGGCATCGAGCGAGTCAGGCCCGCCGTAGCCGCAGACGAGTACACCAGTCCCATGCGCGCCTACTCCCCCGCGCGAATGCGCGCGGAGTGCTCGTGCACGAAGCGGATCATCGACTTGGCCTTCTCGGGATCGCTCGTCTTGTGGATGCCGTGGCCCAGGTTGAAGATGTGCCCCGGACGCGTACCTACCGCCTCGAGGATCTCCACTACCTGGCGCTCCAGCTCCTCCTCGGGGGCGAAGAGCGCGACCGGGTCGATGTTGCCCTGGATGCCGAACTTGGGATCGATCGCCTTGACGGCACTGCGCATGTCCAGACGCCAGTCGACACCGATGATGTCGCCACCTGCCTGCTGGGCCAGGTCGAGCATCGACGTGGCGCCGTTCGGGAAGTGGATCACAGGCACGCCGCCGTCGGGAACGACTTTGTCGCCGTGCGCCTTGACCGCTTCGAGCACCCGCTTGCTGTACGGCAGCACGAACCGCTCGTAGTCGCGCGGCGCGACATAGCCTACCCAGCTGTCGAACATCTGCACCGTCTGCGCACCGGCGTCGATCTGGGCGCACAGGTACGCGATGACGGTCTCGGTGAACTTGCTCATCAGGCCGTCCCACGCGACCGGATCGCTCCACATGAGGGCCTTGCAGTACTCGTAGTCGCGCGTGCCCTTGCCCTCGATCGCGTAGCTCGCGAGCGTGAAGGGCGCACCCGCGAAGCCGATGAGCGGCACCTTGTTCTCGAGTTCGCGACGAAGGATCTTGATCGACTCCATCACGTAGCCGGTGTCTTCGATCGGATCCGAGATGCCCAGCTTGGCGACGTCTGCCGCCGAGCGAACCGGGTTGTTGATGATCGGCCCCACGCCGCTCTTGAACTCGAGGTCGAGCCCCATACCCGGGAAGACCACCAGGATGTCCGAGAACAGGATCGCAGCGTCGACCCCGATCAGGTCGACCGGCTGCATCGTCACCTCGACTGCCAGCTCGGGCGTGCCGCACATCTCGAGAAAGCCATGCTGCGCACGGATCTCTCGGTACTCGGGCATGTAGCGTCCGGCCTGGCGCATCATCCAAACGGGTGTGCGCTCCGTCGGCTCGAGGCGAGCGGCTCGCAAGAATAGGTCGTTGAAGGCCATCGGGTGGTCGTCCTTTCAGTGCGTGAGCAGGCAGACGGCGCATGAGCGCGCCGAATCGGAATATTACCACGCGAGCGCAAGCGGCGCGGTCCGGCGACCGTACCGCGAGCCGGGCACACGAAGACCCCGCAGCCCTGCCGGGAGCCACGGGGTCGTCGTATCGTTTCGCGCCCTGACGCTAGGCGTCAGGCGCGGTGTCGAGGATCGTCTGGACGATCGACGGATCGGCCAGCGTCGAGATGTCCCCGAAGGCGTCCATGTCGCGCTCGCCCGCCGCGACCTTGCGCAGGATGCGGCGCATGATCTTGCCCGAACGGGTCTTGGGCAGCTCGGGCACGAAGTGGATGTGGTCCGGGCTCGCGATCGGCCCGATCTCGTTGCGAACGTGTCCCACGAGTATCTTCTGCAGATCGGCGCTGTGCTCCTCGCCGGCCTTGAGGATGACGTAGGCGTAGATGCCTTCGCCCTTGATCTCGTGCGGGAAGCCGACGACGGCCGCTTCGGCCACCTTGGGGTGGCTTACCAGCGCGGACTCGACCTCGGCGGTACCCATGCGGTGGCCGGAGACGTTGATGACGTCGTCCACGCGTCCAAGCAGCCAGTAGTAGCCGTCCTCGTCCTGCCGGCACCCGTCACCGGTGAAGTACTTGCCGGGGAAGGTCGTGAAGTAGACCTCTTTGACCCGCTTGTTCTCCGGGTCGCCCCACGTGCCGCGCAACATTCCCGGCCAAGGGAACTTGAGGCACAAGCGCCCGCCCGAGCCCCGCGGGGTCTCGGTCTGGTCCTCGTTGAGGATGACCGGCTGCACCCCGAAGAACGGCAAGGTCGCCGATCCGGGCTTCATGGGCGTGCATCCCGGGAGGTTCGTGATCAGGTGACCACCGGTCTCGGTCTGCCACCACGTGTCGACGATCGGGATCTCCGAGCGGCCGATGTTCTTCCAGTACCACAGCCATGCCTCGGGGTTGATCGGCTCGCCCACCGTGCCCAGAACACGCAGGCTGGTGAGATCGTACTTCGCGGGCCACTCGTCGCCGGCCTTCATGAGAGCGCGGATGGCGGTCGGAGCCGTGTAGAACTGGTTCACACCGTGCTTCTCGATGATCTGCCAGAAGCGTCCGGCGTCCGGATATGTGGGCACGCCCTCGAACATGAGCGACGTGCCGCCCAGCGACAGCGGGCCGTAGACGACGTAGCTGTGGCCGGTGACCCAACCGATGTCGGCGGTACAGAAGAAGACGTCCTCGTCGTGATAGTCGAACGTGTACTTGAACGTCATCGTGGCGAAGAGCAGGTAGCCGCCGGTGGTGTGCAACACGCCCTTCGGCTTGCCCGTCGAACCCGATGTGTAGAGGATGAAGAGCGGATCCTCGGCGTCCATCCACTCGATCTCACAGTGCTTGTGGATGTCGGGCGAGCGGGTCTCCTCGTGGTACCAGTAGTCACGGCCCGGCTCCATGTCCACGACATTGCGCGTCCGAGAGACCACGATGCAGCTCTCGATCGACGGACACTCGCGAAGCGCCTCGTCGGCCATGGCCTTGAGCGGGATGATGCGGCCGCCGCGCAGGCCCTCATCGGCGGTGACGAGCATCTTGCAGGTGCTGTCCTGGATGCGGTCGCGCAACGACTGAGCTGAGAACCCGCCGAAGATGATGGAGTGGATTGCGCCGATACGCGCGCATGCGAGCATCACGATGGGAAGCTCGGGGATCATCGGCAGGTAGATGGCTACACGATCGCCCTTCTTGATGCCGTGCTTCTTGAGCACGTTGGCGAAGCGGCAGACCTTGTAGTAGAGCGATTGGTACGTGTAGACCTTGCTACGGCCCTCGTCGTCTTCCCAGATGAGTGCTGCCTTGTTGCGGCGCCACGTCTTGACGTGCCTGTCGAGGCAGTTGTACGCGACGTTCGTCTTGCCGCCCTTGAACCACTCGACGCGAGGAGTGTCGAACTCGTAGTCGAGAACCTTGTCCCACTTCTTCTCCCAGTGGAGATACTCCTCGGCCATCTCCCCCCAGAAGCCCTCGGGGTCGTTGACCGATCGGTCGTACATCTCCTGGTACTCGTCCATCGACTTGATCCACGCACGCTCGGTGACCCACGCGGGCGGCTCAATGACCTGAGACTCACCTGCGAGTGATCGGATCGCCTCGGACTCTTCAGCCATACCGGCCTCCTTCTGTCTCTCCTGCGGCATGCGGAACGGAACCCGTCGTTCCACGCTTGTCCCCGAACCGATAGCCCCACCCTGTGAAGACGGCGGCCCCTTCCAGGGACCGTGCGCCCATACTACGTTGGCTACCCGAGCAGGCACGCCGCCCAAACAGGCAGACGGTGCATCTTGGTCGGTGGACGGCGCGACCGCACCCCCACGAGCGGCACTGCCCCGCAGCGCCGCGGACCAGATTCCCGGACTGCACGCTCTGTGATAGGCGTCACAAACGAGACCTTAATGATTTTCTTTGTAACAGATGTTGCAGAGGCGTTGTACGCAGAGTATTGTCACGGCATTGACAGGTTTCCCTTCCCTCAAAACGCCGCTTCCGGGGGATCCGGACGGCAACCGGCAATGGGCGATTCCGCGGCCGGCACCGCGTGAGAATCCGGTCACCAGGCAGACCGACGCCCGGCAAAGACTCAGGGGTATGAGCAGGGAAGGATTGAGAAAGCCCCGGCCCGAAGGCCGGGGCTTTCGGCTTCCCTGACCTCTGACTATGCCGAGTAGGGCGCCAGCGTGAGCGCCTGGAGCAGTCGTGCCGAGAACCCGGAGTCTGCCGCCAAGTCGACGAGAACCGCATTCGCGGTCACCTCTCGCGCACGAGTGAGAAGTGCCGCATCCATCGCCAGGGCGGTGGCTCCCGCCAACGATGTGTTCCCGGCGTGAGCCACGACGCGCTCGGCCTGGACAGGCACCACGCCGAGTTCCACGAGATCTCTTGCCGGCAGCGCTCCGCCGAACGCTCCGGACACGTAGAGCGTGCCGAGGTCCTTGGCCGCAACGCCGGCGCGTGCGAGCACCATCTCGATGGCTACCCGGACCGCGGCCTTCGCAAGCTGCAAGGCCCGCACGTCATGCTGGGTGACGGCAAGGCACCCCCCGGGCACTCCCAACGCGACACCAAGGATGCCCCGATCGTCGGTGTCGAAACGTGCCCTCAGGGGGCCGTCCGGTGACATGAGCCCGTCGGCATCGATGTGACCTGCGCGCCGCATGGCGGCCACCGCAGAGACGAGTCCGGCGCCAGAGAACCACGTGGGCTCCGCGTCGCCTAGCGTCTGGAGAACGACGGCCCCGTCATCTGCGATGTCGACCGACACGACCGCCTCCGCCGTCGCCGGTCCGCCGCATGTTATGTTTCCGCCCTCGAAGGCCGGGCCCGCCGCCGCGGACGCGACCCACACACGTCCCGGCACGCTGAGCGCGACCTCGGCGTTCGTGCCGATGTCCACCAGCAAGCGCGGTGGCCCATCCGACTCGACCTCACGCGCAACGAGGCCCGCGAGCACGTCCCCTCCCACGAAACCAGCGAGCGGTGGAACCAGTTCGATGACCGCATTCGGAAGTGCCTTGAGGAGGCGGGAGTCTCCGGGCAGCGATGCGCACCCGTCCGGAATCGAGAACGGGTGGCTTGCCAGCGAACTCACGTCGGCCCCTGCAAGAAGCGTCGACATCACCACGTTGCCTGCTATCACCAGACGGCTCACGCGGGCGCGAGCACGGGGAGCAGCCGTGTCCACCGCGTCAAGCACCGAGTCTTCCGCGAGCCCGCGCAGTGAATCCCGGGCTCCATCCAGTGCCGCGCTGACGCGCGTCAGCACGTCCGCGCCGTACAGCTGTTGCCGGTTGACCACGACCGAGGTTCCCAACTGCCGACCACTGCTCTGCTCTACGGCGGTCGCAGACACCGTGGTCGTGCCCAGATCGACTCCGACAACGATCGGTGTCTCGCCCGCGAGTGCTGCTGCAGCGCCTGCCGCTGTGGAGTTCACGACCACAGGACGCAGAGTCACAGGTCCCGCGATCTTCGCGCGGCATGCGAGACGCAAGGGCGAACGAGAGCGCTCGAGAGCCCCCGCCTCGTCGCCGGTAGGCGGCGCAAGCTCTCCCGCGACCACGCGCACGCCGCACTGCCCGCACACGCCCCTGCCACCGCACGGCGCCGAGATGACCACGCCGGCGGCACGACCGGCCTGAAGAACCGTGGTGCCCGGATCGACCCACGCGACCACGCCGGACGGCTCGAACGTGACGGGGACTCGACCGGCGTCGCTCATTCCTCGAAGCTCACCATTCCGTGCGCCATGGTGCGGCCGCCAAGGACGTGGACGTGCAGGTGACCGACGAGCTGGTTCGCGTCCGGGCCGTTGTTCACGATTACCCTGTAGCCGCTCACATCGACCCCTTTGATCGCGGCCACCTTGGGAACCGCCGAGAAGACCGCGGCCAGTGTCTCGTTGTCGAGCCCGTCACCCAGGTGCGCGTGGTGCGCGCGTGGTATGACGAGCGTGTGAACCGGAGCCTGCGGCGAGATATCGTCGAAGGCGATGACCTTGTCGTCTTGGTAGACCAGGTCGGCGGGAATCTCACCTTCGGCGATCTTGCAGAAGATGCACTCACTCATCATCGGCTCCTGACCCCTCGACCGCAGTGTCCGACTCGAGTTCGCCCATGAGCACCGTGACCTTCTGCTGCGCCTCAGTGAGCCGTGCCTGGAGCGCCCTGAGCAACGCGACGCCCCGCTCGTACTTCTCGAGGCTGTCCTCCAGTTCGAGTTGTCCGCTCTCAAGCTGGCCCACGATGGTTTCGAGTTCTGCGAGTGCCTCCCCGAACGCCAGTGACTCGGGAGCGGGTCTCGTCTCAGCGGCCATCTGTGCCTCCATGTTCAACGGTGTCAACAGTACATCCCACGCGGCCGTCGGACATACGCACGAACATCCCGTCCCCGGGTGCGACCTGAGTCACGCTGCGCAGAACCGTGCGACCATCTTGGGCGAACGCCGCCGAGTAGCCACGCCCGAGAATCGCGAGGGGCGAGAGATCGTCGAGCCGGGCCGATCCGAGCGCCACGCTCGCACGAGCGCGTTCCGTGACGCGCCCGCCCACGCCGATGAGGCGCGCTCGAGCGTTGCGCACCCGCTCGCTGTCGCGCGCCAGCTTCTCTGGTATCGCCCGCTCGAGGCGCACCCTGGCCATGTCGAACGCCTGCCACGCCGGTCCGAGCACCGATACCGCGTCCGTGAAGACCGGTCGGTCCGCAAGAGCCGTGACGCGCTGATTCGCAGAGCGGATCCGGTGGGCAAGAGCAGCCGCGAGTACGCGCTGCTCGCGGTGAAGGATCGCGGCTATCTCCTCAGCCGACGGCGCGACCGTCTCGGCGGCCGCCGTAGGGGTCGAAGCACGCACGTCGGCCACCATGTCGGCGATAGACGTGTCGGGTTCGTGCCCGATGCCGGTCACGACCGGAACCGACATCGCCACGATCGTTCGGGCCAGCTCCTCGGCGTTGAAGGGCATGAGGTCTTCGTACGAGCCGCCGCCGCGAACGAGCAGTACTACGTCGGGCCGAGCATCTTCGGCAGCGCGCAGCCCCTCTATCAGGGCACGGACCGCTCCCTCGCCTTCGACCTGCACCCCGGCGACGAGCAGCTCGGCAAGCGGGTAGCGCCGCTTGAGCGTGCGCAGGACGTCGTGGATCGCCTTGCCCCGCGGCGAGGTGACGACAGCGATGCGAGTGGGGTACCGGGGTGGCATGCGCTTCCGCTCGGGCCTCATGAGCCCTTCGGTCTCGAGTTTGCGTGCGAGCTCGGCCACCTGCATGCGAAGTCGACCCTCGCCCGCCAGCGCGAGCGAGCGCACGGTGAACTGCATCCGGCCCTTCGCCACATACGCCGAGAACTGCCCGCTGAGCTCGACCAGCATGCCGCACCGCAAGGCTACACCGCTGGCGGCGTAGACATCTCGCCACATGAGACACGACATCGAGGCGCTACCGTCGCAGATCGTGAAGTACGCCGCCTTGTACCCCGGCTTGTCGTTGAACTCCGATACCTCACCGACGACTCGGAGGCGCACGGTCTCGAGCGCCTGCTTCGCGAGAGTCATCGCCTCGGTCACGGAAAGCGCGCGCTGTTCGGTCACGGCCCCCCCTCGGCTACCACGAGCGATTCTACCAGCCCGTTCCGACACCGGCGGGAACGTTGCCACGCCATCCGATGCTCGGCCACCTAGCGCCTGGCAGCCGCTCTAGTTGCGTCGGCCCACGGCACCGATCCAGTACAGGAGCTGCATCACCGAGATAAGGGCGGCGGCGATGTAGGTGAGCGCCGCCGCGGTCAGCACGTTGCGCGCACCGGCGACCTGCGTGTCGGGTAGCAGACCGGTGGTGGAGAGCGCCGCAAGCGCCCGCTTCGAGGCGTCGAACTCGACGGGGAGTGTGACGAGTTGGAACAACACGGCCAGCGCGAACGCGATCACGCCGAGCCACGCGAGTCCCGTGAAGCCGATTACCAGCCCGATCATGATCAGCACCCAGGCTGCCTGGGAGCCGATGTTGGCCGCTGGCACGAGCGCCATGCGGATTCGCGCGGGTGCGTAGTTCCGCGCATGCTGCACCGCGTGCCCCGCCTCGTGTGCGGCGACGCCGGCCGCAGCGACCGTCGTGCTGGAGAAGACGTCTTCCGAGAGCCGAAGCACGTTGGCTTTGGGGTCGTAGTGGTCGGTCAGGTTCCCTGGAACCATCTCGATCCCAACGCCGTGCAGCCCCTCGGAGTCGAGCATCGATCGGGCCACCTGCGCTCCTGAGCGGCCGGTCGCGAGCTGAACCTGGCTCCAACGACGGTAGGCACGATTGACATAGCCTTGTGTGACGAAGCCCAAGATCAGGGCCACGATCATGATCACCAGGTACTGTGGATCGAATAACACTCGAACGTCCTCCTTCGGTGGGCAGTAGCTGCTGGCGCGGACCCGGTTTCCAGCAAACCCCGAACCGAGCGTCGTGCGGCTACTCCTGAATACCCGAAATCTTCACGACCCTGAGGTGCCCGTCGGCCAGACTCAGCGTCAGCCGCCCCTCGAGCAGCTCGAGAAGCTCGCTTCCCACCATCGCCCTGCGCCACCCCTCGAGCAGCGGATTGCCGTCCCGTTCGCCACCGGCGAGCCGCTCGAGGTCGTCCCTCGACGCGAGCAGAGGCATCGCGACACCGTGCTCGCGTGCTCGGAGCCGCACGAGCGCGATCATGAGGTCGACCGCGCCATCTACGTCGCCAGGCAACCGTCGCCGTTTCGCGAGTGACGGCAGATTCTCGTCGGAGACGGCGACTCCGGCTGTAACCGCGGCGAGCAAACCGGCGGTCGCGCCCTTCCCGACCTTGTCGCCGACGCCCCGGATGTCGCGAAGCTCCTCGGC
The DNA here is from genome assembly GCA_963702525.1 of uncultured Actinomycetes bacterium. Lineage (GTDB taxonomy): Bacteria > Actinomycetota > Coriobacteriia > Anaerosomatales > PHET01 > CAVPCY01. Next base: position 35,841 of record CAVPCY010000013.1, on the reverse strand, counting down.
GGTCTTGGGCATCCGACGCGCGATCTCGACGATGCTCTCGTCACCGATGATCCAACGCTTGGGTACGTCGCGCTTGATGGCCTGGTTCTCTCGCCATGCGGCCACCTCGCGCGCCACCGCGAGCTGCCTGCGGTTGAGCGAGGAGATTCGCTTGACCTTGCGCCACTGTTCCTCGGGCACGATCTCATAGGTGGCGGGGTCGGCAAGGCGTTCGAAGTCGGCGGACAACCATTCGGTGCGCCCGCCTTCGGCAAGCTGAGCGGTGAGGCGCCGATACATCTCGGGCAGGTAGCGCACGTCGTTGAGCGCGTACTCGACCTGCGTGTCGGTCAGCGGACGCTTGGCCCAATCGGTGTACGAGTCGCCCTTGTCGAGCTTGACGCCGAACACCTCTTGGACCAGCGCGCCGTACCCGACCTGCTGCGGAAACCCCGCCAGCGTCGCAGCAACCTGCGTGTCGAAGATCGGCGCGGCAGCAAGTCCGCAGATTCGATAGAAGATCTCCAGGTCCTGGCTTCCCGCATGAAGTACCTTGGTCACCGCCGGGTCGCTGAGCAGGTCACACAGCGGGGAGAGGTCGTCTATCGCAAGCGGGTCGACTATGGCCGACACGTCATCGGACCCCAGCTGAACCAAACACAGGCGCGCGAAGTAGGTGCGCTCGCGCATGAACTCCGTGTCTATGCCCACAACTGGGGCGGTTCTGAGCCGGCTCACAAGCTCCCGAAGCTCGCCGACATTGGTGACGTACACTACTGTCTTCTCCGCATCCCCGTTCTCTGAACGGCCGCGCACGGGTATCTCCCCTGCAGGAAGGGTAGACGACCCACGCCGCCGTGGCGAGGCATGGCACGCAACCGATTGGAGCGCACGTGCGCGTACTGGTCGTGGTCAACACCCGTTCGGGGGGCAGCGACGCCGGACTCTACGACTATGCCCGAGCGCTGGGCGCGAGCGGCGCCGAAGTCGTCATGCGCTTCGTCTCGCCGACTGCGCGGTTCGAAGACCTCGTGGCCGACGCTGCCGCGTTCGACCGCGTCGTGGCCGCAGGGGGTGACGGGACCGTCTCGGCGGTGTGCTACGCCATGCGCCACAGCGGCGTGCCGGTGCTGGTGTATCCGGCCGGCACCGCCAACCTGCTGGCCCTGAACCTGGGGCTGCCACTCGATGCACCTGCCCTCGCCCGGATCACCCTGGAAGGCACGCCCGTCTCGTTCGATCTGGGAGAGCTGCACCACACCGACACGAACGGCGTCATCAGGTCCTCCGGCTTCGCCGTCATGGCCGGCGCAGGCTACGACGCGGCGATCATGGAGAGCGCCGCGCCTCTGAAAGCGACCTTCGGGGCGGCCGCCTACCTCATGGCCGCAGTAGGCAACATCGCTCCCACCGTATCGTCTTTCGAGATCCTCATCGACGGTACGGCCGTCACGACCGACGGCATCGCCGTGCTTCTCGTGAACTTCGGGCGCATCCAGTTCGACCTGACCATCACCCAAGGGTGGAGCCCCCGCGACGGGCTGCTCGACGTGGTAGTCGTGACCGCCAAGCACACCGCAGCGCTCCTGCCCGCGGTGTTCGCAGCAGTGCTCGATCGTGTCGCGGGCAACGCCGACCGCAGCTCGGGCATCGAGGTGTATCGCGCAGCGCAGGTCGAAGTCCATGCCTCGCCCGATCTGCGGATACAGTACGACGGCGAGGTTCTCGACGAAGTCACGCCCTTCTCGGCACGTTCACTGCCTCGGGCCGCGACGCTGCTCGTGCCGCGAGGATCGCCGTTTGCCGAGAAGCCCTAGTTGCCTGCGTCGCGCTGGACCAGGTAGTCCAGAATCGCCTGGCGCTCCTCGGGAGTCACCACGAGCCCGTTCTGCTCCATGCGGGCAACGAGCGCCTCCCAGCCGGCTTGGTCGTACTTCGCCTCATTGACCTGATTGATCGGGTGGCACATGGTGCACTTCTGCTCGACAAGCGCTTGACCGCTTGCTGACGCGTCTCCGCCAGACGGCGCCGCCGACTCCGATGAAGGCGCGCTGGCCGATGACGAGCATCCCACTGCCGCGATAGCGAGTACCACGATCAGCGACAGTACGACGGCGATTCTGATGCGAGATGACATAGTGCCTCCCCGTGCGTCAGGTATGCTTCGAACCATATGTACCCCTGAGGAGAGGGCCGCACGGGATGCGCGTCCAGAAATGGCAACTGCAGCTGGCGGGACTCATGCTGTTGCTGACCGCCGCGTTCTACGTCGCTCGCTGGGCCCTGTTCCCCAACCCAGCGTTCCACAACGAGATGCTCCGGTTCCTTGTGGGAGACCTCGCCTTCCTGTTCCTGCAGGTCCTGCTGGTAACCGTCTTCATCGACCGAGTCACGCGAGACCGAGAGCGCGCCGAGATGCGTCAGAAGCTCAACATGGTCGTCGGAGCGTTCTTCTCAGAGGCCGGAACGACGCTCCTGGGCAAGCTCGCATTGATCGACAGCTCCCTAGGCGAGGTGCGTGACGACCTCGTGCCACGAATGAGCTGGAAGCCTACCGACTACACGAAAGCACGCGCGGCGTTCAAGGTGCACGAGGCGAAGATCGATCTGACAGCGTGCGACCTGAACGAACTCAAGCTCCTGCTGTCGGAGAAGAAGTCGTACATGCTGAGCCTGCTTGGCAATCAAGGCCTGGTAGAGCACGAGCAGTTCAGCGACCTGCTATGGGCCGCCACCCACGTTGCCGAAGAGCTGGAGGCGCGCGCGGACCTCTCGACGCTCACCAGACCGGACGCCGCTCACCTTGCTGGTGACGTGAAGCGCGCTTACTTGCTGCTCGGAGAGGTGTGGATCGAGTACCTGCAGCATCTGCAGGCGCACTACCCCTACCTCTTCTCGCTCGCCGTGCGCACAAACCCGCTCGACCCGAGCGCGCAGGTCGCGGTCGCCGAGTGACAGCGAGTCAGTAGACCTCCGGCGCCTCGGCGAGCGGCGGAATCTCGGGGCCGACGAATACCTTGCCGTCCTCGACCTTCACCTCGTAGGTGCGCAACGGCCGTGGATGCCGTGCCAGTTCCGCGATCGTCAGGACCGCTCCGCTCCAGTCAGTCCAGCGGACCACGTGGCCGTCGGCGAGGTCGAACTGCGAGTGGTGGAGGTGGCAGGTGATCACCGTCCCCTCGAGAGTGCTTTTCGAGAGCCTGCCGCCCAGATGCGGGCAGTGGTTGTCCGCCACATAGAACCGGTCGCCCACGTACGCCACCACGAGCTCATGCCCGTCGACGTCGGCCTGCCGCAACTCGCCGTCGCTCATGTCCGCAACACCCGGAATCTCGATGAATTCACTCATGTAGCCGCCCTTCCTTGCGCGCTCAGAGAGCAATGTCGTCTGACACGGTGTGTTCCCGAGTGCGGCCGGCCTCCGACAGATGGTGGGCCATCGTGGATGGCTTTGTAGCCGTGAGGACTTGCTGACAGGGGAATCACCAGTTCCAAGCGATGGTCAGGTCAGGCTGGCGGACGGAAGGCCAACGCCACGCACATCTGTCTACTCAGATGTTGACCGGAGGCGTGAAGATGGCCGAAGCGCCGAGCCCGGCCTCGATCTCAAGCAAACGGTTGTACTTGGCGATCCGCTCACTCCGACAGGCTGAGCCTGTCTTGATTTGGCCTCCGCCCATTGCGACCGCGAAGTCGGCGATGAAGGTGTCCTCGGTCTCGCCCGACCGGTGGGAAACCACGAACGACCAGCCGGCTTCACGGCAAAGGTCTATCGCTTCGACGGTCTCGGTCAGAGTGCCGATCTGGTTGAGCTTGATCAGCACGGAGTTGGAGCTCTTGCGCTCCAAACCCTTGCGGATGAAAAGGGGATTCGTCACGTAGAGGTCGTCGCCAACGATTTGGATGCGGTCCCCCAAGCGAGCCGTAGCAGAGGCGAAGCCGTTCCAGTCATCCTCAGCCATGCCGTCCTCTATCGAGATGATCGGATAGCGTTCGACCCAGTCGGCATACAGCTCGACCATCTCGTCGCTGGTCTTCGTGCCGGCTCCTGACTTCGAGAGAACGTATTTGCCGCGCTCGTAGAAGGACGAAGCCGCCGGATCCAGGGCTAGGCAGATGTCGCGTCCGGGCACATAGCCAGCCGCCTCGATTGCCTCGACGATGACTTCACACGCCTCCTCGTCAGACTTCAGATCAGGTGCGAAACCGCCCTCGTCGCCGACAGCGGTCGAGTAGCCTCGCTTCTTCAGGATCGCGGCCAGAGCGTGGAACGTCTCAGTGCCCGCTCGCAACGCCTCGGCGAACGATGTAGCTCCGATCGGAAAGACCATGAACTCCTGGAAGTCGACGCTGTTGGCGGCATGCTTGCCGCCGTTGAGGATGTTCATCATCGGTACCGGGAGCCTCGTTGAGCTGGCTCCGCCGAGATACGCGTATAGGGGCAATCCGGCCGAGAGGGAGGCGGCGCAAGCTACAGCCATCGAAACGCCCAGCATTGCGTTCGCGCCCAGTGACGACTTGTTGGGCGTCCCGTCAAGCTCAATCATCACATGGTCGACGTCGGCCTGACTTGAAGGGTCCAGCCCGATGATCTCCGGCGCGATCCGGTCCTCGACGTTGCGAACGGCGGTCAGAACCCCCTTGCCGCAGTAGCGCGAGGCGTCACCGTCACGAAGCTCGACGGCCTCATTCTCTCCGGTTGAGGCACCCGACGGGACGGTCGCAACGCCCGTCTCCCCGCTGTCGAGGTCTACGTAGACCCGCACCGTCGGGTTGCCTCTCGAGTCGAGTACCTCAAGGGCGCGCACCCCCTGGATCTCTGACATCAGTGACCCCTTCCCGTCTCGACGGTCTCACCCTCGGCTGAACGCTGACCTCAGGCGCCAATCAGCCAGTTCAAGGCGTTGCCCAGCGAAGTGAATGCGCTCACCTTGAAATGGGCTGCTCATTACGTCACAAATCATCTGTTCCCGATTGCATCTCAGAATCCCGTTGGTGCTCGGCAACGCGAAAGGCCCCGGCGATGTCGCCGGGGCCTCGTCAAGTTCATGGTGGGCCATCGTGGACGCGCTTCGTTGCCGCGGTGCGTCCGTCGGCTCGATGACTTCGAAGCGCTTGAGCTCCTACCTGGGGAGCTTCGCAGCCAGCGTCGCGCTCGCACTTGAGAAACGACGCACGTGATACGAGCAGACGATTGGCTGACCGGCCTTCTCTACTGGCTGCTATCGAGACCCCAAACGCGGCCCTTCAGACCCACGAACGAATGTGTCAAGCACAACCTCGCAGGTGCTACCAGACCAGAACCGACAAGTCGTCAGTGCTCCCCGAGTCGAAGTAGAAGGTGTACGTGTCGTCATAGGCGGCCGTGAACACGTACCAATCGTAGTAGTCGTCACTCTGCCAGACCAAATCCCCTGCGGAGTCGTACACGCTTTCGAGCGTTGACTCGGAGGGCTCGATTGCATAGGACCGCCCCTCCTCCAGGAACACGTCCATGCTGAACACGTCCGTCGGATGGCCCACATCGATCGGGTTGCCGTCGTCATCCACCTCTGCCTCGACGTACGTTGCCCAGTCATCGAAATGAATGTGTAATCTCGTGGACTTGCCGGCGGAAGTGACCCTCCGGTATTTCGAGCTACCCGCGTACTTCATCCTCCACGTCCCGGACCAAGCCGATCCCGGGAGCACCGCCCGGAACTTGACCTTGCCACGGGAGTTTGTGTGCTGGTGTCCGATGTACCTGGACCCGCAGTAGAGCTTCACGACCTTGTTCTTCAGGGCCCTGCCAGAAGAAGTCTTCAACGTGCCAGAGATGTAGGGATCCTTGTCGAAGTGCTCATAGCTCGATGTGACGCTGACAGACAACTTCGTCCTGGTCTTGGCCATAGCAGTGGATGGCAACACGCACGCTACAGCCAGTGTCAAGACGCAAAGCACGAGCAGGCGCTTCTTCACGTGAACCCCTCCCTATCCTCTGGCCCGTCCTCCCGGCCAGAGCGGCAAGTCACTGTAGGCCTATACCCTTTCCGAGGCGGTGGCTGAAGATACCTTAGCAATGCGTCGTAGGCGGTGGCTATCGGCCAAAGGTATGACTGAGGGAGAGATTTCCGCCGGATTCGTGCGGCCGAGACGGTTCAACTCCGATCAGGGCTAGATACGACACGAAAGGCCCCGGCGATGTCGCCGGGGCCTCGTCAAGTTCATGGTGGGCGCTAGAGGATTTGAACCTCTGACCCCTTCCGCGTCAAGGAAGTGCTCTCCCCCTGAGCTAAGCGCCCATCCGTTTGGCGCCGCCCGTCAAGGCAGCGAACGATAGTGTAGCAAAGCGCACGCCGCTGCCAAGACCCAAACGCGCCCGACGCGTCACAGCAGGGCAAAATGGTTCTTGCGTGCCCGAAACCCAATCGCTAGACTAGCCGTTGCGCGCGGACGTGGCTCAGTTGGTAGAGCACAACCTTGCCAAGGTTGGGGTCGCCGGTTCGAATCCGGTCGTCCGCTCCATCGATCCTCGTCGGAGGTCGGTCCTCAGGCCCGAGCGGCCCAATCGAGACCGGCCTTCGTGATTTGACAGGCGTAGGAGCGTCACAATACGGCGACGTGGCCAAGTGGTAAGGCAGAGGCCTGCAAAGCCTTTATCCCCAGTTCGAATCTGGGCGTCGCCTCCATAGAACCAAGCGGCCGGCTCGCATCTGAAGCCGGCCGTTCGCGTTCCTCCCGCTCCGCCGACTGCACGCCGCCCTACTGCTACACTTTCGTGCTGTCACGATGGTCCTACGGTTCTGCGGCACACAGGAGGCGTCCACGCGGTGCGGATCGGCTTCTTCACAGACACCTACACGCCTCAGATCAATGGCGTCGTGACCTCTATCTGCCTGTTCAGGAAGGCCCTTCAGGACCGCGGCCACGAGGTCTACGTCTTCGCCCCCACACCCGATCACGAGGACGATGGCGACGGCGTGGTCCGATTCAGATCGGTTCCTTTCGCCTTCCAGCCCGAGATGCGCCTCGCCTCCCCCTTGTCGATCGAAGCACTGCGCGTCGTCGACGACATCGAACTCGATGTCGTGCACTCCCATGACCCCTTCAGCATCGGTCTGTTCGGCCTGTCGGTAGCCAGGCGTCACCGCATTCCCTACGTGCACACGTACCACACGCTCTACCCCGAGTACGTCCACTACGTGTGGGAGACCCGCCTCACCAAGAAGCTTGCCGAGCGACTCTCGCGCGACTTCTGCCAGCGGTGCACCTCGATCGTCGCGCCCTCGACCAAGGTCGAGCGCTACCTGCGCGACTGGGGCGTGAAGGTGCCCATCGACGTGATCGCCACGGGTGTGGACGTCCAGAAGTATGCCGAAGCCGACCCCGCGCGGGTCGAGGCCCTCAAGGTGCAGGCCGGCATTCAACCCGACGACCGAGTGTTGCTGTTCATGGGGCGTCTCGGCAGGGAGAAGAGCGTCGACGTGCTGCTCCGCGCGCTCTGGCACTCGCGCCTGCCCAACGTGCGCCTGCTCCTCGGCGGAGACGGACCGCACAGGGCAGAACTCGAGCGGATGACCGAGGAACTGGGTCTCACGAGCCGAGTCAGCTTCCTAGGCTACCTCAAGGGGCCGGATGCGGTCGCCGCGTACCACTGTGCCGATGCGTTCGCGTTCGCCTCCACCACCGAGACCCAGGGTCTGGTGATCGGCGAAGCGATGGCCGCCGGACTGCCGGTCATCGCGGTCGAGGACCACGCGGTCGAAGACTTCGTGATCACCGGGCGCACCGGTGTGATCACGCCGGCAGTGCCCGAGGCGCTCGCCGGCGCGTTCGATCTGGTGCTGGGAGACGAGACGTATCGCACGGCGCTGGCTTCCGCCGCACGCGAGCGGGCGCAGCACTTCTCGATCGAGAACGAGGCCGAGCGGCTCGAGCGCCACTACGAGCGTGCCATCGAGTCGCGCAAGCGGCGGCGGCGCTTCGCACGCCTCGCGCTGCCACGCAGACTGCGGTTCTGAGGGCTCTGGTGCGCTAGGTCGAGTACTTCAGCTGCACGAGCTTCGACTGCTCGAGCCTGTTCAGCCCGCGCTCCAAGTCACGAGGATCGCGGATGTTCTCGACGGCCCACTTCACGATCTCGGTGGGCACGTGGGGGAAGCGCTTGCGCGCCTGTGACAGGGTCATGACCGCCCCTTCTGCTACGACGAATGCTGCGACTGGTGCTGTGTGTCCTATGGCCCCTACACGCGTAGTGTGCGCTCCGTCACACTTCAACGTCAAGTTCAGGCTTAGTCATTCTCGGCGATCGAGAACTCGCGCTGCCGCTAGAACCACGCCTTGCGGCCGGCCACGTACGTCGAGTAGAACTCATCGTCGGTCTTCGTCAGGTAGAGGATGCCCTCCACGAGCCCGACGATGCCGACTATCCCTGCCAGGAACCCGAAGGACAGCACGCTCACAAGCAGCATGATGATGCCCTCCTTGGTGTAACCGAGGTAGAACTTGTGGACCCCGAGCGATCCGAGCAGGATGCCGAAGACACCCGCCGCGACCTTGCTCTTGTCACTGGCAACCGCAGGGGGCGCGGCCGATGGAGCATAGCCGGGCGCGGGGTCGGCCGAGGCGCTGCGGGTGGAACCGGCACCGAGGCGGGCGCGGACGGTTGCTCAACAGCCGGGGGCTCCGGAGCAGTGGCCTGGGCCACCACGACGTCGGGCGCGGGCGGAACGTCAGCAGGCGGTTCCGGCACTTCCGGCACCTCGGCGGGCGTTTCGGCTTCGGCAATCTCAGCCGCCGGCTCAGGCATGATCTCGCTGTTCTCGTCGACCATCGGGCTCTCCCCTTCCCTTGTCTCGGTCTTCCTACGTGCCCGCTACTACGCTTGGTCCCCCCAGCGCTTGAACAGGTCGTGCTCGACACCAAGCACGTCGAGCACCTTGCCCACCACGAAGGAGACCAGATCATCGATCGTCTCCGGCCCGAAGTAGAACGCCGGGCTGGCGGGCAGCACGATCGCGCCGGCCTCGGCGAGAGCCGTGAGATTGCGCAGATGGACGAGCGAGAAGGGTGTCTCGCGCGGCACGAGTACGAGCGGACGGCGCTCCTTGAGTGCGACGTCGGCCGCACGCTCGGGCAGATTCGACGCCAGGCCCGAGGCCACACTTCCGCAAAAGCCCATGCTCGCCGGCGCGACGATAAGCGCATCGACCGGGTGCGAGCCGCTCGCTATGGGATCGAACAGGTCGTCGGGATAGGCCACCCGGATCCGCTCGGCCGAGGGGAGCTCTAGGAAGGTCGCAAGCGACACGGCAGCCGCCTCGGCATTGCCAAGCGGCAACTCGAAGCCCAGCTCGTGTGAGCAGACCTCCCGCCCCGTCGCGGTCGCGCAGAACACGACCTCGTGGCCCAGCGAGACGAGCTGCTCGGTGAGGCGCATCCCGTAAGCGCTCCCAGACGCACCGCTCATGACGACCGCGATCCGAGCCATATGCACTCCTCTAGGCGAGCAGGCGGTCGACGAAGGCCCCCAGGCCCACCACCACCGCGATGATACCGTTTATCGTGAAGAACGCAGCGTTGACTCGAGAGAGATCGCGTGCCGAGACGATCGCGTTCTCGTACAGCAGCAGCGCGGCAGCGACCGCGACGCCCAGGTACCACGGCCAGCCGGCACCCGCCATGGCGCCGCCCACGACAAGGAACACCACCGTCAGCACGTGGTTTACGCGTGTCTGCACCAGCGCAGGTCCGACGCCGAAGTCGGCCGGCATCGAGTGGACACCGTCGCGAACATCACACTCGACGTCCTGCGTCGCGTAGATGATGTCGAAGCCGGCAGTCCACAACAGCACCGCCAGGCCCAGGGCCCACGGCGCCGGGTCGCCGATGTCGGCACCCAGAGCCACCCAGCCGCCCACCGGTGCGAGGCCAAGGCATAGCCCCAACCAGTAGTGGCACAGGGGCGTGAAGCGTTTCGTGTACGGGTAGGTCACAAACGCCGCCAGCGGAATGGGCCACAGCCAGCGTGTGATCGGTGCGAGCTGCCACACGCCGAACAGGTAGGCCGCGAGCATCAGGGCGGCAAAGAGCCACAGCTCCCACGCCTTCACGAGCCCGGCGGGAATCGCGCGCCCGGCGGTTCGGGGATTGCGGGCGTCTATCTCCTTGTCGACGGCGCGGTTGACGACGAATGCGAACGCGCGGGCACCCACCATGACCACAGTGATCCAGAAGAGCGCTGCCGGGGTGGGCCAGCCTCCGGCCAATACCCACGGGTTGAGCATGGCGGAGTTCGTTGCACTCGTAGGGTCGGTCGCTCCGAAGGAAGCGAACCACGCCGCGCCGTACAGGGCACCGATGTAGGCGTACGGCAACGCGAAGACGGAATGCTCGAACTTGACCAACTCGAGGAAGACGCGTGTCTTCTCGGCGAACCTACTCAAGCCCTAGCTCCGACCACATGGCGTCGACACGGGCCTTGACTTCGGCGTCCATCTCGAGCGCCTCGGGCCACTCCCGCTCGTGACCCTCGCCCGGAAGCGGACGCGTGGCATCGATGCCCATCTTGAAACCGAAGCTCTCGAAGTTGGACGAGTGATCGAGCTTGTCGAGCGGACCCTTGGAGATGAGGATGTCTCGGCTGGGATCGACGTTGTTGAAGCAGCGCCAGGCCACCTGCGAGTAGTCGTGACAGTCGACGTCCTCATCGACGACGATGACGTACTTGGTGAACATCATCTGCCCCATAGACCACGCGAAGTTCATGACACGAAACGCCTGGCCCGCGAACTCCTTCTTGATCTGGAAGATCGCGCAGTTGTGGAAGACGCCCTCCAGCGGAAGGTCGTAATCGACCACCTCGGGCATCATCGCCTTGATGACGGGCAGGAAGATGCGCTCGGTGGCCTTGGCCATGTAGCAGTCTTCCATCGGAGGACGCCCCACGATGGTCGTGGGATAGATCGCGTCCTTGCGCATCGTGATCGCCTCGACGTGGAAGACCGGGAAGTCATCGGCGAGCGAGTAGTAGCCCGTGTGGTCGCCGAACGGGCCTTCCCACCGCGTCTCCTCGAGATCGCACCAACCCTCGAGCACGATCTCGGCGTGCGCGGGCACCATGAGGTCGTTGGTCATGCACTTGACGACCTCCACCGGCTCGCCGCGAAGGATGCCGCTGAAGAGGTACTCGTCGATCATCGGGGGCACGGGCGCTGTTGCCGAGAAGATCGTGACGGGATCGCCACCGAGCGCGACGCTCACGGGGACCCGCTGCACGCCAGCTGCCTTCCACGCCCGCAGGTTCTTGGCGCCATCATGGTGCTCGTGGATATGCAAACCCGTGGTGTTGCGGTCGAAGACCTGCAGACGGTACATCCCCACGTTGAGGCGACCCTTGGGGTTGTCCGTTACGACCAGCGGAAGCGTGATGAACGGTCCGCCGTCTCCGGGCCACGTGGTCAGCACCGGGAGCTTGGTCAGGTCGACCTGGTCGCCGCGCAAGACGACCTGCTGCACCGGCGCCTTGCCCTGCTTGACCTCCTTCGCGCCGGCGGTTGCCAGCCCTTTGAGGTTGACCAGGATGTCGAACTTGCCCTTCATCGATGCGGGCATGTCCATCGGGAGCAGGTCCATGAGTTCCTGAGCCTTGGCGTCGAGATCGCGCCACGTTCCGGTCTCGGCGTCGACGCCCAGCGCCCACGCCATGCGCTCGTAGCTGCCCATGAGGTTGATGGCTACCGGCATGCTGTACGGGTCGCCTGATCCGCGGTCCACCGGTCGCTCAAAGAGCAGAGCCGGGCCGAGCTGCTTGCTCACGCGGTCGGCGATCTCCCCGATCTCCAGCTTCGGGTCGACGGCTGCTGGAACCCTGCGCAGTTGGCCCTTCGCTTCGATGAGCGCGATGAACTCCCGCAGGTCTTTGATGGCCATGCAGACTCCTCACAGGCAAGCGGCCGCTCCTGCGCGGCCGTGTGTGTGCTTCAGGCAGCTGCCTTCTCGACAGCTCTCACCTTCCGATGATACCGCCCAACCAGATACGTCACTACCGGGGCGAGCACCGCGGCCGCGCCCAGAGCGGTCATCTGAACGAGGTCAAGGTCGAACTTGAATGCCCACTTCAGGTCGGGCAGCCGCCACACGGGTGTCACGCCCCACCACCAAATGAACCACGCCGCCTGAAGCGCAAGCGTCGCCTGAGTCACAAGCACCATGACCGGCCCCAGCGTCAGCCAACCAGCCAGGTACTCCCCCCTCGGGCCCTTCGGGCGCTCGCGGAGCAGAGGGTAGACGAATGCGGCGACTGCGGCGCCCACCAGGCCCGCGATGATCGCCTCGACCATGCGCTGGTTCATCCACGAGCCGATCAAGTCCTCCGAGTTGAACGAGGACAACGACCACTGGTTCCCGTGCACCGCGAAGAACAGGACGTTATAGACCACGTAGTACGTCACCGCACCGGCACCAGAGGCGACCAGCGCGCGCCAGGACGCAAGACCGATCGCGACGACTGCCAGCAACGCCGCTCCTGCCATCGCAGCCCCGTAAGGCCACCGCATGGAGCGATCCTTCGCCTGACGGTACCGGTCTGCGGCGGCGATTCCCGCCTTAGGGTCGCGCTCAGTCAGCGAAAGCACCTGCGCGCGCGTGGCGGGATCGGCGTTCGGACCGAGCATGGTCGTGGCCCGCAAGGTGGCGAACTCGACCTCCTGCCCCTTGGCTTCGCGAACACCCACGCTCACGGCCGATGTAGCGATCGCGGATGCCAGAACCTCACCCGTCGAGTGTCCCGGCACAGGGATCCCCGCCAGCAATGCCACCGTCGGCGCGACATCCTCGAGGGCGCCAGTGCCGTCCGCCAAGCTCGCGCCCTTGCCCGCCAAGATGCCGCGTACCTTGGTCGTCTCTTGTTCCCAGCCTCCGTGACCGCCGGTGTCGATGTGCCCGTGGTCGGCCACGATGACAAACGTGGTAGCGCTGGTCTCAACGCCCTCGACCAGGCGCCTGAGGTCGTCGTCCACCCGGGCGGCCGTACGCCCGTACTCGGCGGACGCTCCACCCGAACCGTGGCCGGCTTCGTCGATATCGGGTATGTGCAGGACAACGAGGCGCGGGTTCTTCTCGGCGACGAGCTTGATCGTGGCGTCCACGTAGGTCGCTGCCAGGTACTTCTCACTCCACTGCTCGAAGTACGAGCCGTCCGCCCTCGCAGCAGCCGGATACAGCGTCGTGATGTCGCTCGGCCCGACGACCACGTAGGGCACTCCCGCCTTCTCGGCGGAGTCAAGCAGCGTGTCCACCGGGGCAGCTCCCTCGTGCCAGTTGGTGACCACACCGCTCACGTAGGGTGAAGCGCCGGACAGGATCGTCGTCCAGTTCGGGTAGCTCAGAGACGGCTGCGGTGCCGTGAGAACGAAGTCGGCGGCAGAATCGCCGAGCCGGTTGAGCGTCCGCATCTGTCGAGCGGCATCGAGACGCAGGCCGTCGACGATGACGAGCACGACTCGATCGCTGAGCGGTTGTCCGGCGGGAGCCTGGAGAACGTCGAGGGTCGCGTAGGGCGACCGGTAGTTGACGACCGCATCCCACGCCGAGCCGGCCAGGACGTACGCGCCGTACGCGACTGCCAGCGAGACCGCCAGCACGCCCGCGAATGCCGCCCATCGAAGCCAGACCCTCATCATGCCTCCGTCACCCGAGCCCCAGCGCGTCCTCAAGCTCGTCGAGAGAACGCACGAACCGGCCGCTGCCGGGATGCTCGCCCCCATGCCTGTCGATCAGCACGGGCACCATGCCAACGGCCTCGGCTCCGATGATGTCAGCATACTGGTGATCGCCTACGTGCGCAGCGTCCGAGGGCGCCACCCCCAGCCGCTCGCAGGCAAGCTCGAAGATACGGGGATCGGGCTTATGCAGCCCAACATCAGCCGAGGAGACCACCGCGTCGAGCAGCTCACTCAGGCCCAGGCCGTCCATCAGGCCCACCAGCCGCCCGTCCCAGTTCGATATCAGCCCGAGCCGGATGCCCCTGGCGGCAAGACGCTGGAGCGCTGGGCGGACGTCGTCGTAAGCACGCCAGCGGTCCGCGCACCCGAACTCGTCGTAGACGCGATGCGCGATGTGCTCGGCATCGGCGTCGATGCCCAGCTGCCGGCACAGCAGCGAGTACATCCCCACCCACACGCCCAGGGTCTCATCGTCACTGCGCCAGAACGTATCGTCTTCTCGGTACCGGTCCTCGTAGTACTCATCGAGCATCGGCATGTACTCGTCGATCACCGACAGATCGCGGATGTGCCCTTCCTCGGCAAGCACCTGGCGTACGACCTCGGGCACGCTGGGATGCGCATAAAGCAGCGTGTTGCCGACGTCGAAGAAGACGGCCCTCAGCATCCGAGCACCGACTCCGGGCAAGCGCGTCGCATCTGGTCGGACCGCATCATCTCGCCAGCGCGCGATGCTTGGTCAGCCTGACCAGGGTGCCACCCGAAGGAGGAGCGCCGTACTCCACCCGGTCCATCAGCGCCCGCATGAACATGATGCCGCGCCCACCGGGTGCGTAGAGGTCCTCGCTTCCCGAGTGGGCGCCATCGAAGCCCGGGCCGTTGTCGAGGACCTCGAGAACGATCCGCTCGGGATAGGCACGGATCTTGACACGGATCTCGCTCTCGCCCTCGTTCGGCGAGCCGTGCCGGATCGCGTTTGCCAGCGCCTCACCCAACGCAACCTTGACGTCGAAGAGGGCGGACTCGCTGAATCCGAGCGGCTCCAGCACGTCGCACACGTGCTCGCGCACGCCTGCAAGCGAGTTCACGTCCGCTTCGACGACCACGTCGCGCTCCCACAGTTGCTCGCTGGGCGTCTCGGAGAGTTCGAGGCCTTCGAGCGCCGACGTGACCGAGCCCGACATCCCGATGGTGGCTGCCACCGAGACAAGTCCCGACAGCTCGAGTATCCGAGAGACGTCTCCGGAAGCGCCGGCTATGACGAGCCTGCCGCTGATGGGCCGCAGCCGATGATCGACCCAGACAAGGAGACCCAGAGCCGAGCTGTCCGCATAAGCCACCTGGTCCAAGTCGAGGACGACGTTCTCGCACCCGGAGTCGAACACCCGGTCGAGACCCGCTCTCAGATCCGGGACCACCGCCATGTCGAGATCGCCCGAAACCCGCACGACACAGACCTGGGATCCAGGCTCATGCACCAACTCGAAGGGCGTCATGCGCGCGTCATACCTCACTTTGTCTGATCTTCCGCTCGCTGAGACCTAACGCCCAGCACGAGAATCGCGATATCGTCCCTAAGCTCGGTCTCGACATATTGGCGAACTGATTCAAGCAGGTCACGCGCCGCATCGAGGGCATCCGAACTTCGTTCGAACGACTCCATGACCCGCTCCTCACCGAAGAATACATTCCCCCGTCGCGCCTCCGTGACTCCATCGGTGTACAGAAGGATCTCGTCCCCGGCCTCCAACTTCATAGACTCTTGCTCGTAGGTGACGTCAGCGATCGCACCGAGTAGCGGCCCAGTCGTGCCGAGGCGTACAAAGCCCCCATCCCGGCGCTTGAGCAAGCCGGCCGGGTGGCCGCCGTCGGCCCACTCCAGCACACCCCTACTCGGAATGAAGCGCCCGACCCACACGGTGACGATCTCGCTCGGGTCACCCGACTCAGCGGTCATTCGGTTCAGCTCTCCGAGGACCTCGGCGGGCTGCAGTCCTGCCGCGGCGAACGACCTCAGCGCGTACTTGATCATCGAAGTCTTCGTCGCCGCCTCCACGCCCTTGCCGGCAACGTCGGCGATCGCGAACCAGATCGACCCGTCCTTGACGCGGAACAGGTCGTAGTAGTCTCCGCCGATCTCGGTGTCCTCACCGGCAGGTGCGTAGACGCTCGCAGCCCTGAGCTCCGGAAAGTCCGGCAGCGCCTCGGGCAGAATCGACTGCTGGAGCACGGTGGCGACCTCGTGCTCACGGCTGTAGAGACGCGCCGTGTCCAAGGCGAGCGCCGCCTGCGAGGCGAACGTCCTCAGCACGTTCATGTCCTCGTCGGGAAAGGCACCGCGCTGCGCCGAGAAGACCATCAGCACCCCGATGGAGCGGCCTCGGGCGAGCATCGGCACGGCGAGCAACGATAGCAGCTCGCCCTCGGCGGCGGCGCCCGCCACGCCGTCCATCCCGGTGTGCAGGTCGCGAATCGCCACCGGCTCACCCGACGAGAAGACGTGCCCGGGAACGTCGCTCCCCGGTTCGAGATCGAGGTGGAGGACGTCGGGGGGGACGTTACCGCGCGCCATCGCTGTCGACAGCGAGCGCTTGCGCGGATCGAACAGCATCAGCGCGACCGCATCGGCGGACAGGATCCGCTGCACCACATCGAGCACCCGGTTCAGCACGACCTTGACCTGCAGCGACGAGCCGACCGCCTGGCTGATTCGGAAGATGGTCTCGAGGTTCTCGGCGCGGGTGACCGCCTGCTCGTAGAAGAAGGCATTGTCCAAGGCAAGCGCGATCTCATCGGCAAGCGCCTGAGCGACGAGCAAGGCCTCATGCCCGCGCTGCGACTGCGGCAGCCCGACGAGCATGACGGCGCCATGCTCCGAGTCCAGCCCTATGGGAACGACGAGCATCTCGACCGCGTCGTACTCGCGAAGCACCACGTCGACCGTCCGATCGTCGCCGAGCGGCACCGAGATCGACAAGCCGGATCCCAAGCCGAGCGCGTGTAGCCCCACCGCGAGCAGCTCGTCGTGGTGCTCGGTGTCGGGATCCGAGGGAAGTCCGAGGGCTGCACGGTCCGCCACCAGGATACGCACCACTGCGGCTTCGAGCACCGCCTTCGCGATGGTCTCGACGTTGCGAAGCGCCTCATCCAGCGCTTCGGGGCGAACGAGCTCCTCTGCGACAGCCCGGAGCGCCTCGGCGATCTCGCGCGACTCGCTCTCCTCCCGGAACAGACGCGAGGTGGTCACTGCTACCGCCGCCTGCGCCGAGAAGGTGCGCACCATCTCGCGCTCGGCATCGCTGACCGGCACCTCGCTGTCACGCAGCACCACTACCACCCCAAGCGGCTCCACGCCCGCGACCAGCGGCGCTGCAAGCGCGGCGGCGTGCACGCCGTCCAGCCCGGGAATCGCCTCGCGCAGCGTCTGCTCGTCGGCGCTCAAGTCGGTAGGCCCCGAAGCGTGCAGCGCTTCGACGAGCCAGCCGCCGTCATCGAGCGCGACGGCGCGCGCGTGCGCGAGGTCGATGCCTCGGGTCCGCGCCGGCTCGAGCGAGGTCCCCGCAGCGTCGAGCAGGTAGATCGCGGTTGCACCCGGGCCGACGATGTGACCCACCGAAGACAGGATTCCGTCGAGCACTTGGTCGAGCTGAGATGCGCTGGCGAGCAGCTGTGAGAGGTCGTGGAGTGCATTGAGTCGCAAAGCCACGGCATTGAACGCCTCGGCCACACGTCCGATCTCGTCATCGTTGTCGGCTGCCAAGGGGCGAACGTATGAGCCCGCCGCCGCCTTTCTCGCGGTTCGCTCCAGCTCCTTGAGGGGCTGCACGAGCCGCTGAGAGATCGCCCACGCAGACACCACCGCGATGAGCCCGCCGAAGAACAGCACTCCCACCGACGGGGCCACCGCGCGCAGCGTATCGCGCAGCACGACATCGGCCGACTCGAGCACGATGACTCGCCACGTGATGCCCTCAGCGCTTTGCATGTCGTCGTAGATGCCCTCGAGCACCTCACCTTGCGGCGAGTCGGCCTGAACCCTTCCCGAGGAGGCTGTGCGCGCCTCCAAGCGCAGCGCATCCGGCGACGGCGTGCTCGTCTGGTCGCCGCTGGAGAACACGTTCGCCTTGTCCATGATCAGAACGATCCGGCCGGGCACCTGTCTGGACACGCGACGCGACAACCGATCAACGAACCGGAGATCGAGCTTGCCCAGAAGCACGACGGACCGTCCTGTCGCAGTCGTCGCCGTGCGCGCGTACCACAGTTCCCGAGAGCCATCGGTCATCGACCCATAGCTGAAGAAGCCGCTGCGCCCGCGCTTGATCTCGCTGAACACCGGCAGGCGCCGGATGCTCGACAGCCGGGCTCCGCTCGGCATCGAGGCGACGACAAGCCCGTTGTCACTCTCGGCGACGTACGCGTCCTCGTAGACAGTCCCGCTCTCGGCGAGCGCGTTTTGAAGGCTTCGGCGTGCGGTGTCCAAGACCCCGGACTTGACGATCAACTGAGACACGCCCTCAGTCGCAGCCCTGACCTCCCGAAGACGTCCCTCTACACCGTCCTCGATGCCTTGGACCGCCAGCAAAGCGCGGCTGTCGGACTTCTCGACCGAGAGTCGTGAGGTGCTGATGAGGGCCACCGTGGCCGAGGCGATCACCGTCGCGATACCCACCACCAAGGTGAGGCGTACGATTCGCGCCGAGAGACCCCCAGATGTACGCCGGTCAGCGGCCACGTTTCTCCTGACATCGCAGCGGCGTGAGGCGCCGACTGGCACGTCAATCGTACTGCATGGCCGAACTCGCGGACAGGGCTTGCGGGGTGTCCGAGCCTACTGGCCGGGAATGGTGGGAAGGCCTACCTCGACCGTGGGCAGCACGTCGGTGAGCCATGTCGCAAACACGCCCAAGCGACCGGTGAGAATGAGCACCCCCGCCACGATCAGCAGCACGCCTGCGACCCGGTTGATCACGAGCGAGTGTCGACCGAGCCAGCGCATGAGGCCGCCGACGCGACTGAACAGCACGGCAACGAGGATGAACGGCGCTCCAAGACCGAGCGAGTATGCAAGAAGCAGCACGACACCCTGGCCGACACTGCCGCTGGAGGCGGCCAACGCCAGAATGGAGCCCAGGATCGGCCCCACGCACGGCGTCCACCCCGCGGCGAACGACATACCCATCACGAATGCGGCGCCCTTGCCGAAGCTGCGGGACTTCTCCATGTCCACCCGCGCTTCGCCGTACAGCCATGGAACCTTGATGATCCCGAGCATCAGCACGCCAAACGCGATCACCGCGATGCCTGCGGCCTTCTCGATCACGACGCGGTACTCCGAGAGGAAGTCGCCGAGCACCGACGCGGTTGCGCCGAGCGCCACGAACACCACCGAGAAGCCGGCGACGAACAGCAACGCCGGAGCAAGCACCCGCGCGGTGCGCCTGTCCTCCTGCGCCAACTCGGCGGCGGTCAGCCCGGTCATGAACGACAGGTACGCCGGAATGAGCGGCAGAACGCACGGCGAGAGGAAGGACACCACGCCCGCGGCGAACGCGACGGCTATGGCAACGAGGTTGGGCACGTAGCTCCTAGTGAGTCCTTCACGTTGTGTGGGCGCCCCGCGACACGGGACCGCGCCACCTGCTGCGTGACACGATACCCCATGGGGTATACGTGCGCAAGGCAGTCCCGCTAGACAGCCAGCTCCGCCTCGTAGCCTACGCTGCGGATAGCCCCTGTGATGGTCTCGAGATCGACAGCCTGATCGTCGTAGGTCACGACCGTCAGTCCCGTGGCGTGGTCGGTCTTCGAGCTCTCGACCCCTTCCAGATCGCCGAGGGTCATGTCGACGAGGGCCGCACACGAACTGCAGTGCATGCCGCTGGTGGTGAGGCGTGAGGTGGTCTGTGCCATGGTGTCCCTTTCGAAGTCGCGATGAATCGCGCGCAGCGGTGCGCCCGAACTCATGGTACCCACCCCGCGGCGGCGACGCACCTTCGGGGTTCGGCGCTACCTGGGACTCTCGCTGGGGAAGCGCTCGCCGCAGTGCGGGCACAGACGCCATCCGCTATGGATGGTTCCTCCGCACGAAGCGCAGCAGCTGTCCACGCCGCGACCGACATCTGAGTCGGACTTGGCTCCCCCGCCCGACAGCATCGCCCACGCGAGACACGCGACGCACGCCCCGGCAAGCACCGGCATGTACCACGCGACAGAAGTCGTGGATGCTGTGCCCACCCCGCCGCCCGAGAGCAGGAGAAGCGCGCTCGACGCGGCGCTGAGCGCGACGACCGCGCCGGTAGCGGCACCTGCAACACGTATCATTCTGGCTCTGGACACGTGGCACCTCGCGGACGGGTCACTGACTCCCCGCAGAAGTGCAAGTGATGTGCCAGCGTCCTATAGTCCCAGACGCTGCATTCGTGCCTCGAGCGTCTTGGTGGTCAGCCCAACGAGCTTGGCCGCCTTGGGCACGCTGCCGCCGCTTCGATCGAGCGCTTGGCGCAGCAGGTCGAGTTCGACCTCCTCGAGGTCGATCCCCTCCTCGGGCAGCGTGAATTCACTACTCGACCTCGCAGGGCCGCAGGCGCCCGTGCGGACCTCAGCAGGAAGGTCGTCGACGCCGATCTCGTCGCCGTGCGACAGAATGACGATGCGCTCGATCGTGTTCTCCAGCTCTCGGATATTGCCCGGCCATTGGTACGTGACGAGTGCCTGCATCGCATCGGGCATCAGCGCCTTCGATCCGGCGCGGTACTTCTCGAGGAAGTGCGCGACGAGCAGCGGCACGTCGCTCGCGCGCTGGCGCAGAGGCGGCAGGGTGATCGGTACGACGTTGAGGCGGTAGAACAGGTCTTCTCGGAAATCCCCGTCTGCGATGAGCTGCTGTAGGTCGCGGTTGGTCGCGGCCACGAATCGCACGTCCACGTCGATCGAGCGTGTGCCACCCAGTCGCTCGAACTGCCTCTCCTGTAGCACGCGCAACATCTTGACCTGCGTGGCCACTGTGATGTCGCCGATCTCGTCGAAGAACAGCGTCCCACCGTTCGCCATCTCGAAGCGGCCCGGCTTGGCCGTCATCGCACCTGTGAAAGCGCCCTTCTCGTATCCGAAGAGCTCGCTCTCCAACAACGTCTCGGGCAGTGCTCCGGCAGACACCGAGACGAAGGGTTTGGCCGCGCGATCGGACAGATTGTGGATCGCCCTCGCGATCAGCTCCTTGCCGGTTCCCGACTCGCCGTAGATCATCACCGTCGCGCTGGTGGCAGCCACCTTGCGCACCGTCTCGAGGGTGTCGAGCATGGCGGAGTCCGAGGCGACGATGCCCTGGACGTCGTAGTCCTTCTGGACCTCCTCGCGGAGTCTCTCGACCTCGTTGGCGAGCTCGCGGTACTCGAGCGACTTCGAGATGGCGAGCTTGAGCTCCTCGAGGTCGAAGGGCTTGGTGAGGTACTCGCTGGCGCCGGCCTTCATCGCCTCGACCGCTGTCGCGACGTTGCCGTGAGCAGTCAACATGATCACAGGAAACGTAGCGCCCTGACCGCGCAGCCGGCGAAGCACCTCCATGCCGTCCGGCTCGGGCATGCGGTGGTCGAGCACCATGATGTCGGGCTCCTGTTCGGCTACCGCAGCAAGGGCCTGCTTGCCGTCGGCGGCTTCGACCACCTCGAAACCCTCGGTCTGCAGCGCCTGCCCCAACACCCAGCGCATGTTCTTCTCGTCATCGACGATCAGGATCCTTCTCACTGATGGTCCTTCCCTACTGCTCGATGTCTGCCGGCAGGGTCACCGTGAACTCGGTCCCCTCGGATGTGCTGTCCACCTCGATATGCCCATCGTGCTCGTCGATGATGCGGTGCACGATCGTCAATCCGAGCCCTGTTCCATCCGAGCGCTTGGTGAAGAACGGGTCGAACACCTTGGTGAGGTCCTCGAACGCGATGCCAGGGCCCGTATCGCGGACCTTGACGATGACGTAATCGTCGTCGCCGTCGGCAACGATCTCGATCTCACCGCCCGCTTCGCCCATCGCCTGAACGGCGTTGGTGACCAGGTTCAGGAACACCTGCTTGAGTTGGTCGGGGTCACCGCTGACTCGGGGCAGCGGATCCTTCGAACTGAACGAGATCTGGACGTTCGCCTGCTTGGCAAAACGGTTGGTGAACAACACAACGTCTTCGAGGACCTCGCTCAGGTCCGTGGCAACCAGCGTCGGCTTGCTCGGTCGCCCGAAGTCGAGGAGCGCCTTTATCACCTTGTCGAGCCGGTCGATCTCCTGCTTGATGACCTCGGCCGCGCTGCTGATGCGCTGCTGGTCACAGTGGGCGTCCTCGAGTAGCTGCACGCTTGCACGAATGACCCCCAGAGGGTTTCTCACCTCATGTGCCACGCCGGCCGTAAGCTCGCCCATCGCGGCCAGACGATCGGCGCGGATCAGCTGGTCGGTGAGGGACTTGATGTCCGAGACGTCCTCGAGCGTGACTACAGCTCCCAGCACCGTGCCGCCAACCGCCCGCATCCGCGACGTCGATGCCTGGACGTGCAGCTCCCTTCCGGTCGGCGTCACGAGTGTGGCCTCTCGGAGTGCAAGGGGAAGACGGCCGGAGAGCACCTTTGCCACGTCGCCGGACAGCCCGCCGTCATCGGAGAACAGGGCACTGATCGGCTTTGGCACCATCTCGAACTCGGACATGGACAACATACGTTCCGCAGCAGGATTGGCTGTCGCAACCGTTGCGTCGGGTCCGACCGTGAGCACGCCCGAGGTGATGGAGCGCAGGATCGATGACGTGTAGTCCTGCACGTTGATCAGTTGGATCGCCCGCTCCTCGAGCTTTCGGTAAGCCTCCTCGAGCTGTGTCGACACCTGCCTGAGATCCTTGGTCTTGCGTTCCTCGACATCGCGCACGGCACCGAACAGCAGGCCTGCGGCGAAGAACGACACGATCTCGAGGGTGTTGCCGAACCCCAGACTCAGCGGGCGGCTGAGCGTGGGCTGAGCATGGATAGCGAATGGCACAGCAGCGCCCAGAGCGGTGAGCACGCCGCCGCGCTTACCGAAGACCCACGCAGCGTAGATGATCGGTATGTAGTACAGGCGCCGATACAGCAAGTGCAGCTCTGCGCTACCGCGTGAGTTGCCGGTGAACAGGTGAAGCACCGTGATGAGCAGGAGCATCACCGCGATGGCTGCTACCGCTCGCGCAGAACGCGCACGATCCTCGGGGTCGGGGACGGGCGGCTTGCCCGAGGGTGACGATGGGTGGGAGATACCCACCGGGTCGGGGGTCATCGCCGGCGCCTCGCCCAAGAAGGCTCGATCCCGAGTTCTTCTCGGTACTTGGCGACCGTACGCCGAGCGACGGCCACGCCCTCCTCGGTGAGAAGCTCCGCCAGCTTCTGGTCCGAGAGCGGCTTGGCGACGTCCTCCTGCCTTGACCAGTTCCCTGAGGCGCTGCTTGATGGTGGTAGCCGCGACATCCATGCCGGTCGAGGTTCGATAGCCGCCGCTGAAGAAGTGCTTGAGCTCGAACAGCCCGTAGGGCGTGGCCATGTACTTGCCGGTCACGCCCCTCGAGACGGTTGAAAGATGCACGCCGATCTCCACAGCGACGTCCTCGAGGCGAAGAGGGCGCAGCGGGCCCTTGCCATCCTCAAAGAAGTCGCGCTGCACCTCGAGGATGATCTGCGTGATGCGCGAAACCGTGTCCTTGCGCCTGTCCACGTTGCGGATGAAGCTCTCGGCCGAACGGATCTTGTCCTTGAGGTAGCGCCTGGTCTCGTCATCGGCAGCCGAGCCCGTCTTGAGCATGGCCCGATACCGTGGCGAAACCCGCAGCGTGGGCAGTGCCTCGTTGTTCGGGATGATCAGCCAGTCCTCATCGAAGCGGCGCAGCGTGACGTCGGGAACGATGTAGCCTGGCGAAGGCCCGGGAGAGTACGCCCCGGCCGGCCGCGGGTTCAAGGTGCGCAGGATCTCGACAAGCCGACGGACCTCGTTCTCGTCGACCCGAAGTGCCCGCGCCACCTTGCGGAAGTGGTTGGCGGCGACGTCGTCGAGGTGCTCCTTGATGATGCGCTCGAGGAGCGGCTCGTCGATGCCGAGGAATCGCATCTCGATGCACATCGCCTCGGTCAGGTCACGTGCTCCAACGCCCGGTGGATCGAGTTGCTGAACGGCTTCGAGGCCCGCACGGGCATACTCGAGCGACACGTCGACAAGTGCTGCGACCTCCTCAAGCGAGCCGCGGAAGAAGCCGTCGTCATCGAGAGAGCCCACGACCGCGCGCGCCGCCTTGCTCACATCCTCGGATATATCGAGCAGTGAGATCTGGTCCAAGAGGTAGTCGTCGAAGCTTTGGACGCCTCCGACGAACTCGTCGGTGTTGGTCTGCTCGGCGTTGGGATCGCGAGGCGCCGTGGGCTCGATCTGGTCCAGATCCTCGTACATCTCGAGCCACTCGTCCCACGACCGCTCGTCTTCGGCCGGGTCCTCGGACGGCTCCTCGCCATCGACCGGCTCAGTGTCGGTCTCGTCGACCTCCAGCAGAGGGTTCTCCAGCATCTCGACCTCGATCATCTGCTGGAGCTCGGCAACGGGCATGGCGAGGATGCTGAGCCCCTGATACACCTGGGGCGACAGGGTGACCTTGTGTCTGAGCTCCGGACGTTGCTGTAGGTCCATCGCCCCTCCCCGACGACCGGCGGCGCACCACGAAGGCGCCGCCCCATGCAAAAAATATACCACTCTGGGGCGGTTGGCCGCGCCTCAGTCCTGCTGAGGCAGCACCGGGATGGGATCGCGCTCGGGAAGCTGCACGACCAGGATCGCAAGGATCACCAAGGCGCCGCCCAGCAGTTGAGGCGCCGAGAGCGACTCGCCGAACAGGAAGTACGCGCCCACTCCGGCGATCACTGGCTCTATCGTCGAAGTCACCGTCGCGTTCGTCGGCCGGATCAGGCGGAGCGCGGCCAGGAAGGCGCCGAAGGGAACGATAGTGCTCAGAACGGCCATGCTCAGCACCGCTGCCGCGGTCCCCGGATCGGTGAACAGGGCCAGGACCCGGGCGGGGCCCAGAACCAACAGCCAGAAGACCGCGGCGAAACCCAGGCCGTAGACGAGCGTCGTGTAGGGGCTGAAGCGCGTCACCGCGACTCCCCCCATCAGCGAGTAGAAGGCGAAGAACCCGGCCGACGCGAGCCCCCACGCGATTCCTTCGGGCGAGACGACCAGCCCGTCTCCACCGATCGCACCGACCACGAACGCGCATCCCGCCACAGACAGTGCGACGCCCGCTGGAAGCGCCCACGTGAAACGGTGCCCCATGAACAGCACTCCCACGAGCAGCACGATGACCGGGGCCAGGTACTCGAGCAGGATCGCGGTGGCAACGTTGGTCAGTGAGATCGTCATGAAGTAGGTGAAGTGCACGGCCGCCAGCCCGAAGACGCCGAACACGCCCAAGAACAGCAGGTCTTTGCGCTGGACCTTGAGTGATGGACGATCGACCACCGCCAGATACGCCAGGAGCAGCAGGAACGCCGAGAGCGCCCGACCGCCCGACAGTGCCTGCGGATCGACCGCGATGCCCAGCGGCGGAACGGGCCACGACGCGCTCGCCGCCGAGGGGATGGTGAACAGCCACTTCGCGGTCAGACCGCCCGTGGCCCAGCACGCGGCGGCGAGGATGACGAGGAGGTAGCCACGCATCGGCCAGGCGCCGGCTCAGGCAAGTCCGGCATCGATCTCCTCGGCCGTCTTCGCGGCCTGGTACTCGTCGTACGGCTCGAGGTGTGCGATCACGTCGACAACCGTGGGGAACTTGTCGACGAGACAGCGCTCGACATCCTCAGCGATGCGATGCCCGTCCGCAACACTCCGGGTCCCGTCCACCTGAACGTGCAGGTCGACGTAGACCTCCGCCTCGGATCCGCGGGTCCTCACGCTGTGACAACCCAGTACTCCCGGGCACGCCATCGCCGCGCTGCAGATGTCGGCGGACGGGATGCGCGAGGAGTCCGACAGCGTCGCACTCGCCTGCCTGAAGACCCCCCACGCGGTGTAGGCGATCGCGAACGCGACCAGTATCGCGACGATCGGGTCGGCCTTGGGAAAGCCAAGCCTGACCAGCACGAATGAGACGATGACACCGAGACTCACCATGATGTCCGAACCGGTGTGGCTCGCGTCGGCGACGAGGATCTCGCTGCCGAGCTTCCTGCCCACTCGGCGCTCCCACGTGGTTATGAACAGGTTCACGCACAGCGTGCCGATCATGATGGCGAACGAGACGGCGGTGACGTTGGGTGCCGTGGCCTCTCCCGAAAGCTGGGCGAACGCACTCGAACCCACTCGGTATGCGGCGAACAGCAGCATCGCGCCGATCGCCGCAGAGGCATACGTCTCGTACTTCCCGTGTCCGTAGGGGTGATCGCGGTCCACCGGCCGAGAAGCCAGGCTCATGCCCACGAGGCCGACCACGTTGCTGGTGCCGTCGAACAGCGAGTGGAAGCCGTCGGCCTGCATCGCCGCCGAGCCGCTGATCGCGCCCCAGGCGAGTTTCGCGAAGGCAACACCCAGGTTGAGGAACAGGATGATCCACAGGATCCGCCGGATGCTACGTACGCGGTCCGATGCCATTTCGCTGTCCGCCGGTCGTCGGTACCCCATCGGCCCCCTCCGTTATCGATTGCACGATATACCCCACGGGGGTATTATCGCGCACAAGAGCACTGACAACGTTAACAGATTGCGGAGCATTCTCATGACCGACACAAAGACGCTCGCACAGATCGATAGCCCTGCCGACAGTAAGCGGATCATCAACCGGCTTCGGCGGCTGGAAGGCCAGGTAAGAGGGCTTCAGGCCATGGTCGAATCGGGCAAGGAATGCGAGTCCGTCCTGACACAGATCATGGCGGTGAAGTCAGCGCTCAATCAGGTCGGTATGCACGTGATCGGGCACGCGATGAAGCAGTGCCTGATCGACGACGACATCGTCGACCGCGAGGAACTCGTCACCGCCGCGTTCGGTGTGTACCTGCGCTACCGCCAGCTCGTCTCGGCGAACCAAGGCCCGATACCCGCAGGCGGTGGCAGCCCTGAGAAGCTGGTAGGGCTGCTCAAGAGGCTCGAAGCCGAGATCGCGGCCGTCGAGACCACCATGCAGAGCGGGGCCGACTGCGAGCGCGCTCTGACCGACCTGACGATGGCAACAGCGACCTTGAACACGGTCGCACTCAGCGTGCTGGGCCACTCGATGCAAAGCTGCATGGTCGACGAGTCCGCCAAGAGCCGGGACGAGATCATCGATTCGGCGATCGCCGTGTTCTTGCGCTACTCGTCCTGCGTCAGCTAGACGACCCGGCCGATACGGATCACTCGAACGGCAGAAGGCCCCGGAGCGATACCGGGGCCTTCATCGTTCACGTTCGATTCGCCTGAGTCACGCTCGGGCACCTATGACGCTCAACCGATCGGCCCGGGCGCACACGATCCCGATGACGCAGACGACCGGGTACCCGCACCCAAGACCCCACCTCCCACGCCGCGCTTGATATCCGTCGACCCGCACGACGGGCAGACGAGGTCGTCGTTGCGCAGCAGCCTCGAGACGAACTTCTCGAAGCGCGTTTGACAGGAACGGCAGGTCAGATCGTAAGACGGCATCTATCCCTCGACTCCGAGCTCACGTCCCAAAGCGTCAGCGCCACGAGCACCCACTACCTGGGCAACCATCTTCCCGCCTTCGAACTTGGCGATCGTCGGAATGCTCATGACGCCATAGCGCACAGCTATGTCGCGCGCCTCGTCGATGTTGAGCTTCACGAACTTGACCGAGTCGCCCACGCGTCCAGCGAGCTTGTCGACCTCTGGACCGACCATCCGGCACGGTCCGCACCACGGAGCCCAGAAGTCCACGACCACAGGCTTGTCCGACTCGATTACCTCGGCGTCCCACGACTGCTCGGTGATATCTACGGCGTTGCTCATTGACCGGTTCTCCCTCTCGAGTATCCAACGTGCTTGGCTCTACGTGCATTATACCCCGTGGGGTATACCTACACAACCGCTGAAGACGACCCGTCGGCAGCGGTCCAACGAGTATCATGTCCCCCATAGGGAGGGTGCGTGAACCAGCTCGCGCTCATATGGGTCTCGTTGCTTGTCGGGGCTGCCATCTCAGGAGCCGCCGTCGTTGGTGTTCTCGTGGTGCGCCGCGAGATGGAGTTCGTCGCGGCCATGATGGGAGTCGCCGGGTTCGTCATCGCGGCGTTCGCTTTCGCCGAGATCTTCCAGGCATACGACCGGCCCGACGCGGCGCTTTGGGCCATGAGCTTCATGGTGGCAGCAGCCGGAGGCGGGTACGCCCTAGCGTCGACGCTGCTGTACCGATACGCCCTTCGATCGGCGGAGCCGCGCGTTCCCGACGTGCTTCCCGAGGATCCGGGAGTCGCGGCCGTCATCTTGGTCGCGAGCGTGGACGCGAAGTCGTACGACCCGCGCGACACGGCCCGCATGCTACAGGGCCTGGCCGACGAGGGACTGCTCGAGGCGTCGATCGGCGTGCTCCCCTTCATGTTCTTCGCGCAGAAGGCGCGCTACCGGGTTATCGCCGACAACAGCCCGTCCGCCACCGAGGTCGCCGCGGTCGCGGACCGGCTCGCGAGCGCTGTGGGCGATCGGCAGGCCCGAGTCGAGTGGGCGCAGGGTTCGGGCGCGGACAGCGTCGCGGGCTCCGTCGCGGCGGCAGCCACCCGAGGACACCGGCGCATCGTCGTGGCAGAGCTCTTCGTCGCCGAGCCCCCCCAGATGGAGTTCGCGCGCTCCGAGATCGACGCGCTGCGACTGGGCACCAAAGGCGTCGACGTTCGCTACACCGGGGCGATGAGCGATGCGGACGGCGTGCTCACGATGCTCGCGGAACGTGTCATGCACGCCTCGAACGACGCGACCGGCGCGGTGCTCGTGGGCCACGGTCAGCCGGAGGAACGCGCCAAGGCACACCCCGAGTTCGACGCGCAGGAGCTGGTCTTTCTCAACCGGCTGCGGATGCTGTTGGTCGAGCGGGGCCTGGCCGAGGAGTTCGTGCGCATTGCCTGGGCCGAATGGGGCCAGCCCGACGTGACGTCGCAGGTTCGGCACCTCGCGGCGCTTGGATGCGCTCGGGTGCTCGTGGTACCGGCCGTCTTTCCATTGGATGGCGTGACCACCAAGCTCGACTTGGAGATATCGGTCCGTCAGGCGCGGGTCCCCGACGAGGCGACCGCCACGACGCTGCCACCCTGGCGTGACGACGAGGCAGTCATCGAGGAGTTGCGCACGCGAGTTCTGGCAGCGCTCAGCGAATGATCCGGCCGGCGCGCAAGCGGCGCGGATAGCGCTCGGTGCCAGGCTATCTCGCCTTGCAGCGCTCCCAGTTCCACGACTGCATGCGGCGGATGCGCGGCAGGTTCACCGCATAGCGCCACGCAAGGGAGAGCCCTTGCCTTTCAGTCTGCGCCCGGGTCTCGAGATTGAGGATGCTCGAGCGCAGATCCTCGGCTGTGGTCCCCTTGAACAGCGTGTAGCCCTTGCCGATCGCCTGGAGCACATGCGCGTCGCTGCCGCCGGTCGCGGCGACACCGTGGCCGCCGGCGAGCGTCTTGGCGGCCATGCTGTTCGCCCACACGAGGAAGGGCAGCGAGTTGTAGACCTCGAATGCGTGGAATGCCCAGTCGTTGACCGCCGAGGAGAACAGGTCACGACCCGTGGGACCGAAGACCCCTTGTGCCGAGAACGGGTGGGCGATGACCGCGATGCCGTGCTGCTCTTCGATCGCACGCACCGTGTCGGCTGCCGTCATGCCCGCGGGAATCGCCTCTTCGAGGAACAGGCCTATGATGTGGCCTTCCTTGGAGGAGACTTCCTCGGCGACGACCACCTCGAAGTCGTAGAGCTCCGAGAGCGACTTCGCGAACAGCGAGCCCTCGAGAGTGTTGTGGTCGGTGATCGCAATGACCTTGAGGTCGGTGTGGTTGGCGACGTACTCCATGATCTCGGGGATCTTGGCGAGCCCGTCGGAGTGGTCCGAGTGTATGTGAATGTCTGCCTTGCTCCAGACCTCAGTGGCGATCACGCTCAGTGGTATCTCCTCTGGAATCCGGCGCTCGCGCCGGGTGAGTTGCCGAGAAGTGTAGAGCAAACCCTCCGCCAACGCCCTAGACCCCCCGACGCGGCGACCTTTCATAGTATCGGCGCTCGACCGCCCATACTCCAGCATCTGAGGGCGGACGGGCGCTCAAGCGCGCCGAGCGGTCATCATCCCACGTTCCCAGCCGCCCATCGCTCGAGCCGCGCCACGCCCTCGTGCAGCCGGTCGAGCGACGTCGCATAGCTGAACCGCAAGAACCCCTCCCCGCCCGGACCGAAGTCGATGCCGGGCGCGCACGCCACTCCCGCCTCCTCGAGAAGGCGACGCGACAGCTCGAGCGAGTCCTCGCCCCACGCTCGCGCGTCGGCGAACACGTAGAACGCTCCTTGCGGCTCGCACTCGATCGTCAGACCGATCCCGCGCAGCGCCGGCACGAGGTAGCGACGCCGCTCGTCGTAGAGCTCGCGCATGTGCGCCACCTCGTCCTGAGCCTGCGTGAGCGCGACCACGCCCGCGCTTTGCACGAAGGCGTTCGCAGCCAGGAAGAAGTTCTGCTGGATCTTCTCGGCGGGACGGACGAACTCGCGCGGCGCGATGAGGTAGCCCAAGCGCCAGCCGGTCATCGCGTACGCCTTGGAGAAGCCGTTGAGCACGAACGCCCGACCGGTGTGCTGAAGGATGGTGTGGTCGGGGCCGCTGAAGGTGAGGCCGTGGTAGATCTCGTCGCTCGCGATGTAGACGCCGGTGCGTTCGGCAAGCTCGGCGAGCGCCTTGAGGTCGTCGTCACCCAGAACCGCCCCGGTCGGGTTGCTCGGCGACGTGATCATCACGGCCTTGGTGCGTGGTCCGATCGCCGCCTCGAGCTCGTCGATCCGGAAGCGAAAGCCCTCCTCGGCACGCGTGCGGACGAGTCGGGGCACCCCGCCGAGAAACGCCACGTAGTTGGGGTAGGCAGGGTAGCACGGGTCGGGCATCACGACCTCGTCACCCGGGTCCAGCAACGCACCGAAGAGCAGCAGCATCGCCGGACTCGTGCCCTGCGTGACCACAATGTCCTCGGGGTCGATCGTCACGCCGTACTTCACCGAGTAGTCGTCACGGATCGCGTCACGCAGGTCGGGAAGGCCGAGGGACTGCGTGTAGTGGGTGCTCCCCTCCTCGATCGCGGTCTCGCACGCGGTGGCGATGATGCGGGGCGTGGGGAAGTCGGGGTCGCCGATCTCGAGCCGGACGATGTCTCTGCCCTGGGACTCGAGCTCCTTGGCCCGGGCGACCACATCCATGACCACGAAGGGGCGGATGGCTTGTGCGCGTCGCGATACGGGACTCACGGCAGGTCCTTTCGGGGCAGGCGTGCCCGGTAGATTGCGGTGGCGGCATTGCCGAGCACCTCGAGCCGGCGCAGCTCCCCGAACGGAACCTGAGCCGTGGCGATGACCTCGTGTGGCGGCTGGGGGTCGAAGCGCAGACCCAGCTCGTGGGCACGAGCCCACAGGTCGGTGCCGGGCAGGACATGCAGCGTCGAGAGCTGCACCTTGCCCGGGTCCAGGCCGATGGCGAAGTCCATGCCATCCAGCACGTCTTGGGCGGTGTCACCGGGAAGGCCGATGATCAGGTCGCACTCCACGGAGATCCCTCGTCGGCGACAGGCCTCGACCCCGGCACGGAACTTCTCGGCATCGAAGGAGCGGGCACACGTGCTCAGCGCGGCTTTGCCCACCGACTGCGGGCCGGTCTCGACGCTCACGACGCCGGCGCGTGCCAGGAGCGCCGCCTGCGCATCGTCGACGCGCTCGATGTCGACCTCGATCGTGTGCAGGCGGACGCCCCGCGCGACCCACGGCGCCATGAGCTCTGCGAGGCGCTCGAGCCGATCGGTGCTGAGGTTGAACACCGGGTCGATGAAGCTGAACGAGCGCATACCCGACGTGGAGGCGACTGACTCGATATCGGCGGCGATGCGCTGCCACGAGTAGGAGCGTATGCGTGTCTCGCCCTTGCCCTCGAAACAGTAGGCACAGCGGTGCGGACAGCCGCGATACGTCTCCAGGTACGCCGA
The DNA here is from genome assembly GCA_963702525.1 of uncultured Actinomycetes bacterium. Taxonomy (GTDB): domain Bacteria; phylum Actinomycetota; class Coriobacteriia; order Anaerosomatales; family PHET01; genus CAVPCY01. The sequence continues at coordinate 3,967 of CAVPCY010000013.1, read as the reverse complement.
GCCGTCGGTGGCGTGCCCGCCAACCGAGAACGGAGAGTGCAGTTCGTCGAGGCTCTCGATCGCAGGGCGTTCCGGTCCGCGGACGATGCGGTCGCCGTCGCGCGCGGTCACACCGGGCACGGAACCGGGGTCGCCACCGCGGACCAGTGAGTACAGCAGATCGGGCAGCGCGAACTCCCCCTCGCCGGAAACGACGGCGTCGAGCCCGGGTTGCTCGGCTAAGACCTGCTCGGCGATAGGGCCGACCTCCGGGCCGCCCACCACGATGAAGCACTCCGGGCGCGCCTGCTTGAGGACGCGCGCGGCCTCGTAGACGGTGCGCGCGTTCCAGCACACCACCGAGAAGCCGAACACGTCCGGGGCCGGGTCGAGTTCAAGCAGCTGGTAGGCGATCCACCACGGGTCGGCGGTCGTGGGGAACTCCGGTGTGGCGACCCAGACCTCGGGCAGACGCGCGTCGGTCTTGACCGCCTCGCGCAGGTACGCGTTGGCGAGCGAGCGGTACCCCGGCGAGCTCACACCGACGAGCGCGACCACGAGTCGCTCCCCGCGCTTCATGACCGCGTCCCGATGAGGCGCCATGGCGCCCCGAGCTGCCGACCTACCGCGCCGTCGAGCCACACGCCGTTTGCGACAGCGGCTTGCGAGGCCGCCGCGAGTCGCTCGTCGTCGAGGGCCGCGCCGTCGACTGGGGCGATTTCTATCGCGAGCGCTCCAAGAGCGACCATCGCTTGCACGGTCGCAACCAGGTCCTCCCGGTTGTGCCGACACACGGGGATCCGCCCCGTGACCACCACGTGAGCTCCTTGCGCGGCAGCTGCCGACCGGAACGCCGAGGCTCCGGCCGCAGCGGCTACGAACGCCCCTTGTCGGCCCACCAGCGCGTCGTGCGTGTTCGCATCGCCGCCGAGCAGCGCGACCTCGATGTGGCGAACGCCAGCACCGAGCACTCCGGCGGCGTTGTTGCCGGCAGGCAGGGCGCCGGCGTCGGTGCGCAGCCGGATCCTTTCGCATCCGGCCTCGAGAGCGCCTTGTACCAGCAACGGCAGTTCGGGATGCGCGAACGGCTCGGCTCCGACCAGCGAGACGTTGGGACCGGGCCCGTCGCCCCACGAAGCGCACGCCGCTGCGATATCGGCGAGTACGAGTGTGGCCGGGCGCATCGCTGCCGACGTGTGCGGCGCACAGCGAACGCACGGCGTCGCGGGTGCCTCACCTATGCTGACCTCGGCAAACGCAATCACCGGTGCTCCCCTCCACCGCTGTAGTCTAGCCGAAGGGGCACCTCAGGCGATGCGGAACGCCAGAATCGCGATGTCGTCACTGAGGCGGCCGCCGGTGAACGACATCACCGCGTCGTTGAGCAGCGCCGGCACCTGTGGCGCATCGGCACCGGCCGCGTCCCCCAACACGCTCAACAGCCGCTCTTCGCCGAAGAAACCGCCGTCTGCCGCGCGGGCCTCAGTCACGCCGTCGGTGTAGAGCACGACGATGTCGCCCTCGGCGAGCTCGAAGCTGTCCTCGGAGTAGTCGAGCCCGATGAACGCCCCGATGACCGGAGAGCCGCACTCGAGCCGCTCGACAGAGCCGTTGGCGCGCAACACGATCGCTGGAGGATGCCCGGCGCTGCAGTACGTGACGCGCCTGGTGTCGATCTCGACCACCATGAACACGACGCTGGCGAAGTCAGGCAGCCGAGCGGCGGTCGCGAGCACGTCGTTCGTCTTGGCGACGATAGCGGCGGGCGAGTTGTCTCCGTGAGCGAACGCGCGCACCGTGTTCTTGACGAAGCTGGTGACCACGGCCGCATCGAGCCCTTTTCCGGACACGTCACCGATCAGAACAGCGCTGCGTCCCCCGGACATGGTGAAGGCGTCGTAGAAGTCGCCTCCCACACGAGTGGAGAGCGTCGCCGAGCGATACACGTGGCCGATGCTCAGAGCGAGGTCTTCCTCGTCGAGCGTGAGCAGGGCCTCCTGCAGGGTCTCCGCGATGTAGTGCTCCGACTGGTAGTCCGCCACGTTCGAGGATGCGATCCCCACTACGGAGGCCAACCGCCGAATGAAGTCCAGCTCGGCCTCGTCGAACAGGCCGGACTCAGCGCGCTTGCCAAACGCGAGCGCGCCGTACCATTCACCGCCCACGGCGACGGGCACGATCGCGCAGTGAGCGACCCCCAACTGCGTCAACACCTCGGAGCCGAACGCACTTGCGCCGTCCGGTCCCCCGATGACGATGATCCCGACGTCGTTGTCGAGCTCGGGGTGCCCGCCAACGATCACGCTGCGCGGCTCGACGCCAACGGCGAACTGGATGTCGTAGACGCCTGCGCGAAACGGCCCGAACGCGGCCACCTCGCATTCGAGCTCCTCGGCGGCCATCTGAAGCGAGATCACCATGGGCGTGTCGATCTGGTGCGACGCATTGATCACCGCCGAGATCTCCGACAGCACCGCCCCGAACCGCTGAGACCGCACACTGCGCTCGTATCGCTGCGCGCCAAGCACCGCCGCCATGATCCTGTCGGCCGCGACCTGCAGCATCACGCGCTCGGCGTCGCTGACGAGTCTCTCGGTCGCCCAAGTACACTCCAGCACGCCGAACAGAGCGCCCTCCAGGTACATGGGGACGCCGAACATCGCCTTGACGCCGAACTCGGTATGCGCGGGAATCGCCGCGCTGGATGCGACCACGTCGCCCACCCACAGCGCCTCGCCCGCAGCAGCCACTTGGCTCGCAAAGCCCTCATCGGAACCCATCGCGAAGCCGTCGACCCTCTCGGCCTCGTAACCCTCCTGGGCACGCAGCCGCCACGAGGGGCCCTCAAGGGTGAAGAAGAGCGCGGAATCGGCGTCCATGACCTCGCGCAGCACAGCGAGCACCGAGTGCAACAACTGGTCGAGGTCCACGCGGCCCACCGCGCTCGACACGATGCGCAGCAACCCTTCGAGCTGCCGATTCGCCGCCAGGAGCTCATCGAGCATCTCGGCGCTCTGGCGGCGCGCATCCTGGTCACGGGTGAGATCCCGTACCACGACCAGCTCGTAGGCCGCCTCGTCTTCCTTGAAGCGCCGCGAGCTGACCTCGACCGGAAAGTGAGTTCCATCCTGGCGGATGTGCACGGTCTCGTAGAGCACGCCCTCCTCGGCGTCGGCGACACCCGGCGCCTGGATCAGCGGGCGCGTGGAGGGGACTCGCAGCGTATCGAGACCCGTCCCCCGCAGCTCTCTGGCCGGCGCGCCGTACACGCGCCCTGCAGTCTCGTTGGCGTAGACGATCACGCCGTCGGAACGCGTGACGAGCACGATGTCGCGATCGTGATCGGCCAGCGCGCGCCATGCGGCGCCCTCGAACTGTGGTGTGTGATGCGTGGTCACGCTGCTCTTCGACGTAGGAGAAGGGGTCTTCGTCGTGCGAACGCACCGGCCGGATTCCGCACCCGTCCAGTCTAGCGCACCAACGCCGGTCCGGGACTCACTGCGCTAGGGCGATCGCAGGCCAGCGACCCGGCCGCCGGTGTGCAGGCAACGCAAAGGGCCGCCCCTTGACGGAGCGGCCCTCGTAAGACCTGCGGTACTGAGGCTACGTGCTAGAGAGCACGAACCTGCGTCGCCTGCGGCTTACCGTTGTTGCCAGTCGCCTCGGTGAAGCTGACTGCCTGACCCTCGTCGAGGGTCTTGAAGCCCTCGCTCTGGATCTCAGAGAAGTGGACGAACAGGTCGTCTCCACCCTCGCGCTCGATGAAGCCATAACCCTTGTCCGGATTGAACCACTTCACTTTTCCTTCTGCCATGCTGTACACATCCTCTCGCCCCACTTCGGGGGCAAAACAAAGCGACGTGACGAGTCCCGCCAGAATGCGGGTTGTCACGTCGCAATCCTGTGGGCCAAAGCGACCCACCGCTGCGCATCATAGCACAGATATCCCAAGAGTGCCGCAAGAACCGCCAGCGGCTCCCCTCTTCCG
>CAVPCY010000012.1:0-115514 GCA_963702525.1 uncultured Actinomycetes bacterium | reverse complement strand
ACTGCGCTTGCGGGCGCAACCGCGCACGGCAACGCGGCCATGCGAATACCGTTTCTTGGGAATAGCTGACACAGGCGCCGTATCGACCGGAAGCGCGCCCAACTGCAGTCCGGGGGCAACGCGGCATGCCGGATCTCCCGTGGTGGAAGAGGGGCGTGATCTACGAGATCCCGGTCGCGAGCTTCGCCGACTCGGACGGCGACGGCATGGGCGACCTGCGCGGCGTCATCGGCAGGCTCGACTACCTGACGGCGGCGCGGCTCGTCCCTGGGCGTCGACGCCCTATGGCTTACGCCGACGAACGCATCCCCGATGCGCGACTTCGGCTACGACGTGCGCCGACTACTACGCCCATCGATCCGCGCTTTGGGACGATGGCGGACTTCGACGAGCTGCTGGAGGCGTGTCACGGGCGAGGCATGGACTTCATGACCGATCTCGTGCTCAATCACACGTCGGAAGAGCATCCTTGGTTCGTGGAGTCCCGCGGCTCGAAGGGAGAACCAGAGGCGCGGCTGGTACATATGGCGTGACGGCAGGGCGCCGGGCAAGCCGCCGAACCGGTGGGTGTCGGTGGCCGAAGGCAGCCCCGTGGCAGTACGACTCGGCCACCGACCAGTACTACTACCACGCCTTTCTCGACTTCCAGCCCGACCTCAACTGGCGAAACCCCGAGGTTCGCGCAGAGATGCTCAACGTACTGCGGTTCTGGCTCGACAAGGGCGTCGACGGCTTCAGGCTTGACCTCGTCAACTTCCTGTACGAGGACGAGCTGCTGCGCGACAACCCTCCCAGACTCGGTCACCGCCCGTACTTCTGGCAGCACCACATCTACGACCGCTCGAGACCTGAGAGCCTGGTGGCGGCAAGCGACCTGCGGCGCCTTGCGGACTCCTACCCGACCGCGCCCTGATGGGTGAGGTCTGCACCGACGAACGCGACGACGCGGTGGCGTACTTGGGCGACGGCAGCGACACCCTTCACCTGTCCTTCTATCTCGACTTCGCCAGGGTCAGGTGGAGTGCCGAGCGCTTCCGCGAGTCGGTGGGCTGGCTTGAGGAGCACATCCCGGCCGAGGGGTGGCCCTGCTACTACCTCAACAACCACGACATGTCCCGCACGTTCACCCGCCTCGGTGGTGGACGTTTCGCCGAGGCGCGGGCGAAGAGTGGCTGCCGCGATGCTGCTCACGTTGAGGGGAACTCCCATCATCTACGCCGGCGAGGAGATCGGGATGCCGATGAGCAAGGTGCCTCGGCACGTGATGAAGGATCCGCTCGGCACGAAGTACTGGCCGCTATCCAGGGCAGAGACGGTGCCCGCACGCCCATGCAGTGGGACGCGACGCCCAACGCCGGATTCACCTCCGGCGAGCCGTGGCTTCCCGTAGACTCCTGCTATACAACCAGGAACGTCGAGCGTCAGTCCAAAGACCCGAATTCGCTGTTGTCTTGGTATCGGCGTCTGATCCGGCTGCGCGCCGCGAAACCGGCACTCCACGTGGGCGACTACCGCGTCATCGACGACGTCCCTCTCGGGGTCTACGCGTACGTGCGGCAGTGGGAGAACGAGAGAGTGGCTGTCGTGCTGAACTTCACACCGAGGACTGTGAGCCTCCCCGAGGGCTTGGACGCGTCGGCCGCGGAGGATTGGACGAGGTTGCTGTCGTCGCATGACGGGGAGGCGGGGTCAGCGCGCGGTGCCCACCGACGACTCCGTCCGCACGAAGTGCTGATCCTCGAGGCCAGCGACTGAACCCGGGGCGAGTGTCCCGGGCGCCGCGGGCCTCGGCGTGCCGACCGATAGACGCTACGGCTCCAGCCCGTGAGCGGGAAACACCGCCGCGCGGGTCTGCTTGATGGTCTCGGCGGTCGCAGCCAGTACCTTCGCTGAAGTCTCTGCAGGCAGGCTGAAGCAGTCGCGCTCGCCCATGCTCGTCGGCGGCTCCACCCCCAGCATCGAGCGAGTCGACGCGCGCCATTCCTCGGGCACCTCGTCGCCGAGGTGCATGCCGCCGAGTTCGGCGAGCACCCACGCCCACGCCAGCGGAACGACTTCGACGGCATGGTATCCACCGCCGCCCAGTGCCACCAGACGACCGGCGCACAGCTCGTCGGCCAGCGAGATCGTCTTGCCAACGAGTGCGCGATAGCCCTGCAGAGTCATGCCGAGCTCGGTTTGGGGGTCGGCATAGTGAGCGTCGACTCCGACCTGGGCCACGATGATGTCTGGGCGAAACGCACGCGCGAGCGGAACCACGACCCGTTCGAACGCCAGTTCGAAGCACTCGTCAGTCGCGAGACTGGGAAGGGGCACGTTCGCCGAGAAGCCCTCGCCGCTGCCGTAGCCCACTTCACCCGGAAAGCCGGTACCGGGAAACGCGTACACTCCGCTTTCGTGAATCGAGATCGTGAGCACCTGGCTCGATCCCGCGAACGTCTCCTGAACCCCGTCACCGTGATGCGCGTCGATGTCGAGGTAGAGCACCCGCAGACCGGGTTCTGCTCAAGCGCGACAGCGATGGCCACGGCCGCGTCGTTGTAGATCGAGAAGCCGGCGGCGCGGGCCTTGTGTGCGTGGTGCATGCCTCCTGCAATCGAGAGAGCGCGAATGCGGCGACCGGACAGGACCTCGCTCATCGCAAGAATCGACCCGCCACAGGTGAGCGCCGCGACCTCGTGCATGCCGGGATAGACGGGGTTGTCCTCTGTCCCCAGGCCCATGTGAGGTCGGAAGTCCGACGCCCAGTCTCCGGCGTGACGCACCGCCTCGATGTAGCCGGCCGAGTGAACGAGACGCAGTTGGTCTTCGCTGGCTTCGTCGGGCGCCAAGACGATACCCGGGCCGAGCAGCCCGAGCGAATCCATGAGACTCGTGGCGAGCACGAGCCGAATCGGATTCAGCGGATGCCCGTCGCCAAGGTCATAGTCGGCCAAGCGCGGATCCCATATGAGTGCAGTTTGGCTCAATCCCGCCTCCGGGGTCTGACGTGACGTGCTCGATCGGCCCCGCCCATTGTGCCTGAGATGCGTCAGGGTTGTGCGAATCGCTGTCCTCGGCAACGGTCAACGCAACCAGCCAGGGGCATATACTCGGCGTCGGAGGTGCTGCCGGTGAGAAGGATGATGGACCCCAAGACGGTCGCGCTTATCGGTGCCACAGAGGCCGAGGGCGCGGTAGGCGGCATCCTCATGGACAACCTGCTTGGCTCGCGGGGCGTGACGGTGTTCCCCGTGAACCCCAACCACGATACCGTCCGGGGTCTTGACTGCCTGCCAAGCATCTCCGGCGCTCCGGAGCCTGTCGACCTGGCCGTCATCGCCACCCCCGCTCCCACCGTCCCCGGCGTCGTACGCGAGTGTGCCGAGGCAGGCGTCCAAGGGTGCGTGATCGTGTCCGCGGGCTTCGGCGAGACGGGTGCCGAAGGTCTCGCGCTCGAGAGCCAGATCCGAGAAGCGCTGCGTGGCTCGCGGATGCGTGTGCTCGGCCCCAACTGCCTGGGCTTCCTGAGGCCGGGCGCAGGGCTGAACGCCTCACTGCTCACCGCACAGCCGGCGGCCGGCAACATAGCGCTGATCTCGCAGAGTGCGGCGATCGGTACGGCGATGCTCGACTGGGCGGTGAGCTCACACGTCGGGTTCTCCTTCTTCGCCTCGATGGGGGGGATGGTCGACGTCGGCTTCGCCGATCTCATCGACTTTCTCGGCGAGGACCGATACACCCGCAGCATCCTGATCTACATGGAGAACGTGGGCGACGCACGACGCTTCATGAGCGCCGCCCGTGGCTTTGCCCGCAGCAAGCCGATCATCGTGCTCAAGCCGGGAAGGACGGCCGAGAGCGCACGCGCCGCGCTGACACATACCGGTTCGTGGACGGGTGACGACGAGGTGTACGACGCCGCATTCAAGCGCGCCGGCGCCTTGCGGGTCGAAGAGGTAGCCGACCTGTTCCACGCGGCGGAGGTGCTCGACTCGCGCCGGCTCCCGTCCGGTCCCGGCGTCGCCGTCGTCACGAACGCCGGCGGACTGGGCCTGATGGCGCGGGCGTCCTTGCTCGAGCACGGCGGGAGGCTTGCCGCTCTCTCCCGGCCCACGATGGACCTGCTCGATGAAGCGTTGCCCCCCTACTGGAACCACGACAACCCAGTCGACGTGCTCGGAGACGCGACGAGCGAGCGATTCGCCCTCGCGGTGAGCGGGTGTCTGGGCGACCCGAGGTCAACGGCCTGATCGTCATGTGCGCCCCGCAGGGCAACGCACGCCCCGACGACATGGCCGCGCGAGTCATCGACTTGGTGAAGGCCCAGCGCAAGCCGGTGATCGCGGTTCTGATGGGTGGCGAGAACGTCGCGGCGGCGCGAGAGATTTCAAGAACGCCGACGTGCCGTGCCACACCACCCCCGAAGACGCCGTTCGCGCTACATGAACATGTACCAGTACACGCGAAACCTCGAGCTCCTCTACGAGACACCCGCCGAGCTGCCCATCGACGTCGCGCCACCCAAGCAGAACCTGAAGGCGATGCTGCGCAGGGCCGAGCGGACCGGAATCGCGATGCTGACCGAGGCGGAGTCGAAGCGGTTCATCTCCACTTACGGGTTCCCCGTGGCCGAGCAAAGGACCGTTGGCAGCGTCGAGGAAGCGCTCGTCGCAGCTGACGAGCTCGGCTACCCAACGGCACTCAAGGTGGTCGCGTACCAGATCACTCACAAGTCCGAGGTGGGTGGGGTCGAACTCGGCGTGTGCTCGCCTGCGGACCTGAGGGCGGCGTACGACGCTTGCTCTCGAACGTGGAGGCGGGCTCACCGAGCGCGACCGTCGAGGGTGTCTCGGTCGAGCGGATGGTACGCAAGGTCGACTACGAGCTGATACTCGGGATGAAGAAGGACGGGCAGTTCGGGTCCGTGATCGTGTTCGGCTCCGGCGGAGTCGCCGCAGAAGGCCTAGCGGACTTCTCGGTGGGCCTGCCCCCGCTCAACCAGACACTCGCACGCCGCATGATGGAGGAGACCCGCATCTACCGGCGATCCTAGACGAGTCCGACGACGCCGCTTCGCTCACGGGCCAGCTCGAGGAGCTGCTCACCGTTCTTTCGAACATCGTCGTGGACTTCCCCGAGATCGCCCAGATAACCATCAACCCGGTCGTCATCTCCGAGGGACAGGCATGTGCGGTCGATGCGCGCATCATCCTCGACACGGACGCTTTGCGGGGCGACTCGGCGCATGCGCACTTGGTGATAACCCCCTACCCCACCCGCTACATAAGCCCGTGGCAGCTCACCGACGGGACCGAAGTGATGCTCCGGCCCATCCGACCCGAGGACGAGCCTCTCATCCGCGAGCTGCTCGCAACGGTGTCGGACGCCACGTTGCGCGACCGCTTCTTGAGCAACATCTCCAGCATCACCCACGACATGTTGGTGCGGCTGACCAACATCGACTACGACCGGGAGATTGCGATCGTCGCCGAGCTCAATCGCGACGGCGAGCGGCGTATTATCGGAGCGAGTCGGCTCACTAGCGAGGCGGCGGGTGGCAGGGGCGAGTTCGCCGTGATGGTGCACGACGAGTTCCAAGGCCGAGGCCTGGGCTCGAAGCTGATGGACGTCATCATCGGCATAGCGCAGGAGAAGAAGTTCACCGAGGTCACCGGCTACATCAACGCCTCGAATCACCGCATGCTGCGGGTGGCGTCGTCGCTCGGCTTCGTCATCGGGGAGACCTGCGACTCGGTGACCACCGTGCGGCTGACGCTGGCGTAGCGCGGCTCAAGCGGGCCGCACGGGCGCCCACCCTCCCGCGGGCTGTTCGCCGCTGGCCGTAGGATGCATGCCGCGCCTAGCCGGATGGCCGCGCGCCTTCTGCAACTCCTGCGGCCTCGAGGACCCGGTCGACCGCGACAGGAACCAGGCTGAGGGCGACCGGGACGACGAGGATCGCCCAGTAGCCCATGAGCTGCCCGGTATCGAGCATGCCGCCGTTGCCAACGACGAGAAAGCCCGCGAGCGGAATGGCGGTCACCGCCGTCAGAAACGCTCCGACCCTGCCCCGGCGCCGCCACGTGATGGCCGCCCCCAGAATGCCTACCGCGATGAGAGCAGGGAGCAGCCAGGGTTTGGCCCCGAACGGTCCTTCGAAGAACCGCACCGTCGCGACGAAATGCCCCCAGCCGCCGCGAAGCCAGAGGCTGCCGCGCCCGCTCGACGTGCGCCCGGCAACCGCGACGACGTGGGCCGCGTAGGCTGCCCCGAAGGCTGCGATCCCCACGAGCCATGGCCATGCCTCGCGCCAGCGCCCACCCCTCGGCAGGAGCAGGGTGCTGGCGAGCGCAAACAGCATCGGATAGATGAGTATCTCCCTGAACAGCGCGCCGACAAGACAGGCCGACACGGCAGCCCAGAGCAAGCCGCGTGAGTCACGAAGGACCGAGGTCACCAACAGCGCGACACCAAGCAGCGCGAAGGGGATCGCCCATGCGTCGACGAACGTCACGTATGTCGTCGTCGCAAGATAGAGAAAGGTCGGCGCGACGATGATCGGCGCGAGAACAGCAACGCCGGGCCGAGTCAGCTCTGTAGCCAGAAGAAGCGACGACACCACCGCGAGTGCCGCCAACGGCAGGAAGGCAAACGGCAGGTCTTGCGCGCGCGGCACCACTCGCCACAGGTAGTACATGGTCGGGAGGCGGTAGCCGACCACACCCGGCGGCGGCTGGTTGCCCCGATTCGGATCTGCTCGGAAGATCGCGAGAACCGAGTCGTAGTAGGGCTTCCCCTCGTTGACGTCGTGGTACAGCTGGAGGTAGACCTTGTAGTCCTCCCAGGTGTCCCCTAGGGTCGGCCTCACGGACAGCACCTGGTCCAGCGGCTCTCCAACGGCACCGATGATCCCGGACTTCAGCGCCACCGTCGAACCCCAGAGGCCGACGAGAAGCACCGCCAACAACACGAGTGCACCTATCCATTCTCCGCGGCGCCTGTCGGGAATCTGCTCCAGCAGCCAGGCGGTCAGCGCCGAGGCGGCACCGACCAGAATCGCTGCGATCGCAGCCGAGCCGACTGGCGTCCCGGCCGCGGGGGATGCGGCGGTCACAAGCGACGGATTGACCAGGGCCCCGAATGCCGCCCCGATGGCGCTGCCTGCGCCCGCGACCGGCCATGCTGCGCCAGTCGCCAGAGCGGCTGACGCACCGATCACCAGCGCGGCGGCGGGCGTGATCAGCCAGATGGGTTGAAGAGCGAAGAGCCCGAAGGAAACGCAAAGGTACGCGAGGAGCGACAGGGTCGCGGCACCGACAAGGGCGAGAGCTACGCTTCGAGGTGACGCGCACACTCTTCGAGGGCGTGGCCGCTGGCTTCGATGCTCGCTTCTTTGACGCACGCGCCACCACTAGTGGCCCCTCCTCGAGAACGGCCTTCCACGCTTCGAGAATCGGTGAGACTGCCGACGACCGTGCAAGCATACGACGTTCGCAGGGAGGAGCACCTGCTCGATCTCGGCTAGTGCGTCGAGCACGAGATGCACGGGTCGTACGCGCGCACGAGCATCTCGAACGCCTGCCGTATCTCGTCCTCGGCCTTGTCTGCGGCCAGAAGCTCGGGCAGCAGCGCGTCGAAGTCGGCCTGGATGTTGGCGTGGTTCTGGTTGGTGGGGATGATGCAGTTCGCTTCGGTGCACGTGCCTTCGTCGTCGTAGGTGTACTCGTGGAACAGGATGCCGCGCGGGACCTCGACTGCCGAGGCGCCGGTGCCGAACCGCGTGGGCTGAACCAGCGGCTCCTCGGTCACGCCCTCGGCGATCAGCTCGTCGAACAGGCGCAGGCCCTCGTAGGCGGAGTGCACGATCTCGACGACCTGGGCCACCGAGTTGAAGTACGGATTGGTGCACACCGGACTCATGCCCAGCGACTCGGCGACCTTCTTGGCCTCCGGGTGCAGCTGGTCGTAGTTGACGTTGAAGCGCGCGAGCGCGCCAGCCGCGTAGCTGTCGAGGCGGTTCTTGGTGTACTTCGCGGTGGACTGCGGCGAGACGTACTCGTTGGTGCAGCTGCGATAGTCGGCGACCTCGTAGCGCGCGCGGCTGCCGTCAGCGAGGATCGTCTGCACGTAGCCGTCGTAGAGTCCGTACTCCTCGTCCGACGTCACGGCCATGTACTCGGTGGGGCGGTCGAACGCCGGGATGGCCGGCGCGAGCGCGGCGATCGTCTCGAGCGTCGCCTCGAGGTCGGGCACGGCGGCCGCGAGCTTGTCGCGCATCGCCGTGAGCTCGGCGACCGTGGGGACCTTCGAGAAGCCGCCGGGCAGCACGGTCGTGGGGTGCGTCGTACGCCCGCCGATGAGCGAACCCCACTCGTGCGCGAGGCGCTTGAGGCGCAGCGCGCGCGCGACGACCTCGGCATGCGTGGGAACGAGCGCGAACGCCGACGGAGCGCCGAGAAGATCCGGCGCGACGAGCACGTAGACGTGCAGCACGTGGCTGTCGAAGTTCTCGGCGTGCTTGAGCAGCGTGCGGAGCTTCTTCGTCTGAGGCGTGACCTCGATGCCGAGCGCGGCCTCGGTCGCCTTCACCGAGGCGAGCGTGTGACCGATCGAGCAGATGCCGCAGATGCGGCTCGTGATGCGGGCGACCTCGGAGTAGTGACGGCCCCGCACCATCGCCTCGAAGAAGCGGGGCGCCTCGGGAACCTGCCACTCGCAGCGCTCGACCACGCCGTCGTTGACCTCGATCGCGATGTTGCCGTGACCCTCGACCCGGGTGATGTGGTGGACGTCGATGAGGATGTTGTTGCCCATGCGGCGCTAGCTCCTCAGATTCGCCGTGAACATGCGGGACTTGCTGACCGCGCGCTTCTGCGAGAAACCCGCGCGCTCCACGAGCACCTTCTCGAGAGCGAGCAGGTTCGCGTCGTCGACGAAGCCGCGGCACGCCTCGCACGGGATGCCGTGCGCCGGGCACGGCGCGCCGCATCCGGCACGCGCGACCTGGCCCATGCAGTGGTCGCCCTCGTCGTAGCGGCAGATCGTCTCGCGCCGCTTGCACTGCACGCATACCGGATACGTCGGCGCCACGTACATCGTGCCGTGCAGCAGGTTGGATATGACGTTGAGCAGCTCGTCCTTGTTGATCGGGCAGCCCATGACCTCGTGGTCGACCTGGATCGCCGCCGAGATGGGCCGAGCGGTGCCACTGCGCAGATGTGGCATTCGAGCGTCGTCGCCGTACACGCACTCGGCGAAGTCGTCCTGGTGGTTCTTGAGCGCGTTGATACCGCCGGTGCACGCGCACGCGCCGTAGGCGACGACCGTCCGGGCCCGGCGACGGATCTCCTCCAGGCGCGCGCGGTCTTCCTCCCGGGTGAAGCTGCCTTCGACGAACGCGATGTCGATGCGCCCCGAGGTCGTCTCGGTCATCGCTTCGCGGAACTCGACGATGTCGACGTGGTTCAGGAGCTCGAGAATCGCCCCATCGCCGTAGTTGGTGAACTCGATCTGGCAGCCCTCGCACGACGCGAAGTCGAAGAAGGCGACGGTGGGCTTCCGGGTCTCGGGCATGCTAGATCGCCTCCTCAAGCTCTTGGATCGCGGCGAACGTGAACACCGGGCCGTCGATGCAGCAGTACTTGTCGTTGATCTGGCAGTGGCCGCACTTGCCCACGCCGCACTTCATGCGGCGCTCGAGGTCGACGTAGATGTTCTCGCGCTTGATGCCGGCCTCATCGAGCTCGCGGATGACGAACTCGAACATCACCGGCGGGCCGCAGATGATGACTCGCGTGTCCTCGGAGAGCTGCGTGTTGCGGAAGAGCGTGGTGATCACGCCGACGTTGCCCGTCCAGGAGACGTCGGCGCGGTCCACCGTCTCGTGGTACTCGATGCCGTGCGTGGCCCGCCAGACCCCCCGGTCCTCGGGGAACAGGAGCTGGAGCGGGTCGCGCGCGCCGTAGAAGAGCACGAAGCGCCCGAAGTCGTCGCGCTGGTCGGCGATGTACTGGATGAGGCTTCGCGTGGGGCAGATGCCGATTCCACCTGCCACCACGAGCACGTCTTGGCCGCGCAGGGCATCGAGGTCGAAGCCGTGGCCGAGAGGACCGCGGACCCACAGCGAGTCACCCACCTGCTTGTTGTTGATCGCCGTGGAGACGCGGCCCACCTTGCGCACCACGATCTCGAAGGTGTTGGTGCGCGTGGGAGAGCTGGCGATGCCGATGGGTATCTCGCCGTAGCCCATCACGCCGACCTCGAGGATCTGGCCCGGCTGGAACTTCAGCGGCGAGCCGTCGGCGAACTGCAGCGTGAAGTGCTTCTCGGTGCTGGTGGGCTGATGCGTGTGGAGGATCTTGGCCTCGCGCGGCAGGAAGAGGCTCTCGTGGTTGGCGCACTCGCACTCGTGGGTGTCGTTCTGCACGACGGATTCGTTGGGCATCAGGACCACTCCATGATGGTGTTGATGACGCGGACCGGATCGGCGATGTCGGCCGTGCACGCGATCGAGCAACGCCCGCATCCCGTGCACGCCGGACTGCCGAGCTTCTCGTTGAGGTAGGCGCCCTTGCGCATGAACCGGTGGCGGAAGCGCGACTGGTGGTGTTCGCGGAAGTTCTCCTTCAGGCCGCCAGGCATCGAGATCGCCGCGAATTCGCGGGTGAGGCACGCGTCCCAGTAGCGCGTCCTCGCACCCGAGATCTGGTCGAGGTCCCACGTGTCGCGCATGTCGAAGCAGTAGCACGTGGGGCACACGACGTTGCACGAACCGCAGCTGAAGCAGTCCAGCGAGAGTTCGTCCCACAGCGCTTCGTTGCCAAACGACTCGCGCACCTTCGCGGCGATCTCGGCACTCGAATACGGCAGTTGCTCCTGGCACTGGCCGAGCACGCTGGCGTTGACCGTCTCGGCAGCGGCGATCTGATCGGAGGTCGCGTCGCGGAAGGCGCCGTGCGCCAGCAGTGCCTTGCCCTTGGGCGTGCGCGTCTCGAACACGTAGCCGCCGTCGATCTTGGTGAGAAACGCGTCGTGGCCCTGGGGGGCCTTGCGGTCGAGCATCGACGCCCAGAACGCTCGCGGGGCGAGGCTCTGGACGTTGGAGGCCACGATCGTCGTCGCCTCGCGCTGTGCGAGGTAGTTCCAGTCCTCGTTGCGCTCCCGGAACAGGAAGTCCGTCATGTCGATCCCGCGCACGTCGTAGTGGTGTACGCCCAGACAGGACCGTGTCGACCGGCTCGATGCAGCCGCTCACCGAGTCCGCGTCGAAGCGCGCGATCTCTTGCTTGGGCGGGAAGAACACCTTCTTGGGCGGCAGAATGGTGACGTCGTAGTCGAGGCGCAAGTCCTCGGCCGAGGTCAGCTCGCCGAACACGAACTTCTGGCGCTTGGCGATGGGCCCGACAACGCGCGTGACTTGCACGAGCGTATCCACGAAGGAGTCGAAATCGCGCTCCTCCAAGTAGAACAAGCTCATAGTCCACTCCCGGTATTCATGTTGGGTAACTCGGGTCACCGTACAGACTGACGCTGCCTGTCGCAAGAGCCGACCAGCTGGATTCCGCCGAGTGGTTGAGCGAAGCACAAAGAAGCGCCGCCCGGAGGCGGCGCTTCGCCGGAGTACTCTCTGTCACACGTGCACTAGTGAGTGACCATCGGGGTGCCAGAGGTCGAAGCGGGCAGATGCCCGAACGCCTCGCGAACGTCGTGCGAATACAGGTAGGCGATGATCACACCCACGATCACCATGCCGATGACGATGGACAGCGGTGAACCCCACCGTGAACAGCGCAACAACGTAGTTCAGGAGGGACAGTCCGTAGAGAACGAGACCGAGCGTCCATGCCCAGGACTTGAGCTGAAGAGCTCCGACACCGAACACAAGCTGGACAACGGCGGAAACCAACATGACCACGCCGATTCCCATGAACAGAGTCGAGCCGAAAGCCACACCGCTGCTCGACGTGCTACCTAGGCTGAGAAACCCCAAACCGGATATGCCCATCAGCGGCAGCGCCCCTAACAGACCAAATACCGCACCGATGATCGCTAGCACTCCTATCACCGTCACACCAGTCGGCCGCTTCATTGTTTGCCTCCTCACACAGCGGTTCTTGCCGAACCGCGAATCTGTCAAAGACAGTGTGTTAATACCCCCCAGGGTAAGTTCTCTCACGCCCGGGTGTGGCCTTTTGGGGTTGGGGGGAGGGATTCGAACCCTCGAGACCGGGGTAACTGGACAATTGATTCGATCGCCATTCGGCTTGCGGCACGCAGTCCTTCGGCACTCGCCATCATCAGCAACCTGCACGGGTCGCGCATCAGTACGCTCTGCAACGCGGCCGACGTTGAGCCGGACCCACGATCACGATTCCTTTGGGGGGAGGCCTCTGTGGCCGGGCCGATGAGCGGCAAGACCGCACTCGTCACGGGCGCGAACTCCGGCGTCGGGTTCGTGACGGCGCGGGAGCTGGCAGCCGTCGGAGCTCACGTCGTCATGCTCGTGAGAGACCGAGAGCGTGGCGAGGCGGCTCAGGCGGAGATCCACGCTGCGATACCTGACGCGTCGACCGAGCTCCTGATCGCCGACCTTGCGGACTTCTCGGCGGTGCGCCGCGCCGCAAGCGAGTTCCTCTCCGCCCACGACTCTCTCGACGTACTGGTCGCGAACGCCGGCGCCATCTTCCCAAGCCGTACCGTCACGGTCGACGGGAACGAGGCGACGTTCCAGGTCAATCATCTCTCGCATCTCTTGCTCTGCACGCTGCTCGAGCCGGCGCTCGCGGCAGCCGCGCCGTCGAGGGTGATCACCGTCTCGAGCGACGCGCACTACGCCGCATGGAGGGGAATCCGCTTCCGGGACCTCGAGTTCGAGCACGGCTGGAGTCCGTTCGGCGCGTACGCTCACTCGAAGCTCGCGAACATCATGTTCTGCTACGAGCACGCGCGCCGACTCGCGGGCACCGCCATCACTTCGAACGTCATGCACCCGGGCTTGATCCGCACCGGGTTCGGTCGCCAGGGATACGGTGGTTCGGCCGGTTCATCGAGAGGGTCTCGCCCGTGGTGGCGGGCACCGCCGAGGATGGAGCAGACACGCTCGTGTGGCTCGCCACCGCCGCGAGGTCGCATCGACGAGCGGTGTGTACTTCTATCGTCGCCGCCCGCACCGCTCGTCCCCGGCGAGCCGGAACGTGGTGGCCCAAGACCGTCTCTGGCGCGTGAGCGAAGCGCTGACCGGGCTGGGACCTGCCGAGTCGCTCTAAGGCAGACAAACGACGCCCGCCCCCCTTACGGGGTGACGGGCGTCGTTGCGGGCTATCTGGCGGAGGGGGGAGGGATTCGAACCCTCGAGACCGGGGTAACCGGCCTAACGGTTTTCGAGACCGCCGCATTCAACCACTCTGCCACCCCTCCGCGAGGTGGCGCGCCCTCGAAACGAGCCGAGAGCGGCAGTAACGGAGTATACCGAGCGACGGGTGCCGCCACAATGCGGGTGAGACCCCTCGCCTAGAGTGCCGCTACTTCACGCTGAGCACCCGGTAGGCGCTCCAGGAATGCGAGTGACCCCAGTCGCCGTGAGACGCCCGCAGCCGCCACTTTCCGGTCTTGCCAAATCGTACCCTGGCGGTGCACGTAGACCCTGCGGCGGAGTCCGCCGCCGTCGCGAGCCACGAGGCCTTGACGACCCACCGGCCACGTTCGTAGCGCTCCGCGTAGACTCTGACCGGCGCAGTCCGTGCGCCGTGGCGCGGAGTCAGCGACACCTGCACCGTGTACGAACGCGTGGTGCGCGCCGAGCCCGGAACGCGCAGCCAACTCAGTCGCGCCTGCGGAACCACCGTCACGACACCGCTCGCGGACGTGGTCCACGGAGCCTGGTTCAGGAACACCGCACGCCACGACTGGCGCGCAGTGAGATTCTGAGCCCACGTGACAGCGAACCCCTCGGAATCCGTCATCTCAGTCGCCACGTGTACCCAACGGTTGCTCTCGTATCGCTCGAAGCGCACGAGGCGGGGCGGGACCGGCCAGCCCTCCGCATCGGATAGTCGCGCCGTAAGCGAGACGATCTCGCCTGAGGCCGGGCGACTGGATGACGCCCCCAGTCGCAGCTGCGTGCCGGCCCAGCACCACACCGTCGATGTCTTCATCGTCTCGGTGTTCCGCGCGGCGTCCACCGACCAATAATCGATCGTGTGCTCCCCGAACTGAGTGAGCAAGAACGGACCCGTGTATATCGAGAATGGCGCGACATCGCTATCGACCCGGTAGTACGTGACGGCGGCACCCGAGCCTGCGGGGCCGTCGGTGGTGACGAGGCTGACGGTTGCGACGTGAGTGAAGTCGGTGGTGTTCACCACGGAGGTCCGCGGAGGAACTGAGTCCGGGTGCAGTGTGGTGTCACCGAGGGTGACCTCTCCGTAGTCCACGTGGAGGCGATCGGGTTCTTCAGTTTCCAGCCGAGTGTTGTACCACGAGCTTTGGTAGCCGGCTGAGTCCTTGCTGATGCGCGCAGCGTAGTCCCCGGCACGAAGCCCCGGGACGTAGTAGTAGCCGTCTTCATCGGTCTCGGACTGATACACCATCGCCGAGTAGAATCGCCGGTCGTACGGATAGAGTTCCACGACGGCTTCGGAAACGCCCCGCCCGGTCACGGCGTCCGTGACCTGACCCTCGATCCACCCCGCCTCAACCATCTTCGGCCTCACCGAGACGGTCGCCCCAGGGGCCATCGTCACCTCTGTCGAGCCCGTCGCATCGAGCAGCTCCTCCCAGTCGTCGTAGACCGTCACCCTGTACGTGATGCGTGGGTCGAGTCCGGTGAACTCGAACTCGCCCTCCTCGGTGGTCTCCACTTGGTACTGGTACACCCAGCTCGCCCAGCTGTCGTTGTACGCCGAGAGCTCGACCACGAGTCCATACGGTTCCCACCCCGCCGGATACTCGACGGTGCCGAGAATCCGGCCTCTCGTGTACGAGTCCCAGTCACATGTGTAGGTGACCGGTGTCGAACGCTGAAACCTGAGGTACGTGATGGATGGGCTGAAAGGCTGCTCGCCGTGCCAGCCGGACTGCTCGTGTGAGCCCGCGGGCGCCTGGAAGTACACACGGCAGTCCTCGTCCATCCCCCGCGCGGTCACTAGCCGGTAGACGCCGTCGTCCCCAGTTGTGGCCGTCGCGACGAAGCTGAGTGGAGGGTCGTAGTACTCGGCCGTGTACAGACCGACCGTCCACTGGGCCTGGCCTGAGCCTGTGGCCATCGAACGCACCCGGCCCTTCACGACGTACGGCTCGCGCTCGATCGCCGTCACCACGTAGTCCGAGAACCCGACCGCGTAGGGCGTGCTGACTCGAACGTAGATCGTACCGTCTGACGGGGCAACGAACGAGTTGATGAGCGCAGCCCTGCCGCGCCACCAGTTCATCCAGGGGTCGTACCAGACGTTGCCGAGGGCATCACCCCCGGGGTCGAGAACTTGGACGGTGATCGCGCTTCTCGAGCCCTGGTGCCACTCGGGGCCCGGTGCGACAGTGAGATCGTAGGCCTTGCCCGCGGTGACGCTCAGCGCGATCCAGTCGACGGTGGCGGTCTCCTCGAACGCATGTAGCTGCTCGGTGTTGGGGGCGAGCGGAGTCGCGAGCTCCATTACGTCGTTGGGCTCGTAGACATCTGCAGCGCAAGCCGCCATGGGCCATGCCGCGACAGCGAGAAACGCCGCGCCAGCGACGAGGCAAGAAAGGAGGCGCGTCAGAGTGGACATCGGCTACCTCGCCCTGAGCTTCCGATACCCCGAGTAGGCGGGGGCGTGGCCTGTGTCCGCATGATAGGCCCGCACTCTCCACGAGCCCGCGCCCTGCAGGTAGGTCCGAACCGAGTAGCGCGACTCTGCCGGCGAGGCTGGCACCGCCTTGGCGGTCACGGTCTTGCGCAACTTCCACCTGCCGCGCTCGTAACGGTAGAAGTACAGGCGGACGCCGGTTGAGCCCGGATGCAGGGGCGTCACGGACCCGCTCGCGGTGAACGGTCGCGAACGCCTCACTGATGCTGGCGCCCACGGTGTCGATAGCCTCGCGCGCGGGACCAGAGCGACCGCGTTCGAAGCGCCCGGCACGTACTGACCGTTGCCCGCGTAGCGCAAGCGGTAGTAAGCACGCGACCGAGGCGCGACGGTGAAGCTGCACGTCGACGAGGCACTGGCCTCGGCGAACGGCTTCCATGCGCGACCGTCTGAGGACACCTCCAGCGTGATGGTGCTCGTCTCGGACGGGCACGACCCCCTTGAGCTTCGCCGAGCCGCCCACGCTGATGCTCGGAGGCCCGGGTTCGCCGAGTTGAAGAGGTGGCCGCCGGTCTACCACGAGAATGCCGGTGGCGATGGTCACATAGGCCATGGTCCCATCCTGCGACACCCGGATCCGGCCGGTGTGGATGTATGGGGTGTGCGGGATGTCGAAGTACTTGTACGCCTGCCATGTGGGCGGTAGCACGGTACCGGACGCATCGGCCACTCGGATCAGGCCGCTGTTGCCCCACGGCAGGATCCACAGCTTGTCCGGCGCGCTGAAGCCGGCTGTGACCGGGAACCCCGCCGAGTAGCCTGCGATGAGCCCGATTCCGGCCATGTTCTCGTTGAAGAAGTTGCATCGCTGATATCCCGGCACTGCAATCCGACTGCCGTCCGTGCTCAGTCCGATCTCCTGTGAACGTTAGAGCCTCTCGCCGATACGACCTCGTACGTCTCGACGCTGAAGCGGTAGACGCTTGAGGGAGAACAGGGCTCCACCATGCCGATGAACCGTCGGTCGCCGCTCGCAGCGATCATCGTGTCACCGCCCACCTGCATGACCTCGAAGGTGGCTCCCGTCGCGATGTTGTAGCGGCGCAGCGGATGCCAGTTGCTGCCCGCAGTAGTGAGATACACCGCGCCGTCCGACCCGAACACGACCGAGTGAACCCCCGTTGCATCAAGGCCCACTCGATAGGTCACGTGTTTGGTGGTACCCAGCAGCAGGTCGATCAGGTAGAACCCGATCTCGTCTCCTGACTTCTGCCGGTCGGCCACGGCCAGGAAGCGCCGGTCCGCCGACTGATCGATGCCGCCGAGAAGCCCACTCAGCTGGATAGGGGTCGACTGCATCTGCGTCGCAGTCGAGATGCGCAAGACCCGGCTGCCACTCGTCACGTACAGGGTCTGCGTGCCCTCGTCGAGCACCAGGTCGGTCGGCCTCGACGTTGAGATCACGCTGGTCGCCCCGGCGGCAGAGGCCAGCCAGCACGAGGCCATGACCTGCATCGCAAGCCCAACAAGCAGCGCTACTGCCCGTGCGCGTTTCATCGCTTCACCCGTATGTACCGGTAGCCCGACGACGTCGCGGAGTGGCCGGCGTCGGCATGGTAGGCGACGAGGCGCCAGCGGCCGGCACTGGGAAGCGTCAGCCTCACGCGGTACCTCGTGTGCCCGTCGGCAGTGTCGCTATTGATTGCGTTGACCCCTTTTTGAAAGACCCAGCGGCCCGACTCGTACCTGTAGCACCTGACTCTGACCGAAGTCGCCCGCGCCGGGTGACGCGGCCTGAGAATCCCTGAGACCGTGAATACCGACCGACGCCGCACCGAAGACGGTGCCGAGGGAGGGAGATCGACGTCTTGGGCTTGACCAAGCGCGTTGCGCTGGGTGCGAACGTCAGATGACCTATCGGGCGGACGGTCACCCTGTACACCGTGGACGTCGATGGGCCGACCTCGAACCGGTACTGGCCGGTCTCGCCCGTCGAGGCCACTTGCACCACCTCAAATACCCCAGCGCGTAGTTCCTGCAGCCCCACCGTGACGTTTCTCAGCGGCACCCCCGCTTGGGTCACCTGCCCGGTGATGGCCGCCTTCGTCCCGTACGCCGGCGCCGAGGACGAGACGCCTACGGTGAGCGCGGTCTGGTGAGCAGCCGGATCGACCACGGTGGTCTCGGCGAGTGCACGATAGGCATCGAGGCGTCCCTCGCTCAGGCACTTCCCTCTGAACTGCGGGAGCTTCTCGGCGGTAGCAAGTAGTCGAGTTCGGACGTCGGCGGCGCTGAGGTCGGGCCGAGTCCCCCGAAGCAACGCCGCAACACCTGTCACATGAGCCGCGGAAACGTCGCCGCCCCATGAGGGGATGGTGGTGGGCCACTCCAGTATTGGCTCGACATCACTGCCGACAGGCCAGACACACTCGCCCTCATCCGCCACCGTCTCCTGCTGGACGAAGGACATGCCTGCGAGCGGCGTCCCGCTCACCCCGCCGTACTGAAGCACTTCTGAGTCCCCTAGGTACATCGTGTGGAGATAGCGCCCGAAGAAGTCGTCCGGATCGCTCACCCACCCTGTCCCCCGATACATCCCGAGTTCGCCCGACACGAACAAGAGCGAACCGCCGCCGTCGAGAAACATCCGCATCTCGGCCATCGTCTCGATGGCTGATGTCCTACCCCGTTCAAGTGGGGATAGTCCACGCCCGAACAGTAGATGACGGTCTTCCCCGCCATCTGCGATGCGTTCGCAGCGGGACCCGGGAAGACCGAGACATCAGTGTAGCCGTTAGCCAGCGCCGCTTGCCGGTATGTGGCGCCTCGCGAGCCGACCACCTCGTACTCAGACCGATAGTAGGTGCCGTCAACCACGAGCATCGGCGTCGACTTGTCGGGCGCGATCAGCTTGAGTGCTTCTCCGATCAGCTCCATACGCGCGGGCATCGCCGCTCGTTCGGCGCTCACGCTCACGTAGGCCACCTGGTAGGGCGAATGGTCGACATAAGTCCCGCGTAGCGCGGCGGCGCAACCGCAGGAGCCGTCGCGGGCGCCATCAGGTCACATGCGGCCCGTACCCCACGATGCCGGCCACCTGGTCCCCGCGATCCGACTGGCCAACGACGACCACGTTGGCGCCCTCCGCCGCTGCGGGCTCCAGTCCGGACCATAGTCCCCCGGCGCCACGACAGAACGTCGCGTGCACCCGCATAGTCGATGGCCGCCTGCCGCCTAGCACGGCCATCTGGATGATGTCCGCGCCGTTGTCCACCGCATACGGAGCCCCATCGACCGCAGCCGCCGTCCCCCACCCGTACCCGGTCGTGACGGGCACCAGCATGAGTTCGGCGTTGTGAGCGACCCCGCTGATGCCGTAGCCGTTGTCCTGCTCGGCAGCGACAACGCTCGCGAATCCGGTAGGACGCCAGCCGTCGGCGGGGCTCCACAGTGGTGCACTGGCCACGCTCCGACCGCTCTCGTCGAACCTCACGCCGTGAACGTCGTCCACGTGCCCGTTCGAGTCATCGTCTAGCCCGTTTCCAGCAATCTCGCCTTGGTTGAGCCACAGCCGGTCCTTCAGATCGGGGTCTTCGCCGTAGACGCCAGCTCCGACGAAGGCGACCGTGACGGTCTCGGCTTGTGACGCCAAGGGGAGTGCCTCGACCAAGTCGATGTCGGCGTCCGGAACGCCGCCCGCGGCACCGTCGTTTCGCCAGGACCATCGCCCGCTGTTGCCCGGGTCCCCCTGTCGGAGCCGGAGACGGCGGCACAACGCCGACGGCCAGGCGTGCGGACGACACATCGCTCCGGTTGCCCGCTCGGCTCGACCGCCCAACACTCCATCTCAGTGTCGACTCGGCTCGGTCACTGGTGAATGGCCCTGCATACGTGCGCGTAACGCCCGCGTATCGGACCAGGATGGCTGCGACTCCGGACAGCCCCGGGTCGTCGAGGGCCGAGGCGCTCACGATCGCCGGACCGCCCGGAGCCGCCTGGCCGATGGCCAGCGTGCGCCACAGGGCGACCTGCGTCTACTCTCACGGTTGCGGTCTTCGTCGTCTCGGCGTTGCCACGGTTGTCGACCGATCGGTAGCCCACCGAGAAGACCCCGCTCTCGTCGAAGACGAGCGAGCTCGTGAAGGTCGACTCTGCTGAGCCGTTAACACTCCAGTGGGTGTGCGCCACGCCGATTGCGATCATCAGTGGCCTGGAACCAGACCTGCGCGGGCGCCCGCCTCCATCGATCGGTCACCGTGAGCGTCGTGACGGGCGGGACATGGTCGTACTACGGCGTCATCCACGCGTCCTCCCCACGACTGCTGGCCGGGCACCATCGAGAACAGAGCCGTAGACGTGGTGACGTGGTCGGCTCCCGAGAACTCCAGCCGATACTCGTCACCCGCATCCATCAGCATCGTGTAGGTGCCGTCGGGATCAGTGAGAATCTCCGTGACGTTTCGCGTGTACGTTCCACCCGGCGGGCTCGTGTCGTGCCTGATCTGCTGGAGAAGCACTCGCACACCCGCGAGAGGCTGCCTCGTGAAGCTCGACATCGCGGTTCCCGACACGCATGTCTTCCTGTCGAGTTGCACTTCTGGGAAGACCATGGCGTCGTCACCGTAGATATGGATGTAGTCGTTGTACCTCAGGTAGTGCGCCCCCCCGTACCACTCCTCCATGTGAATCCCGGCTGGGTCGCGGTACCGCAGATAGTAGCCGCCGCCGTCGAGCCGACAGCTGAAGCCACCGGCGCTGTCAGTGACAAGCGTCAGCGCCGGCACAACGGATGGGTCGATCTGCAAGGCCCTTGGAAACATCGCCACTTCGATCCCGGGCAGTGGCTGACCTGCCGGACCCACGACCGTCCCGAAGACGTTGTCCCCTATCACCACACCATCGGCCTTCGAGTCATAAGCACCATCCGCACCGAAGGCGACCAGGCGATACGTGTAGCGGCCGGGCAGGAGCACCTCGGTATCCAGGAAACTCGATGCGTCGCTCGGCCCTTGCCAGATAGGCTCGGCTTCACCGGGAAGCGGCGCCTGATAGCCCATCGCGCGGTAGATCGCATAGGAGGCAACGTCCGTGCCTTCGCCCCAGTTGCATTGAACGCGCCCGAAGTCGTCGAGGTAGACCGCGAAGTGATACGGAATCACCGGAAGGCATGCGCGACTGACGCCGATGCCGGAAGCATCAGCGCCAACAGCAGGGCCAAGAGGAGGGGCCGCCAGGCGGCCGGGCGTCGCATCGCTACTCCCCGCGTGTCTGAGCACGGCGCGTCACCAAAGAGAATACGCCCCTGCGACCGGCCGAGTAAGCCCCTTCGCCGGCACGGCGCCCTTCCTACAGTTCAGAATGCGTTCCTCGATCGTTCGAACCCAACGGGAACCTCATAGTTGTGCGGCCGGGCTGCCGGCCCGACCCGCGCGTTTGGGAGGTGTTCAAGATGAGACCGAGAAGCAGCCTTCGCGCACTATGGCGGGGCAGTGCGGTTCTCGCGATCGCGGCCATGCTCGTCGTGGTGGCGGCACCTGTCGCCGTCGCCATGCTCGACCAGTACGGCGGCTCTGCATTCAGCGCGCCGTACGCGCCCTACACTGCTGGACCAGTCGTGGGCGAGGCGCGGCCGTACGCACCGTACGAGGCCGGCCCTGTGATCCACGAGAGCGACCTGCAGACGGCAGCAAGACCGTACGCGCCCTACACGGCTGGACCAGTCGTGGGCGAGACGCGGCCGTACGCGCCGTATGAGGCGGGCCCTGTGATCCACGAGAGCGACCTGCAGTAGCGCCAGCAGCGCACGCGGACGTGAGTCCGGAGATGGCCCGCCGGCACTGCGGAGCTAGACGCCGGTCGGACCCATCTTCGCCTTCTCGCGTTGGAGATTCGCCGAGCGACGGAAGTTGAGCGCTTCGACGCCCAGCGAGAACAGGATCGCGAAGTACACGTAGTTGCGATCCAGTTCCTCGCCGAAGGCATCGGCGATGAGTAGCACGCCCACGAGCACCAGGAACGAGAGCGCGAGCATCTTGAGTGACGGGTGCTCCTCGATGAAGTCGGCGAGTTTGCCGGCGTAGAACATCATCGACACGATTGCGATCGTCATGGCGACGATGATGATCCATGTCTCTGACGTCAGTCCGACCGCGGTAAGTACCGAGTCGATAGCGAAGACCATATCGACCACCACGATCTGAGTCACGACCCCCGCCATGCCCGCCACGGTGGGCTTCGCTGGCGCTTCCGCCTCCTCTTCCTTGAGTTCGGTCGCCTTGTATATCTCGGTGACCGCTTTGTACGTGAGGAACAGACCGCCGGAAAGCAGGATGACGTCTTTGATGCTGAACGCGTGGCCCATGAGCGTGAAGAGCGTCTCGTCCAGGCCGAGCAGCCACGAGATGCCAAGCACCATGACGATTCGGCCGATAAGCGCGAGACCGAGGCCGAGCTTGCGAATCCGGTCGCGCTTCTCGAGCGGTACGTCTTGGGTGACTATCGCTAGGAAGATAACGTTGTCGACCCCGAGAACGAGCTCGAGGATGGTAAGCGTTACAAGCGCTACAAGGTTCTCGGGTGTGAAGATAGCCGCCATCGGTCGAAGGCCTCCGTAGACGTCTGTGACATGCAGATTATGCCTGAAGGAGCCCCGCCAGGACGAACTCGATCTCGCTACTTGACGATGAAGACCGGCGTTCCCACGGGCACCTTCGGGTAGAGCTTCACGATCTGGCTGTTGGCCACGCGTATGCAGCCGTGGCTCGCCGCGTGCCGATGCTCCCCGTCTTGCTGGTGCCATGGATCCGGATGCCGGGCGCGTTCGATGGGGAGATTATGACCCAAGCCGACGCCTGCTTCATCCGAGTCTGTGCAACCTCAGTCCACCACCACCCGCATCGCTCCGAGCACCGGCTCGTTAACCGTCGCCGGGCGCCCGAACACCCACACCGACCTGATCTGGCTCTTGTGCGAGCGCAGCAGGTCGCGCGTCTGCGTGAGCAGGGAGGTGCGGGCGAGCAGCAGCAGCGGCCCGCGACGATAACCGATGGCCGAGGACGCCGAGAGGCCATCGGGGTACGAGACCCAGTTCACGGTGCCCACCGTCGAGTAGCTGATCCAACCGCGCTTGGCCGCGCCATTCGTGATCGCGACCGAGGTCCCGGCTGCCCCGTAGCCGCCCCAGCGCGTGACGCGATCCACGCTTCGCAGCCTTGCCATGGAGCGCGCCACTCTCGAAGAGACCACGTTGGTGTCCCCTCCGATGATGACCTCGTCGATGTCGAGGGCGCGTATCGCCCTCGCCGTGTTGGTACTCAGGGACTTGTTCGGCGTGTAGAGCACCGGCACCTTGCGGTTGTAGGCGAGCGCCGAGACCATCAGCGCGTCGTAGAAGGCGTCGCCTCTGACCACGAACGCCTGGGTCACCTTGTTGTTGCCGCGAAGTGCCTCGATGCGATAGGCCACGTTCTTCGCGACCTCGTAGCGGTTCGCGCCTGAGATGCGGGTGACCGAGAAGCCGCTGTTCTTCAGTGAGGTGAGCACACCGTTTGAGACCGATGTGGAGTTGCCGACGAGGTAGATCCGCTTCGCCCCCAGACGTTTGAGCTCGCTCACGAGTCCGGAGGGAAGCGAGGTCGGTTTGGTCAGCAGGACCGGGGATCTCACCGTACCGGCAAGCCCGGAGGCTGCCAGCGCGTCATCCCAGCGCGCGCCGCTCGCGAGGACCACGGTGGGGCAGCGCCCCGTCCCGAACGTCTCACGCGACGAGGCAAGCGCGATCTGGTAGCCGTCAGCGCCGGGGACTCGTCTGACCTTGGAGGTCACATTCACCACGGTGCTCGCGACGTCCGTGCCGCCGTTGCCGTCAGAGACCTGATGGGCGAACACGTCGGTGCCCGCGAAGCCCGGCTTGGGCGTGTAGATGAGGTTGGGGGCCGTGCCCGAAAGCGTTCCCGAGGTCGGCGCGACCAGCGGGGCGGGCAGCCAGGTAAGCGAATCGCCATCAGGGTCGGTGGCGGACAAGGTGACAGCGACTGGCCTACCGGCGGTAGTGGTCACGGTGGCGTCGGTCGCCACCGGCGGGCGATTCAAAGCGACGACCGTCAGGCCGAGGGTGCCGCTGTCGACCCCGCCGTCGTCGTCCGTGACAGTCACGGTGACGGTGTAGTCGCCCGGCACCGCGTACGTATGACCTCCCGACAGGCTGCCCGAGCCGCCCGACTCCTCGACGGTGCCCGCGCTCGTGCTCCCGTCGCCCCAGTCGATGGTTGCGATGTGGGTGTCGAGCACGCCGGGGTCGGCAAAGGTAGCTAGCTCTGTGGTGGGGATGCTGAGCGGCCGGGTGAGGCTGACAGTGCCGGATGCCGCAGCGGAAACTATCGGCGCGACGTTCGTCACCGTGACTGTGGACGCCTCAGTGTCGCTTCCACCGCGTCCGTCGCGAACCTCGACATCGGCGCCGTAGCTTCCGTCGTCGGGCAGACTCGCCCACAGTGTGCGATTGTCGATCAGCGGTGATCCGAGCACATCGCCGTCGAGCGTCCACTCGAAGGTGAGCGCGTTGAGGTCCGGGTCGCTGGACGCCGACGCGTCCAGCGAGAACGGCTCGCCTTCGTAGGAGGTGTACGGACCGCCCGCGTCTGCGACCGGATCGTGGTTGACCTCGGCCACCACCGAGAAGGTCGCGGCGGTCTCATCGGCTCCGTCATCGACAGTCACGGACACCGTGTAGGCGCCGGGCGCCGAGTACGTATGGGTCGCGTCGACCGACCCGGCCTGCGCCTCGCCGGTGCCGCCGGGGCTCGTCACCCGCAGCGCGGCAGGCGCTACCGTTCCGTCGCCCCAGTCGATCGTCGCTGAGAGCGCGTCGTTCCACCCGGCATCGGAGAAGTGTACCTCCGTCGGCCGCCACGGCAGACCGACGGTCGTCGTGGTCACCTCCGTCGGCGCGCTTACCACCGGCGCGACATCGGCAACCGTCACCGTGAAGGTGTCCTCGGCGGACTGACCACCGACCGCCAGGTGCGCGGTCGCGTCGTAGGTGCCGTAGGTCCCATACGCGTGCGCGGCACTCACTGTGCCGGTGGTGCCAGCCCCGGCCACGATACCGCTCGAAACAGTCCCGTCGCCCCAGTCGATGGTGGCGGTCGCTGCACTCGCGTCATCTGCCGAGAAGTCCGCGGTGACCGACGTCTCCTGGCCCTCGGTCACCGCAAGGTCCGGACCAGCCGCGATCGCCGGAGCACTGCCGGTCGATCCCGACCCGCAGGAACGCCAGGTAGTCGGTCCAGTAGGTATCGACGCCTGCACCCGCATAGACCAAACCCGGAGCGACCGCGAGAACCGCCTTGGCACTCGCGTCTTCCTTCGCCGGGACCAGCGTGGACAGGTCGGGGGCACCGAACGTCGCGCCGAAGTCCGTGCTCGTGAAGACCGCCAGCCGCTTGCTGTTGCCGGAGCCGCCCGGTTCGGACCACGGGCCGTAGAGGTGGGTCGCCACGTAGATGCTGTCGCCCTGCGCGCGTATGGAGTCGTCGAGCAGGCGCCACGAATGCCGCAGGAACTGCGAGGGGTCGCTCGGCGAGAGAACACTGTAGAGGTCATAGGTGGGCGCGAAGGTCGCACCCCCGTCGGCGCTGGCCGCCGAGAACATCGGCCAGCGGATCGACGAACCGACGACGCGGCCCTGCCAGATGACGGTGGCACGGTCTCCGCGCGTCGAGGATCTTCGGCGGCGAGACCTCGAAGTCGCCCGTCCAACCCCCGCTGAGAGTCCGCGCGGCGCCGAATGTGGCGCCGTAGTCGTCGCTCGCGGTGAGCTTCACGCCGTCTGCCACCGTCGATGCGTAGGCCGCGACGTACACGCGGCCTTCCTCGGCAGCCACGCTCGGAAGGTAGACGTTCGTGAGCCGTGTCTCCGGCGGCGAGAAGGTCGCCCCGCCGTCGTGGCTCACCGCCATCGCCGCATCCGGCGGTCCGTAGAGGTTGGTGTTGCCGTAACTGAAGGTGACGTAGACGCTGTCGCCCTCGACGCAGAATTGGGCGTTCCCTATCGAGCCCACGCCGTTCCACGGACCCTGCGCGACCACGGTCGGGCCGCCGAAGGTGGCCCCTCCGTCGGTGCTCTTGAACAACCACACCTGCATCGAACTCGCCGAGGCCACGACGTCTACCAGAACGTAGACGTTCGAGCCGTCGACCACCATCTTCGGGCGCTGCACGTTCGGAAATGCCGGTGACCTCTTGGAGGTGGTGACAACGCTGCTCGTCTCAACCGACGCACCGCCGTCCCTGCTCTTCCGAACCACGAGCTTGCGATTGTCGGCGTCTATCCGCTCGAAGGAGAGCGTGTAGACCGCATCGCCCACGAAGGTGAACACCTGCATCTCGTTGGCGTCCTCCGCAGCGCCGTCGAGCTCCATCGGACCGCTCATGTCGAGGGCCGGTCCCCAGGTCGTGCCCCGGTCCGTGCTCTTCATGACGCGCAGATGGTCCTTCGTGTCCCACAGGTCGTTCTGGTCGAGCCAGCTCGCGTACACGGTGTCGCCGTGCGCACCGAGCGTCCATGTGCCCGGGTCTATGTACTTGGGATCGGTCCCGGACGCGGGCTTGGGGAATCCGATGACCGGTCCCCATGTAGGCACACCGCCGCCACCAGCGGAGGTCGGGACGACCGGCCGGATCGCGAACTCGTCGGAGGCATCCTCGCCCGAATTCACGCCGTCGGTGACGAGCACCTTGATCTTGGCGTTCTCGGTGACTTGCGAGCGTGTGGGCACGAACTCGCAGCTGGTCTCTGCGGTATCGCCGAGAGCGGCGCCCACGTGACGCCATCGTCGGTCGAGAGCATCGGCGTGTAGGAGAGCGCGCCACCGTCGGTGTCCGCGCCGCTCCAGCTCACGGTCACCGTCTCTCCCACCGAGAATGCGGCCGCGGCGGCAGGTGATGTCACGCTCACCGTGGGCGCATTCGGGGATACGAGCCGCGTGGCGACGACGGTTCCGCCACGAACGAGCTCGATCTTCTCGGTGCCGTCGACCCAGGGTACGCGCACCGAGAAGGGCGCGGCGCTGGACTCGCTCGATCCGGAAAGGCCGGCCCCGGTGGCTCTGAACGACAGGTCGAACCCGGCGGACGCCAGCTCGACGTCGCCCGCGCCCCTGAAGACGATCCCCAGTTCACCGGTCGTGCCGAGGTCGACGTCCGATTCGCTGTCGAACCGGTAGGCGGGCCGGAGTTCCGCGCTGCCGGCTTCCTTGTCCACGACACCGGAGAGCAGAACCACCGGCGGGTCGGGTGCCCAAGTCATCAGCTTGTTCATGAGCGTGTAGTAGACGAACGGGCTCACCCACGTGTTGGCAACCGCCGTGTACTGCATGAAGTCGTACGGCGGATTCGTGGTATCGCTCAGGCCGATCTCCCCGCGCGACGCCGAGTAGCCCGTGGCGATCAGCCGGTTGAAGTGCGCGTCGTTGGCGGGCTTCATGTCGCCGGGCGTGCCCGGCGGTATGAGCGCGTAGGTGTGAGCTATCTCGTGCGCAGCGATCTGAGGAGGTTGACCCGACCTCCTCCAGCCCGGCGTGCACCTTCCCCCCAACGGGGCGAGGCCGACCGCGTCGGAGTAGTCGGTCGAGGTCTTCTCGGCGAACCAGCCCTTACGGACGACGCCGATGGCGACGTCGTGGCCGGTCAGCGTTGCCAGTTCCTGCAGCTGAGCCCAGATGCTGCGCAATTCCTCGAGGTTCAACCTGTCGCCCGGGGTGTAGCCCGGCAGGTTCGGTTTCCATCCGGAGGTCCAGTTCGACCGTGCCAGCCAATGCGCGTCATCGATCGGGTAGGTCTCGGCGAGGTAGCGGCTCCACGAGGCCCTGGCCGAGTCGAACTGGGAGAGCGACGGCCCGAAGTCCCCGGGCACCACCATCGGGACGAACAGGCCATCGAGCTTCTTGGTCTCGTAGATGGTGCGGGAGCTGAGCGCCGCCTCGTTGTCCGAGCGCAGCGATTCGGCCGGCGAGTTTGCGGGATTCACCGTCGCGGAGGCGGCGACCGAGTCGCCCGTGAGCCTGATCCCCTCGAAGTAGACCGGCTTGGTATCGAAGGCCGGCAGCGTGACGTCCTTGGTCATCACTGTCTCGTTGGGCACACCGCCGGTGACCTGCGTGTAGCGCAGCTCGACTTGCGTGGTGACCGGGTGGGCGAAGCCGTTGGCCACGTCGAGACGGAAGGCGGTCTTCTTGTCCTTGGCGAAGCGCTGGGAGGGCGTATCGTCCCACGGCGCCTGAACCACCTGGAGCTTCTCGAGTGCGAGGTTCTCGTCGGCGACCACTGCGAGACGCTTGGTGTAGACGTCCACGTGGACGTCCTCGTTCTCCCAGCGCAGGTTGCCGCCCCACGAGGCGTGGACTGCCGGGGTCTCGGCGGCCCCGTTGGAGGCCAGGGCCAGGCCGCCACCATCGACGGTCCAGGTGCTCTGGTCGACCGCCGGATCGAACGTGCGCCCGTCTGTCGCGACTGACGGACGTGTAGGCGTGCCGGTCGTCGGACCAGCCCAGCGCCACCAGCCCGCCACTGCCGGCCGTGCGCGCGTTCTGGCCGAAGCCCAGGCTACCGCTCGTGCGTGGGGTGAGCGCGTAGATCCTCTTCTCGTTCTCGAGGTCGCCGACCGTGCTGAACCGGGCGGAACAGATGTAGTCCTGGCCGCCGTAGGTCCCCGATGCGAGGTCGGTCCACGCGACCGCGAACGCGTCGCCGGTCCACGCGACGTCCGGTACGGACTGGTTCGTATCGCTCGCCGTAGTTGATCGGGGTCTTGGTTCCGCTCAGGCTCGACGTCGGCACGACCGAGCCGTACGACAGAATGCGGGTGCGGCCCGCGACCGGTCCCAGCGTCGTCCACGCGACGCACAGCTCGCCGTCGGGCGAAGCCGCCAGCTCGGTACCCACTGCGCCGGTCTCGTCGAAGCTCCCGCGCCTCTCGGCGCCGGTCGAGGCCGATCGGCCGTAAAGCTTGATGGGCGTCTGGCCGGCCGAGGACCCGACGTAGGAGACGTACGCGTAGTCGCCCGAGGCCGCAAGCGCGCGATGTCCCCACTGGTAGTCGGTGTTCGGTTCGACGACGGTCTCGGTGAAGGCGCTCCCGGCGTCCTGGCGGCTGACCAGCGTGAGCGGCTCACCGGTGGGCGTCGATGCCGAGAACAGCATGAAAGCGTTGTGGTGCACCCCGTCGGTGGTGGCTGCAACCTCGGGTACCGAGGTGTACGTCGCGTCGTCACCGAACGCGGTCAGCTCCCAAGAGTGGACCGTTCCGCCCGTCGTGTTCGCGGCGAGGACCGCCCGCATGCCCCTCTTGTTGCCCGCCGTCAGGACGTGCTGCCGCCAGGCAACGTAGACGTTGAGGCCCTCCACCGCGATCGTGGGGTACTCGCAGTCACCCAGTCCGACGAAGGGCAGCGGGTCCTCCCGCGACAGGCACTGCGGCGTCTCGTAGGTCGCCCCTCCGTCGAAACTGCGGGAGAACCAGACCTCGAGCGCACCGCCGTTGCGATAGCACCACGCGGTGTAGACAGTGCGACCGACCGCCTTGATGTCCTGGTATCCCGCCCGGCCCGGCTGCCGGTTCAAGCGATACGGCATGGTCCCCGGTACGACGGTGACGGTAACGGTGGCCGAGCCGCTGAGCGTCCCGTCGTTGACGGTGAGCCGGAAGACGAGCTCGGTGCTCGAGGCGACCAGCGGCGCGAAGAACTCCATCCGCGATCCGGCCCCGTTCAAGGACACGAGCTTGACGGTGGGCCCGGACACCTGCGCCCACGAGTAGCTGACAGGAATGCCGCCCGCACTCGTGCTGAGCGTTCCGTCCAGCTTGACCTGCGTGCCGGATGGCACGGTACGGTCTTCCCCGGCGTTGGCGATGGGAGGCGTTGCGGCCAGCGCAGGGACAACCGGGTCCACCAGGTTCGCGAGCAGCACCACAGCCAGTGTGGCCGCGGTGACGCAACGCCGCGCCTCGGATCGTTCAGTGCGCGAACGCCGGCGCAGGATACGGGCAACCAACCAAGACCGGTACGCCGAGAATAATGAGATGACGCCGTGAGCCGCGCCCATGTCTGGCCTCCCCGCCGGCGCGGGAATGGAGACCGCGCCCCTCGAGGCACGCGAGCATCGATGCGCGACTTGCAGGCCCCTGGGTTTGCGACAGACGTGCGCTTCGACCGTGCCGCGTTGCCTAGTCCGCCGGTCGCCCCTTATCAGGCGCGGCCGCACGTCCAGTCTATACCCGTGAGGACTTGGGACATCATGGAAGACGGCGCTTCAGAAGAATTCAGGGACTGGCACCTCGTGGCGTGGCCCCAACTTGACGATCCAGACCGGCGTCCACAGGCACGAGCGGGTACAGCTTCACGATCTGGCTGTTGGCCACGCGTATGCAGCCGTGGCTCGCAGCGGTCCCGATGCTCCCCGTCTTGCTGGTGCCATGAATCCGAATGCCGGACGCGTTCAGGTAGAGCGCGCGCAGGCCAAGCGGATTGCTGGGGCCAGGCGGGATGTAGGCGGGCATGTTGGCCGCCCAGCCGCTGCCGGGATTGCGCCACGCCGGATGCGGATTCTTCGCGACGATCTTGAACTTGCCGCGAGGCGTCGGATAGCGCGACATCCCCATCGCGACACCGACCTTCTTGACGAGTCTCGAGTGGTCGTAGAGGCGCAGCTTGCGCTGTGACAGGTCCACGAGAATGGCTCGGCCGAGCTTGCCGTCGGTGACCTTGGGCGTGTAGGTCTTGTACGGCAGTGCCACCGTGGGCTGCGCTGCGCCCGAGGCGATCTCCTTGCGAAGAGCCGCCATCACGGCAGCGCGCGAAGCGGTGATGTTGAGTGCTCGGCCCGAGACCGCTCGGCGCCAGCGCATCTTGCCGTGACTCACGTAGTAGTAGGCGCTCTGCGCTTGTCACGCTTGACCTTGCGCGCCACTTGGTCCACGAACGCGTTGACGCTGGAGGTGGTGATGTTCGCCATCCGAGGAATCGTGAGTCGTCTCGGCGGACGCGTATGCCTTGTCCAGCATGGCGGCCGTGTTGAGCTTCAGGACAGCGGGCGTGTTGAGCGTGAAGGACATGCCGGCCGAGGACACCTTGAGCTTGGCAGCAAGGTGACGCTCGCCTCTTGCGAGATGGCGGCAAGAGCCCGCGTCTCGTCCATGCCGCAGAGGTCCACCGAGCCGACGTAGGCGTCGTTGGGCACCGGACCGCGGCCCTCGGCATAGGCGGGGGCGGCGACGGCCATGACGGCGCACAACGCCAATGCGACAACGGTCGCGCGAACGATCGACTTGCTCATCAATACTCCGAACCTCGGCAGGAACGTGCTGGATGCAGTGTAGTGAGCGTAAGCACCTCGCGCGCCAGCGCAGGTCAGCAGCCGTGAACTGCCCGACATACAGCAGCCGCTCGCGTCATCCACTCGGCGTTGCGCGCACGGCAGGCACAACGAAGGCCACCGAGTCGTTCCGATGGCCTTCGATAGGTGGTGCTGGCGGAGAGCCAGGGATTCGAACCCTGGGTACGGTTTAACGCCGCACACACGATTTCCAGTCGTGCTCCTTCAACCACTCGGACAGCTCTCCGCGAGGGTGGCTCCGGGCGCTCGCGGCACTTGGCCGCGAACTCACCTGAGCGCAAGCGGGAGTATACCCACGCGCGATTGAGGGGGCAATGCGAGGCACCCGCGCGTGACCCAATGCGTATCATGTGCGCATGGACGCCGTTCGAACGCCCGATACGGTGCGCGCCCTGGTCGAGGCGGGGTGCCTGGGCGCCGACCCCGTGGCTTGGCTGCTCGACTCGGCCGAGCCGTTCGCGGTATGGGCGACGCTCGTCGGCGTGCTGGACCTGCCCACGAACGACCCGGGCGTCTCGGCAGCACATGATGCGGTGCTCGGCGCCGAGAACGTTCGTCAGCTCGTCGATCAGCTGCCGTCTCGGCCCTCCCCCTCTACCACCGACCACCACAGCCCGAGCTTCCTGCCCAACCGCCTGAACCTCCTCGCCGAGATGGGCGTGGCGCGCGGCGACTTCGAGAAGCTCGACGCCGTGCTCGACAGCCTCCTGGCGGCGCAAGACCGCGCCGGCCGCTACCGCGTGTCGGGCCCCGCCCGACCGCGGCCCAACGTCGACTCGCACCGCTGCGACAACAACGCCATCGTCGAGGTGCTGGCGCGCTTCGGCCATGGTGAGGAACCCGCCGTGGCCCGCGCGCTCGCCCGAGTCGTGGCCGATGCCACGCCGACTACCCAGGGCCAGGGCTGGTGCTGCGTTCCCGAGCGCCAGCCGACGCTGCGCCTGCCCAGCCGGCGCGCAGCCGCGTGCCCGCAGATCACGCTCGAGGGTCTGCGCTGCATCGCGATGCTGCCCGCTGACAAGCGCCCCAAGTCGGCGCTCGACGCTGCCCGGACACCGCTCGAGGTATGGCGCCGCCGCTCCGAGGAGCGCCCCTACCAGTTCGGGCATGGCTACCAGTTCAAGACCGTGAAGTGGCCGAGCTTCTGGTACGACGCGCTGTCCGTGCTCGACGCGGTGGGCCTATACCCGCAGCTGTGGCAAGGACCGGATGCGCGCGAAGAGGACCGCCGGTCGCTCGCGGAGATCGCCGCGTGCCTGATCGCGTACAACGTCGACCGCGACGGGCGCGTCACGCCTCGGCGCGTGCACCGCGGGCTACGAGCAGTTCTCCTTCGGCAACAAGGACGCGCCCTCGCCGTTCGCGACCGCCCGCGTAGTGACGGTGCTCGCACGCCTCTCCGATCTCGCCGAGGAGATCGCCGCGGTCGACGTCAAAGCGCTGCCGAGCTCGAAGGGCGGCAGCGGAGTAGCGGTCCCGCCCGAGCAGCAGTCCGCCGCTGCCGGTGCCCGACGCATGCCCGATGCCGTCGGTCCCCACCTACGATCCCGCACGAGTCCTGCCCCGCGTGCTGTCTCGACACCACCTCAACCGCGCGTGGGAGCAGCAGACGCCGGACTCGGTCACCTACGACGTCGTGGGCCTCGTCGCGACCGACCCCGCGACCCCCTACCTGACGCTGTCCGCCCGAATTCCCGGCTTCGATGCCACCGCGTTCGAGCAGGCGCTCGACCGGCGCCACTCGATGGTGCGCTGGCGCGGGATGCGCGGGGTGTTGCAGGTCTTTCGGCGCGACTTCGTCCCCGTGGTATTCGCGGCGAACTCGCCTCAGGTCATCAAGTACGCGCGGGACTACGCGAAGGGCACGCGGCGTCGATGCCAAGGCCTACGAACAGTGGGCCGCGCGCGTCATCGAGCGAGTGCCGCGAGGATGCGCTCTCGCTCGGCCAGCTTCGCGATCGGCTCAAGCCCCCGGTCGACCTCGGCGCGGTGATCTCGCTGATGACTGCCGAGGGCGTGCTGCTCCGCTCGCATCCGGAGCGCGGCCGCACCGACCGTCGCATGACCTACGCACCGCGCGAGGTGCTGCTTCCCGGGATCGAGCTCGACAGGTTCACCCAGGACGAAGGCCGCGCGCAGGTGCTCCGGGCATACGTTCGAGGCTACGGGCCGGTCAGCCAGCGCGACGCCGCGTGGTGGACCGGCATGGACCTCAAGCGGGTGCGCCGCGCCATGGAGGCGCTCGAGGACGAGATCGTCGAGGTGGCGCTCAAGGGGCACGAGGGCACGTGGCTCATGCACGCCGCCGATGCCGAGGAGCTCGAGTGGGCCGCGCTGCTCGACCAGCCCAACGTCGCCGTGCTTCCCGCCAACGATCCGCTGATCGTGGGCTACACCGACCGCTCGCGCTTCATCGATGACGTCGCGAGGCCCTACGTCTTCGATGCCGCCCACAACGCCGCGCCGACGGTGCTCGTGAACGGCAGGATCGTCGCGGTGTGGGACGTGGCCGCCGCCGCTGGATCGCCCGACGCGGACGAGGTGCTGGTCTTCGCCGTCGCCCCCATCGACGCCGAGGCCGCCGATGCCATCGAGACCGCGCTCGCGCGGAGCGCGCATGGCGGTCTCGGGACAGCCCGCGCGCGTCCGCCACGTCTCGTCGATGCGCTCGCTCGCGACGCGCCCCATCGGCGCGTTCGCGCACCCTCTTCGCTAGACACCGCGCGCCAGACTGCGAGAACGCCAAAGACGGACCCTCGGCCAGGGTGGGTAGCCGAGGGTCCGCCTTCGCTCCAGGTGCCGTTGCCAGCACCGGTGGAACCAATCGTTACTTGCTGCCGCCACCGAACATGGTGCCGACCTTGTCGAGACCCAGGTCCTTCTCGTAGCGCTCGTGAGCGGTACCGTGGATCCGCATCCAGATCGAGTCGATGTTCTCGGGGGTCTTCCCGTCGAGCTTGCTGACGATGACGATCGTCGCCAAGCGCGATCGGGAAGGTGAACAGCACGGGGAACGTCAGCGACGCGATGAAGCCGATGAAGCCCTGGTCCGCAGCGAACGCGGGTACCTTCAGCTGCTGGAAGATGTTCATGAAGATGATGCCGATTGCTCCGATCAGGCCGACGAGCATGCCGGAGATCGCGCCCTTCTCGGTCGTGCCCTTCCACCAGATGCCGGTGAGCAGCATCGGCACGAAGGCGGAGGCGCCGACCGAGAACGCCCACGTGACCATCATGGCGATGAGTGCCGGGTACGCCTTGTCCAGACCGAAGTACGGGATCGCCCAGCCCAGGACGAAGGCGAGCAGCGAGAAGCCGACAACCGAGATCTTGCCGACCGCGACGCGCTTGGCCTCGGAGGCGTTCGGGTTGATGTACTTCTCGTAGACGTCGTGGCCGATGGCCGACGACGCGGCGATCAGCAGACCGCCGATCGTGGAGAACATGGCCGCGAACGCACCTGCGGCCACGATACCCATGAGCCACTGCCGCCCGAGAATCTGGGCGATCGTCGGCATCAGGGCGTCGGACTTGACGAGGATGCCGTCAACGAGCGCCGCGTTCGCAGGCGCCGAACCCGCTGCGGCGGCTGCCTTGATGAAGCCGCGACCAGCCAGACCAGCGATCGGCGCCATGATGTAGAACGTGCCGATGAAGACGAGCACCCAGAAGGTGGATCGGCGAGCCGCCGAGCCCGAGGGGTTCGTGTAGTAGCGGTTCAGGATGTGCGGCAGGCCCGCCGTCCCCAGCACGAGCGCGAGCACCATCGAGAACTGGTCGAACGCGTTGTAGCGGTGACCGGGCTCTCCGAAGAGCATGTCGCGAGACTCGTGCAGCTTGTTCTTCTGAGTCAGCAGGACGTCGACCTTCGCGGTCTCGTCGCCAGCGGCGACGGCCTCTTCGACCTTCGCGAACGACTCAGGGCTCATGGTCGCCTGGGCGTTCTCGATGGGCGCCTTGCCGCTCTTTGGGTCGACCTTGGTGAGGTCCGCGACTGTCATCGTCTTGGTCGCGGTGAGCGTGCTCGATCGATGCCGTCTGCAAGATCGCCCGGGTAGCTGAAGCCGTTGCCGAATGCGAACGCTGCGACCAGGAACATGGCGAACCACAGGATCCAGAACTGGAAGATCTGGTTCAGCGTGGTGCCCTTCATGCCGCCCACGGCGACGTAGAACATCATGATCAGGGTGACCACGATGACGCCGGACAGGTAGACCGGGTCGACGCCCAGGAAGAGCCCGTTGGCGTCGGCCGGCAAGAAGCCGGTGCCCACGAGGATCTTCCATGTGGTGCCCGCGCCGAACATCTGCGGCGCCATGTAGAAGAGCGACACGAGCAGAACGGAGAGCACCGTCACGAGGCGGATGCGGCTCGTGCCGAAGCGGCCGAACGCGAAGTCGGCCACCGTGTACTCGCCGAAGCGGCGAAGCGCCGACGCGATGAACAGCACGACGACCATGAAGCCGCCGGCGAAGCCCGCCGCGTACCACACGCCGTCGAGACCGGACGCGTAGACCGCGCCCGCGACGCCGAGGAACGAGGCGGCGGACAGGTAGTCGCCCGAGATCGCCGAGGCGTTCGAGAACGAGCCGACCTTGCGTCCCGCAAGGTAGAAGTCGGCGGTGGTGCGCGTGAAGCGCCGCGAGAAGATCGACAGAGCGATAGTGAACAGGACGAGGGCGACAACGAGGACGATGGCGATGGTATTCACTACGCATCGCCCCCCGTCTGCAGCCTTGGCTGCGGCCTCGTCGGCGAGGTGCATGAGCTTGCTCGTCCATCTTGTCGGCCTGCTTGGAGTACGTCCAAGCCATCGCCCACAGGAAGACGAAGTAGAGTAGCGAAACGACCAGGTAGTTCGCGGTGAAGCCGCCCCAGATGGGGACGGCATACCAGCCCTCGACCCAGACGGTCAGAGCCGGGATTCCAAGGGTGACGCCGAAGAAGATAGCCCCGTAGGTGAAGCTCAGCTTCCGCTGCGCCTTGAAGACCAGATCGACAGTCTCGAGCGTATCGATGTGGTCGCCGAACTGCATGTACTTGCCTGCAACGCCGGTGTCTTTCACGGGCCCTGCGATAGGTTCACTCATAGCCGACACCTCCTTCTCAGTGTCCGTGGGTACTAGTCGACTTTGCAGACGAGAACGGGTATCGGCGCGCCGCGCAGAACGCTCTCGGCGATGCTGCCCATGCCCGAGCCGCTTGAGGCCCGTGCGGCCGGTCTCGCCAAGAACGATCATGTCGGCGCCGTACTCCTCGGCGGTCTTGATGATCCGCTTGGTGACGCCGCCCTGGATCACAGCGACCTCGACCGGAACGCCGTTGCGCTCGGCCATGATCTTCGCGATGCCGAGGCCCTTGATCGACGGGTGGTAGCCCTCCCACGTGTCGTCTGCCGTGACCTCCTCCGGGTACTCGAGCTTCTCCATCCCGTCGTCAACGAAGATCACCTTCATGCTCGCCCCGAGCGTCTTGGCCAGCGTGACTGCGTACTGCGTTGCGAGGATGGCCGGTTCGGAGCCGTCAGTTGCCAGCAGAATACGATCGAAGTCGAGACATACGTCGTCGATCTCGCCCATCTTCACCTGCTCGGCGGCGCCCTTGATGCAGACCTTCATTAACCTCACCTCCTCATACGGTAGCGCGCGATGTCGCGCGGCCGGTTCTTCCGACACTCAGAAACTACGCTGGCGGATGCGGCCCGCCGAGGAGGCTGCGCCCAGTGGCTGGATATGGTCGGCACGGGGTGGTATTCGGGCG
Source organism: uncultured Actinomycetes bacterium (assembly GCA_963702525.1). GTDB lineage: Bacteria > Actinomycetota > Coriobacteriia > Anaerosomatales > PHET01 > CAVPCY01. Next base: position 78,597 of record CAVPCY010000012.1, on the reverse strand, counting down.
GTGAGCGGCGAATTCGCTGCGCGGTGAACGGTGGGCGACCGCCTGCCAGTGACCGCTCTCGCGGTCTTTCGCTCACGGTACCGGCGCGCTACACCGCCTCGGCGTCGCTCCTGCACTCCGAGTCGGCGCACGGGATGACCATCTCGGCCGTGGTCCCGACGCCCTCGGTGCTGTGGATGACGAGCCGGCTCTCGCGGCCGAAGTAGCCGGTGAGCCGGTCTCGGATGTTGCGCAGCGCGATGCCAAGGCCGGTACCGAAGCCCGGCTCGAAGACGTCGGGAAGCCGCTCTGCCGAGATGCCCGCGCCGTCATCGGCGACGATCACCGTGAGGGCACCGTCCACCACACGCGCGCTCACCGTGACGTGCAGGGTGTCACCCTCGGGCCGCATGCCATGGCCGACCGCGTTCTCCACCAGAGGCTGGATCATGAACGCCGGCAGCGCGCAGGAGTGCGCCTCGGCCTCGACGTCCTGGACGAACTCGAGCCGGTCGCCGAAGCGGGCCTTCTCCAGCTGCACGTAGGTGTCCACGAACTCGAGCTCTCGATCGAGCGTGACGAGGTCCTCGGCCTCCTCGAGAGTACGGCGGTAGAACGTGCCGAACTGCCTCAGGAGCCGGCGTGCCTCGGTGGGATCGGTACGGATGAAGGCGGCGATCGTGTTGATGGTGTTGAACAGGAAGTGCGGGTTGATCTGCGCCTGCAGCGCCTTGAGCTCCATCTGCGTGGCGAGCTCTGTCTGGCGTTCGAGTTCCGAGAGCTCGAGTTGCGTCGAGAGCAGCCGTGCCAGTCCCTCGGCCATCGCGAGCTGGTTCTCGTTCAGGTAGCGGTCCGACGTGTAGTAGAACTTCAGCGTCCCCACCGGCTCGCCCCGCTTCTCGAGCGGCACGACGATCGCCGAGCGAAGACGACACGCGGGTTCGGGGCAGCCGATCTCCTCTTTGGTCTGCAGCACCTGTGGCGCGTCGAGTTCGAGCGCCTCGTGCGTCGCGCGCGTGATGATGGGCCCGCCCACGAGGTGGTGCTCCTCGCCCACACCCGCGAAGCCCAAGACGCGGTCCGTGTCGGTGATCGCCACGGCGGCGGCCTCGGTCGTCCTGAGCACGATCCTGCAGACTTCGCCCGCGGTCTGCTCCTCAAGACCCTGACGCAGGAACGGCAGCGACTCGGTCGCGATGTTGAGCATGCTGTCCGACTGCAGCGCCCGCACGTGGTCCGGGCGCGACATCATCCGCTGGTACACGCCCGCGAACGACACGGCGACGAGCCCGAGGACGGCCGCTTCAACCGCGACGCTCGGCACTTGAAGGAGCGTCCCGACTATCGCCGCGGTACCCAGCACGACGACGAAAGCCAGTGCGAGCAGGTCCGCCCAGTTCTGGCGCCGCACGCTGGGAAGCGCGCCGCCCATGTCGGCGATGCGGTCCTCTATGTCTGCGGGCTGGGCCACGGGCATCCTCGGCGGGTCCGTCGGGTGCCCCGTATGCTACACCGCGTCAGCGGGCGGCTCGGCGTCGGGCGCCGGTTCCGGCTCGGGCGCGGGCTCGGCGTCTGCGGCTTCGGGCTCGGCCTCCGGCGCGGCCTCGGCTCGGCGGGCGCTTCAGCCGGGAGCGCTTCGGCCGCAGGTCGCTTCCTCGGCAGCGGCCTCGGTCGCATCGCCCTCAAGCGCGGGGGCAGTCCCGCCAGCGCCGAGGAACTCGACCAACACGTACCAGACGACCACGCCTATCGCGAGCCAGACGACCTGCGCCATCGAGCGCGGGGCGGGTAGCGACAGCAGGATCAGGACGGCGGCGATGAGGCCGGCGACCCGGAGCGGACTCTTGCGCGCGGCCACCCACTCGCCGAAGCGGCCGAGCTCGAGGTGAGACGCCACGCTGCCGATGCCGCCTGAGAGCCCGCCGCGCATCGCGACGGCCCACTTGGCGGGACCCGCGACGATCGCTGCCGCGAAGATCAACAGCCCGAACACGGTCAGGACCTGCTCGGAAGCGATGAGCTGCGCGAAGACGATGTTGTAGGCGTTCTGCGCCGCCGCGGTCGGCAAGCCGGCGAGTTCCTGCAGCTGGCTGGCCACGGAGTACTGCGAGAGGTAGATCGCTTGGAGCGGCAGCAGGCCCGCGAGCACGATGCCGCCGCCGAGCCACAGCGCGACCTTGCGACGGTCGGTCGCGAGCGCGAAGGCGCCCGCCGAGAGCAAGATCGCGAACAGCGGTATCAGGTACGCGATCTGGTTCATCACGCCCAGCGCCACTGACGCCTGTGCCAGCGCGGGGGAGTTGAAGATCTCGATCTGCTTGTTGATGCTGCTGACCGGCAGCTTGCCCAAGAACGGCAGGCCCGACTCCACGAGCTTGTCCTGGACCATCTGCGCAAGCACGCCGACGTCCAGGGTCAGGACACCGGGCTCGTACTTGACGGCGCCGTCCCGCGACCCGGTGAGGGCCGCGATGAGTGCCGAGTGGCCGACCCGGTTGAGCTCGCTCCAGATCTCGGAGAACTTGTCCGAGCGGACGAGATTGGTGGTCTGGGTCTTGATCAACCCCTCGGCGCTTGACGCGATGATGGGTGCGAGCTGCTGCAACTGCTGCGGCAAGATCGCTTCGAGCCGAGCCTGGGCATCGAGCGCCTCGATCAGCGCGTCCGAGGTCGCCGTCGCGACCGCGTCCTGGATCGCCGGATCCTCGGCGAGCGGGGCCATCGTCGCGACCCACGTGTCGGTGTCCATCACGACGCGGTTGAGCCACACAGCAGGCACCGCGATGGTGAAGAGCAGCGATGCGACCAACGCGATCACGATCGCCCAGATCGTGCGCGCACCGATTCCGCCGGGCTTGCCGGCCTTCAGCGACTCGTTCTCGGACTTCAGCCGTTCGAGTTCGGTCTTGAGCTGTTCGACGTCCTCGTCCCCGACGGTCGCCGCAGCGGTCTCCTCGGCCATCTCTCCCCCATTGGTCTGTTGTGCGAGCCTGCTGCCTTACTGTATATCCGTTCGGTAAGTCCTTCCATCGCCCGAGGGGGTTAATGATGCGCTTTCTGCTTCGCTGGCTCGTCTCGGCCATCTCGGTGGCCGCGGCCATCCTGCTGGTCCCCGGATTCAGGGTCGAGGGCAACGCGATCGTCGCGATCCTTGTCGCCTCGCTCGTGATCGGCCTCATCAATGCGACGCTCGGGCTCATCCTGAAGATCGGGATGATCGGCTGCATCGTGATGACGTTCGGCCTGTTCACGTTGCTCATCAACGCCGGGATGCTGTGGGTCTCGGTGTGGGTCCTCAACAACTGGTTCGCCTGGCTGGGCGGCACCGTCGTGGTGGACGAGGGCTTCTGGCCGTACTTCTGGGCGGCGCTCGTGATCAGCATCGTCTCGGCGGTGCTCAACTGGTTCGTGCGCGCCGACGACGAGCCGCAAGCGTAGGGCCTCTCCGACGCTCGTCACTCCCGCGCGCTCGACACACCGCGCGAAACGGGAACACTCAACTGTGTCCCGAGTCCAGGAGGAGGCCTTCATGCCTACAGGCAAGCTGCTAGCGCTCTACGGCATCACAACCGCTGTGTTCTTTGCGCTCGACTTCATCTGGTTGTCCACCGCGACGAGCCGGATCTACCAGCCCTACTTGGGAGACCTGCTCTCGCCCAAGCCGAACCTCGCGGTGGCAGGCGCGTTCTACCTGTTCTACGTGGTGGGGATCTTGGCCCTCGCCGTCATTCCGGGCCTGAAAGAAGGCGCGGTCGCCGGTGCCCTGTGGCGCGGCGCGCTGTTCGGCTTTCTCGCCTACGCGACCTACGACCTCACCAACCTCGCCACCATCGCAGGATGGGCGTGGCAGGTCTCGGTGATCGACATGATCTGGGGCACGTTCCTCAACACTGCGGTCGCCGCGGCCGGCTTCTACGCAGGGCGCTGGCTCGGCTTGGGCGGATAGGAGAGCCACAGATGCCACGTTCGATGTGGAAGGGCACCATCTCGTTCGGGCTGGTGAGCATCCCGGTGTCGCTCATGCCGTCGGTCGCGCAGCGCGACCTCGCGTTTCACCTGCTCGACTCCGAGGACATGTCGCCGGTGCATAACCTGCGCGTCAACACCTCGGGTGACGAGGTGCCCTGGGAGCGCATCGTGAAGGGCTACGAGCTGCCCGACGGACGCTGGGTGACCGTGTCCGAGGAGGACTTCAAGGCCGCCAACGTGAAGGCCACGCAGACGATCGACGTCCTCGGAGCGGTGTGCGCCGAGGAGATCCCGCTGCGCTTCTTCGACACGCCGTACTATCCTTGCCCCCGAGAAGGCCGGCATCAAGGCGTACGCGCTGCTGCGCGAGGCGCTCAAGCACGCCGGGCGCATCGCCATCGGGCAGATCGTGATCCGCACGCGCCAGCACCTGTGCGCGCTCGTGCCCGACGGCGACATGCTCATGCTCGAAGTGCTGCGCTACCCGCACGAGCTTCGCTCGGCCGATGACGTCGAGGTGCCCGGCGGCGACCTCTCGGCGCTTGGCGTGACCGATGCCGAGATCGCACTTGCCGAGCAGCTCGTGACCACGATCGCCGCTTCGTGGGACCCCGACTCGTATCGCGACACGTACCACGACGACCTCCTGGCGCTGATCGAGCGCAAGGCCGAGGGCGAGGCGGTCGAGGTCGTTCAGGCCGCGCCGGAACCGACCGCCCAGGTGGTAGACATCGCCGAGCTGCTCAAGCGAAGCGTCGAGGACGCCCGCCGCGCACGCTCCGGCAGCGCGTAGCGGCGCGCGCGGACGGATGGCGCTCGAGGAGTACAAGGCCAAGCGCGACCTCTCGGTGACTCCCGAGCCGGCGGGCGGCGCCCCCACGCCCGAGGGCCAGCCCGGCCGCTTCGTGGTACAGCAGCACCACGCGCGTGCCATGCACTGGGACTTCCGGCTCGAGCTCGACGGCGTGCTGCTGTCGTGGGCGGTACCCAAGGGGCCCTCGCTCGACACGCGCGACAAGCGCTTGGCGATGCGCGTCGAGGACCACCCGCTCGACTACGCCGACTTCGAGGGCGTCATCCCCGCCGGCGAGTACGGCGCCGGCAAGGTGATCGTGTGGGACCGCGGGACGTGGGAGCCGGTCGCCGACCCGCACGCCGGTCTTGCCAAGGGCGACTTCAAGTTCAAGCTCAACGGCCACAAGCTCCAGGGCGGCTGGGTTCTCGTGCGCCTCAAGCCGCGACCCAACGAGCGCGGCGAGAGCTGGCTGCTCATCAAGGAGCGCGACGACTTCGTGCGCCCGTCCGACGAGTACAGCATCACCGCCGAGCGCCCCGAGAGTGTGGTCAGCGGGCTCGGCGTCGAGGAGGTGGGGGTCGGCAGGGCCGGCGGGGAGGCCCTCGGGGTGCAAATGCACAGCAGCGCCTCGGACCCCGCCCCCACCGCCAGTCCCGCAGGCCCCGTTGCCCGCTGCCGAGCCCGCCTCGGTGGGCTTGGATCCGCTGGTGGCGCCGCCGGAGCTGGCGTTGTGCACGCTGGTGAGCGCGCCGCCTGCGGGCGACGGGTGGCTCGGGGAGGTCAAGTACGACGGGTACCGGGTGACCGTCGCCGTCCAGGACGGGCGCGCGCGGTGCTACTCGCGAAACGGCGAGGACCTCACGGACAAGCTCGGCCCGATCGCCGCTGCGGCGAGCGCGCTCCCGGCGGACACCGCGCTGCTCGACGGCGAGATCGTGGTCTTCGACGAGCGCGGTATCTCGCGCTTCGGCGCGCTTCAAGAGGCGCTGTCGGCCGCGCCCGAGCGCATCTCGTTCGTGGTGTTCGACCTGCTGCACCTCAACGGTCACGACCTGCGGGCGCTTCCCACCACGACCCGCAAGGACCTGCTGCGCACGCTGCTCGCGGACCAGCCGCCCTCCTCGGCGATCCGCTTCGCCGAGCACGTCGATGGCGGCGTTGGTGCGATGCTCGAGGTCGCGTGCGCCCAGGGGCTCGAAGGCGTGGTCGCCAAGCGCGCTGACGCGCCCTACCCGCACGGCCGCACCCGCTCGTGGCTCAAGGTGAAGTGCCGCCGTTCCCAGGAGTTCGTCGTGGGCGGCTACACCGAGCCGCGCGGGTCGCGTGCCGGCTTCGGCGCGCTGCTGCTTGGCTACTACGACGCAGGACGGCTCGTGTTCGCAGGCCGCGCCGGCTCGGGCTTCTCGGACAAGCAACTTGCCGAGATCTACGAGCGGCTCACCGCCATCGAGCGCCCCGACCCGCCCTTCTCCGAGCCGCCGGCGATCGAGGGCGCGCACTGGGTCGAACCACGGCTGGTGGCGCAGGTCGCGTTCGCCGAGTGGACCGCCGAGGGCTTGCTGCGCCAGCCGAGCTTCCTCGGCCTGCGCGAGGACAAGCGACCCGCCAAGCCGTCATCCGCGAACTGGAGGACGAAACCACCAACAACCGAGCCGAGGCCGGCGATGCACCCGACAACGCGGCGGACCGGGGGCTTCGGGGGGGTCGCGGGCGCTGCTGTGCATTTGCACGCCAGCGGCCCCCCCGAGGCCCCCGGCGAAGTCGCAGGCGTCCGCATCACCAACCCCGGCAAGAAGCTGTTTCCGGCCAGCGACCTCACCAAGCTCGAGCTGGCGCGCTACTACGAAGCGATCGCGCCGGTCATGCTGCGCGAGGCGGGCGAGCGCCCGCTCACGCTCGTGCGCTGCCCCGTGGGCGACGGCAGCGGCACGTGCTTCTACCAGCGCCATCCCGACAAGGGGCTGCCACAGCAGGTCGGAACGTTCGGCCACGTGCTCACCGGCCACGAGGAATCCGACGAGCTGCTCTTCGTGACCGATGCCGCCGGCTTGGTCGCACTCGCGCAGATGGGCGTGGCCGAGATCCACACCTGGCTGTCGCGCACCGACACGCCCACCCGGCCGGACCGGATCGTCTTCGATCTGGACCCCGGGCCCGGCGTGGAGTGGCCGCAGATCGTCTCGGCGGCACACGTGGTCGCCCACGAATGCGAAGCGCTGGGCTTCACGCCGTTCGTGAAGAGCACCGGCAGCAAGGGGCTCCACGTGGTCATGCCCATCGAGCCCGTCTGGGAGTTCGAGCGCATCCGTGCGCTTGCCCGCACGATCGCCGAGAAGACCGCCGCGCTTCAGCCCGACGCGCTGACGTCCAAGATGTCCAAGGCGCTAAGGCCGGGCCGCATCTTCATCGACTACGTGCGCAACTCCGAGGGAGCGAGCGCGGTGGCGCCGTACTCGACCCGCCACTTGGAGGGGCCGAGCGTGGCGGTCCCTCTGGAGTGGGGGGAGCTCGACCCCGGCAACGACCTGCGTCGCGCGTTCACGCCCGAACGCGTACTCGAGCGGGTGCAAGCCGGCGTCGACCCGTGGCTAGAGATGGAGCATGCCGCTGCGGGAAGCCGCACGCTCAAGGCGGCGGAAGCGACGCTCGGCGGATAGCGCGCGGTTCGCGGGGCACGCGACGATCGGCACCGGACGGGCTACGCGAGCTCGCGCACCTTGACCGCAGCGGCGGCGGCCATGTCGGGACCCACGACGAGCCGCAACGCCCCCACGAGGTTGTCGGCGATCTCGGGCAGGTCGCCACGCTCGATGGTATCGGCGTCCTTGCCAACGCGCCTGCTCTCGACGTCGACTGAGACGCTCGCCAGAACCGTTCCGATCACCGGGCGCAGCGTCTCCTCGATGCGTTGGGCGAGCAGATTAGCCACCTGCCACGTCCTCCTCGGCATCGGTTTCGGTCTGCTGCGCGCGCATCGCATTCGCCGTGTCCATGAACCCGTTCAGCGCCCGGCTGACACCCGCGAAGTACGCGGCAAGCAGCCCCATCGCGATGGTGACGAGCACCTGCGAGGCGAACTGCACCTGGTCGAGCGTGATGCCGACCACGAAGTTGCGGCTCCACTGCGCCACTGCGGACGCAGCGAGGCAGACGGTCGCGAGCACCACGTAGCTGATCTTCTCGGCGATGACCCCGCCGGCGGCGACCTTGCGGACGGCGAGTGCCTGCACGAGGAGGATCACGGCCACGCCCAAGCCGACCAGGCTCACGATGAGGCTGATCGGCGGGCTGTTGAGCATGTCGGTGCCATCGGCGGCGAATGCGGTCGCGGGCAGCGTGAGAAACGCGGCGGTCGCGGCGACGATCATCGGCGCTCGGCTCATCAACCAGTCCCTTCTTGCAGGTCAGTCGCTTGAGAATCGTCCCTGGGCTATCATCGGCAATCGTCTTGCAGGCGTTGAGAACTTCGGGTGACCGTTGTCACTATGCATCACAGCGGGCCTACCCTGCCCCGCCGCCTCCTCCGCCGCCTCCTCCGCCGCCGCCTCCGGAGAACCCGCCTCCCCCGCCGGACGACGACGACATCTGACTCGTCGCAACCTGAGAGGCGCTCAGGAACGACGTAGAGACCGCACTGACCGGTGACGAGGTGCCGTGGCCCGCGTACACCCACCAGTACGTGGTCTGGAAGCCCGGGTCGGCAACGACCTCGGGCATCTTCACTCGAAGCTGTGCGATGACCTCCTCGGCGATGCCGAAGACCACCGCGAGCACCAGGAACCGGTTCCACAGGATGACCGAGGCGGGCGGCGCCTCTTCGAGCCGCGAGAAGTCACGCAAGAAGTTGCGCAGCGCCTGGTACTTGCGGAACAGGTCGTTGCCCTCGCGCGACCGGCGATTCATGTAGACGCCAAACACAGCGAGCACGATCGCCACCGGCACCGGCAGCAGTGCCGGGACAACCGAGCCCACGACGAACGCCCCGAAGATGCCCGCCGCGCCCACGAAGCCGGCCAGCACGAACGTCCCGATCTGCCAGCCCGCAGCGTCGGGGTCGAAGAACCCGCGAGCGTCAGCCGTCCCCGTGGCGGCGTCCTTCCAGGCCTTGATCTCTTCCGAGAACGTCGGGGCGTGCGCCTTGGCGTAGTCCTTGAGCTGCTCGAGCGACACGCGGCCGGTACCGCCGCCCACGGTGTCGAACAGCACGTCCATGAGTTGCGTGTCGAGTGCGTCGGGCTGGTGCTTGGGTTGAGCGACGCGGGTCAGCACGAACGTCTTCTCCGTGCCGCCGAATACGCCCGAGAGCCCGCCGGCGGCCTCTTCGGCCGGCGTCATCACGATGATGCCCTTGTCGGCAAGGTCCATGAGCGTGGCGGCGATGTCGGTGTCGTTGACGGTGCCGAAGCGCCACAGGGCGCCGACCACCGCCGGCGGCAGTTCGGGCGCGGGATCCTCTCGGAAGTAGTCGCCTTGGAACTGCGAGGCGAACTCGCGGCCGTGCTTCACGAACCCGAACACGCCCAGCCCCAGCGCGCCGATCGCGAAGAGCCACGCCAGCCCCGTGATGCCGTAGTAGGTGACGCGCGCCTTCGTGCGCTCGGCGTTGGCCTCGTTGGCCCACTTCGCCTCCTCGGCCATGACCTGCGCCTTGCGCGGCTGGTCGATGACGGGGGCCTCCGAGAGCGCCTCGGGCGGGTAGAGGATGCGGGCCTCGACGAAGGTGCTCGCCGGCACCTCGGGGACCGCGAGCGTCACGTTGCCGATCTGCCCGATGGTCACCGTGCCCGTGAGCGGGCCGTGCGCCCACGCCTTCACGTCGGACTTGCTGAGCGCGACGGGCGGGAGGACCTCGATGGTCACGTCGGTGACCGGAACCTCCCACTCATCGCCGATGAACTTCCAGTACAGCTCGGCGGTGTCCGAGTAGCGCTTGGCCGCACCCTTCACGAGGTACTCGAGCACGAACGTCGCCTTGTCGTTCGAGGTGCGGTGGAAGCCGCGCACCTCGGTGGTCCCGCCGAACTGCTCGACGAGGTAGGTCCCGGGCGGGCGTGTGTCGCGCGCCGTGACGTCGGTCGGTGGGCGTGTAGGGCTCGGCGTGCCCGGCGGCGTCGACCTTCGAGACGCCGAGCACCTCGATCCCGTCGGCGCCGGCCGTGTCGAGCGTCCAGAAGACGAAGGTGAAGTCGCCGTCGAAGTCGAAGGTGCGCCGCTCGGTCACGCGCATGTCGCCGTTGGGCTCGACCTGCGCCTTGATGGTGACCGGGCCCATCGAGTACGACTGCGCGAGGGCGGCGGTCGGGAGCAGCAGGGCGGCGATGAGGGCGACGGCGAGCACCGCGGTGAGGCGGGCGGCGTAGCGCCCGGCGGGCCGCGATACGGCGTACGACGGCTTCTGGGCGGCTCACACCCGCTCCTCTCGCAGTCGCTTGAAGAACGCGCGCAGCAGCTCGGCAGAGTCCGACTCGAGCACACCGCTCGTGACCTCGAAGCGGTGGTTGAGGCGCTCGTCGGCATGAAGGTCGTACAGCGTGCCCAGCGCCCCGGCCTTGGGGTCGGGGGCGGCGTAGACACAGCGAGCGATGCGGGCCTGGTGCATCAGCCCCGCGCACATGGGGCACGGCTCGAGCGTCACGTAGACGGTGCAGTCCGACAGCCGCCAGCGCTCGAGCTTGGCGGCGGCGGCGCGGATCGCGAGCAGCTCGGCGTGGCCTGCCGGGTCGTGGTCGGCCTCTCGGCGGTTGTGGGCGCGCGCGACCACCGCTCCGTCGCATACGACGACCGCGCCGATCGGCACCTCGCCGATCGCGCCGGCGAGCCGCGCCTCGTCGAGCGCCATTGCCATGTAGGTCTCGTCGCTCCTGTGCACGCCCGTCCCCCCGTGCGGCTTTGCCAGCTCCGAGTCTAGCGCAGCACCAGCACTTCGCGCCCGCCTATGGAATAGTGCTAGGCGTGAGATTCGCGACGTACAACATCCGGCACGCCCAGGGCATGGACTTCCTCATCCTGCCGCGACGCGTCGCGCGCGCGATCGTGCGCACCGGTGCGCAGGTCGTGGGGCTGCAGGAGGTATGGAGCGTCGCCGGCGTCCAGGACCAGACCGAGGTCATCTCGCGCAACGCCGGCATGAGCGGGGAGTTCGTCGAGGCCCACCGCCGAGGCTCGCTTCGCATGGGCAACGCCGTGCTCACGAGCGGTGTGGTGCGCTCTCACGAAGTCTTCGAGCTGCCGAGTCGCAAGGAGCTCCGGGTGTGCTCGGTGACCGAGATCGCACTCGACGGCGTGACCGTGCGCTTCGCCGTGACGCACCTGCCGCTGCACAAGGTCACGCGCGGTCTGGCGATCGAGATGCTCGCCGAGAAGCTCCCGACCGATCTGCCTCTGGTGCTAGTGGGCGACTTCAACGCCCCGCCCGCCGAACTCGAGCCGCTGCGCGCGGTGCTCACGGTGCCGGTGCCCCCGCCCTCGTTCCCGTCGATCGGCGCGTTCCAGAGGCTCGACCACATCGCGTTCTCGGAGCACTGGCAGCTCGAGGAGCTCGCGGTGGTGCGCTCGCTCGCCTCGGACCACCTGCCGCTGGTGGCCGAGCTGTCGCTGCGCTGAGCGAGCCGGCGTCTGGCGCCAGCGTGGCGGCTCGAAACCGCGCCTCGCGCGTGCTACCCTAGTGCGCGCCTAGCACCCTGCGGAGGGGTGGCAGAGTGGTTGATTGCACTGGTCTTGAAAACCAGTGAGCCCGCGAGGCTCCGTGGGTTCGAATCCCACCCCCTCCGCCATGCGTGACCTGCGGGAACAGGAGCGGCGCAGGATGACGAAGAAGACGGCCAAGACGAGGAAGCCCGACGGCGACGCGGCCAGAGTCGCTTGGCGGCAACTTGGTGCGTTCATCGCCGTGCTCGTCGTCTCCGGATGCGTGGGAACGGGCTTCTTCTACTACGCCTCGGCCTTGCAGGTCGCCCTCGTCTGCGGGCTGGTCGGCGGACTCATCTCGACGTCGCCTGTCACCGCTTCGGCGACATCGGGAGGCGCGGCCCTCTTGGGCTCGCTGCTGATGCCGAACCTGACGTCTTCGAACTCCGTTGTCGTCTCCGCGGTCCTCATCGGCCTTGGTACTGCGGCAGTGGCAGCAGGTGCGCGCTGGGCCATGGACCGCGCTGAGGGGCGCTGGGTGCAGTACCTGTACTGGCTCGCGATCGTGCTCATCATCGGGAACCTCTGGGCAACCGCTCTGACAGTCGGACGCATGCAGACCGAGCGGGCGCCCCTCGTTCGTCTTTCTTGAGCGAGGTGCTACCGCAGGCGAGCCGCAGGCCGACGATGCCTTCTACGTGCGGGTCAAGAACCTCATGGCCCAGGGCGTGGGCTACTACGAGGCGTACGAGACCGGAGTCGGCGAGACATGGGGCGGCAAGCCGGGCAGCGTGCTCGCCGTGAGACTCCCCACGTTCTTCTGGTTCTGGAGTCGGCTCCCTCGCGCCGGCATCGCGCTGGTGGTGGCGTATCTCGCCCTGTCGAGCGCAGCAGTGGTCGCGGCCACATACATCGCTCGTCGGTTCGTGCGGACCCCATTCGCGCTGGTGGGGGCCGCGGCCGTTGCCTCTCACGCACTCTCGCGTGCCATAAGCCGCGACATCACCTATATCGAGCCGTGGGTCGGGGCCATCGTGGTGATCTGCAGCCCTGTTCGCACTGCGCGCCCTCGATGCACCGGACAAGAGGCGCGATCTTGCGGTGGCCGTGGTCTTGGCGACGCTGGCCGCGCTGATCCGAGAACTCGGGGCGTTCGCGCTCGCTGCGGGCCTGACAGCATCCTGCTTCCTAGCCCGCGCCTATCGTGTCAAACACATCGTCTACTGGGCCGCCGGGATCGCGTGTGTGGCCATCGCATACGCGCTCCACTTCAGCAATGCCGCGCGGATCATCGACAACAGCCTGGGCCTCTCGCATTGGCTCGACGGCAGTCTGGGCAACGTGTGGCTGGCCCTGACCTACGGGGCGGGCTACCAGTTCATCGGAAACGGGCTCGCACTGTCGTTCGTGATCGTGATGATGGGCTTCTTCGGCGGGCTGGTGGCGAGCCGAGGCGCACTGAGGTTACGAGACCGCCTTGAACCAGACGTCGCGAGGCTAGGAGCAGCCAAGGAGGAGCCATGTCACGTCGCACAATCGTCTTCATGGGCATGCTGGCTCTGGCGCTCGCCGCACTGCAGCTGCTCGGGGTCGCCATGGATGCGACTTCCACCCTCTGGCGCTTCTTCGTTCGAGAGCCTTCCTTGGCCCGCGGAGCTTGGCATCTGCTGTTGGCGCTCGCGGAGACCGCCGTTGCTGCCTGCTGGCTGGTCGCAGGTGTCGCGCTCTTGCGCGGGCGAGGCGGGATCTGGGGCCGGCTGGTCGTCTTGCTGGTCGCATCGTTGGCGATCAGCATGATTGAGGCGACTTGGAAGCTGGCCGTCGGCGACTTCGACGTGAGCCAGACTGTCAGCATCGGCCTGGGGGTCACCTTGGGCGTGCTGCTCGCCCTGCCAAGCACGCGCGAAGCGCTGGCGGGGAGCGGCCCGTGTAGCGAATCGCCGACGCGCGCCACATCCAGCCGATGGCTCTCATCCCAGGCGTCCGATCGCGGCGCGCCCTCACACCAGTCTGGCGACCACCGCGACGCCCCCGATCACCACGACAGCGACTCCGGCCATCGCCCAGAGCGCGACCTGCCGCGCGTGTCTGCGTTCGTCCTCCGACAGCGCCTTGCGCACGGCCTGCCTCTTGGCCTCAGCGGCCCGCTGAATCTCTGCGTCCATGCCGCTACTCCCGCTCCCACTTCATCGAACGCTTGACCGCATCCGCCCACAGCACCTTCAGCCGCGCGTAGTCCTCGGCGGCATGGGGCGAAGGCGCGAACCTCTTGTCGACGCCCGTGAGCGCCGGCAGATCGGCGGGCGACTCCCATACGCCCGTTGCTCGGCCGGCGAGGTAGGCCGCTCCGAGCGCCGTGGACTCCGCGACCTGAGCGCGCAGTACGTCTCGGCCGAGCACGTCGGCGAGTATCTGCATCACGAGCTCGTTCACGGTGACCCCGCCGTCCACGCGCAGCTGCGCGATCTCGTGGCCCGAGTCGGCGACCATCGCGCCGATCAGGTCCGAGACCTGCAGCGGGATCGCTTCCATGCCCGCGCGCGCGAGATGTGCGTTGGTCGCGCCGCGCGTCAGGCCGAAGATGGCGCCGCGCGCGTACGGGTCCCACATGGGCGCACCGAGGCCCGTGAGCGCCGGCACGAACACCACGCCCCCGCTGTTGGGAACGCTCTCGGCGAGCGCCTGCACGGCCTGAGGCGAATCGGCGAGCTTGAGTCCCTCGACGAGCCACTGCACCACCGCGCCGCCCATGAAGATCGAGCCCTCGAGCGCGTAGTCGAGCTCGTCACCGATCTGCGCGGCCAGCGTCACGCCCAGCGACGCCGAGTGCGCCCGCACGTGCCCCGTGTGCATCAGCGCGAACACACCGGTCCCGAACGTCGCCTTCGCGTCGCCCGCCGAGAAGCCGCCGTTGCCCACGAGCGCGGCCTGCTGGTCGCCGCAGATGCCCGAGATCGGCACGGACGCACCGAGCACCTCGGCGGCGGTCTCGCCCACGACCTCGGACGAACTCACGACCGCGGGCAGCAGCCCCATCGGCACGCGGAAGAGCGCGGCGAGCTCCCCGTCCCACTCGCGCGTCGAGATGTCGAGAAGCTGCGTGCGCGAAGCGTTCGACGCGTCGGTCACGTGGACGGCGCCGCCGGTCAGGTTCCATATCAGCCACGTGTCGATCGTGCCGCACGCGAGCTCGCCCGCCTCGGCACGTTCCCGCGCCCCCGGCACCTCGTCGAGGATCCAGGCGATCTTGGCTGCCGAGAAGTACGGGTCGATGCCCAGTCCCGTGCGCTCGCGCACCCAGCCATCCGCGCCGGCGGCCACGAGCGCCTCGCACGTAGCCGAGGTGCGGCGGTCCTGCCACACGATCGCGTTGTGGATGGGCTTGCCGGTGGCACGGTCCCACACCACCGCGGTCTCGCGCTGGTTGGTCACCCCGATGCCGGAGAGCTGACCGGCGGTGATGCCCGCCTTCTCCAGCGCTTCTCTTGCGACCTGCAGCTGCTGGCCCCACAGCACCTCCGGGTCGTGCTCGACCCAGCCCGGCTGCGGGAAGATCTGCGGCAGGGCGATCTGGGCGACGCCGCGCTTGGCACCGGTCTCGTCGAAGACGATCGCACGCGAGCTTGTGGTGCCCTGATCCAGGGCGAGAACGAGCGGCATGGGGACCCTCCGGGAATCGTGGACAGCGAGCATAGTATTCCCATCGGCGCGGCAATCCGAAGCCCGCCGCTAGAAAGCGGAGCGGCACGGGCGGTGCGGGCTTCTCGGCGCTTTACGGTCGGCTCGCACGCGGGTACTATATCCACTCGCGCGCACCTGCTCGCACCACCTGCAACAGCGCGCACACGGAGAGTTGGCCGAGTCGGCTGAAGGCGCTCGCCTGCTAAGCGAGTAAGGGGTTATAAGCCCCTTCGAGGGTTCGAATCCCTCACTCTCCGCCATTGACATCGACGCTGCCACAGCCCCCTTTCTCGGTTGACACCGTGGAAGGCAGGTGGCAGGATACGCAAGCCCTGCAAGGGGCTCGCGCGCCCTTACCTCAGCTGGATAGAGGGCCTGACTACGAATCAGGACGTCGCAGGTTCGAATCCTGCAGGGCGCGCCACGCGAACTCGAAGGCCGGAGGTGCGACGCGCTCCGGCCTTTTCGCTGCTCGGGTGACCGCGGGGGCACCCTGGCGTAGAATCCGTGCGTAACCCGCGCGCGGACTCGTGCACCTCTTCACGCACGCACGTCGAACCGATCGGAACCTGGGGGTCTGGATGGAGCCACGGAACATCACTGTCTTCGGCGCGGGCTATGTTGGGCTGGTCGCCGGCGCGTGTCTCTCGGCATCAGGGCACTCGGTGACCCTGCTCGACGTGGACGAGGCCAAGCTCGACTCGCTTCGCCAGGGGCGCACGCCCTTCCACGAGCCCGGGATCGACGAGATCATCTCCGAGGGCATCTCGGCAGGCCGGCTCAAGTTCGAGAACGCCGCCGGAGACTGCTCGTACGGTGAGTTCGTGTTCGTGGCCGTGGGCACGCCGTCGACCTCCACCGGCTCCTCGGACATGCGCTACGTGAGCGCCGTGATCGAGCAGGTCATCGCCAAGGCGCCCACCGATACCGTCGTGGTCATGAAGAGCACCGTCCCGCCGGGGACCGGTGCGATGCTGTCCAAGCGCCTCGAGCCGCGCGGCATCCACTACGTCTCGAACCCCGAGTTCCTGCGCGAAGGCAACGCGGTCAAGGACTGGTACGAGACCGACCGCATCGTCGTGGGTGGCGAGCCGGAGGCCTGCGAGCGGCTCATCTCGCTCTACGAGGACATCGAAGCGCCGGCGCTGGTATGCGACATCGCGAGCGCCGAGCTCATCAAGTACGCGTCGAACGCCTTCCTCGCGCTGAAGATCTCGTTCGCCAACGAGATCGCGAACCTGTGCGACAACGTGGACGCCGACATCACGACCGTCATGCACGGGGTGGGCATGGACCCGCGGATCGGCGAGTCGTTCCTCAACGCGGGGATCGGCTACGGCGGCTCGTGCTTCCCCAAAGACACCCGCGCGCTCGACTACCTGTACAGCATCAACGGCCACCACTCGCATCTGATGAAGGCCGTCATCGACGTCAACGCGTTCCAGCGGCGCCTGCCGCTCACCGCCCTCAAGCGCCGGTTGGGCGACCTGCGCGGCACGCGCATCGCCGTGCTGGGACTCACCTTCAAGCCGGACACCGACGACACCCGCGAGGCTCCTGCGGGCGACATCATCCGGATGCTGGTGGTGGAGGGCGCCACGGTCGCCGGATACGATCCGGTGGGCGTGCTGCCGTTCGAGTCCGACCTCTACAGCCAGGAGCCACAGCATCGAGGACGCGGTCCGCGGTGCCTCGGCGGTCATCGTGGCAACGGAGTGGGACCAGATCGCCAACGCGGACTGGAAGGCGCTTTGTGAGACGATGGTCGGGCAGAGGCTCGTGTTCGACGGCCGCAACTGCTTGGACCCCGCCTACTGTCAGAAGCGGCGGCGGCGACTACGTGGGCGTCGGGCGGCGCTAGCGCAAGACGACGGAAGAGGCTCCGCCGATGACCAAGCTCATCATCCAGATCCCCTGCTTCAACGAGGAGGATTCGCTCCCCATCACGCTGGCCGAGCTGCCGCGAGAGGTTCCCGGCATCGACGTGGTCGAGTGGCTGATCGTCGACGACGGCAGCGAGGATCGCACCGCCCAGGTCGCCGTGGAGCACGGCGTCGACCACGTCGTGCGCATGAAGCGCAACAGCGGGCTGGCGAAGGTCTTCATGGCCGGGCTCGACGCGTGTCTGCGACTGGGCGCCGACATCATCGTCAACACCGACGCCGACAACCAGTACTGCGCAGCCGACATCCCCAAGCTCGTCGAGCCGGTCCTCGCAGGCCGAGCCGACTACGTCATCGGCGCTCGGCCCGATCAGCGAGATCGAGCACTTCTCCCCGATCAAGAAGATGCTGCAGAAGATGGGCAGCTGGGCCGTGCGCGTGGCGAGCAACACCGAGGTGCCCGACGCACCCAGTGGCTTTCGAGCCATGTCGCGCGCGTGCGCGCTGCGCCTCAACGTGCTCTCCGAGTACACCTACACGATCGAGACGATCATCCAGGCGGGCCGCGCCGGCATGGCGATCGAGAGCGTCCCGATTCGCGTCAACGGCGACCTGAGGCCTTCTCGGCTGGTGAAGAGCATCGGGTCGTACGTCCGGCGCTCGCTCGTGACGATCGCCCGGATCTTCATGACGTACAAGCCGATGAGGTTCTTCCTCGCCCCGGGGCTCGTCCTGGGCGCGATCGGCGTGCTGATCGGCCTGCGGTTCCTCTACTTCTACTTCACCGGCCAGGGACAGGGGCACCTGCAGTCGCTCGTGCTGACCGCGATCCTCATCCTCGTGGGCGCGCAGATGGTGCTGTTCGGGCTGGTGGCCGAGCTGATCGGCAACAACCGCAAGCTGCTCGAGGACATCCAGTGGCGTACGCGCCGCATGGAGCTCGAAGTACGGACCGGGCACCCGGAGGAAGCCGCGTAGGTGGCCGCCGGACCGCACAAGGTCGTGCTCATCGGACCCGTGCTGCCGTTTCGCGGCGGCATCGCGCAGCACACGACGATGCTCCTGCACGCGTTTCGCGAGTTCACCGACGCGCAGGCGATCTCGTTCACTCGCCAGTACCCCAAGCTCATCTTCCCGGGCGAGAGCGACCGCGACCCCGCCTTCGAGGGCCACGTCGAGCCGCACACCACCTACCTCATCGACTCGGTCAACCCGCTCACGTGGCGCAAGGCCGTCAAGCTCGCCATCGCCGAGAAGCCCGACGTCGTCGTCTTGCCGTGGTGGCAGGTCTACTGGGCGCCGAGCTTCTCCTACATCGCGCGGCGGATCCGCCGGGCCGGCATCCCGGTGGTGTTCCTGTGCCACAACGTCACCGAGCACGAGGCGGCCGGCTGGAAGCGCGCGCTCACCAAGCGGGTGCTCGCTCTGGGCAGCGGCCACGTGGTGCAGACGAACCTCGACGCCGAGCACCTGCTCGAGCTGCTGCCCGACGCGAAGCCGGTGCTGCACCTGCACCCCGCCTACGACCAGTTCCCGCGCCGCGCGCGGCACGCTCCCTCCCGAGCACGACCTGGAGCTGCTGTTCTTCGGCTTCGTGCGCCCGTACAAGGGCCTCGACCTGCTCATCGAGGCGCTCGCCGCTGCTTCCTGCCGACCTCGACGTGCGCCTCACCGTCGCCGGCGAGTTCTGGCACGGCCCCGAGGAGACCGAGCAGCGCATCGCCGAGCTCGGCCTGGCCGACAAGGTCGAGATCG
This sequence comes from uncultured Actinomycetes bacterium, assembly GCA_963702525.1. Lineage (GTDB taxonomy): Bacteria > Actinomycetota > Coriobacteriia > Anaerosomatales > PHET01 > CAVPCY01. Next base: position 59,907 of record CAVPCY010000012.1, on the reverse strand, counting down.
TGAGCCGCTACCTCACCGAGGAAGAGGTCGCCGAGTACTTCGCGCGCGCCCACGCGCTCGTGCTTGCCCTACCGCAGCGCAACGGGCAGCGGAGTGGTCGCGATCGCGCACCACTACGAGAAGCCGGTCATCGTCACGCGCGTCGGCGGGCTGCCCGACGTCGTCGAGGACGGCGTGACCGGCTTCGTGGTCGAGCCCGAGTCGCCCGAGGCGCTCGCGCGCGCCATCGAGAGCCTCGCCGATCGCGATCTCGACGGCATGGTCGAGGCGGTGCGCCGGTTCAAGGCCGAGAAGCTCACGTGGATCGGACTTGCCGAGGCGATGCCTCGAGGCGCGGAGTGTGTCGCGTGAGCTGATGCGCCAGGCGCTCATCACCGGCGCGACCGGCTTCGTGGGCGGCAGGCTCGTGCCGGCGCTGCTCGAGGCCGGCGTCGACGTGCCGCTGCCTCGTGCGCTCGGAGGAGCGCGCTGCCGCCCTGCCCGAGCGACCCGCGCGTCACCCACGTCGTGGGCGACATCACCGCGCCCGAGACGCTCGCCGGCGTCGCCGACGGCTGCGACGTCGTCTTCCACCTCGCCGCCGAGGGACACGTCTCGGCGCAGTCCGAGGAGGCGTTTCGCCGCTTCGTCGCGGTCAACGTCGACGGCACGGCGGCGCTCATCCGCGCAGCAGCGCGGCCGGCAGCGTGCGAGCGCTTCGTGCACTTCAGCTCGACGGCGGCGATGGGACTGATCGAGAAGCCGCTCGTCGACGAAGACGACGAGCCGCAACCGGTGACGCCCTACCAGAAGTCGAAGCGCCAAAGCGAGCTCACCGCGCTCGAGACGGGCCGAGAGACCGGCGTGCCGGTGGTCGTGCGTGCGCCCGTGCATGATCTACGGCATCGGCGGGACCGGTGAGTTCGAGAAGATGGCGCGCCTGATGCGCCGGGGCCGCTTCCCCAAGGTCGGGCGCGGGCGCAACCTCACGCCGCTCGTGCACGTCGACGACGTCGTGCAGGCGGCGGTCAAGGCCGGCGAGCGCGGCGTTGCCGGCGAGACCTACCTGGTCGCCTCGGCGCGCTCGCCCGAGCTCGACGAGCTGCGCGGCTGGATCATGGAGGGCTGGGGCGAATCGGCCGCTCTACCCGTACGTGCCTGTCTGGCTGATGATGACCGCCGCGTGGGGCTTCGAGCTGCTCGGCAAGCTCACGGGCAAGGCGCCCATGGCGACGCGCCGCAACATCGCCAACACCGTCTACGACCGCGAGTTCTCGATCGAGAAGGCGCGCCGCGACCTTGGCTACGAGCCCGCGGTCGACCTGCACGACGGCTGCGTCGAGACGGTGCGCTGGTTCAAGGAGCAGGGGCTGTGAGCGGCACGACGCGACATCGACGCGGTGCGCGTGCGCGACCGCGCCGGTGACGGTCTTCAGCCGCCGAGTCGACCCCGACGGCGACGCCACGGGCGTGCTCGCCGAGCTCGTCGACGCGCTCGGCGGCTTCGAGGGGCGCTTCTCGGCAGGCGCGAAGGTGCTCATCAAGCCGAACTTCGTCGCGCCCTTCCCGGCGGCCACCACCGACCTCGCGATCATCGCGGCGGTCGCCGAGCGCATCCGCGAGGCGGGCGGCGTGCCGGTGGTGGGCGAGTCGAGCGGCTACGAGTTCTCGGCCGACGCGCACGCACGAGGTGCTCGGCGTGCGAGCCGTACCTCGAGGAGCGCGACATCGAGTTCGTGAACCTCGACGAGTACCCCTACGAGGAGGTCACGCTCGCCGAGACGGGGCAGCGCGTCGAGCTCACGCGGCTCGCGCTCGAGTCCGAGATGCTCGTGAACCTGCCGGTGCTCAAGGGCCACACCATCACCAAGGTGACCGGCGCCGTGAAGAACACCTTCGGCCTGCTCTCGCGCGAGAGCCGCCGCAAGCTGCACGTGAGCGGCTTGCACGAGGGCATCGCCGCGATCTCGCGCCACTTCCCGACCGCGCTGCACTTCGCCGACGCGCGCAACCTGCTCATCCGCGCGGTCTTCTCGGACGTGCGGCCCCTGGGCTTCTTCCTGGCCGCCGAGGACCCCTTCGCGCTCGACCACTTCGGCTCGAAGCTGCTGGGCATCGACCCCGACTCGGTCACGCACCTCACGCGCGTGCCGGACTACCGCGTCGACGGCGCGCTGCCCGAAGGCGCCGAAGCCGAGCTCTCCCGCCGAGACGCCCCGCGCGACCGGCTCCACCGCGCGATGTACTCGGCGTTCTACCTGGTCGACGAGGTGAAGGTCCGCACGGTGGGCGGCGACTCGCTCATCCCGCACCTGCACTGGAACCTGGGCGTGCACCCCGAGCTCGGCACGCTCTCCGACGCCGAGCTCGAGCGGCTCGCGGCCTGTGCCCGGTGGGCGCGATCGACGTGACCCAGCGCCGCATCATCGCCGAGAAGTGCATGCCGGTGCGCTGCATGGCGTGCCTGCGCGCCGCGAGCGAACCCGACGCCGTGCGCCTCAAGGGGCTCAACCCGCCCAAGCCCTCGCCGAAGCCTGCGCCCAAGAGACGCCGAGTGATGCGCCCGCTGCCGCCGGCGCTGCGCGACATACCGGCCGACGTGCCGGGGCTGTGGGAGACGCTCGCGACGCGCTTCGCGGACCTCGGCCGCCCACCGCGCGTCGTCATCCACGGCGGCTACGGCAAGAACAACATGGGCGACGACGCGCTGCTCCACGTCATCCGCGGGCGCGTCCTGGCCGCGTTCCCCAACGCCGAGATCCACGTCGTGTGCCACGGCCCCGAGCGCGTGGTCGCGCGCTACCGCGATGACCCTCTCGGCCCCGTGACCTCGTCGCACTTCAAGAGCGGTGCGACGCGTGCGCGCAGCCCGCCGAAGCGACCTCTACATCATCGGCGGCGGCGGCATCGTCAACCGCATCAACGCCTACTCGGGGCTCATGATGCTCAAGTGGCTCGACCCCAAGGGCAAGTTCCAGTTCCTCGCGGCGCTTGCTCGCCGGCTGGACCGGCGCGTTCACGCTCTACTACGGCATCGGCGCCGAGAGCTTCCCCGACCCGGTCGTGAAGAACCTCACCCGCTTCGCGCTCAAGCGCGCGAGCGTGGTGTCCGCGCGCGACCCGCGCACCATCGCGAACCTGCGCGAGCTGGGCGTGAAGCGCGAGATCGTGCAGGTGCTCGACCCCGCGCTCTCGCTCGAGCCCGCGCCCGCCGAGGAAGCCGACAAGCTCCTTGTCGAGGCGGGCACGGTCGCCGCGCGCGGAGCGCACTCGGCCGCTCGTGGGCCTCAACTTCCGCTGGGTGGGCGACCCGGCGGTCGACAACGAGCGCACGCTCGCCGAGGCGGCGCGCCTCGCACGCGAGCTGCACGAGCGCGGCTGCGACGTCATCTTCCTGCCGATCAGCCAGCACCCCGACAAGCACCTCGAAGACGACCTCGACTTCGGCCGCCGCCTGCGCCACGAACTCGAGGTGCCGGAGTGGTTCGCGCTGCTCGAGACGTACCCGCACCCGGCCGTCTACATGGCGCTGCTCGGCGCGTGCGACGCGCTCGTGCTCTCGCGCCTGCACGCCGTCATCCTCGGCACGATGATGGGCGTGCCCATCGCGACGGTGAGCTACGACGACAAGGTCTCGGAGTTCGTGAAGCTGTCGGGGCAGGAAGCGCGGATGATCGACCTGCCGGAGTTCACGCTGGAGCGGCTGCAGCCGGCGCTCGACGACGTGCTGGCGGCGATCGAGCGGTGAGCAGAGTGCCCGAGACAGGCGTGGCCAATCGCGCAGACCGCGGCAGCGTGCGCGTTGCTCGTGCTGCTCGTGGGCTGCTCGCCCGCGACCCCGCCCGAGCAGCCCAAGGTGCAGACATCGGTGGGAATGCCCGCGGGCGAGGAGACCGTGACGACCCGCGCCGAGTTCGAGCGGCGCATGTTCGACGAGTGGGCCAAGAGTCACCTGCGCTTCACCGACGCCGAAGCCGCCCAGAAGAAGCTGCCGTTCGCGCTCAAGATGCCCGACGCCTTCACTGGTGGAGTCGCCCGGCGACCATCTACGTTCGGGAAGCCTCCAAGAGCGACGCCCGCCGAGGCGCACATCGTGTTCGGCTCCGATCCTGCAGACGAGCGTACAGCTCATCGAGAACCGGTCGCGGCAAAGAGAGGACCTCGAGAAGCAACTGGCGCAGTTCCAAGCCGATCGTGGATTCCGGAGCGTCTCGCGCCGACAAGATGTGGCAGCTGGTGGACATCAACGGCAACCAAGCGATGGCTGTCGAGCCCGGCGTGAACAAGCCCCCGGCACCGATTCGCTACCGCAATCGTCCCGGCGTCGTCTACTGGTGGGACGGTGATGTGCACTACGTGCTGAACGGCACGAGGGGCCCCGATGGCACACCGCTGCCAGAGCTTCTGGCGATCGCGAGGTCGCTGCGATGACCCACGCCGCGAACACGGCTACCGCCCCTCGCATCCTGCTGTGGAAGAACAAGATCTGGGAGGCGTCCGGCTCCAACCTGGGCGACCTCGCCATCATCACCGCCACCGTCGACGCCTTCGTCGCGAGATCCCCGACGCTCGCATCCTGATGCTCTCCGACGACCCCGCCCACACCGAGTCGCTCTACGAGGGCGTGACCGCCGAGCGCTTCTCACTTGGCGCCTACGTGCGCGCGGTGCGCGACGCCGACCTCGTCGTCCTCGGCGGCGGAACGCTCTTCACCGATGCGACCGCATGGCGGTCGCCGTGAACACCTCGGCGGCGTACCTCGCGCGCTGGTTCGGCACGCCGGTCGCGCTCTACGGCGTGGCGAGCGGCTTCATGCGCGCAACCAGCCGCTCGCTGGTGCGCGGCACGCTCAAGCGCGTCTCGCTCGCCTGCCTCCGCGACCCCGAGAGTGTCGAGGAGCTGACGCCGCTGGCGCCGCGCGGGCTCGAGCTCGAGTCCACCGGCGACGTCGCGTTCTCGCTTCGCGTGCCCGAACCCGCGCCCGAGCGCGCGAACCGCGTCATCATCGCCCCGCGCCGCGTCTTCCACTACGGCAACACGCTGCTGCCCTTCGCGATTCGCAAGCGCCTGGGCATGCTGCCGGCCGGCTACTACGAGAAGCTCGACGCGTTCAAGTCGCTGCTGGCCGAGGTCGCCGACCACCTCGTCGAAGCCCACGGCTGCGAGGTCGTCTTCCTGCCCATGTACTCGGCGATCGGCCCGGCGGAGGGCACGAGCGGCTACCTCAAGAAGGAGTTCTCCTCCCGAGACGACCAGGTCTGCCGCGAGGTCCACGAGCGCATGGTGCATCAGCACGCCGGTTCGCGTCTTCATCTCGGACCGCCCGCGCGAGGTCCTCTCGCTCATCGCCGGCGTCGCGCATGCTCGTGGGCGTGCCGCTGCACTCGCTGATCCTCGCCCACGTCGCCGAGACGCCGATGGTCGGCCTCGCCTACCAGGGCAAGGTCAGCCGCTTCATGCGCGACGCCGGACTCGAGCGCTTCACCATCCCTGTCGACTCGATGGACTGCCCGCTCGAACGCGACGACTTCGTGTCGAAGGTCGACGCCTGTCTTGCCGAGGAAGCGCCGCTTCGTGAGAGACTTGCGCAGGGCAACGCCGCCATCCGCGCGACGGTCGACGTCCCCGCCGAGAAGATCGCCCGCCTGCTCGCGCGAGAAGCGTAGAGGGATAGCGTGATCAGCATCGCTCGTCCTCGCCCTCATCAGCGCCATCCCCGGCTGGCCGCTCCGCCGCACGCTCTACTCGGTGCTCTTCGGCTATCGCTTCGGCAAGGACGCCCGCATCTCGATGTTCTCGCTCATCGACGCCAAGAAGCTCACGATGGCCGAGGGCGCCAAGATCCGCGGCGCGAGCAACGTCGTCCTCAACCTGCACGAGCTCGACATGGGGCCGTTCGCCACCCTGGGCGGCCCGCGCTTCGGCGGCAACCGCGTTCGCGGCACCGCCAACAAGCCCACTTACCCGCACGCCGCCCTTCGCCTCGGGCCGTGCGCGATCGTCGAGCTCGAGCACTACTTCGACGTGTGCGCCGACATCGAGCTCGGCGCCAACGTCGTCGTTGGCGGGCTCGGCACCGTCTTCTTCACCCACACCTTCCACCGCGCCGAGTTCGAGCCCATCCGCATCGGGCGCGACGTCTACATCGGCTCGAACGCGCGCTTCCAGATGGGGACCTCGGTGGCGACGGCTGCATCGTCGGCATGGGCGCGGTCGTCGGTGAAGCCGATCGAGACGACCGGCGCGCTCATCGGCGGCGTGCCCGCCAAGGTCGATCGCCGAGGACGCCGACTACGACGCGCCGGCCGCGTTCGCGCTGCAGGCGCCGGCCCTACTTCGACGGCGAGCGGGTCGTCCACCCGCCCGCGAACTAGGGACGGAGCGGCACGATGCGCCAGGGCGCCATGGGCAAGGGCACCCTGCACCAGATGTTCGCGCGGATGGCGTTCATCGTCTCGGGCTACGCATCAACATCGCGATGGTCTACCTGCTCGGCGACCCGGTGTCGTACGGGCTTCTCGGCATCATGATCAACATGACCAACATCGCCCGCGTGCTCGTCTCCACGGGCCTGCCGCAGGCGACCTCGAAGTTCATCGCCGACAACGACGAGGACCTCACCTACCCGATCCTGCGCACGTCGATGAAGCTGCAGTGGATCATCGGCGGCGGGCATCGTCGTCGTCTTCTGCCTGGGCGCGCCGCTGTGGGCGAACCTGCTCAACGACCCGACGCTCGTGCCGTACTTCTGGGCCGCCGCGCCGCTGATCCCGCTCATGGGCGCGTTCCAGGTGCTGCAGAGCTACTTCAACGGCACGCACCGCTTCGTCGCCCAGTCGTGGCTCAACATCCTGTACTCGGTCACGCGCGTGGTGTTCGCCATCGCGTTCGTGCTGCTGGGCACCGCGGTCTACGGCGTGCTGGTCGGCTTCGCGCTCTCGCTCGCGCTCTCCGCCGCCGTTTCGTGGCACTACGTGACAGCCCAAGACCGGCACCGCGAACCCCGAGAGCCGCGCGCTGCTCGCCTTCGCGGCGCCGCTCATGGTCCTCGCGATCGGCCAGGCCGTGCTCGTGAACCTCGACCTGCTGCAGATCAAGGCGTACTTCCCGCAGAGCGACGACGTGGGCTTCTACTCGGGCATGGCGAGCCTCTCGCGCACGCCGTACTTCCTGTTCACCGCGTTCTCCGTGACGCTGCTGCCGCGTGGTCACCAGCGCGCTGCGCACGCACGGCCGCGAGCAGGCGCGGGCGCGCTGATCGCGCGCTCAGCACCACGTTCCTGCTGATCACCGCGCTTCCGGTCGTCGCGATCATGGCGGCCGTGCCCAAGCGAGCTGCTCGACTTCGTGTTCCCCGGTCATGTACGCGTGCGCCGCGCGCGGCGCTCGTCTGGGCCACGATCGCCCAGACCGCTGCTCGCGCTGGTGGCCTCGTTCACCGCCGCCATCACCGCGAACGGCAAGCCGTACGTCGCGATGGCCGTGTGGCTGGTCTGCATCCCCGCGCAGCTCGCCGCCGGTGCGCTGCTGATCCCAACGGTCGGCATGACCGGCACCGCGCTCGCGAGCCTGGTCGCCGCGGGCGGGCCTGCTGGTCTCGGGCGCGATGACGCGGCGCTACTTCGGCCGGCTGCATCGAACCGGTCCCGGTGCTCAAGGCCGCCGCGAGCGCGCTGGTCGTCTACTTGCTAATGTCGGTGCCCGACACGTACTCTCTGTGGTGCTCCCGTTCGCCTGTCTCGCCGGTCTCGCGGCTCTACGCTGGGCTCGTGCTCGCTGACCGGCGCCGTCAATCGCGTCGAGGTCGCGTCCCTGTTCCGCAGGGACCGCAGCGCCACGAAGACGAGGAACGCTAGCACGCATGAAGGCCTCCGACTTCATCACCCAGATCTACCCCAAGACGCTCGCGTACAAGGCCACCCGGGCCGGGCTCAAGCAGCCGATCGGCCCCATGACGCTGACCTTCTCGGTCACGAACCGCTGCAACAGCCGCTGCAAGACCTGCAACATCTGGCAGATCTACCCCAACCACTGGCAGGTCGCCGAGGACGAGCTCACGCTCGACGAGATCGAGAAGATCTTCCGCTCGATGCCGCCGGTCTACTTCTTCAACCTCTCGGGCGGCGAGCCGTTCCTGCGCGACGACCTGCCCGAGATCGTCGATCTGGCCGTCGAGCACCTCAAGCCGGCGATCCTGCACACGCCCACCAACGCGATCATGACCAAGCGCACGATCGCCGGGACGCGCAAGATCCTCGAGAACCTGCGCGCGCGCGGCCTCGACACGCCGTTCACCGTCAAGCCGTCGATCGATGGCGTGGGCGACCTGCACGACGAGATCCGCGGCGTGAAGGGCAACTGGCCGCGCCTGCTCGCGACCATCAAGGGCCTCCAGGAGCTTTCCGAGGAGTTCCCCAACCTGCATGTCGAGCTCGGCTCGGTCGTCTCGCAACTTCAACAAGGACCGCCTCGACGAGATCGAGGACTACGTCCACTCGCTCGGCGTCCAGAGCTACCGCAACGAGATCGCCGAGCAGCGCGAGGAGTTCTTCAACATCGGCGATCCCATCACGCCCACCGGCGAGGAGTACGCCCAGCTGATGCAGGAGTTCGCCGCGAAGGTGCGCGAGAACCTGCCCAAGAAGCGCCCGCTCGCGCGGCTCACCGAGTCCCTGCGGCTGGTCTACTACGAGTTGGCCGCCCGCATCGTGCAGGAGGACCGCCAGGTCATCCCGTGCTACGCCGGCATCAGCAACGTGCACCTCACGCCGCACGGGCAGCTGTGGCCGTGCTGCGTGCTGGGCTACGCGAAGCCCCTTGGCGACCTGCGCGAGGCCGAACTACGACTTCATGACGGTGTGGCGCTCCAAGCAGGCCGACGAGGTGCGCGCCTCGATCAAGGCCGGCGAGTGCGCGTGCCCGCTCGCGAACCAGGCGTACAGCAACATCCTGTGCGACACCCCGAGTCTCGCGAAGGCGATGACCAACGTCGTGCGCTACGGCGGCCTGCGCTCCAGCGACTAGGCGTAGCTAGGCCTGCTCGGCTCCCCCGGCCTGCTCGGCCGGCGGCTGACCGCCGAGGATCCGCGCGACGACGGCGGCCGTGTACCACACGAAGAGCGGCACCACGTGGAAGAGCACTCGGTTGAGGCTGTCTCCCGGCCCGATGCGCCCGGGGTGCTGCGTTCCGTGGACGAGTCCGGCGATCGACCAAGAACAGCACGATCGACAGGAACGCCGGGCGCGTCCACGAGCGCGCTCGCAGCGCATCGCCGGTGAACAGCGAGAGCACGAGAACGATCGCGATCGCGTACCACAGGTAGAAGTAGCCGCCCGCCCCCTCGAAGAGGTTGATCCGCAGCGTGGGCGAGGACGAGCGACGCCTTCTCCCACTTCCAGACGAACACCACGAGCATCAGGCCCGCCGCGCCGCGGTCACGATGCCGAAGAACCGCTCCCCTGCCACCCGCAACGGCAGCCGCCGGTCGAGCCACTCGACGATCCACGGCCCGGCCGCGGAAAGCGCGAGCACCACCAGGATCGCAGCGGTCATCTCGCCGCCGAGCTTGCCCGCCTTCCACATGCCGAGCTGCCAGTAGGCGGCCGCGTACGCGAGACCTCCAGCGCAAGCAGCGGCGCGAAGAACGCGACGACGCTGCGCCAGCGCACCTCCGAGACGCGTCAGCGCCGAGATCGCCGCAACCACCGGCACGAACTGGTACGCGAGCCCGTCGGGGCGCGCCAGGGCGAACCCTGCGGCGAACACGCCCGCGAGCACGAGGTAGGCGTTGCTCGGTCGGGCCGACGGATGGCGCCGTCGGGCGAACTGCGAGCCACATCGACGTCAGCGACATCAGCAAGACACACGGCGCTGACCATGTGCGAGTGGACGAAGAACGAGTGGAACAGAAACGACGGCTCGAGCACGAGGAACAGCACCGCGCCGCCGGCGACGAGCCGTGCGGTCCTGACAGCCGCCGCGGACAGCGGGCCCGACAGCAGCGACAGCGCGCACCAGTACAGCAGCGTCGCACCGAGCATCGGGTAGATCACGTAGGCCCAGTCGCTGCCCAAGGCGACATGGATCGCGCTCACGGCGGGCAGGAACGGTCCTCGGCCGGAGATCAGCGAGACGGTGAACGCGCCGGTCCGGTTCAGCGAGACGCCGAGAGGCCAGTAGGACATGAACGAGTCGTTGTTCGAGACGGTGTAGCGCGCCAGGGCGAAGAAGGTCGCGAGCCCGCCGAGAACGCCGCCGGAGATCAGGAAGCTGCGCGCCCCGACACCGGCTGCCGCAGCCGGATCGTCTCGGGTGGCCACGCGCTGCACGAGCCACAGCACGGCGACGAACAGCACGGCGCCCGCCGCAGCGCCCGCCACGTCGAGCGGCCTGCGCAGGAACGCGGCCAAGCTCCCGGCGAACACCGCCGACATCAGCCCCGTCGGCAGGGCCGCGCCGTGGTAGGCCCACGCGCCCAGGCGATGGCGCGACGGCCAAAGCGCCGCCCAACCCACGGCAACGAAGAACGCGACGGCCGCCAGCTCGTTGCCCGGCGCCGCTCACTGCGCTCCGCCCACGGGGCTGGCCTCGATGGGCACGAAGAAGTAGGTGCGCTCGATGCCCGGCTTGACGAGCAGGATCCACGTTCCCGGAGCCGCCCGGCTCTGGGCGCACCGACGAAGAAGTCCTCCGCGCGCTCGACGAGGTCCGCGTTCGCCTCGAGGCGCTGCGCCTGCTCGGCGGTGAGAACCGGGTTGTACGGCCTCATCTCCGTGGCACAGGCGAGAGGTACGCGATGTCTTGCGACGGCAGCGCCCACGACGTACGCACCGTGCGTACCGTCCGCCTTCGTCATGAGCGTCCCCGAGTCCTCGCCGTAGAGCGCATCGCGGTCCTTGGGCAGGACGACCCGGCGGATCGTCGGGCTGCCGTCGAGGCTGTCACGAGCCGCAAGCACGCCGATGACAACGCCGAGCGAGCGCTCCGTCTGGTGGTGCGACAGCACGCCCAGGTAGTCGCCGCCCTCGCGGTACGGCACGCGTCGTCCGCCCCACCAGGACTCGAAGGGCCGGCTGCCGGCCACTCGCTCCGAGATGCGCGTCGTGGGCGGCTGGACGCCGGCTGCCTTGGCCGCGGAAGCAAGCCGGGCGCTGGTGTAGTAGGCGTAGGGAATGGTCGCGGCGACGAGCATGGCTCGCACGACGGCGATGCCCAGACACGCCAGCACCACGACAAGCATTGCCGTATCGATCGCCGGCCGAGTTCGGACCGGCGCGGTGTCTTTCGCCACTCGGCCTCCCACGAATCCGTCGACGCGCCAAAGCGCCGCTCACTCGCGGTAGTCTACACCGACAGGCCCCGCGTCAGCGGTGAGTGCCGGTACCGGACAAGGGGAACCACTCGAAGCAAGAGCAGCTCGGGTGAACCGAGAAGCGCGTATCGTCGTCTGAAGAACAGAAGGCCGCGTCGGTTCGCGGCGCCACGTTGAACACGAGTGATGGAGGTTCCCATGAACGTTCGAGCCAGACGGCCCCTGACCGCGGCCGCCCTCGGCCTGGCACTCGTCGCTATCCTCGCCCTTGCAGGCTGCGGCACCCAAGTCGTCCAAGCGCCCGCCGGCCAGGACCTGGGCACGGTGACGGCATCCGGAACCGGGAAGGCCTCGGCAACTCCGGACCAGGCGACGATGTCGTTCGGCGTCACCGTCCAGAACAAGGACGCGAAGGTGGCGCTCGATCAAGCGTCCAAGGTCGCCGCGGATATCAGCTCGGCGGTACAGAAGGCCGGAGTCGACAAGAAGGACATCCAGACGCAGAACGTGAGCGTCTACCCCGTGAACAGCCCCGAGTCCGCCGAGATCACCGGCTACCAGGCGAGCCTGAACGTCTCGGTGGTCGTGCGCGACCTTGGCGACCTGAGCGAGGTCATCGCCGCGGCGACCAACGCCGGTGCGAGCAACATCAGCGGACCGTCGTTCACAGTCGAGGACGACACCGTCTACCAGCAGAAGGCTATCGACGAGGCGGTCGCCGATGCCCGCAAGAGCGCCGAAGCGATGGCCAAGGCGGCCGGCAAGTCCGTGGGCGACGTGCTGCGCATCAGCACGACCGACTCCGGCTTCCAGCCGGTCCCGATGGGTGCCGCCGAGGTCAACACGAAGGACGCCGCGCTCAACGTGCCCATCGAGCCGGGCCAGCTCGACATCACCGCAAGCGTGACCGTGGTCTTCGAGCTGAAGTAGCGCCGATCGCGTGGGGTGCCCGCAGCCGGGCACCCGAAGCCGCCGAGCGCCCCCGCCTCCCGTGGGATAATGGGCCCAGGGAGGTGGGGCGCGTGCGTACGGTCATCGGTGTCATGGGTGGAGCGATCGCGAGCGCGCAGGTCGCCGAGGCCGCGTACGAGATCGGGCGGCTGGTCGCCGAGCAGGACTGGGTGCTGCTCAACGGCGGGCGCGACGCGGGCGTGATGGCGGCCTCGGCGCGCGGAGCCTCGGAGGCTGGCGGACTCGTGGTGGGCGTCCTGCCCTACGACGACACGCACGGGGTCTCGCCGCACGTCGACATCGCGATCCCCACCGGCATGGGCGACGCCCGCAACGCCATCAACGTGCTCGCGAGCCACGTGGTCATCGCGCTGCCGGGCGGCGCGGGCACCGTCTCAGAGGTCGCGCTCGCGCTCAAGAGCGGCAAGACCGTCGTCAACGTCGGCATCGCGCTCGGCCCTGCGCTCGACCCCTACTACGAACGCGGACAGCTGCTCGACGCGACGACACCGGCCGAGGCGATCGCGGCGGTCAAGCGAGCGCTGCCCAGGGAGCTGCTGTGAGCCTCGCCGGCAAGGTCGTCGTGATCACCGGTTCCACGCGCGGCATCGGGCGCGCCATCGCCGAGGAGTGCGCGCGCCAAGGCGCAACCGTCGTCATCTCGTCGCGCTCTGCCGACAAGGTCGCCGAGGCCGTCACCGCGATCCGTGGCGCCGGGGGCGCTGCGAGCGGGCTCGCCGCCAACGTGGCCCACGCCGAGGAGGTCTTCGCTCTGCGCGATCACGCGCTGGCGGAGCACGGGCGCATCGACGTGTGGCTCAACAACGCCGGCGTCAGCAACGGCTACCGGCCGCTCGACGAAGAGAGCATCGAGGAGCTGCACGACCTGGTCGCCATCAACGTGCTCGGCCACATCTATGGCGCCAAAGCGATGGTGCCCTACTTCCGCGAGCACGGCGGCTACCTCATGAACATGTGCGGGCGCGGCTGGAAGGGCGAGGCCACGCCGTTCACGACCGCCTACGCGTCGAGCAAGGCCGCGATCGCATCGCTCACGAAGTCGATCGCCGCCGAGAACAAGGACATCGCGAACATGTCGGTGAACGCGTTCGTGCCCGGCATGGTCGACACCGACTTCTACGTCGACATCAAGTGCAGCCCGCGCCTCGAGGCGACCGCGGGCAACGTGCGGCTCGCGCTCGACGCGTTCGGGACGCCGCTGCCCGAGGTCGGCACGACGCGCGGCCGCTCTGCTCGGCGAGGACGCCGGGCCACACGACAGGCAAGGTGTACGCGCTGCTCACCCCGGGGCGCATGATGCGAGGCGGAGCGAAGATGGCGTGGTGGGGTATGACAGGCAAGATGAAGAGGGGGTGACGCAGCACGTGCCCGGAACAGGCAACCTCGTCGAGATGCGCGACGTCCGCAAGACCTACAAGATGGGCGAGGTCGAGGTCCAGGCGCTGCACGTCGCCGAACTCGACATCAAGTGCGGCGAGTTCGTCGCGATCCTCGGCCCCTCCGGCTCGGGAAAGACCACGCTGCTCAACCTCATCGGCGGCATCGACGCGCCCACCAGCGGCTCGATCCTGTTCGACGGCGAGGACATCTCGACGCTCAACTCGAAGCAGCTCACGCTGTTCCGCCGCGAGAACGTGGGCTTCGTCTTCCAGTTCTTCAACCTGATCCCCACCCTCACCGCCGAGGAGAACGTGCGCTTCGCGATCGATCTCGCCTCGCGCGACGGCGTGCCGCCGGAGCGGGACGCGAAGGTGCTGCTGGCTGAGGTCGGACTCGCCGATCGCGCCACGCACTTCCCCAAGCAGCTGTCCGGCGGCGAGCAGCAGCGCGTGGCGGTCGCGAGCGCCCTCGGCAAAGGCGCCGAAGCTCATCCTGGGCGACGAACCGACCGGCAACCTCGACTTCCGCACCGGCAAGCTCGTGCTCTCCGCGCTGCGCAAGGTGAACCGCGAGGAGGGCGCCGCGGTCGTGCTGGTCACCCACAACCAGCCTCTCGCCGCGATCGCCGACCGGGTGCTGCAGCTGCGGGACGGCGCCATCGTCGAGCAGCGCGTCAACGAGAGCCCGCTCGACCCGGCAGACGTGAGCTGGTAGAGCGGCCTATGAGCATGCTGGCGCTCAAGATGCTGCGCGACACGCTGGCCCACAAGGGCCAGTTCATCGCGCTCATCGTCCTTGTCTCCCTCGGCATCATGAGCTTCGTGACGTTCCAGAACGGCTACTACGACCTGCGCGCCTCGGTCGACGAGGCGTACGGCCGACTCCGTTTCGCCGACTTCACGGTCCGGGTCGACAGGATGCCGCTGAGCGCTGCCGAGGCGATCGAGCGACTCGACGGCGTTGAGGCCGCACGGGTCCGCACGATCCAAGACGTCGGCATCGAGTTCGAGGGCGGCGGACGCCAGGCAACCGCGCGCATCATCACCGTCCCCGACGAGCCCGAGTCCCGCGTCAACGGCGTCTACGTCGAGGCCGGTCGCTACCCGGCGGCCGGTGCGCGCAACGAGGTCCTGCTGCACCCGAAGTTCTCCCAGGAGACCGGTATCGGGGTGAACGACACCCTGACACTGCGCATCGGGGGCGAGCGGCGAGAGTGCCAGGGTCGTTGGCATCGCTTCGGATCCCGAGTACCTCTACCCGCTGCGCACCGCGGGAGACATCCCGTCGCCTGGCGAGTTCGCAGTGGTCTTCGTCACCGAGGGCGTCGCCGAGTCGCTTCTCGGCACGCAGCAACTACGGCAACGACCTCGCCGTACGCGTGGCGCCGGGCGCCTCCGTCGACGAGCTTATCGAGACTGTCGAGCGACGACCTGCAGGCCGTACGGCGTCATCGACAGCGTGCCCCGCGCCGAGCAGCCCAGCTACGACGGCTTGAAGTCCGAGCTGGACCAGAACCGCGTCATGGCCCGCTCCCTGCCGGTGCTGGTGCTGCTGATCAGCTCGATGTCGCTGTTCATCGCGCTCTCGCGGCTCGTGACGGCACAGCGCGGCGAGATCGGACTCGCCAAGGCGCTCGGCTACAGCGACGGCCAGATCCTGCTGCCACTACCTGAGCTTCGCACTGGTCGTCGCCGGCGGCGGCATCGTGCTCGGCGTCGCCTTCGGGCTGTTGGGCGCCCGCGGCGTCGCGCTGAGCTACGCGAGCATCCTGGGCATCCCGTTCCTGGAAAGCGGCGTCTACCCCGAGGTGCTGCTCGTGGCAGCCGGGATCGCCGTGGTCTCGTGCGTCGCCGCAGCGCTCGTTCCGGCGCTCAACTCGGCGCGGCTCGCTCCCGCCGTCGCGATGCACGCCGACCCCAACAAGTCGCTCTCCGACGGGCGCATACCCCTGATCGAGCGGGTGATGGGCCCGCTGCTGCCCCGGTCGTTCACCTTCCGGATCCCGCTGCGCAACCTCTTCCGCGCGCGGCGACGCACCCTCTACACGGTCTTGGGGATCGCGTTCGCCATGGTGCTCTCCGTGGTCACCGTCTCGATGTTCGACTCGATCGACTACCTGCTCGACGGAGACCTTCTCGCGCGTCGAGCGTTGGGACGTCGCCGCCTACTTCGACCAGCCGGTGGGCGAAGCGCGCATCGCCGAGGTGCGCCGTCTCACGGGCGTCGAACGTGTCCAGCCGGCGCTTGTCGTGCCGGTCACCGTGAGGTTCGGCGGGACGCGAGGAGAACGTCTCGCTCACGGCGATGCGGCCCGACGCCGACTTCCATGGGTTCTCCCCTGCGGCAGGTGCACCCCCGGCGGACGCGCTCGCCGCAGGGGACCTGATCCTTGCCGCCTCCACCGCACGCAAGCTGGGTGTGGGGACGGGCGCCGCGAGTCGAGGTCGACTCGCCGCTCACTGATGACCCCGTGAGAATGCGCGTCGGGGCGCTCTCCGACGAGACGCTCGGGCAACCGGGTTTCGTGTCACTCGACGCAGCCGCGGACTTGGTGGGAGGCCAGGTCAACCGCTTCAACGCGCTCTACCTCACCGCCGACCCGAAACGCGGCGACCGCATCCAGGACGAGATCTACGACATGCCCGACGCCGCGAGCGTCCAGGTCAAGGCCGGCCTCGTCGCGCGGCTCAAGAGCCTGCTCGAGCTGTTCAACGTCTTTGGCACCGTGTTGCTTGTGTTCGGCGGGGCGCTCGCGTTCGTGGTGGTCTTCACGACCTTCACGGCCAACGTCGCCGAACGAACACGCGAGATCGCAACCATGCGCACGATCGGCGAGGACAACGGGCGGCTCACCGCTGATGATCACGCTCGAGAACCTGCTTATCGCGCTCGCCGCGCTTCCGTTGGGCCTGTGGCTCGGCGTCCGGGCGACGGACGCCATCTTCTCGTCGTTCGAGACGGAGTCGTACACGCTCAAGCGCATACATCTACCCCGAGAGCATCTTGCGGATCTGCCTGCTGATGGTCGCGGTCCTGCTGCTCTCCGAGATCCCGCCGGTACGCCGCATCTTCCGCCTCGATCTTGCCGAGGCGACCAAGGTCATGGAGTAGCGGGCCGCACGCCTCTCGAAGCGCGGGTCTAGTCCTCCGGGTCCTTCTTCTTCGGGGTCATCCACTCGTAGTCCATCTGCATCATCCTCATGACGTCGTCCGGGTCCTTGAGGTGACCGGCCTTGCGCCCCTCCCAGTACTGCCGCATCTCGCCGGCGTACGAGACGAAGAAGACGACGTTGGCCGCGACCGCCCACGCGACCGCCCATGGGCCGAGTCCCACCGCCCAGACCCACGGTATGTAGAGCACCTGGCCCAGGTTGTCCGAGACCATGGCGTCCTTGATCACGTAGTAGCCCACCACGAAGCCGACCGCGCTGCACACCAGCGCGCCTATCGGAGCGATCGCGAGCATCGCTCCGAGCATCGGCGACTGGCCTCGACCGCCCTTGAAGCGGTAGTAGACCGGGAAGTTGTGGCCCACGATCGCCATCAGGCCCGCCGCGTACAGGTACGGCTCGCCCGGGAACGCGAACCGGAACACGAGCGTGGGGATCGTCGCTTTGAGGATGTCGCCGGCCGCGCACAACAACCCCCACTTCGCACCCAGCATAAGACGCACCGCGGTGGCGCTCACGGCATCAGAGGTCATCTGCGCACCGCCGTCCGGTGAGGTCAGGCTCACCACCTCTACGGCGTCGTGCCCGTGCGCCTTGACGATGATCCTCGCGAACGAGATCGAGCCGCACAGATAGCCGATGAGTGCCGCCGCGCCCATGAGTGCCCAGTTCATTCGATCGCTCCTGTCTCATCGGAGGGTGAGTCCGCTCGCTCGTCTTCCAGCACCGTCACCGTGCCGGCGAATCCGTCGACTACCACCTGCGCCCCCTGCGGTATGGCAAACATCGCAGCGTCCACCGAGACAACCGCAGGAATCCCGTACTCGCGCGCAACGATCGAGGTGTGCGACAGAAACCCGCCGGACTCGGCGACGATCGCACCTGCGCGAGAGAACAACGGCGTCCAGGCGACATCAGAGTAGGGCACGACGATGACGTCTCCCTCGGCAAGCTCCGGCGCCTGGGACACCGACGAGATCTTGACCGCCCGTCCTGTATGACGCCCCGGCGACGTCGCCACGCCGCTCAGCGTTCCGCCGGTCTCGGTGCGAAGAGGACCGGGGCTGTCGCCGAAGATCTCGTCGGGCACCGCGGCATCACGTACCTGCTCCTCCTCCTCGAAGCGCTCGCGAACGAGTCGCTGTGCCTCGGCTGAGCCGAGCTGCCCTGCGGCCAGCGAGCGAGCCTCACTGTCGGAGAGGTAGAACACCGCTCTGCCGGTCGGGGGCCACCCGGTCATGCCGCAAATCTCGGCCATTCGCAGGTAGAGCGGCCTGTGGTAGCCGTGGCACAGGGTGAAGAACGAGCTGACCTCCTCGCGTAGCACCTGAAAGCGCGACGCCCGGTCGAACGCGCGCAGACAGCGCCTGCCTCCGGGACGGGCCGCGATGTCCTCGCGTGTCACCCGCACCGCTGAGGACCGAGGGGCGCCCTCGGCTACGATGAGCCGGACGACGGCCGTCTGGTCCTCGCGCCACGGTACGTGCGAGAAGTCGTTGCCCGAGTCCGAGAAGTGGCCGTAGCCCTCGATGAAGCGGTCGTACAGTCCGACGAACTCCCGGGCGGGCGGTTCGGGCCGCAGCGCCTCGACGCCCGCCTCGCCGAACCGCTCCCGCAACTCCGGCGCGAGCTGCCCCAAGGCGTCGTGCAGACGGCAGATGGCCAAGGTCGGGTCCCTGCCCTCGTCACCCTCGTCCCGGTTCGCGAAATCCACGTTCTGGTACTCGATCCCGATGCGGGAGAGCCGACGGGCGAGCCGGTGGTTGTGCGCCTCCGACAGCAGCGGCGTGAGCACGTTGAGGTGGGCGACGCCCGTCGAGATCGGCCGCAGCCCATCGAGCGCCCGCGTCAGATGCGCCGGATCGCCGGTCTGCAGGTCGAGGTGTCCGAGCAGCTCGCCGAAGTCCGCTTCGTGCTTGGCAAGCAGTCGCTTGGCCTTGCGCTCGTGGCCGAGCAGCCCCACCGCGAACACCAGCGCGCGCGGCAGCTTCGTCAGCGTGCGGAAGGTGATCCTCATGGCGGGCCGCTCGCCGCCAGAGCGCTCCATACCCCGCATCATCTCGAGCGACTCCCTCGGCAGTCCGAGCTTGTCCCAGATAGTGCCGAAGGTGCCCATGTTGAAGTAGGCGCGGCAGTAGAAGCGGGCGGCAAGGTCGTCAGGCTTGAGCCCGGTGGGTCCGACCAGCCTGTCGAGCACGCCGATCCACACGCCGTTGACGACCGGGATGTTGACCGACCACACGAGCGGCACGATGATGCCCGGCAACATCTCGCGCGAGAACCGGTTCGAGTAGTAGGTGATCTCGCCGATGCCGGTGATGGGGCGCAGCTGCACGTAACTGAGCCGGCCTTCCGCCACCACCCACTCGACGTCGACCGGCTGCTTGTAGCGCCGCGCCATCTCAGAGACATCCGCCGCCACTTGCTCGGCGACGTTCTCGGGCAGCTCGGGCGCGTCCGGCCTCGAGCGCCACGCACCCGCCTTCCTGATCCAGCGCTCGGGCGTCTCGCCGCGCTGCATCAGCCCCTCGCCGAGCCCGGGTACCGCCTCGATGATCGTCTCGGTGAAGCCGGTGATCGGGTTGGCCGAGAACGCCACTCCCGAGAACTCCGCCTGCACCATCTCCTGCACGATCACGGCCATCGATGCCGGTCCGTCGGCGCGGGCTCCCCTGTCGGCCGAGTACGACCTGACTGAGTCCGCGCCCTCGACCTTCCAGAACCGTTTGGACCGCTCCAGCGGCGTCCTGTGTCCCCGACACGTCGAGCACCGACTGGAACTGCCCAGCAAAGGAGTGCGCGGCGCCGTCCTCGACATCCGCCGAGGAGCGGATGGCGTAGCGGCGTCCCGGCTCGATCACGGGCTCGAGCGCGGACTGCAGCTGGGCTCCGGTCGGCGGAGTCTCGGATGGGAGCAGCACCCACGCGTCGGGCACTGCGAACCCGTGGCGGATCAGCCACTGAAGGCCGACCGCCTTGCCGCCGGCCGCCGGGGGCAGACGGTCGCGACCAATGCGGAGAAGCCGAACACCGGGGCGGAGCATAGTTGGCATTACTCCTATCGCCTTGGTCCACCACCGGGTCCCAGCCCGTGTCCGCCGAAGCCGTCGCGCAGAGCAGTGAGCACCTTCCCAGCATAGCGGGGCTGTGTTTCCGACGCCTTTCGGAAGTCGAGCGCGCCCTCGATGATCGGCACTTCGATGCCGAGCTCCTTGGCCGCGAGCACCGTCCACTCCCCCTCACCCGAGTGGCCCACCACGCAGCTCGCGCCCTCGAGGTCGTCGCCCAGCTCCTCGTAGGCGTCGCGCAGCCAACCCACCAGCCGCGACTCGACCACGCTGCGGTGCTGGTAGAGATCGGCCACCTGCTCGAGGTCGAGCTCGAACGGCCCGGCGTGCAGCACCTCGAAGCCCTCGGCGATCGCCTGCATCATGCCGTACTCGATGCCGTTGTGGACCATCTTCACGAAGTGCCCCGCGCCGTGGCCGTCGAAGAAGCGGTAGCCGCCCGGAGTCGCCACGTCGGCGAGCATCGGCTCGATCGCCGAGAAGACCGTCTGATCACCGCCCACCATCAACGTCGCGCCGTGGCGCGCACCGGCGGGTCCGCCGCTCGTGCCGCAGTCCACGAAGTGGATGCCGGCCTCGGCGAGCTTCTCGGCACGCGGAGCCGCGTCGCGGAAGTGCGAGTTGCCACCGTCTATGACAGTGTCACCGGGGGCGAGGAGCTCGACGAGGCCGGGCCCGCCGCCGGGCGCGGGACCGAACAGCAACTCGTCGACAGGCGCGCCGGCGGGCACCATCAGCCATACGACCCGAGGCGGTGCAAGCGCCGCCACGAGGTCCGGCAGCGACGCGGCGGCCAGCAGCCCCTCGACCGCCATCGCCTCGGCCACCGAGTGCGTGCGGTTCCAGCCCACGACCTCCCAGCCGTGCTCCATGAGGTTGCGCGCGAGCCCCGCACCCATCTTGCCGAGTCCCGCCACTCCCACTCGCCCCTCGACCGCGGCGCCGCCAAGGGCCTCGGCCGCGCGCTGAACGACATCTGCCGAGTCCGGCTCGTAGAACTCGAGCGGCGCAAGCCCCTCGGCCCAACCGTCGACGATCGGGTCGATGAACGCCCAGCCGGCGTCGACCTCGCGGGTCGATACGAAGAGCGTCTGGTCGCCTCGGAAGGCGTCGTGCAGGAGCTTCGCGTACTCCTCGACGTACTGGGCCTTCTCGGTGCGCTCGTAGAGGAAGAACGAGAAACGGCGCTCCTCGACGTCGCGTTCGAAACCGGGGCGCTTGGTGTAGAAGACGATCTCGATGCGGTCCTGGGGCTCGAGTGTGAAGACGATCTTGTTCGCGGGATGGAAGTCCCCGTCGCACAGGCACTTCACTGGGTGGCGGAAGTTCACGACGATGCGCTTGCACGCGGGGCCCATGCGCTTGCCCGACTCCATCATCACAGGGACGCCGGCCCAACGCGGTCCCGACATCGTCGTGACCAGCCGGAAGTACGATTCGGTCTCGGAGTCCGGAGCCACACCGACGATGTCGCGAAAGCCGTGGTGCTGGGCGCGGAATGTCCGCTCGGCCACCTCGCCCGGCGTCATGGGCGCGATCGACTCGATGAGGGCGGCGCGCGCCTCGCGGATGTCGTTGGGACTCGCGGTGGCGGGCTGGTCCATCGTCACGAGAGCGAGCATCTGCAGCAGGTGGTTCTGGCCCACATCGCGCAGCGCGCCCACGGCGTCGTAGAACGCGCCGCGCTTCTCGGCGCCGATAGACTCGAGCAACGTGATGTCGATCGACTCGATGGCGCTGCGGTTCCACTCGGTCTCGAACAGGTTGTTGGTGAAGCGAAAGTTCATGATGCCTTGCAGCATCTCTTTGGCGAGGTAGTGGTCGATGCGGTAGATCTGCTCCTCGCGGAAGAGACTCGCCAGCAGGGTGTCGAGCTCGCGCGCGCTGGCTTCGTCATCGCCGAACGGCTTCTCCACGAGCACGCGCGTCCAGCCCATGAGATCGCTGCACTCGGCGGTCAGCCCGCTGTCGGCCAGGTGCCGGAAGATCGTCTCGTAGTGCTCGGGCGGGACGGCGAGGTAGTAGAGCTTGTTGGTGCACACGCCCCACTCGTCTTGGATCGAGTCGACCAGCCGCTTGGTCGCGTCGTAGGACTCGGCGTCCGGGAACTCGCCCTTCTGATAGCAGAACATGCCGAGGAACTCCTCGACATCGGCAGGGTCCGCGTCGGTCGCACGCTCGGCGAGGATTCCGCGCACGTGGTCGCGCAACTCCGCATCGCCCCAATCGCGCCGTCCGAAGCCAACCACGCGCAGGTGATCGGGCAGCTGGCCCTTGCCGCGCAGGTAGTACAGCGACGGCACGACCTTGCGCGCCATCAGGTCGCCGGTCGCCCCGAAGACGACGAGGATGGTGGCGGCGATGTCGGGTGCGTAGGTGGTCATCATGAGGCCTCCGGTTGTGCATGGCAGCTGTGGGGCCGGTCACCCTCACCTTGTGTGTGTTCCCATCGCATGGCCGTCCCCTGCCGAGGAAGGAGCTGAGGCCCTCAGAGCCCCCCCAAACACGCGGGCGGCAAACGCCCGCACCGATTGGGCGAGCGAGTGCAGAGGCATATACATGAGTGCGCGCGGGAGTTCGCTTCTGTGCCGGATGGGGGTATTTCGAGAAAGGCCGGCAGACCCCGTGCGTCCGTATCTTCGGGACGCGCCGCAACGCCCTGTCGGGTAGCGGCCGGGACAGGGGGTGTGTTCGATGGATAGAGGATTCCGTCGGCGTCTGTACATGTCGTTGCTGCTAGCCGCGCTATTCGCCGGGGTATTTGCAGCTGCCGCGCAAGCAGCGGAGATGGCCATGCAGGTTGCGCCGGGCACGGTAGTCGGAACCTACGGCATCGAGAGAGCGTACAGCACTGCCGCTGGGGGCCAGAATCTAGCGGTCGTTTATGGCAACCGGGTGGCCTACGTTGACAATTCCGCGGGCTCCGCAGACATCAAGCTGTTCGACCGGGGTGGACTCGTCAACAGCGCCATCACGATCGCTGGTGGGGCGGGAGCGCAGTTCGAACCGCGCATCTACGGCAATCGCGTCGCGTGGACAGACAACTCGACCGGCGGGGGCGACGTGTACTGGTACGACATCGCCAAGAAGACCAAGCGTCGCCTGACGACCTCCTCTGACCTGGAGGGCTACGTCGACCTGAACAACGATTACCTTGTCTACGAGCGCTACTTTGGCAGCCAAGCCGACATCATGCTCTACAACTTCAAGACCGGCGAGACGACGCGTATCACCAACGACAGCTTCGACCAGTGGTGGCCGAAGATCTCAGGCAACAAGATCGTCTGGCAGGACAGCCGCTGGGGCAACTGGGAGATCGTCTGGTACGACATCAAGACCAAGACGACCGCCCGTGTCACCAACAACGCGGTCGCTGACACCATGCCGGTGATCGACGGCTACCGCGTCGCTTGGCAGCACGACACTGCCCCGAACTCCAAGATCCAGTTCGCAATGTACGTGGGCGCCACTGGTCCAAGCTACATCTGGCAACTCGGAGGCGGCAACTCTGTCAACCCATGCTGGAAGAGCGACACCCTCGTGTGGTCGTCGAACACGGATGGCGACTACGACATCTACTACATGCAGAACCCGACCACGATGCTGGGGAAGATTTCAGACGCTGCCGGGGACCAGACGGAGCCCGCGATCTGGGGTGGCAACGTCGTCTACACGGATTCGCGGGACGGTAACCTGAACATCTACGCAACCGAGATCATCAGGCCGACTCTGACGATCTCCGCCCCCAGCACCACAGGCTATGGCGCGCAGACGCGGGTCACCGGCAGCTTGAGGCGGCAGGACGGCAGCGCGCTCACCGGCCGCAGCGTCACGCTGTGGTACACAAGGACTGCGCTTCTGCCCAGCACGCCCGCGCAGTGGACGGGATCGAAGATCGTCACGACCGACTCATCGGGCAGGTACAGCACTCTGCTGCCCGCGCAGGCCACGCGTTTCGTGATACAGGCGGATTCCTAGGGGACCCGTCAGACGTGTGGTACCAATCCTCGGGCGTCAAGACAGTCCTCCCCAGGGTCGCGCTCAGCAAACCAAGCGGGCCGAAGAGCATCAAACGCAAGAGCTACTTCACGACCACCGGTCGTCTCGACCCCGCAGTCACCGGAGGCGGCAAGGTCTACATCAAGGCCTACCGTTACTCCTCGGGGAAGTATCGCCTGAAGAAGACGCTCTCCACCACGCTGTCTGCATACGACGCGGACACCACCACGTTCGCGCGGAAGTTCAGGTTCGGCAGAACGGGTAAGTGGCGAATCCGCGCCTACTACCCCGCGACTGCAGACAACGCGGCCTCTACCGGCCCGTGGCGCTATATCAGAGCCAAGTAGTCCGGCCGACACAGCACCGCCCGAAGGGCCCCTCGCCGAGGGGCCCTTCCTTCGTGCTACCGTTTCCTCATGCCGATCATCGACATCCACACACACGCGTGGACCGACGCGCTCGCCGAGAAGGCGATGCCCGCCCTGCTCGCCAGCGCCGAGGGCGAGCTGACCGCACACTACAACGGCACCATCTCTGGGCTCATCGCCGAGATGGACCGGACCGGAGTCGACATCTCGGTGGTGCAGCCGGTCGCCACTAAGCCGGGGCAGGTCGCCTCGATCAACGACTGGGCGGCTTCGATCGCGAGCGATCGCATCGTGCCTTTCGGGGCCATGCACCCCGGCACCGAGGACCCGGCGGCCGAGATCGCTCGGATGGCGTCACTCGGGCTCAGGGGGTTCAAGATGCACCCGGAGCACCAGGCGTTCGAGCCGCACGACCGCGATCTCGACCCGATATGGTCGGCCGCGATCGAGCACGACATGGTGGTGCTCTTCCACGCCGGCGCTGACGTCATCCACCCGTCGGTGCGAGGCACCGCCACGTCGTTCGCGCGCCTCATCGACGCGTGGCCGGAACTCCGAGTCATCCTCGCCCACTTGGGCGGCTTCAAGCAGTGGAGCGCGGTCGCGGAGCACTTGCAGGGCCGCGACGTGTGGCTCGACACCGCGTACACGCTGGGCCACCTGCCCGACGAGGAGTTCGTCCAGCTGGTGCAGGCACACGGCGCCGACCGCGTGCTGTTCGGCAGCGACGGCCCGTGGACCGACGCGCGCGCCGAGGTCGTGCATCTCTCGCTGCTGGGGTTCTCGGCGAGTGACCTCGAAGGGATCCTGGGCGGCAACGCGGCGCGCCTGCTCGGGCTGTAGGAGCACCCGCCGCCGACGCCCGCCCTATGCGAGCGGCAAGTCCTGTCGAGTATCGCCCCGCCCACCAGCCGATTGGCACGCTAGGTGCAGTCGCTCCAGCGGAGTGGAGTGCCCGCTTCAAGACCCGCAAACAGGATGGAACCCCGTGGTGAGTTCGGCCAACGCCCTCTTCGAGGCGGTGTTCGAAGCACTGCCCTGCGAGATCGTCGTACACGACGGAGAGCACGTCGTCTTGGCGAACGCCGCCGCGTGCCATGCCTTCGGCGCGATGTCGCCACGCGGTGTGGTGGGGTTGCCCCTCTCGGCGCTGATCAGCCCTGAAGACAACGCTTCGGCCGAAGTGCGGCGCTTGCTTCGCACCGGGCAGACCGCCCCGTACCTTCCGCTCGCGCTGTGCATCACCGATCTGACCGGCGACACCTTCCCGCTCGAGGCCACTGTGCGGGGCTTCTCGGTGGGAGATCGGGAGTACGCGGTCATCGCACGCTGCCGGTTCTACCCCGAACTCGCGATGCCGGCGGTGGAGTCGCCCGAGTTCGCCGAAGGAACCTCCCTGGCGCGCGCCACGCTCGACGCCATGCTCCAGCCGGTGACGGTCTACGGCGAGGACGACCGGTTCCTGTACTCGAACACTGCCGCACAAGAGCTCTTCGTGGGTGCGACCACGCCTGAACTCGCCGGGCATCCGGTGTCGGCGATCATCCACCCGGTGGCTCACGAGGCCTCTCGCGAACGGCGGAGGCTCGTGCTCGACACGGGCCAGTCGTTCCTGCACATCGAGGCCAAGTTGCGGCGTCTCGACGGGGCCGTACTGCACGCCATCGGTTCGCTGGGAAGCGCGAAGTTGCCCAGTGGGGCCCGGGTGGGCTACTGGATCGGACACACGGTAGGGAACGGGCAGGTCCCCGCCCAAGCCGCGATGTAGTGTGCGCTGGGTCGCCCGACGGCTGTGGCTAGCCTTCCGCGCGGACCTCGGCCTTGCCGCCCACGTACGGGCGCAGCACCTCCGGGATCTCGACGCTGCCATCGGCGCGCTGGTAGTTCTCCAGCACCGCGGCGAGAGTGCGTCCCACCGCAAGCCCCGAGCCGTTGAGCGTATGCACCAGCCGCGAGCCCTTGAACTCGCCCGGCGAGCGGTACTTGATGCTCGCGCGGCGTGCCTGGAAGTCCCAGCAGTTCGAGCAACTGGAGATCTCCTTGTACGCGCCGTAGCTGGGTAGCCACACCTCGATGTCGTAGGTCTTCGCGGCGCCAAAGCCCATGTCGCCGGTGCACAGCACGATCACGCGATACGGGAGCTCGAGCAGCTGCAGGATCTTGCACGCGTCGGCCACCATGCCCTCGAGCGCGTCCATCGACTCCTCGGGCCTTGCGAACTTCACGAGCTCGACCTTGTCGAACTGGTGCACGCGGATCATCCCGCGGGTGTCTCGGCCGGCCGAGCCTGCTTCCTCGCGGAAGCACGGCGTGTACGCGGTGTAGAGCAGCGGCAGCTGCTCGGCCTCGAGCACCTCGTCGCGGTGGATGTTGGTGAGCTGGACCTCGGCGGTGGGGATCAGGTAGAGCCCCTCACCTGTCTTGAACAGGTCCTCCTCGAACTTGGGCAGCTGGCCCGTGCCTGTGAGCGTCTCGGCGTTCGCGAGCGCAGGCGGCCACCACTCGCGGTAACCGGCGGTCTCGTGCGTATCGAGCATGAAGTTGATGAGCGCCCGCTCGAGCTTCGCACCCATTCCGCCGAGCAGCACGAAGCGCGACTTGGCGAGCTTGACGCCTCGCTCGAAATCGATGATGCCGAGCTCGGGGCCCAGATCCCAGTGCGCCTTGGGCTCGAAGTCGAACTCGCGCGGCTTTCCCCAGCGAGCGGTCTCGACGTTGTCGTCCTCGCTTGCGCCCGCCGGTACCGACTCGTGCGGGATGTTCGGCGCGGTCATGAGCAGCTCGCGCACCTCGGCGTCGACCCCATCGGCCTGCGACTCCAGCTCGGCGATCCGCTCGTTGATGCCGCGGACCTCATCTTTGGCCGCGTCGGCCTCGTCGCGCTTACCGTCCTTCATCAGCGCGCCGATCGCCTTGGAGGCCTCGTTGCGGCGTGCCTGCAACCCCTCCACCTCGCCGATCAGCTTGCGGCGCGTCTCATCCAGGCCGAGGAAGCCGTCGAGGTCCCACTCGGCCCCGCGGTTCCGCATCGCGGTGCGAACGGCGTCAGGGTTCTCTCGGACGAACTTCGCTTCAAGCATCTGCCCACGCCTTTCGATGCGGTGCGCCAGGGCGGAAACCGACTCCCGCCGATTGCGAGTATAGCGAAGGCAGCAGCGCAAACCGTGTGTTGTCGGCACGATCAGCCACCATGTTTAGACAAATAGTTGGTTCTCCTGTGATTTTGGTCACTCATACCGCCCCTACCTGCACCGATACCGAAAGTACGATGGTTGTCTTCATGAGTGAGGCAGGGGAGGTGACACGCTGATGCAGTCCGCGACTCAGGGCAGCGATACCTACAGCTTCATCGAGCTGCTGGGTGACGCATGTCTGGTCATCGACGAAGCGATGACCGTTAGATCCGCGAACGCACCAGCGTGTCACCTCTACCAGCGTCCCCCCCAGGAGCTGGCAGGGCTCCGACTGGACGAGCTGTGCGCCGACAATCACGCCGACTCGCTCATCGGTGAGATCGCTTCATGCACCGGCTCGCCGCGCGCCTTCATGGCCGCCCAGCTCCGAGGGGACGGGACGGAGTTTCGCGCCGAGGTGACGGCAAGCCGCTGCGGTGGCGACGAAGACGGCACCGTGCTGCTGCTCCTGCGCGAGCAGCTCGTGAACTGCCGAGACGACCTGGAGCTGCGCTCGCTGCTCCTGGAAGAGTGCCTCGACGGCATGATCGCCCACACCCCCTCGGGCGACGTCGTATATGCCAACCGCGCCATGCTCGCGCAGTGGGGCTACGACAGCCTCGCCGAGATGCAGGCAGCCGGACCGTGGGGCTGGGTCGAGCGCGAGGAGCGCCCCAAGATCGCCGCGCGCTCCGCTCAACTCCGGATACAGCGAGAGGTTCGTTTCACAGCACACGACGTGCGGCCGGACGGCAGCGAGCTGTACCGCGAGGTGCACGCCAGGATGCTCGACTGCTCGCGAGGCCCCCTCGTCGTCTCAACCGTGCGCGACGTCACCGACCGCATGAACGCCGAGGAGATGGTCCGCTACCTCGCCTACCACGACAACCTGACCGGGCTCGCCAATCGCTTCCTGCTTGCCGACGAGCTCGAGCGCGAGCTGTCGAGTGCCGCGCGCCACGGCGACACCACGGGAATCGCCTATATCGATCTCGACGACTTCAAGCCCGTCAACGACACGATGGGCCACAGCGTCGGCGATCAGGCCCTGCGTATCGTCGCCGAGCGGCTCAACGCAGCTGTTCGTGAATCCGACCTCGTCGCCCGGATGGGGGGTGACGAGTTCATCGTGCTCCTGCCCCGCCTGAGTCGCCCGCAAGACCTGCCCGCCATAGCCGCAAAGATAGCCGAGGAGGTATCCAAACCCATGCGCATCGCCGAGCACCGGTTCTCGGTCTCGGTGAGCATCGGACTCGCCCTGCACGAGCCCGACGAGAGTGCGGACGCGTTCGTGGTCCGCGCCGACCTCGCCATGTACGGCTCGCGCCAGACCGGGATTCCGGGATGGGAGATCGCGTGGCTGTAGTCCGCGCGCAGGGCCCGGAAGGTGGTGCCACGATGGCACTTCACATCGGAGAGAGGTTCCGAGACCAGATCGACTTGAGCAACGACGTTCAAGCCGAGCTGGAACTGTGTCAGCTGGCGCTCTCGTCCACCTGCGAGGGAATCCTCATGCACCGCCCCGACGGCACGATCGCGTTGTTCAACGAGGCGTGCGCGACCAACTTGGGCCTCACCCCGAAGGAGTTCGCGAAGCTGCCGCCCTTCGGCTGGACGAGTATCGGCAATCCCGCGGACGCTGCGGCGCGTATCGAGCGCATGCGCGATCCCGAGGGCGTGACCTTCCAGTCAGAGCTCACACTGCCCGATGGCCGATTCGTGGTCATGGAGGTCCACTCCAAGCTCGCCGAGACGCGCTTCGGGCCGCTGGTCGTCTCGGTATCGCACGACGTGACCGAGCGGGTCCGTGCCGAGCGAATGCTGCACGACCTCGCGTTCCACGATGCGCTTACTGGCCTCGCCAACCGCGTCTCGTTCGACGAGCGCCTGGCCGCAGCCATGGCCTCGGCAGACCGGCACGGCGACTGCTTGGGCGTCATCTACCTCGACATCGACGACTTCAAGGCGATCAACGACAACTACGGTCACAGCGCGGGGGATGCGGTGCTCATCGCCATGGCCCGACGCCTCGAAGGGGCGGTCCGCTCGGAGGACGTCGTCGCCCGACTCGGCGGCGACGAGTTCGTGGTCATCCTGCCGCGTCTCGACGGTGCGGCCGACCTGGAGGGCGTAGCCGCGAAGCTCAGGGAGACGGTCGGCAAGCGCCTCAAGATCAGCAGCACACTCGAGTTCGACCTGGGCGCGGCGACAGGTGCGGCCCTCTACGACCCGAGCCGCGACGACGCTCGCTCGCTTGTCGCGCGGGCCGATATCGCGATGTACGAGTCGAAAAGGCGGGCTCGACGGGTACGCTAGACAATGTGAAGGACCCTCTCGACACCCTCCATCCCGTACCTGACGACGCCGAGGACGAGGACTGCGGCGCAATCGACCTGCTCTACGACCTGCCATTCGAGGAGCAGTCCGCGGTTCTGCGCACGATCGTCGACGCGCTGCCGGATGCCATCATCGTGCACCATCTCGACGGTCGCATGCTGTTCTTCAGCCGCGGGGCGTGCGCGATGCTCGGCTACTCGCAGCAAGAGATGCTCGCCTTGGGACCGCTCGGCTGGGTTGCGCCGGAGGCCGCCGAGGGCGTCGAGGAGCGGTTGCGGGCCATCCTCGACGAGGGGCAGCTCGACTTCGAGAGCGTCGCGCGCTGCGGAAACGGCACCAGCGTACCCACCGAGGTGTCTGCGCGCCGGGTGGTCACCGAGGACGGGCCGGTGGTCGTGAGCGTTATCCGCGACATCAGCGAGCGTAAGAAGGCGGAAGCCCGCCTCGTCTACCTCGCATTTCACGACGCGCTCACCGGGCTCTCCAACCGAGCGGCGCTCGACGAGCGGCTCCGGGTCGCTCTCGCGGAGTCGAGGCGTCACCATGACATGCTCGGACTCGCCTACATAGACCTGGACCACTTCAAGCCCGTCAACGACGCCCACGGACACGAGGTTGGCGACAAGGTACTCACCACCATCGCAACGCGGCTGCTCGCCTGCATCCGCCAACAGGACCTGGTCTCGCGCATAGGCGGTGACGAGTTCGTCATCGTGCTTCCTCGGCTGAAGTCGCGAGGCGAGCTCAACCAGGTCGCAAAGCGGCTTCTCACAGAGATACGAAAGCCTATCTCGAGGGCAAGGTGCGCGTCAAGTCACCGCTTCGATCGGCTTCTCGGTGTACGACTCGGCCCTCGACGACCCACGCAGCCTGGTCGTCAAGGCCGATATCGCGATGTATGCGGCCAAGCACGACCCCGACCACCCGTGGCGGGTGTGGGACCCGTCCATGGGTATGGAGTTCCCGCGCTAGACTATCCGAGGTACGTGCGTCGCGGCAGTAGCGCCGCAATCACGGCAAGTGGGAGCCGCTCGTGCGGATATCGATGACCGACAGCTTCATCGAGGCGCTCACCGACCTCTCGCCGGGAGACGGTAAGCGAGTTGCCGCGTTTCTCGACAAGCTGGTGCACGCGCCCGACGCGGCCGGACTTCGGCCCGAGATCGTCCACGACGCCGGCGACAGGACCATCCGTTCGCTCAAGGTGACGCACGACCTGCGCGCCATAGGCCATATCGACAGCGACGAGATCGTGCTGCTCTACGTGGGGCAACACGACGAAGCCTACGCCTGGGCGAGCAAGAGGTGCATCGAGTGCCACCCGGTGACCGGGGAGATGCAGATCGTCGAGGACCCGGCCGAAGCCGAGCAGAGGCTGGCGTCGCACGGGGCGGTCACGCATGCCTCACGAATCGCGGGTGGCCAGGCCCCTGCCGCGGGCCTCTTCAGCGGATTCACCGACGACTACCTTCTCTCGCTCGGCGTGCCGCCTTCGTGGCTGCCCACGGTCCGCATGATCTACAACGACGACATGCTGCTCTCGGTAGCTCCCGATCTGCCGACCGTGGTCAGCGACCGGCTCGTACGGCTCGCAACCGGGGAGTTCGTGGGTCCCGGGGGCGTCGCACCTCCCCTGGCGGCAGACGCGCCGGCGGGACAGCCCACCGAGGATCGCTACCGCGTGTGCACGGTGGTCGACGGCGAGACGCTGTGCGAGTTGCTCAGCGAGGTCGGGCTCGATCGGCTCGCTGGCGCCTGACGGGCCAGCACGGCTCCCGCCCAGCGGCACGCAGGTCGCGCCCTTCGGTCGGCTATACTCGTCAGCAGGGGGAGACCAGCGCGCAAGCCGCCGCGCTCGAGGAGACTGACGATGGCCGACGAACCACTGCAGCCCGAAGAGGCACCGGTCGCTCAGGACCAATCTGCCGAGGAACGCTCGGGCCCCAGTGCATGGAACGTCGTCGGCGTGCTGATCCTCATCGTCATCATCATCCTGATACTGCTGCTGCTCAGGAACTGCGGCGGCGCCAATCCGGTCGGTGGCGGTGGTGGCGGCGACAAGAGCATCGTCTCTGTGCCCCGGTACGAACCGTTGCCTGGAGTCGTCTCGGTCTGGGTCTCGAAGGATACGACGATCGAAAAGGTACTTGCCGGTACGGCGGTGCGCTCTGACGACGTGGTTTCCCTAGGTGGCGGGCGCTACGTGGTCATCGTGGGCGAGGGCCAGGAGCAGTTGACCGTCGACTCGCTCAAGACGAGACCCGGCGTGTTCGACGCGGGGCTGGTCTACGACGAGGACACTCCCCGCAGGTAGGTCGCGCTATCGGCTCTCGGCGCGAGGGTAGCTCCCCAGCACCTTGACCTCGCGCAGCTTCAGCCTCAGGCAGTCGAGCGCCGTGCGCACGTTCTGGTCGTCCACGTGCCCCTCGAGGTCGACGAAGAACATGTAGTCGCCCAACTGGCGCTTGGTGGGACGCGACTGGATCTTCGTGAGGTTGATATCGCCGTAGGCGAACTCGCTCAGGATCATCAGCAGCGCGCCGGGTTTGTCCTTCTTCATGAACAGCGCCAGCGAGGTCTTGTCGGCGCCGGTCCGCGAGCGCAGTCCTCGGCCGATCACCACGAAGCGCGTCTGGTTACCCGCGTAGTCCTCGATGTCGGGCTCGAGGATCTCGCCGCCGTAGAGCTTCGACGCCAGTGCCGGCCCGATCGCTGCGGTACCGGGGTTCGCCACCGCGGTCTGGACCGCCTCGGCGTTCGAGTTCGCAGCCGTGACCGGTCGCCCCAGCAGGTGCCGCGCGAGCCAACGACGGCACTGACCGCTCGCCTGCGGATGCGCGACGATCTGCGTGATGTCGCCCAGTGCCGTACCCGGTGCGACCACGA
The DNA here is from genome assembly GCA_963702525.1 of uncultured Actinomycetes bacterium. Lineage (GTDB taxonomy): Bacteria > Actinomycetota > Coriobacteriia > Anaerosomatales > PHET01 > CAVPCY01. The sequence continues at coordinate 27,263 of CAVPCY010000012.1, read as the reverse complement.
GGCAGTGGTGGATGTCGAGCACGAGCTCGGTCTGGATCTCGAGTTGCGTGTCGAACGCGAGTGCGTCGAGTGTCGCCGGCACCGACCCCTCAACCGAGTTCTCGATCGGCACCACGCCCGCATCGGCCTGTCCGCGCTCCACCGCCTCGAAGACCTCCGCGATGGTGGCGTAGGGTACGGGCTCGACCTCCTCGATGGCCAGCGTGAAGAGCGCTTCCTCCGAGAAGGTCCCGGCAGGGCCGAGGAACGCGTAGCGTGACATGGCTGTCAGCTCCTTCTCGAATGGGCCGCGCGACAGAGCACGGCTCGGACGTGGTAGTAGTATAGAGCACGATACCGTGATGACCTGCGGCTTACGCGCGAACGCGAGCCGCTTCTCTTGCCGAAGGACGCCGCCCACATGGAACCCGAACGCATCCGAGAGCTGCTCGAGGCAGTAGCCGCCGGCTCGCTTTCGCCCGACGGGGCGCTGACAGACCTGGCCCGGCTGTCCGCTGCCGAGGTCGGCTCGGTGAGCGGTTCGCCCGAAGCCCGCATCGATCACGACCGCGCGCTGCGCTGCGGCTTTCCCGAGGTCATCTTCTGCCAGGGCAAGTCGCCCGAGCAGGTCGCGTCGATCGGCCTCGAGCTGCTCTCACGCGGCAGCGTCGTGCTCGCCACCCGAGCCGAACCTGCGCACGCGGAGGCCCTCATCACGGTCGCCCCCGATGCGGTGCACTTGGAGCTTCCCCGGCTCGTGGTGATCGACCGCCGAGAAGACCCGCCTGCCGAGGGCAGTGTCGTGGTCGCCAGCGCAGGCACCGCCGACATCCCCGTCGCAGAGGAGGCGGCCGTCTGCGCCGAAGTGATGGGCTCCAAGGTCGAACGCCTCTACGACGTGGGCGTCGCCGGCGTGCACCGCGTGCTGGCCCACACCGACAAGCTGCGCGCGGCGCGCGTGGTCATCGCGGTCGCCGGCATGGAGGGCGCGCTGCCCTCACTGGTCGCGGGGCTCGTCAACGTGCCGGTCGTGGCCGTGCCCACGAGCGTGGGATACGGCGCCAATTTCGGGGGGGTCTCGGCGCTCCTCACTATGCTCAACTCGTGCGCCGGCGGCATCGGCGTGGTCAACATCGACAACGGCTTCGGAGCCGCCGTGCTCGCATCGCGCATCAACCGCCCGGCGTGGGAGGCCGAGTTCGACGCAGCGGCCGACGCACAGGCAGGTCCTGACGCCTTCACTGGCCGGCATCCGTGATCGGCTACCTCGACTGTTCCACCGGCGTGTCCGGCGACAAGTTCCTCGGCGCGCTGCTCGACGTCGGCGTCGCGACCGGAGCCTTCACCGCCGAGGACCTGCAGGCGCTGCTCGCTCGCCTCGCACCGGAGGCCCGCGTGACCGTTGCCCGCGTATCGAGCCACGGGGTCTCGGCGCTGAGCGTGTCGGTGCAAGCCGCCGAGCAGCCCGCGTCGCGCACGTGGGCGAGCATCCGCGATGACCTGGCCGCCGCGGGCCTGCCCGACGCGGTGCGGAAACGCGCGGTCGCGGTGTTCTCGGCTCTGGCCGAGGCCGAGGCCGGCGTGCACGGCACCGACGTGGACTCGGTGCACTTCCACGAGGTGGGAGCGCTCGACTCGCTCCTCGACGTCGTGGGAACCTGCGCGGCGCTGCACGCTCTGGGAATCGACCGGCTGGTCGCATCGCCGCTCGCCACCGGTTGGGGCACCGTCGCCGCGTCGCACGGCGTCCTCCCCGTTCCCGCGCCGGCGACCGCCGCACTGCTGTTGGGGCTGGAGACCGTGGCGGGGCCGAGCACTGGCGACGGCGAAGCGCCCGGCGAGCTGACCACCCCCACGGGCGCCGCGCTCGTGCGCGTGCTGGCGAGCGGCTTCGGCCCGTGCGACCCGCTCGTGCCGCACCACATCGGCTACGGCGCCGGCACGCGCGAGATCGGCAGTCCGAACGTCTGCCGCATCATCGTGGGCGAGCCGGCGACCGCGACGCCGTCGCTTCGCACCGAGCAGGTCACGCTGCTCGAAACCAACGTCGACCACATCTCGGCAGAGGCGAGCGCGTTCGCCGCCGAGCAGCTGCTGGCCGAGGGCGCACTCGACGTGTGGCTCTCCCCCATCGTGATGAAGAAGGGGCGCGCCGGACACCTGATCTCGGTACTGGCTGCGACCGGCGATGCCGACCGTCTCGCCGAGCGTCTCGTCGCACTCACCGGCACGTTGGGAGTCCGACGCCACGACCTGCCGCGCTACGTCGCCGAGCGGGAGCAGCGGGTGATCGACACGGCGTACGGCCCCGTGCGCGTGAAGGTGGGACCTCCCGGCGCCTCACCGCGCTACCGGCCCGAGCACGACGACGTCGCGCGCATCGCGCGCGAGACCGGGCGCGCCTTCCCGGATGTCGCCGAGGAACTCGAGACGCTCGCGATCGACGCGCTGGAAGCGCCGTAGCGGGCAGGAACCCGCCCCTACCTGTCGAAGTCCGAAACAAGTAGCGGAACCGCATGCCTCGAAGAGGCGACACATGACGAGTGGGCGTTCACGGCACGACCATGACGCCGAGCTCGCGCGACTGCTGGACGTGGCCGAGGATGGCCTCGTCTGCTTCGACGAGCGCGGCTTGGTGCTGTACGCGAACGACTCGGCGGCGGCCCTTCTGGGGCTCGACGGCGACCTCACCGGATCTCACCTCGACGCGCTGCCGGGCTCCCTGCACGAGCGCATCGCGCACCTGCTCGAATCCGGCACGCGCTGCCCTTCTCGGCCGTTCTCGATACTGGTCGGAGACCGGGCACTGTCGTGCCGGGCATGGCGCTCCCATTCAGGCCCGCGCTCGCTTGCGGTGAGCCTGCACGACGACAGCCTGGTCGTGGGGCGCCGCGAGCGAGTCGAGGCGGTGCTCAAGGCCACCACCGACGGCCTGCTGGTGCTCTCGGCATCCGACGAGGTCACCTACGCCAACCCGGCGGCGCTCGCCATGCTGCACGCGACCGAGCACGAGCTGCTGGGCACCCGGGTCTCGGTGGACGAGCTGCTCGGGCTCGACCCCGTACCGCCGCCCGAGGGCGGGCCCGCGCGATGCCGTGACATCATGAACTGCGAGATGCCCGACTGCCCCGCGTTCGACTCGGTGGATCTGCGTTGCTGGTTGATGAGCGGGACCACATGCGACGGCCCCGACGTCCCGCTGAACTTCGCCGACAAGATCGCGCGCTGCCGCGAATGCGTCACGCGCGAGCTGCTCAGCGAGAACCTCGACCCGCTTGCCGAGGACGAGTACCGCGAGCTCAGCCTGGAGCGCGAGGGCGAGCAGCTCGTGGTCAAGGTGAAGGTCACGCCCATCACCGACAGCGACGGCGACTACACCGGGCGCGTGATCGCGATCCGCGACATCACCTCTGAGTACGAGATCGCCCAGATGAAGAACGAGTTCGTCTCGACGGTGAGCCACGAACTTCGAACGCCGCTCACCTCGATCAAGGGCTACGTCGACCTGATACTCGACGGCGATGCGGGCGAGATCAACGAGATCCAGAAGGAGTTCCTCGGCATCGTGCAGGAGAACTCTGACCGGCTCGTCGAGCTCATCAACGACATGCTCGACATCTCTCGCATCGAGTCCGGGCGCATCCACCTCAAGGTCGAGCCGCAGTACCTGCCCGACCTGATCGAGGGCGCCGCCGACACGTTCCGCGCGCTCGCCGGCCAGTCCGGTCGCGAGATCAAGCTGCGGGTGCCTGACGACCTGCCGCTCGCTGCCGCGGACATCGACCGGGTGCGCCAAGTGCTGCTCAACTTGGTCAGCAACGCCATCAAGTACTCGCCCGAGGGCGGCGACGTGACCATCAGCGCCAAGCACACCGGCGACACCGTCAGGGTCTCGGTGGCCGACAAGGGCCTGGGAATCAGCCGAGACGACCAGAAGATGCTGTTCACGAAGTTCTACCGGGTCGACTCGGCGATGACGCGCGAGATCGGCGGCACGGGACTGGGGCTGTCGATCTGCAAGAGCATCATCGAGCTGCTGGGCGGTGAGATCGGTGTGAAGAGCACGCCGGGCTCCGGCTCGACGTTCTGGTTCACGCTGCCCGTAGCTCCCGAGGAGATGATGCGCGACCCCGAGATAGCGGGACCGGCGAAGGAGGGCGGCACGGTGCTCGTGGTCGACAGCGACCCCGAGATCGCCACCCTCATCGAGACGTACCTCATGCGCCGCGGCTTCCGCGTCTACAAGGCGTACAACTCGGAGGATGCGCTGGCTATCGCGGCTCGCGTAAAACCGCAGGTCATCACCTTGGACGTGATCCTCGAAGACGGCGACGGTTTCGAGCTGATACAGCGCTTCAAGTCCAATCCCGACACCGCCTCGATCCCGGTGGTGGTGCTCTCGATCGTGTGCGACGAGGGGCGCAGCTGTCGCTTCGGGGCGGCGAACTACCTCGAGAAGCCGATCGACCAGACCAAGCTGCTCGACATCGTGGGCAGCCTGGTGGGAGCCGCCGACTCCCCGCTCGTGCTCGTGGTCGATGACGACCGCTCGGTGGTCTCGCTCCTGTCCGAGACGCTACGACGCCGCGGCTTCTCGGTTACAACGGCGTACGACGGCACCGAGGCGATCGCGGCGATGGAGAAGCGGCTGCCCGATGTGATGCTGCTCGACCTTCGGATGCCCAAGATGGACGGCTTCGAGGTCATCAAGACCGTCAAGACGCACCCCGATTGGGCCGACACGCCCATCGTGGTGATGACAGCGCACCCTGTCGACTCGGCCAACACGGAACTTCTCGCGGGCGTGGCGGGCCGCATCAACAAGCCGCTCTCGCCGGAAGGTATCGCCGCCGAGGTCGAGAAGTTGCTCTCAAGCGTGCCGCTTGGGGGTGCCTAGGTGACGCGAATCCTCGCAGTCGACGACGAGCCGCACATCCTCAAGCTCGTGTCGTTCTCTCTGAGCTCGAAGGGATTCGACGTCATCGAGGCCAGCGACGGGCTAACCGCCGTCGAGATAGCCGAGCGCGAGCAGCCTGACCTGATCCTGCTCGACGTGATGATGCCGGTGCTCGACGGCTACGAAGCGTGCCGGCGTCTCAAGGCGAACCCGGCCACCCAAGCCATCCCCGTGGTGATGCTCTCGGCGAAGAGTCAGAAGGCCGAGCAGGCCATCGGGCTGGAGGCCGGAGCGCTCGACTACATCTGCAAGCCGTTCACACCCAAGGACCTCGTGGAGCAGGTACGCGGGTTTCTCGGCGAATAGAACGCGTATCGGACACGAACAGGAGCGGGAGACGACCATGGCGATAATCCTGATAGTCGACGACGAGCCTTCGATCCTGAGGCTGGTGACCGCGACTCTCGATTCGAAGGGCTACGAGCTCATCACCGCCGAGAACGGCGTCGACGCACTCGTGTACGCCAAGTCGCGTCAGCCCGACCTGATCATCCTCGACATCATGATGCCGCAGATGGACGGCAACGAGGTGCGCAAGCGCCTGCACGCCGACCCGGAGACCAAGGACATCCCGATCATCCATCTCTCGGCTGTAGGCGACTACCAGCAGCAACTCGAGGCGTTCGACGAAGGGACGGCCGACTACATCACCAAGCCGTTCACGCCCAAGGACCTCCAGCAGCGGGTAGCCGACATGCTCGACCCGGCCAAGCGCGAGCAGATGAAGCGCGAACGCGCCCAGAAGTCGGGCAAGACCCGCGCGATCGTCGACATCATGCGCAGGCACGAGGAGAAGTAGCGGTACGTTCGGGACTTCGCATGTACAGACTGTAGATGCGGGGGTAGTGCCCGACGGACGACCCCGCCGCCCGAGAACCCGCGTACACGCGGGTCCGTTGACCGCTAGCGGGGGACGTAGAGCGTGCCGTACGGCGTGCTCGTCGCCTCGCTCATGTTGCGGCGTACCCACAGCACCATCTCGAGCGGCTGCCACCCGCTGCCGCCCATCGCCGAGTCGATCCACACGCCGTCGACGGCGCCCGCATCGACCCGCTCCGCGAGCTGCCGAGCGGCCGACGGGGGCAGCGCGACCGACAGCGGGTAGTCCCAGGGCAACGGGTTGGAGAGGCCCGCCGAGAGCGAGTAGAGGCCCGACCACGCGCTGATGACGAAGACGCGATCCCCGGGTGCGGCCCGCAACGCGGCCACGCCGCCGTCGATCCGGTCCTTCTCGGCGGGGGCGACGCGCCCGACGCCGCTTACGGCTGAGGCCACCGCGACTCGGGTCCGCGCGGCGTCAAGGGTCACGCCGACCGTCGCCACGACGGCGACCCCAACCGCGATCCCGGCGACCCACCACGCGATGCGGCCCGGAAGCGCCGCATCGCGGGAGAGCACCGACCAGCCCACCGCGGCGCTCGCAATGGCCAGCGGGGCGACCACCGAAAGATGCGGCAGGTCGTATCGAGGGAAGCCGCACAGCACGGCGGCCACTCCGAACGCGAGACCGACGCACCCGACGCGCCGAGGCGCGCGCAACACGGCGATCGCCGGCACGAGCACGCCGGCCGCGGCTGAGGGGAACGCGAGCAGTTGGGAGAGGGCCGCAGGCAGCCTCCACCCGCCCTCGGCGAACGCCGCTCGCCATGAGCCGAGGAACGCTGCGGCGAAGCCGACGCCCGCCATCGAGAGGTATCGGCCTTTCAAGAACCACGAGACCGGCGCCGCGACGCCCGCCGTGAACGCCACAGCGACGGCCAGCACGAGGAACCCGACCCCGAAGGCCGCCCACCCGACCCCGAGGGAACGCCGCCTGCCGCCCGGCTGGAGCGGGGCGGCCCCGACCGTACCCGTGAACGCGAGCATCATGAGCACGCCAGCGTTCTGCTTGACCCCGAACGCCACCGCGGCGAGCGCGCCCGCCACCGCGGCGAGCGCGGGCCGGTCGGCCTCCTCCGACTCCCACCAGGTCACGGCGGCGAGCAGGCACGCGAGCGTGAGGGGCACGATGCCGGTGTTGTAGCCCGAGCCGGCGCCCGCCCGGCCTGGCGGGCTCGTGACGAGGAGGAGCGCAAGCGTCGCGACCGTCGCCGGCAGCGACAGGCGCACGGTCCGCGCAACGAGCACCACCAGGACCGCGCTCAGGACGAACGCGACACCCGAGAACACCTTCACGGCGACCAGAGTCGTGCCGAAGACCCGGCCGAGCAACGCCGTCGCCCACACCGACAGGGGCGTGACGCCGATCCAGACATCCTTGTAGAGGGTCTCGCCTCGCGCCACCCGAGCTGCGACCTGCCCGAACCATGCCTCATCGGCGAGGAACGTGCGCGCCGACACCCCCCAAACGACCGCCGCTACCGCAGCCGCGCCGGCGGCCGCGAACAGCACCGTCCAACCGCGTATGCGCCTACGCGCGCTCACGGGTGCGCCGGATGCTCGGCGGCTTGCGAGCCGACGCGCGCGGCTGCGAGACCGGTTCCCGCGAACCGCCACACGATCGCGTGCGACAGCGCGCTGACCCCGGCGCCCAGGCGCCTGCCGCTCGAGTACGCCGAAGTCCCGCGCGCGCGGGGGGAGCGCTCGACCCCGACGCTCGTGCAGCCGCGGCCGAGCAGCGCCGCCATCGCGGGCACGAACGGGGTGCGCGTCCGAAAGCGCGCGATCGCGTCAGCTGCCGGGCGGTCGAGCGCGAGGAACGCGCCCGCATCGGAGGGCATCCCCGCAACCAGCCCGATCGCCCACTTGAACACGCGCGACGTCGCGTGGCGGTACGCCGACTGATACGTGCCCCGCCTGCCGGCGTAGACCACCGGGGCCTCGATGAGCCGATCGAGCAGCAGCGGCAACGCCTCGGGCGGGTCCTGAAGATCCGCGTCGAGCGTGACCACAGCCGCCCCGCGGCTCGCTGCGATACCGGTGACGAGCGCGCGATGCTGCCCCCCGCGCCGTTCGCGTTGGACCGCGACGACGCGCGGGTCGAGCCCGGCGAGCCGGTCGATCTCCGAACGAGACTCGTCGGGACCGCAGTCGTCGACGAGCACGAGCTCCCAGCTCTTCCCGGCGCGATCGAGGACGGCTCCCACGCGGTGATGCAACTCGATGAGGGTGTCGCGATTCCGGTAGACCGGGGCGACAACGCTCACGTCGGGGATCGCGTCAGGGACGCTCACGGCGCGAGCCCTAGCTCGGCGCCGATCGCCGCCACGTGCGCTGCGAGACCGACGTCGAGGGTCGTGACCGCTTCCCACCCCAGCTCCTCGCGTGCGAGCGTCGTGTCGGCCCGCCAGGGCGAGCGGTCGCTCGCGTGCGCGGCGTACGCGCCCACCGAGCGCCGCACCCGGCGGCCCGTCACCCGTTCGATCGCGTCCACGACCTGGGCGTTGCCGGTCTCGATCCCGGTCCCGACGTTGTAGACGGCGCCCGGTACAGGGAGCGCGTCGGCGCCTGCGGCGAGGAGCAGTGCATCGCACACGTCGTCGATGAACACGAAGTCCCGCACCGGACGCGTCGCGGTCAGCGGCAACACGTCGCCGAGCAACGCCGCGCGGATCGCCGTGGGAACGAGCCGCTTGGGCGGCTCTCCGGGCCCGTACACCGAGAAGAGGCGGAGGGTGACCGTGTCGAGCCGTCCCGCGATGCCCGCCTGCGAAACGGCCACGGTCGCCGCGAGCTTCGAGGCCCCAAAGGCGGTCACCGGACGCATCGCGTCGGACTCGGAGAAGGCGCTCCCGAGCAACCCGTATTCGAGCGAACTGCCCGCGTGCACGAACCGGGTGCACCCAACCTGCGCCGCAGACTCGAGCAGCGCGACCGTGCCGAGCACGTTCACGCTCCAGAGCCGTTCGCGCTGTTCGACCGTGGCATCGCCGCGTGCGACTGCAAGGTGGATGACGACGTCGGGCCGGATCTCGGCGAGCGTGCGGCGCACGGACACCGCATCGGCGAGATCGGCCGCGTGGACCTTGACCGAGGCGAACACGCCCGTCGCGAAAGGAATCCGCTCGGAATCGCGGGCGAGGGCGTGGACCTCGGCACCTCCAGCGACAAGCGCGGGGACGAGCGCACCGCCGATCCAACCGGTGACGCCGGTGACCATGACACGACGCCCTCCGAAGTCAGGCATGGGTCGGCCTCGCTCCGGCAACCCAGCTCGAAACCGACTCGACGAGCGCGGCGCGGTCCGCGGCCTCCTGTGCGGGAGTGCGGCGGCGAGCAGTCCTCATCGCCGCGTGAATGCGCACTGCGGCGGACTCGAAGTCCGAGATGGGAACGTCACGCAGAAACGAACGCCGGAGAAACACGTGTGAGCAGCCGAGTCGCGCCATCTCGCCCGCGAGCAGCGTGGATGGCACGGGAGCGCCGTGGCCGGGGAGGGTCAGCCCCCCGAGGCCGAACGATACCCCGGCCGCGACGACCTGACGGGCGACGCGGTCGGCGGTACCGTCGAGCAGCGCCGTGAAGAGGTTGGGCGTCTTCCGAGCGATAGCGAGGTCGTTCAAGCCCAGATAGATGCGGGAGAGGCCGAGCGACGCGATAGCGCCGGCGGACGCAACGGCCTCTGGCGTCTCCACGAGAGCACCGACGCGTGCGCGCGGTCCGACCTGTCCCATCACGCTCTCGACCTGCGCAGGATCCGTGACCATGGGCACGAGGATCTCGTCAGCACCCGCATCGAGGACCGCGTCGACCTCGGTCGACGTCCACTCTCCGACAGCGTTGATGCGGACGATAAGGTGACCAGCTGTCGCCGCGCGACACGCGCGAACGTCCGCAGGCGTGTGGCGGTTCACCTCGGTGTCGGCGCCGAACTGGCGGGCCTCCTTGTCGCGATACTCCAAGTCGATGACGACGCCATCGATGCCCGCGGCGTGCGCGGCGGCGGCCACCTGTGGAAGCGCCGTGAAGAGCAGGAGCTCGAAGCCGTCACCGGCTGACGGCGGGCGGACGGTTCCCGAGCAAGCGGGCGCGGCGCTCACGACGGCGTCCTCGCGACCGCGAACAGCGACGAGCCGGTCCGCCAACCCGGACCCAGCGCGCGCTCGACGTCCGCACGCAGGACCGGACGCAGCACGGCGTTCACGAGGCGCGGAGGACGTTCCTCGGCGCCGAGCGTACCGGGACGCACGCGAGCCACCGCACGCGAGACGCGCAGGAGCGGAAGCGTGGTCGCCGCCCAGAAGCCGATCCGGTCGACCTCGAATCCGGCTGACTCGATCGCGTCGCGCAACGAGTCGAGCTCGTAACGGCGCGCGTGACCGGCAAGCTCGTCGCGTGGCCCCCACAGCGCCTCAAGCGCGGGCACGGTAGCGATGAGCGTCCCGCCCGGGCGAAGGACGCGTGCGATCTCGACGAGCGCGGGCTTCTCGGCGTCGAGATGCTCGAGCACGTCGAGCATGAGGGCCACGTCGAAGGCGGCCTCGGCGAAGGGAAGCGCGGTGAGGCGGGCGCGGGCGTACTGCACCGCCGCCGTGATCTCGGAGGGCACCTCGGCGTCGACCGCGACGACGCGCACGCCCGTGGCCGCGAGCGACGCAGCGAACGCGCCCGTACCGCAGCCGGCATCCAAAACGAGGGGGTCGCGTCCTCCGTACTCGCCAAGGAGATTCCGCACGAGCCTGGCGCGTGCGCCGGTCCAGGCGTGCCCGCTCTCCATACGCGCGCGAACGGCCTCGCTCCGTGCGTGAACAGCGGAGACGGGCGCTTGGGAGAAGTCCGGGACCGCAGGGTCGCACGCGTCCGACGCAGCGCCGCACGAACACGACACCCCACTCGGTCCGAGTGGAGCTCCGCATGTCGGGCACACGTAGGGGACGAGGCTCACCATGGCGCTGATGGTACCGCATAGGTCACCGTCTCAGAGATGGCGTTGCCCTAGAAGTGCAGCCCCCAGAATGCTTCAGCCCATCGCCTTCCTGACGAGTTCTTCGATCCTCGCTTCTTCTTCGTCGCCCAGCTCGGTCAGTGCAAACGCTGTCGGCCACATGTTGCGCTCATCGAGGGCGGCTTGCTCCTCGAACCCGAACGTCGCGTACCTCGCCTTGAACTTCGCGGCGCTCTGGAAGAAGCACAGCACCTTGCCGTCTTTCGCGTACGCCGGCATCCCGTACCAGAGTCTCGGCGTCAGAGTGGGCGCCGTCCTCTCGATGATCGAGTGGAACCGCGTAGCCATCGCCCGGTCGTGTTCGGGCATCGCGGCGATGTTCTCAAGCACTTCAGTCAGGCCGTCGGCCTTCTTGTTGCCGGGCGTGCGGGCGGGCTTCGCGCCGGACTTGTCCTCCGCCATGGTTACGTCCGCCTTTCGCGTCTCGGGGTCTGTGAGTTGGATTCCCAGCGGGTGCCGGAGTTCATCGTACGAGACCCGTGCCTGGGGCTGCAGGCCGCCGCCCACCGACACCCACTGGCCGGCCAAGGCGAAGCCCGACAGGCCCGGAAGCGTCCGAGGAAGCCCGTCGAGTCCTGCGACCTGCACGTTTGTGGGCGACACGGGGCACACGAGTGATGCCTTGGACCCCTACGCGACCGGCCTCGATCCCGTGCTGCGCGCTCGGGACACTCCGGCTCGAATCCCGACATCTTCAGTCCTTGCCGCCCAGACGCGTGACGCACCACTGGATCGGGCGCGACAGCTTCACCCCGTGGGGAACACGCCGATAGACCGACCGTAGGACGGGATTGCACACGTAGTCGAAGCCCGGCGGATCGATCACAACGCGCCCCCCGAACCGGAGCTTGAACTGCGAGTGTGCGACCTTAGGGTCGTCGGCGGGCTCTTGTCCCGCCAGGACGGCTTCTGCGAAGGCTTGAGGCACCCACCCCTCGTCGCAGAAGGCGTAGCCCTCGGACTTCGCCCACTTCATGACCTCCCACACAAGGGCGTCGTTGGGCTTCGACCGCGCGTGTTCACCGTTCCACACCCGCTCGATGTCCCTGCACGTGTCCCCGAACAGAATCGTCAGCGTGGACGAGACCGGCTCGCCGTCGCACTCGGCGATGAACAGCGCGATGTGACCACGGCTATCGAACGCGCGGTACAGCGATGCGTGGTAGGCGGGTTCGCGGGGGGTGTAGCCGATCCTTGCGGCGTGCGGAATCTTGAGCCGGTCGAAGATCGCCAGGTCGGCCTCGGAGCCCCGGCGAACGACAACCCCGTGCTTCTCGGCTGTCCGGATGTTCCGCCGGCGCCCGGCGTCCATGCGGGCCAGGAGCTCTTCGTGCGAGGGCGACAGATCCATCACGACCGCAGCATGGTCGAGGTCGATGGTGCTGTGAGAGAAGCCGAGCTCTGGCAGCCATTCGCACATCCAGTCGGCGCCTCGGGGCGGTTGAATGGCGAAGTACCCGACGCCTCGTTCCTGAGCCGCGACGACCAGCTCATGGAGAACGGGCTCGAGAAGTTCGCGGCGGGACTCCGCGAGCACGGGCCCCTTCAGCGCTAGACCCACTCCGCCGATCCGCGTGGACCTGACCAGCAACTGGATGCCGGCCACGATCTGCCCGTTTCGGGTCGCGACGACGCGGACGGGCTGCCAGCCGTCGTTGGCCTTGGCGAGCCCCCACGAAGTCGTCTGGGTGTAGGCGCACCCGGGCGCGCGCTCCAGGAAGTCATCCCAAGCCGGATCGTCGAGCGTGTCGGAGACTCGGATCGAGTAGCCACCGGCTTCTTCGACAGCTTCGGCGTGGCCTCCGGTTGCGAGCGAACTCAACGTCAGTCCCTTTCTGACCTGCAGCGTCGCGCGGCGTTGGGCCGCTCCACAGCCCTCGAAGCCGCCTCCTTCCCACGGCCTCAGACCCATTCGTAACCGCCTTCTAGGGTATACCGAGCGGACATAGGCCAACCAGTCGGACGCCTACTCCACGACAACCTGAAACGTCTCGGCAGGCCTCTCATCGGTATGTCGACGCGTTTCAAGTAATCTTCTCTTGACATGGTGTCTAAAACTCTTTACATTTGGGTATGTCAAAGATACCTGACATCAAGGAGGCAGCCATGTCTTTTGAAGAGAAACTCACGTGGGTCAACGCGACCACCACGGTCATTGTCGTCGCGGTGTACGCGTGGATCGTCGCCGGACAGCTCGGCGAGACCGCCGCAGCGGACATCGCCTACCAGCGACCGATGATCATCGCGGCAGGCGCGATCATCCTGCTCACCATCGCGGGTGCCATCGTCACGGCCATCGGTAGCGCGATATCGGCCGAGATCACCGCGCCGGGGTCGGCTGAGAGCCTCGACATCGACCGGTCGGACGAACGCGACAAGAGCATCAGCCGGCGCGGCGATCTCGCGGGCTACTACGTGTCGTCTGTGCTGATGCTCGGTGCGCTCGCCCTCACCATGCTCGAGTACGAGTACTTCTGGATCGCGAACGCCATGTTCGCCGCGTTCGTCATCGCCGGGCTCACCTCATCCACAGTGAAGCTCGTCGCCTACCGGAGGGGCTTCTAGCCATGGTCAAGCCGACGAAGGTCACCAACAGCATCCGTGCTCTGCGCTTCGCCGCCGGCGAGATGACGCAGGCAGAACTGGCGGACCGCGTTGGGATGACGCGCCAGACCATCATCGCGATCGAGCAGGGGCGCTACTCGCCGTCGCTAGAGGTCGCGTTCAAGATCGCGCGCGTGTTCAACGTGCCGCTGGACGAAGTGTTCCACTACCCGGAGGAGGGGTCATGAGCGAGAAGATGGCTCGCGAAGAACGCACGACTGCAGTCGCAGTGGGGCTGCTCTACGTCCTTGCCACGGCCGCCGGTTTCGCGGCGCTGTTCGCAAACGCGCCCAGTGAGGTCGCGGCCATGGCGTCCAGCAGGGGCTTGGTGCTGGTAACGGCACTTCTGGACATGGTGATGGCGATCGCCGTGGCCGGAGTCGCGGTCATGTTCTACCCGGTTCTCGTGCGCGACGCCCGCACGCGAGGCAAGGAGGGTATGGCCGCCTGGTATGTGGGATCCCGCGTCACAGAGGGCGCCATTTTCGTCGTCGGCGTGCTCGCCCTGATCGCGATGCTCGCGGTCAGCGAGGCGATGGCGAGCGCTCCGGCGGTACTGGTGGCTTCGTACGAAGCGGTGGCCGTCGCGCTGTCTGCCCTCTTCCAGTACTCGTGGGTCGCTGGCCAGACCGTCTTCTGTGTGGGCGCCGTGATGCTCTACTGGCTGCTGTTCGTCTCGCGGCGCGTGCCGAGGTGGCTGTCCGTGTGGGGACTCGTCGCCGCTCCTCTGATGCTTGCCGGAGGCTTGCTGCTACCCTTCACGAACGATCCGAACTCGGCGATCTCGAGCGCCCTCTACGCACCGATGGGCGTGCAGGAGATGGTGCTCGCCGTGTGGCTGATCGGCTGGGGTCTGAGGCCGTCCTCTACCGGTTCCTCCGCAAGCGCCGTAGGAGGTGGGTCATGAGCCTGCAGCACCGCGTGCTGCTCCTCGGCGGCACCGGCCGCACTGGTGGCCGTGTCCTCACCCAGCTGCTCGGGCGCGGCGTCGCGGTGCGCGCCATCGTGCGCTCGGCGGCGCGGCTGCCCGAGGACGTGTCGGGCGACCCGCTGCTCACCGTAGTCGAGGCCGACCTGCTGTCGCTCTCCACCGAGGAGTTGCAGCGCCATCTCGAGGGCTGCGACACGGTGATCTCGTGCCTCGGACACCCCATCAGTCTGAGGGGCGTCATGGGCCCGCCGTTCGACGTCGTGGTTCGCGCCGTCTCCAATCTCGCCCACGCCGTCGAGGCGATGCGGCCGGCAAAGCCGGTGCGCTTCATCCTCATGAGCACCGTCTCGGTGAATCGGCCGGCGAAGGCGGACACTCGTCGCGGTGCGGGCGAGAGGCTGTTCCTGTGGGTTCTGCGCGGGCTCATCCCGCCTTCAAGGGACAACCAGCGCGCGGCCGACTTCTTCGCCGGCGAGATCGGGCCGAGCAACCCGTACGTCGAGTGGGTCGCCGTCCGCCCGGACACGCTGCTGGAAGGCGACATCATCGACTACCGGCTCCACGACGAGCTCGTGAGCAGCATCTTCCGGCCGGACGAGACGAACATGGCCAACGTCGCGCACTTCATGTGCGAACTCGCTACCGACGAAGCCGCCTGGCTGCGCTGGAAGGGCGGCTTGCCGGTGATCGTGAACGCCGGGACGAGCGCTACGGAAGGCGCGAGCAGATGACGCTGGAGACTCGCGGGTTCATCGGGTCGGACCTACCCGAGGTTGCCGAGCTGCTCGACCGGACTCTGGGCCGCGGCTTCTGGGACTTCGATCCGTCGCAGCCGGGAAGCCACCGCGTCGCGCTCGAGGATGGTGCCGTCATCGGCTTCGCCTCGGCGGTGCTGGTCGATTCGGTGCGCGAAACACCCGCCCTCGATACGCCGATCGGGCTCGTTCGGATCGTTGCCGTTGATGCACGAGCGCGCAGGCGTGGTGTCGCGACGCTCCTCACGAATCAGGTGTGCGACCGATGCCGCGACGCGGGTGCCCGTGACATGGCTGCGTACGCATGGGTCCACGGGCCTGCGGGCGACGCTCCGCTTGCCGGTGTCCTGAGGCGCCTGGGCTTCTGTTTCGAGCGACGGCTCATCGACTTCTACGCGGCGCCGAACACCGCGCCTTGCCCTGCATGCAGCCAGACACCTTGCGTGTGTCCAGCAGACCTCTACGTGCGCACTGCCGCCAGCGACAGGGGCTGAGTTGGACCTCCTCGCGATCGTGGCCTTCCTCGTCATCTTCGCCGGCCTGACCGCCGCGGGCATGGTGCCATTGGGCCTGCTCGGTCTCTACGTGCTAGCGAGCGTCGCCGCGTACTTCATGTACGGGATCGACAAGTTCGCTGCCGAGCGGGGCAGATGGAGAACGTCCGAGGCGTCGTTGCACCTGGTGGCGCTGCTTGGGGGGTGGCCAGGAGCGTTAGTGGCGCAGCACGTCTTCCGCCACAAGACCGTCAAGCGGTCGTTCCGGGCGGTCTTCTGGCTCACCGTCGTTGCGAACATCGTGCTGCTTGTCTGGTTCTCGATCGGCTGGCCGCTGCCGCCCGGCTAGGCGCTATCGCAAAGACAGGCCCGCGGACTCTCGCCCACGGGCCCCACGGCTCTCTGCACTTGTCTTTGCGCCCGAAGCCGCAGTGGAACTGGCGCCGGGACCCTGTCCTTCGGCATGTCGCCCGAGTCCCACCTTCTTCATCGGAGGTCCTGGCTTCGCCGATAACCCCTCGCGCCCGTGCGCACGCATGAGCGCGTGACGCCGGTCACACTGCGCGGCGTGTCCTACCTCACCCTCCAGCCATCGTCCTCGCGAGCGACGAACCCCTCGGCGGCCAGGTCCTCGAGAATTCCCAGCGTCTCGCCGGCATCCAGAGACAGTCCCGCGGCGAGATCCTCGGCGGTCGCGCCGGGCTCCTCCATCACCGAACGCAGCAGCCGAGCCCGCTTCTGGCGCCGCGAGCCCTCGAACGCGGACTGCCGCCCGTGGTGAGCGCTACGCCGTGACGGGTTGGGCACTGTCCGCTTGAGGTGCGCGCCATAGTCGAGCAGAGCGTAGTTCCACGCGCGCGAGTCGATACCGGCATCCGCGGCACAGGCGGCTGCCTCAGCCACCAGCGGCACGATCGCGCGGTCGGGCACACCCTCGGCATCCGCGAACAGCTCGTGCAGGAATACCGCGCGCACGTTGGTCTCCAGGTAGGCGTCGGGCTCGCCGTACGCGAATGCGCGGACCCCCGCAGCTGTCGCGGGACCTACGCCAGGCAACGCCAGCAACTCGTCGGGGTCGCTCGGCAATGCCGGCTGCGAGCCGGGCGCGGTGTTCTCGGCGATCGTCTCAGCTGCGCGCTTGAGCGCGATCGCGCGACGGTTGTAGCCCAGCCCCTGCCATGCCCGCAACACCGCTTCGAGCGGCGCGGCGGCCAAGGCGTCGATCGTGGGGAAGTCCTCGAGCCAGCGCTCGTAGTACGGGACCACGCGCGAGACCTGGGTCTGCTGCAGCATCACCTCGGAGACGAGGATCGAGTACGGATCGCGCGTGTCGCGCCACGGGAAGTCGCGATACAGTCGCCTTCCCTCGGCCCTCACGCGCTCGACGAACGCGGGGATGCGCGGATCGCTAGGCGGGGTCGGTCGCGACATCAGGGTTCTCCACGAGTGCGGGTTCCGCCTCGGCGGGTCCCATGCCCTCATCGACAAGCAGCTCGATCCCGGCCGCCTCAGCCCTTGAGCGCTGCGGGGCCTCTCCCAACTCGATCTCCGGCAGGAACCACATCGTCACAAACGCCGCTGCCGAGGCGAGAAACGCGATCTGGAACGTGAAGCCGATGGCCGAGCCTACAGCGAGCTGCAGATCCTTGGCGAACAACACGAGCGAAGCCTGCGCCGCAGGCGGAAGACCGGCTCCGAAGCGCTCCAGCGCACCCTCGTTGAGCAGTTGCTCGGGAGCGCGCAGCGCGTCGCCCAACCGATCGCGGATGGGCGCGAGCCTGACCGCCTGCTCCGTGACGAGCGTCTGCAGCTCGACGCGCAGGCGCGCGTTGAGTGCGCCGCCGAGCAGCGCCACGCCGATAGTGCCGCCGATGGAGCGGAAGAACTGCAGGCCGGAGGTGACCACGCCGATCCGGGTGGGAAACGCGCTTTGGACCGCGACGTTGAACAGCGGCATTCCCACGCCCATGCCCGCGCCGATGACGGCGAGCTCGGCGTAGATCTGCCAGTCGGGCGTGGCGGGCGTCAGGCGCGAGAGCGCGAACATGCCCGCGGCCGAGGCGCCGAAGCCCACGATGCCGATCACCTTGTACTTGCCTGTCCGGCTGATGAGCTGACCGGCGATGATCGAAGCGGTCACCATGCCCAGCACGAGCGGCATCATGAACACGCCCGACGCGGTCGCCGATCGGTCCAGCACCACCTGCACGTAGAGCGGCACGTACATGATCGAGCCGAACATGCCCACGCTCGAGAAGAACGCCGCGGTCACCGACACGGTGAAGATACGCGCCTTGAACAGCTCGAAGTCGATGATCGGCTCGGGGTGGCGCCGCTCGATGAAGAAGAACACCAGCAGTCCCACGATCGACGCCGAGAGCAGACCCAAGATGACGGGCGAGGCCCAGCCGGCAGATGCGGTCACGGCCTCGCCTCCCCCGCCCAGGTTGAGTGCGAGCAGCAGAGGCACCAAGCCCAGAACCAGGGCCGCCACGCCGCCCCAGTCGATGATGTGCCGCTGCCCGCGCTCGGGAGCAGGCAGTTCGCGGAAGAGCACCCACAGCGCGACGATGCCCAGCGGCAGGTTGATGAAGAAGACCCACCGCCACGACAGCGCGTCTGTGAGAAAGCCGCCCAGCAGCGGACCGATGACCGACGCAAGGCCCCACATAGCGCCGAGAAGCCCTTGGTAGCGCCCGCGTTCGCGCGCGACGAACAGGTCACCCACGAGCGCCATACCGGTCGCCATCATCATGCCGCCGCCGATGCCTTGAACGCCGCGGGCGACGATCAGCGCGTACATGTTGGGAGCCAGACCGCACGCCATAGACGCAGCGACGAATATGGTGATGCCGCCCAGGTAGATCCACTTGCGGCCGTAGAGGTCGGAGAGCTTGCCGGCGATGGGGACGGCGATGGTGCTGGTGAGCGAGTAGACGGTGAACACCCACGCGAGCAGCTGCAGCCCGCCCAGCTCGCGCACGATCCGCGGCATCGCCGTGCCCACGATGGTCTGGTCGATGGCGGCGAGCAGCACGCCGAGCATCACGCCGCCCAGGATGCGCATCTTATGGCTGTGCTCGAGGTCGATCAGGTGCACGTGTTCGCGTCTCTCGGTCCGGCGGTGATCTTGCGAAGCAGCGCGAGGAACTGACGGCGCTCCGCGACCGAGAGCGGCTCGAGCACCTCGGCTATCCGGGCGAGCATCGTAGAGCACGAACCAGGGGTGTGCAAGCCGAGACGCGCTACCAGTGGCGGATGTAGTAGCGGCAGTGCAGGTTCTCGGGGCAGTTCGACGGCACGTCGTCGACTCTGTGCGTCCAGCCCCTGCCTTCGACGAAACACGAGCAGTACACGCGGCGCTGTTCAGCACGCAAGCGAGCGTCGTGGACGTCCTCCTCGACGGCAGCCTCGCGCCACCACATGCACTTGCCTCTGATCGGACTGAATGAATCAGACATCTTAACTCCGGCGGAAACTAGCCGATAAGACCCAACGAGGGAGTTTCGCCAACCGACCCCGATGGGAGTATCGGCAGAAGACGGGGGGCGATGAAGGGAACGCCATCGCCTGTTCGGTTGTACGACATGGGGGCGACCCCGTATCATCAGGGGGCGCGCTCAATGGGGGGCTCAATCCGTAGGGAGTGAGACATGGGCAAGCTGTACGACTACTGCCAGCAGATCCAGCAGCACATCGAACGCAACAACCTCGACGTGTTCAAGTCCCGTGGGGAGCTTGCATTGCGGTGCGGCTTCCTGATCTCGCTGATCGGGCCCGACGAGCCCGACGATCCGCAGAAGATCGAGTCTCTGCGTGCCGCAGCCAAAGACGTCTTCGGGCTGACACTCACCTAGGAGACGCGCCCACAACAGTAGTTCTCGGCGCCACCGACGCACCCGCCCCTCTGGGCGGGTGTTTGTGTTGCCCGGCAAACACGCAGGCGATCCAGGCGCTCAGGTAAACCAATCTTTCGTCCGACAATACCTGTGGCGCCCCAGCCCGGCGTTCTACGAGCAAATGGGAGTCCTCCGCTATCATGAGGGCCGACGCTGGGGCGCACGACACGAACGGACTGCCTGAGGGAGAGACGTAGTGCCGAGCCCTTCGGGCCCACGAGGTGGCAACCAGCCTGGATACCGCCCCCTCTACGGCTCAGACGCGATGAAGAAGCAGAGCTCGCCGCGCAACTACAAGCGCGGTGGCCTCTTCGCCGTCGCTGCGATCGCAGCGGTGATCTTCTCGGCGGTCTGGAACCCGCCCACCGGATCGGTCCACGACTTCACCGAGGCCAGCGACTACAAGATCGAGCGCGAGTCCGGCTGCACGAACTCGGGCAAGGGCTGCCACGGCTCGGAGACCGAGTACACCGACTTCAACGACTACCATCCCAACTCCGAGTGCACCACGTGCCACGACTACCAGGGCGTGGGCTGCATCCCTTGCCACAAGCCACGCGAGCACGAGTGCCAGGTGTGCCACGACGGCACGCTGGAGGCAGCACCCAACCGGATGCGACTCGCGGCCCCCTATCCGCGCGGACACTACCGAGAAACCACGCACACGGTGACCGGTACTGACATGCAAGCGACTATGAGCGCGCCGGTTGTCGGCGGCGATGCCACCGGCGAGACCGGAACCGCGAAGGCGACGTGCAACGACTGCCACAGCCGCGAGCTGAAGGGCGCGCACACCGGCGTGCCGATCGCCAAGGGCAGCAGGTACGGCAAGGACGTAGGCTGCGGAGAGTGCCATAACGACGTACGCGCCTTCGGCTTGGCCGAGGTCCTCTCGGACTGGAAGAAGCGCCGCTGCGAAGACTGCCACAAGGTCAACTCCTCCTCGCCGATGCACGACCCCGAGGTCGCGCAGTCGGTCGAGGCGACGGGAACGCTGGGCTGTGGAGAGACGGGCGCCGGCTGCCACGTGGAGAACGACCTGCACGCGATCCACGCCAACGCCCCGAAGAACTGCTCGGGCAACGCGGCGAAGGGCGAACCGGGGTGCCACGACTTCGAGATCGAGGCGCACCAGCCCACTGCGCGTGGGTGCGGCAGCGACTCCGAAGGCGCCTGCCATCCCGACTACGTGAACGATGACTACTCGCACAAGAACGACGCCGACGTGCACTCACCCAAGACGCGCGTCCCGGCGAGCAACACGACCTACTACGACATCGGCTGCGGTGAGTGCCACTTCATGGATCCGGACGGCGTGAGCCTGCAAACCGAGCACGATCGAGCGTCCTCGGCACATACGAACAGCCCCAGCACGTGCCAGAACTGCCACGACGACGCGGCTTCAGAGATTGCGATCGCCGAGGACTGGCGGGGCCGCGATACGGCTGAGAGCTGCGACGTGTGTCACGGATCCGACGGCCTGGACGCCGCCCACTCGGGCGAGCTTGAGGGCACGCACGTGGCCGAGGGCAGCGCCGGTTGCGCGGATAGCGGCGCCGGCTGCCACCCCGGCAAGGACCTCTCCGCCGTGGGCGATCCGCTCGACGGCGGGCTGCACAAGAGCTGTCTGCGCTGCCACGCCAAGACGGCGAGCAACGGCAATGCGGCGTTCGATCCCGCGAACAAGAGCTGCGGCGAGGGCTCCGCATGTCACAGCGACACGGGCGAGTACGACCCGCGCACCGGCGTCCACGCGGGCAAGTCGGGCCGCACCGACGGTGCCGACGCGGTGCACCGTGCCACCGGCATCGCCGGCCAGAAGCTCGCCGACGCGGCGACCGGCCTGCTGACGCCGTGCAGTGCTTGCCACGCCGATGCGATCGGCACGGAGCACGCGCGACCGAGCAACACCATCGCGGCCGGCTCGAGCACCTCCACCAAGGTCACCGTCTGCGCCGGCTGCCACAACGCAACCGAGATCTCGGCGAGTAAGGTCAAGAACTCGTGGACCGAGAAGACCAGCGCGGCTGCATGCACCACGTGCCACGGCACCGCCGGGATCCCAGCGGCGCACGGCCTGCAGGATCTGTCGCACAAGGGACTCGAGCTGGCAGAGGACGGCACGCCCAAGCCGGGCACCTGTCTGGGCGCCGGCTGCCACGACACGCTCGACGTGCGCACGCTGCACCGCGGACCGGGCTGCACAGCCAAGGGCTGCCACGCCAACACAGGCAGCATCAACGGCTTGGGCACTGTCAGCTGCGGCGGCAACAACGCCGAAGAGTCGTGCCACGTGGGCTACTCGGCACTCGAGGGCCATGCGGCCAACGCAGCCGCTCACGAGGGCACCGAGCTCAACACCTCCGGCGATCCGACTCCCGGATACTGCGCGTACTCGGGTTGCCACACCTCCGCGAACCTCAAGGCTGTCCACGGCGCCACGTGTGCGCTCGAGGGCTGCCACAAGGCCGGTATCGTGCCCGCCATCAAGTCGTGCGGCGGCAGTGATCCGGCCACGGCGTGTCACAACGGATTCTCGGCGAGCCAGCACTTCGTCGACCACTCGGCGAGCCTGAGGGGAACGGTCAACGGCATCAGCTACGGCGCCGGCGAGAACGAGGGCTGTCTGGGATGTCACCCGGGCGACCTCATGAACTCGCACACCGCGACCTCTGGCGGACCGATCACGGGCGGCGGCGCCACGAGCTGCCGCGTGTGCCACGACGACCCTGCCGATGAGGGCAACGGCGACTACGCGGCGCTGGCCGACGTCAAAGCCGCGATCACCAACCGCGATCACCGCTGCGCCTCCTGCCACAGGAGCGGCACGTCGGCGCCCAGCGCTTCCTCGGCAGCATCGGCGCACAAGCGCACCTCCACCGAGACGAGACTGCCGGCTGGCTACGTGTGGAGCGATCCGCTCGAGCAGTGGCAGACCGCGCTGGACTCGCCGATGGGCGGCGGACACAACATCGGCTGGAACGCGTTGACCGGGCTGTCCAAGCGATTCCCCATGACCACGTACGCGAGCCAAGGCACCACCTACACCTGGACCCTGCCAGCCAACAGCGGCACGACGAAGTGGCTCGACGGCACCGCGCTGGGGGTTCCTGTGGACACGGTCGATGAGATCCGCGCCGTGACGATGGGCTGCGACGACTGCCACGAGGGCACCTCGGCGATGGCTGGCCCGCACGGCAGCGCGGTCCCGATCACAATCGACCCCGACTACAGCCAGACCGAGTACGCGAACCCCACACGCGGCCGCCAGTCGCAGTTCGAGACGACCGGGACCGAGCGCGTGGTGTGCTTCAAGTGCCACACGATCGCCATCGGCTCGGTCGAGGGCACCACGTCGCCGGGCGGCAGCTATGTGCACAGGGCGCATGCCAAGCACACCGGTGCACCCACGTGGCACCCGCTGCACTACGGCGAGAAGTGCGTCGACTGTCACGTCCGCATCCCGCACGCATGGCGCAGTCCGCGTCTGCTTGCGCGAACAGTAACCTCCGACGGACGACCTGCCGATACATTCCCATACGTGAGCAAGGACCACGACGGACTGGCCGGCATCGTCCTGCGGGACTACACCTCGCCGACCGACTTGAGATCGCGACACTGCGCGAACGGCGGATGCCACGGGTTCCACGGCGTCAACTCGCACCCATTGCCGTCGGACATACCGACAGCGACGTACTGGCCATAAGGACCGGGCGCAAGCCCACAGCGTAGTGCGGGGCACCCACCCGCAACCGGAAGGGGACGGAAATGAACGGCACAGCAGCGATAGCGGTCGACGGGACCATGGATCGCGTGCGGCTCGTGGTGGTCGCGGTGCTCGCAACCGCGATGATCCTGGTGGCGCCCAAGGTCGCCATGGCCGCTAACGCCTACGGGCAGACGTTCGCTGGGCAGCAGAGGTGTCTTGAGGACTGTCACGCCAACCCAGATGAAGCCGGCTGGCAGGTCGGCAGGTATCTCGAGACCGGGCACGCGAAGTTCGTGACCGACGTCTCGGCGAATCCCGCTGGGCTTGTGCCGGATGCGAACAAGTGGCCGTCGCCGTCGATGAGTGGTGGCCTGACCTTCGCAGCCAGTGACATCGGCTGGATTCTTGGTTCGCCGGTCGTGCCCCACCAGTACGTCTCCAAGTACAAGAACGACGCTTCGTACCTTCTGGGCACCGGTCGGACGCTGGCGCCCATCGCCGGTCCCGCAGACGACTACCAGATGCCCAACGGCATCTCCTGGGGAACCACCACGGGTCTGTGGGAGAACACGGCGAAGGTGACCACCCGCACCTACTTCCAGAGCTGCGGCGGCTGCCACTTCCTTGGCGTCACGCGTCCCAGCGACGTCGACTACACGCTCGCTAGCGGCGCCGCGATGACGCACAGCACCGAGACTTCCTACTCGGGCTTCGGCATCCAGTGCGAGCACTGCCACGGCACGGGGAAGCCCGGCAGTCACATGGGCAGCGGCGTCAAGATCGTGGACGTGAAGGGCTCACTCGACAGCCAGGTGTGCGGCCAGTGCCACGTTAACGGCACCGCCAAGGAGAAGAACTACACCGGCGCTACGTTCAGCGGCGCGAACGGCTACACGCCCGACCAGAAGCTCTCCGACTTCTTCGACGTCGCAGGCGCATCCTACGTGCAGACGTCGCCTGCGGCCCCTGCTCCATCGATAGAGACCTCGGATACCAAGTTCTATCCCAACGGCTCGAACAAGGGCATGAAGCACTCCTACTACAACGAGTGGATGCTCACTCCGCACGCCCGCTCCAACAGATGGCCCGAACCGGACCAGGAGGACATCAAGAAGAGAACGCGGTGGTCGCCGGGCGCGCAGGACTACTGTCTGCGCTGCCACTCGACCGAGGGCTTCCTCAAGAGCATCGGCTACGGGTCGAGCAGATACCCCAACGAGCTCTCCGGAACTGAGTCGAACCTCGCGAACGACGTGCTCGACATCGAGTGCGGCGCGTGCCACCAGGTCCACGGCAACACCGGCGAACCGCTCGGCCTGCGTCTCGAGGCCTTAGGCCCCGAGGCAACTGCCGAGGACTTGTGCGCTGCATGCCACAACTCGCTCGGCCCCATTGACGAGGAGTTGGCTCCAGGAGCGACGCCGCACCACCCGCATCGTGAGATGCGCAACGGCTACGGTCTGATCGGCGTGCCCACGCCCGCGAAGCGCTTCATGGAAGAAACCGAGTGCCCGCAGTGCCACATGCCCAAGACCAAGTACGCGCTCAAGACGCACAGCATGAAGCCGATGCTTCCCGGCAACGCGATCGCATGGGACGTACAGGCCGGTGGTGACTCGTGCACGCCTTGCCACACCTCGAAGACTCGCGCCGACCTCCAGCGCGACATCAACGAGTGGAAAGAGGGTCTCGAGGATCTGACACACGAGGCTGAGGCCGATGTGACCGCCGCTACGTCGCGACCCGCATCGAGACCGTCGAGGGCATCAATCTCCTCGGCTCGGCTTACACCAACATCCACTTCGTCGAGCAGGACGCCAGCAACGGCGCGCACAACTACCCGTACGCGAAGGCCGGCCTGGAGAAGGCCGCCTACTTCGCACGCGCGGTGGGCGGTGGCTTCACCCGCTTCGGCTCCACCGGCTACAACGGTTCGATGAAGATGGCGATGCTCTACGGCACGCTCGAGTTCGGCGACGGCGAAGCTGCCGCTGGTGAGAAGGTCGCGATCTGGGCGAAGCCCAACGGGACCCCGAAATGGGTCAAGCTCGGCACGGCCACCGTGGGCGACGACGGCGACTTCGGCTACTACGTCGGACCCGCCGGCACCACGAGCTACAAGGCCGTGTGGGCCGTCAAGAAGGACGTGGACGTCACCTCCGCGATCGCGACGGTGACGCTGGGCTCGACCACGAGCGCGAACGTCTCGGCAGGCACCATCACGCGTGGCCGCTCGGTCGCGATCAGTGGTTCGGTCTCGCCGAATCACTCCGGCGGCCGCGTCACGATTCAGTACAAGCGCGGAACGGGCGCTTGGAAGACGCTTTCGACCCGCACGCTCAACGGCAGCAGCGCCTACAGCCACGGCTGGCGGCCGACCGCCCGCGGCACCTACTACGTAAAGTCCGTGTTTGCAGGCGACGCCGGCCACACGGGCTCGACGTCGAGCACTCGCAGAGTAGTCGTCCGCTAACTGACGGCTCAACCATAGATCGGATTGCATAAAGTGATGACCGACACACGCCGATACGCTCATGGGGGGCATCACGCACACCGAACGTGCGGGACGAGAGAGGGAGAGCGATGAAGAACATGTCGATCAGGACGAAGATCCTCCTTGGAGTGGTCCTCATCAACCTAATAGGCATGATGACGGTCATGATCTACTTGCACGAGGCCTACTCGGGCGAGCTCGACGTCGCCGGTATCGACACTCTGGCGGTCGGCCGCTCGACCTGGGACCAGCTCACCGCTCTTGGCGCGGACGAGTTCGGACCGCTCACCCAGGCCGCCGCCGCGCAGAAGTACGTGGACGCTGCCAAAGAGATCGCCGGAGCCGAGGTCGGGCTGATGCTCGACAAGGGCGCACTCGACCAGGCCGCCTACGCCAAGGCGCGCGAGGCTGCGGGCCAGCCGAACGACTGGGACGAGCGCGAGAACTACGTGCTGATCGCCTCGACCGACGACAAGGCCGCCGAAGCGATGCAGCTTACCGCCACGGCCGACACCGTGCCTGAGATCGGCAAGCTCGTGGGTGTCGAGAACGGCGCGTGCTCCAAGACGTGCCATGGCGCCGTCGAGGGCTCGGGCGACTACTGGAAGGTGCGCTGGAGCAACGATTCGACGACTCGCGCGCACGGCGTCTTCCCCGCCATCGACTCGACGGGCAAGAGCGTGGGCGTCGTCTACGTGATGAAGGACATCAGCGCCGCAGCCAACGCTGCCCGCACCTCGCAGGTGCGCACGATGTTCGTCATCATGTTCGGCCTCGTGGTGTCCACTGGCGCGATCGCACTGATGCTCAACGCGCTGATCTTCAAGCGTCTCAACCGCATGGTCGCCAGCATGGAGGACATCTCTGTGCGCGTGGCCGGCGGGGACTTCGACGCTCACTTCGAGCCCGACGGAAGCAACGACGAGATCGGCAGCTTCGAGCAGTTCTTCGCGCGCTTCCTCGACCTGGTGTCAGGGACGCTGAAGTCACTCGTGAAGTAGCTCCACCCCATATGTCCTAGCCGAGGCCGGCGCTGCCCGTGAGGCGTGCCGGTCTCGCTGCGTTTCGGGCGGTATTGCCGTGGGCACTCTATGCGCTAGAGTGTGTTCTTCCGACTTCCCACCTCCGAGGAGGCGCAATGGCACCCAAGCAAGGCGATACCGTCAAAGTCCACTACCGCGGCACGCTTGCCGACGGCACCGAGTTCGACTGCAGCGAAGGCCGAGAGCCCCTTGAGTTCGAGGTGGGCTCGGGTCAGGTCATCCCGGGATTCGACGTCGCGGTGTGCGAGCTGGAGTCCGGCGGCACCACGGTCGTCACGATCGTCGCCGCCGAGGCCTACGGCGATCATGACGAGCAGGGCGTGCAGCAGTTCCCACTGGACTTCTTCGGCGGACAGGTTCCCGAGGTCGGCTGGGCGGTGGAGTTGGCCACCGAGGACGGGCAGCGCGTTCCCGCCACCGTCAAGGAGGTCAACGACGATAGTGTCGTGCTCGACTTCAACCACCCGCTCGCCGGCGAGGATCTGACGTTCGAGATCACGCTCGTGGAGATCGT
>CAVPCY010000011.1:0-19518 GCA_963702525.1 uncultured Actinomycetes bacterium | reverse complement strand
CGCCATCGTGCGCTCGGCCGAGCGGCTTCCGATGGCGTGACGAGCGACCCGCTACTCACCGTGTTCAGGACGACCTGCTGGCGCTTTCGAGCGAGGAATTGCAGGGCCAGCTCGAGGGCTGCGACACCGTCATCTCGTGCCTTGGTCACCCGATCAACTTACGAGGCGTCATGGGCCCGCCCTTCGTCGCTCGTGACCCGCGCGGTGACCGAACCTCGTCCGTGCCGTCGAGGCGATGCGCCCCGCCCGGCCGGTGCGCTTCATCCTCATGAATACCGTCTCGGTCAACAGGCCAGCGAAGGCCGACAGCCGCCGTGGAGCCGGCGAGCAGGTGTACTGATGGATGTTGCGCGTGCTCATCCCGCCTTCGAGGGACAACCAGCGGGCCGCGGACTTCTTCGCCGGCAGATCGGACCGAACAACCCAGACTGTCGAGTGGGTCGTCGTACGCCCGGACACGCTGTTTGACGGCGACATCACCGACTACCATTTGCACGACGAACTCGTGAGCAGCATCTTCCGGCCCGACGAGACGAACATGGCCAATGTCGCGCACTTCATTGCGAGCTCGCGGCCGACGAGACCGCCTGGCAGCGCTGGAAGGCGATGATGCCGGTGATCGTGAACGCCGGGACGAACGCCATGGAAAGCGCGAGCAGATGAGGCTTGACGACTCGTGAGTTCATCGGGTCGGACCTGCCTCGAGGTCGCCGAGCTGCTCGACCAGACTCTGGGCCCCGGCTTCTGGGACTTCGATCCGTCGCAGCCGGGAAGCCACCGCGTCGCGCTCGAGAATGGTGCCGTCATCGGCTTCGCCTCGGCGGCGCTGGTCGACTCGATTCGCGAGGCCCCCGCGCTCGATACGCCGATCGGACTCGTCCGGATCGTTGCCGTGGAAGAACGAGCGCGCAGGCGTGGCGTCGCGACGCTCATCACGCAGCAGGTGTGCGACCGGTGCCGAGCTGCGGGCGCTCGTGACATGGCTGCGTACGCGTGGGTTCACGGGCCTGCGGGCGTGGCTCCGCTTGCCGGTGTCCTTGAGAGACTGGGCTTCTCCTTTGAGCGGCGGCTGATCGACTTCTACGCGGCTCCGAGTACAGGGCCTTGCCCTGCATGCAATCAGCAGCCCTGTACATGTCCGGCCGACCTCTACGTGCGCGCTGAAGCGAGCGACGGGGGCTGAGTTGGACCTCCTGGCTATTGTAGGCTTCCTCGTCATCTTCGCCGGCCTGACTGCCGCGGGTTTGGTGCCATTGGGCCTACTCGGTCTCTACGTGCTGGCGAGCGTCGCCGCGTACTTCATGTACGGGATGGACAAGTTCGCTGCCGAGCGGGGCAATATGGAGAACATCCGAGGCATCGTTGCACCTGGTAGCGCTGCTTGGAGGGTGGCCAGGGGCATTAGTGGCGCAGCACGTCTTTCGCGACAAGACCCTCAAGCGGTCGTTCCGGGCGGTCTTCTGGCTCACCGTCGTTGCGAACGTCGTGCTGCTGCTGGTTCTCGATCGGCTGGCCGCTGCCGCCCGGCTAGGCGCTATCGCAAAGACAGGCCCGCGGACTCTCGCCCACGGGCCCCGCGGCTCTCTGCACTTGTCTTTGCGCCCGAAGCCGCAGTGGAACTGGCGCCGGGACCCTGTCCTTCGGCGTGTCGCCCGAGTCCCACATTCTTCATCGGCGGCGCTCGCCGGCCGATAACCCCTCGCGCACGAGCGCACGCATGAGAGTGTGAATCGGTCACGTGTCACACACGCGGCGTGCCCTATCCCACCCGCCAGCCGTCGTCCTCGCGAGCCACGAACCCCTCGGCAGTCAGGTCCTCGAGGATGCCCAGCGTCTCGCCGGCATCGAGCGACAGCCCCGCGGCAAGCTCCTCGGCGGTCGCGCCCGGCTCCTCCATCACTAGGCGCAGCAGCCGAGCCCGCTTCTGGCGCCGCGAGCCCTCGAAGGTCGACTGCCGCCCATGGTGAGCGCTACGCCGTGACGGGTTTGGCACGGTGCGCTTGAGGTGCGTACCGTAGTCGAGCAGCGCGTAGTTCCACGCGCGCGAATCGATACCGGCATCCGCGGCACAGGCGGCTGCCTCAGCCACCAGCGGCGCGATCGCTCGGTCGGGCACGCCCTCGGCATCCGCGAACAGCTCGTGCAGGAATACGGCACGAACGTTGGTCTCGAGGTAGGCGTCCGGCTCGCCGAACGCGAACGCACGGACTCCTGCGGCGGTCGCCGGTCCCACGCCTGGAAGCGAGAGCAGCGCGTCATGTCCGCGAGGCAGTGCGGGCTGCGAGCCAGGCGCGGTGCTGTCGGCGATCGTCTCGGCGAGTCGCTTGAGCGCGATCGCGCGACGGTTGTAGCCCAGCCCCTGCCATGCCCGCAACACCGCTTCGAGCGGCGCGGCGGCCAAGGCGTCGATCGTGGGGAAGTCCTCGAGCCAGCGCTCGTAGTACGGGACCACGCGCGAGACCTGGGTCTGCTGCAGCATCACCTCGGAGACGAGGATGGAGTATGGGTCCCGCGTGTCGCGCCAGGGGAAGTCGCGGTATAGGGGCCTTCCCTCGGCCAACACGCGCTCGGCGAACGCGGGTATGCGCGGGTCGCTACGCGGAGTCGGTCGCGACATCTGCGGTCTCCACCAGCGCAGGTTCCGCCTCGGCGGGACCCATACCCTCATCGGCGAGCAGTTCGATTCCGGCGGCCTCGGTCCTGGAACGCTGCGGGGCCTCACCCAACTCGATCTCCGGCAGGAACCACATCGTCACGAACGCTGCTGCGGAGGCGAGAAACGCGATCTGGAAGGTGAAGCCGATAGCCGAGCCAACGGCAAGCTGCAGATCCTTCGCGAACAGCACGAGCGAAGCCTGCGCCGCAGGCGGAAATCCCGCTCCGAACGTTCTAGCGCGCCCTCGTTGAGCAGCTGCTCGGGAGCGCCCAGCGCGTCGCCCAACCGGTCGCGGATGGGCGCGAGCCTCGCTGCCTGTTCGGTGACGAGCGTCTGCAGCTCGACGCGCAGCCGTGCGTTGAGTGCCCCGCCAAGCACCGCCACGCCGATGGTTCCGCCGATGGAGCGGAAGAACTGCAGCCCCGAGGTTACCACGCCTATGCGGGTGGGAAACGCGCTTTGGACCGCGACGTTGAACAGCGGCATCCCCACGCCCATGCCCGCGCCGATCACGGCGAGCTGGGCGTAGATCTGCCAGTCGGGCGTGGCAGGAGTCAAGCGCGAGAGCAGGAACATGCCGGCCGCCGAGGCGCCGAAGCCCACGACGCCGATCCTCTTGTACTTGCCTGTCCGGCTGATGAGCTGACCGGCGATGATCGAAGCGGTCACCATGCCCAGCACGAGCGGCATCATGAACACGCCCGAGGCGGTCGCCGAGCGGCCCAGAACCACCTGCACGTAGAGCGGCACGTACATGATCGAGCCGAACATGCCCACGCTCGAGAAGAACGCTGCGGTCACCGACACGGTGAAGATGCGCGCCTTGAACAGGTCGAAGTCGATGATGGGCTCGGGGTGGCGCCGCTCGATGAAGAAGAACACCAGCAGTCCCACGATCGACGCCGAGAGCAGGCCCAAGATGACCGGTGACGCCCAGCCGGCAGCTGCGGTCGCGGCCTCGCCTCCCCCGCCCAGGTTGAGCGCGAGCAGAAGGGGCACCAGGCCTAGGACCAGGGCCGCGACGCCACCCCAGTCGATCGTGTGCCGCTGCCCGCGCTCGGGCGCAGGCAGCGTCCGGAATAGCACGCACAGAGCGACGAGCCCCAGCGGCAGGTTGATGAAGAAGACCCAGCGCCACGACAGTGCGTCGGTGAGAAACCCGCCGAGCAGCGGCCCGACGATCGACGCCAGGCCCCACATCGCGCCGAGAAGCCCCTGGTAGCGGCCGCGCTCGCGCGCGACGAACAGGTCACCGATGAGCGCCATGCCTGTCGCCATCATGATGCCGCCACCGATGCCTTGGATGCCTCGCGCAACGATCAGCGCATACATGTTCGGTGACAATCCGCATGCGACCGAGGCGACCACGAACAGCGTATGCCGCCCAGATAGATCCACTTGCGCCCGTAGAGGTCGGTGAGCTTGCCCGCGATCGGGACGGCGATGGTGCTCGTGAGCGAGTAGACCGTGAACACCCACGCAAGAAGCTGGAAGCCGCCAAGCTCGCCCACGATGGTCTGGTCGATCGCCGCAAGCAGCACGCCGAGCATGATGCCGCCCAGGATACGCATCTTGTGGCTGTGCTCGAGGTCGATCAGGTGCACGTGTTCGCGTCTCCGGTCCGGCAGTGATCTTGCGCAGCAGCGCGAGGAACTGACGGCTCCGCGACCGAGAGCGGCTCGAGCACCTCGGCAATCCGGGCGAGCATCGCGTTGGAGCGGTCCATCTGCTCGCGCCCGCGCGCGGTAAGCGCGACCTCGACCACCTCCGGTCCTCGGCGGTTCTCACCCGCTCGACGAGCTCTCGCTCTTCGAGGCGATCCACAATGCCGGTAAGCGACGCCTGCGACGTACCCGCGCATTCGGCCAGGTCGCTCATGCGGCGCGGCGCGTGCGCGAGCGCACCGAGCACCCAGAACTGCTGGCGCTGGAGTCCCTCGAGCCCTTCCGGCTGTGCCATGCCGCGCACCACTGCATGCCACACGTGGCGCATCTCGTGCGCAAGTTCGGCGAGCTCGTCGGCTGGTAGTCGGGGAATGCGCTCACGGCAATAGTTCACTCCACTGATAGTTTATGCATGAACTATCGTAGCGGGTGCGAAGCGGCAAGCCCTGGGCGCCCTACCAGTGGCGGATGTAGTAGCGGCAGTGCAGGTTCTCGGGACAGTTCGACGGCACGTCGTCGAGCTCTGTGCGTCCAGCCCCTGCCTTCGACGAAACACGAGCAGTACACGCGGCGCTCTTCAGCACGCAGGCGAGCGTCGTGGATGTCCTCCTCGACGGCAGCCTCGCGCCACCACATGCACTTGCCTCTGATCGGACTGAATGAATCAGACATCTTAACTCCGGCGGAAACTAGCCGATAAGACCCAACGAGGGAGTTTCGCCAACCGACCCCGATGGGAGTATCGGCAGAAGACGGGGGGCGATGAAGGGAACGCCGTCGCCTGTTCGGTTGTACGACATGGGGGCGACCCCGTATCATCAGGGGGCGCGCTCAATGGGGGGCTCAATCCGTAGGGAGTGAGACATGGGCAAGCTGTACGACTACTGCCAGCAGATCCAGCAGCACATCGAACGCAACAACCTCGACGTGTTCAAGTCCCGTGGGGAGCTTGCGCTGCGGTGCGGCTTCCTGATCTCGCTGATCGGGCCCGACGAGCCCGACGATCCACAGAAGATCGAATCTCTGCGTGCCGCAGCCAAAGACGTCTTCGGGTTGACACTCACCTAGCAGACGAGCCCCAACAGTAGTTCTCGGCGCCACCGACGCACCCGCCCCTTTGGGCGGGTGTTTGTGTTGCCCGGCAAACACGCCGGCGATCCAGGCGCTCAGGTAAACCAATCTTTCGTCCGACAATACCTGTGGCGCCCCAGCCCGGCGTTCGACGAGCAAATGGAAGTCCTCCGCTATCATGAGGGCCGACGCTGGGGCGCACGACACGAACGGACTGCCTGAGGGAGAGACGTAGTGCCGAGCCCTTCGGGCCCACGAGGTGGCAACCAGCCTGGATACCGCCCCCTCTACGGCTCAGACGCCATGAAGAAGCAGAGCTCGCCGCGCAACTACAAGCGCGGTGGCCTCTTCGCCGTCGCAGCGATCGCAGCGGTGATCTTCTCGGCGGTCTGGAACCCGCCCACCGGCTCGGTCCACGACTTCACCGAGGCCAGCGACTACAAGATCGAGCGCGAGTCCGGCTGCACGAACTCCGGCAAGGGCTGCCACGGTTCGGAGACCGAGTACACCGACTTCAACGACTACCACCCCAACGCCGAGTGCACCACGTGCCACGACTACCAGGGCGTGGGATGCATCCCTTGCCACAAGCCGCGCGAGCACGAGTGCCAGGTGTGCCACGACGGCACGCTGGAGGCCGCGCCCAACCGGATGCGCCTCGCGGCCCCCTACCCGCGCGGACACTACCGAGAGACCACCCACACGGTCACCGGGACCGACATGCAGGCGACTATGAGCGCGCCCGTGACCAGTGGCGACGCGGCAGCGGCGAGATCGGCACCGCGAAGGCGACGTGCAACGACTGCCACAGCCGCGAGCTGAAGGACGCGCACACCGGCGTGCCGATCGCCAAGGGCAGCAAGTACGGCAAGGACGTCGGCTGCGGAGAGTGCCACAACGACGTGCGCGCCTTCGGCCTGGCCGAGGTCCTCTCGGACTGGAAGAAGCGCGGCTGCGAGGACTGCCACAAGGTCAACTCCTCCTCGCCGATGCACGACCCCGAGGTCGCACAGTCGGTCGAAGCGACCGGGACGCTGGGCTGCGGAGAGACCGGCAGCGGCTGCCACGCGGAGAACGACCTGCACGCGCTGCACGCCAACGCTCCGAAGAACTGCTCGGGCAAAGCCGCGAAGGGCGAACCCGGCTGCCACGACTTCGAGATCGAGGCGCACCAGCCCACGCGCGCGGGTGCGGCGCGACTCGGAAGGCGCCTGCCATCCCGACTACGTGAACGACGACTACTCGCACGAGAACGACCGCGACGTCCACTCGCCCAAGACGCGCGTCCCGGCGAGCAACACGTCGTACTACGACATCGCCTGCGGCGAGTGCCACTTCATGGAGCCGGACGGCGTGAGCCTGCAAACCGAGCACGATCGAGCCGTCCTCGGCCCATTCGAACAGCCCGAGCACGTGCCAGAACTGCCACGACGACGCCGCTTCAGAGATCGCCATCGCCGAGGACTGGTCGACGCGCGACACCGCCGAGGCTGCGACGCGTGCCACGGCACCGACGGCCTTGACGCCGCGCACTCGGGCGATCTTGAGGACATGCACGTCGTCGAGGGCAGCGCGGGCTGCGGAGACAGCGGCGCCGGCTGCCACCCCGGCAAGGACCTCTCCGCGGTGGGCGATCCGCTCGAAGGCGGGCTGCACAAGAGCTGTCTGCGCTGCCACGCCAAGACGGCGAGCAACGGCAATGCGGCGTTCGATCCCGCGAACAAGAGCTGCGGCCAGGGCTCCGCATGCCACAGCGGCACGGGCGAGTACGACCCGCGCACCGGCGTCCACGCGGGCAAGTCGGGCCGCACCGACGGCGCCGACGAGGCGCACCGCGCCACCGGCATCGCCGGCTCAGAAGCTCGCCGACGCTGCGACCGGCCTCGATGACGCCGTGCACCGCGTGCCACGCCGATGCGATCGGCACCGAGCACGCGCGACCGAGCAACACCATCGCGGCGGGCTCGAGCACCTCCACGCAAGGTCACCGTCTGC
This sequence comes from uncultured Actinomycetes bacterium, assembly GCA_963702525.1. GTDB lineage: Bacteria > Actinomycetota > Coriobacteriia > Anaerosomatales > PHET01 > CAVPCY01. The sequence continues at coordinate 12,132 of CAVPCY010000011.1, read as the reverse complement.
GCCGGCTGCCACAACGCCACCGAGATCTCGGCGAGTAAGGTCAAGAACTCGTGGACCGAGAAGACCACCGCGGCTGCGTGCACCACGTGCCACGGCACCGCCGGGATCCCAGCGGCGCACGGCCTGCAGGACTCTGTCGCACAAGGGGCTTGAGCTGGCAGAGGACGGCACGCCCAAGCCGGGCACCTGTCTGAGCGCCGGCTGCCACGACACGCTCGACGTGCGCACGCTGCACCGCGGACCGGGCTGCACAGCCAAGGGCTGCCACGCCAACACCGGCAGCATCAACGGCCTCGACACTGTGAGCTGCGGCGGCAACAACGCCGAAGAGTCGTGCCACGTGGGCTACTCGGCGCTCGAGGGCCATGGCGCCAACGCCGCCGCCCACGAGGGAACCGAGCTCAACACGTCCGGCGATCCGACTCCCGGATACTGCGCGTACTCGGGTTGCCACACCTCCGCGAACCTCAAGGCTGTCCACGGCGCCACCTGTGCGCTCGAGGGCTGCCACAAGGCCGGTATTGTGCCCACCATCAAGTCGTGCGGCGGCAGTGACCCGGCCACGGCGTGTCACAACGGATTCTCGGCGAGCCAGCACTTCGTCGACCACTCGGCGAACCTGAGCGGGACCGTCAACGGCATCACCTACGGCGCCGGCGAGAACGAGGGCTGTCTGGGATGTCACCCGGGCGACCTCATGAACTCGCACACCGCGACCTCTGGCGGACCGATCACGGGCGGCGGGGCCACGAGCTGCCGCGTGTGCCACGACGACCCGGCCGATGAGGGCAACGGCGACTACGCGGCGCTGGCCGACGTCAAGGCCGCGATCACCAACCGCGACCACCGCTGCACCTCCTGCCACAGGAGCGGCACGGCGGCGCCCAGCGGCTCCTCGGCAGCATCGGCGCACAAGCGCACCTCCACGGAGACGAGACTGCCCGGCTGGCTACGTGTGGAGCGATCCGCTCGAGCAGTGGCAGACCGCGCTCGACTCGCCGATGGGCGGCGGACACAACATCGGCTGGAACGCGTTGACCGGGCTGTCCAAGCGCTTCCCCATGACCACGTACGCGAGCGAAGGCACCACCTACACCTGGACCCTGCCGGCCAACAGCGGAACGACGAAGTGGCTCGACGGCACCGCGCTGGGGGTTCCTGTGGACACGGTCGATGAGATCCGCGCCGTGACGATGGGCTGCGACGACTGCCACGAGGGCACCTCGGCGATGGCCGGCCCGCACGGCAGCGCGGTCCCGATCACGATCGACCCCGACTACAGCCAGACCGAGTACGCGAACCCCACGCGCGGCCGCCAGTCGCAGTTCGAGACGACCGGGACCGAGCGCGTGGTGTGCTTCAAGTGCCACACGATCGCCATCGGCTCGGTCGAGGGCACCACGTCGCCGGGCGGCAGCTACGTGCACCGGGCGCATGCCAAGCACACCGGCGCACCCACGTAGCACCCGCTGCACTACGGCGAGAAGTGCGTCGACTGTCACGTCCGCATCCCGCACGCATGGCGCAGCCCGCGTCTGCTGGCGCGAACAGTAACCTCCGACGGACGACCTGCCGATACATTCCCATACGTGAGCAAGGACCACGACGGACTGGCCGGCATCGTCCTGCGGGACTATCACCTCGCCGACCGACTTGAGATCGCGATCACTGCGCGAACGGCGGATGCCACGGGTTCCACGGCGTCAACTCGCACCCGTTGCCGTCGGACATACCGACAGCGACGTACTGGCCATAGAGGACGGGCGCAAGCCCACAGCGAGCGCGGGGCACCCACCCGCAACCGGAAGGGGACGGAAATGAACGGCACAGCAGCGATAGCGGTCGACGGGACCATGGATCGCGTGCGCGCTCGTGGTGGTCGCGGTGCTCGCGACCGCGATGATCCTGGCGGCGCCCAAGGTCGCCATGGCCGCCAACGCCTACGGGCAGACGTTCGCTGGGCAGCAGAAGTGTCTGGAGGACTGTCACGCCAACCCAGACGAAGCGGCTGGCAGGTCGGCAGGTATCTCGAGACCGCCCACGCGAAGTTCGTGACCGACGTCCCGGCGAATCCCGGGGGCTTGTGCCGGTCGCGAGCAAGTGGCCGTCGCCGTCGCTGGCGGCGGCCTGACACTTCGCAGCCGTCGGACATCAGCTGGATGTTGGGTGGCGCCGGTCGTGCCCCAAGCAGTACGTCTCCAAGTACAAGAACGACGCTTCATACCTGCTGTGGCACCGGTCAGACGCTCGCGCCATCGCCGGTCCCGCCGACGACCTCCCGATGCCCGACGGCATCTCTGGGGAACCGCCACGAGTCTGTGGGAGAACCGGCGAAGATGACCACCCGCGACCTACTTCCAGGGCTGCGGCGGCTGCCACTTCCTTGGCGTCACGCGTCCCAGCGACGTCGACTACACGCTCGCTAGCGGCGCCGCGATGACGCACAGCACCGAGACTTCCTACTCGGGCTTCGGCATCCAGTGCGAGCACTGCCACGGCACCGGGAAGCCCGGCAGTCACATGGGCTCCGGCGTCGAGATCGTGCGCATGAAGGGCTCGCTCGACAGCCAGGTGTGCGGCCAGTGCCACGTGAACGGCACCGCCAAGGAGAAGAACTACGCCGGCGCGACGTTCAGCAGCGCGAACGGCTACACGCCCGACCAGAAGCTCTCCGACTTCTTCGACGTCGCAGGCGCATCCTACGTGCAGACGTCGCCGGCGGCCCCAAGCCCGTCGATCCCGACCACCGACACCAAGTTCTATCCCAACGGCTCGAACAAGGGCATGAAGCACTCCTACTACAACGAGTGGATGCTCACTCCGCACGCCCGCTCGAACCGCGGCGAGCCGGACGGAAATCAAAAGAGAACGCGGTGGTCGCCGGACGCGCAGGACTACTGTCTGCGCTGCCACTCGACCGAGGGCTTCCTCAAGAGCATCGGCTACGGGTCGTGCGGTACCCCAACGAGTCTACCGGAACCGTGTCGAACCTCGCGAACGACGTGCTCGACATCGAGTGCGGCGCGTGCCACCAGGTCCACGGCAACACCGGCGAACCGCTGGGCCTGCGTCTCGAGCCTGAAGCGAGCTGTGCGCCACATGCCACAACTCGCTCGGCCCCATCGGCGAGGAGTTGGCTCCAGGAGCGACTCCGCACCACCCGCATCGCGAGATGCGCAACGGCTACGGCCTGATCGGCGTGCCCACGCCGGCGAAGCGCTTCATGGAAGACACCGAGTGCCCGCAGTGCCACATGCCCAAGACCAAGTACGCGCTCAAGACCCACAGCATGAAGCCGATGCTTCCGGGCAACGCCGAGACGTGGGGCGTACAGGCCGGTGGCGACTCGTGCACGCCGTGCCACACCTCGAAGACGCGCGCCGACCTCCAGCGCGACATCAACGAGTGGAAAGAGGGTCTCGAGGATCTCACACACGAGGCTGAGGCCGATGTGACCGCCGCCACGTCGCGACCCGCATCGAGAACCGTCGAGGGCGTCAATCTCCTCGGCTCGGCTTACACCAACATCCACTTCGTCGAGCAGGACGCCAGCAACGGCGCGCACAACTACCCGTACGCGAAGGCCGGCCTCGAGAAGGCCGCCTACTTCGCACGCGCGGTGGGCGGTGGCTTCACCCGCTTCGGCTCAACCGGCTACAACGGTTCGATGAAGATGGCGATGCTCTACGGCACGCTCGACTTCGGTGACGGCGAAGCTGCCGCTGGTGAGAAGGTCGCGATCTGGGCGAAGCCCAACGGGACCCCGAAATGGGTCAGGCTCGGCACGGCCACCGTGGGCGACGACGGGGACTTCGGCTACTACGTCGGACCCGCCGGCACCACGAGCTACAAGGCCGTGTGGGCCGTCAAGAAGGACGTGGACGTCACCTCCGCGATCGCGACGGTGACGCTGGGCTCGACCACGAGCGCGAACGTCTCGGCAGGCACCATCACGCGTGGCCGCTCGGTCGCGATCAGTGGTTCGGTCTCGCCGAATCACTCCGGCGGCCGCGTCACGATTCAGTACAAGCGCGGAACGGGCGCTTGGAAGACGCTTTCGACCCGCACGCTCAACGGCAGCAGCGCCTACAGCCACGGCTGGCGGCCGACCGCCCGCGGCACCTACTACGTGAAGTCCGTGTTTGCAGGCGACGCCGGCCACACGGGCTCCACGTCGAGCACTCGCAGAGTAGTCGTCCGCTAACTGACGGCTCAACCATAGATCGGATTGCATAAAGTGATGACCGACACACGCCGATACGCTCATGGGGGGCATCACGCACACCGAACGTGCGGGACGAGAGAGGGAGAGCGATGAAGAACATGTCGATCAGGACGAAGATCCTCCTTGGAGTGGTCCTCATCAACCTAATAGGCATGATGACGGTCATGATCTACTTGCACGAGGCCTACTCGGGCGAGCTCGACGTCGCCGGTGTCGACACGCTGGCCGTCGGCCGCTCGACCTGGGACCAGCTCACTGCTCTGGGCTCCGACGAGTTCGGCCCGCTCACTCAGGCTGCCGCCGCGCAGAAGTACGTGGACGCCGCCAAAGAGATCGCCGGAGCCGAGGTCGGGCTGATGCTCGACAAGGGCGCACTCGACCAGGCCGCCTACGCCAAGGCTCGCGAGGCTGCAGGGCAGCCGAACGACTGGGACGAGCGCGAGAACTACGTGCTGATCGCCTCGACCGACGACAAGGCCGCCGAAGCGATGCAGCTCACCGCCACGGCCGACACCGTGCCTGAGATCGGCAAGCTCGTGGGTGTCGAGAACGGTGCGTGCTCCAAGACGTGCCATGGCGCCGTCGAGGGCTCGGGCGACTACTGGAAGGTGCGCTGGAGCAAGGACTCGTCGACTCGTGCTCACGGTGTCTTCCCCGCCATCGACTCGACCGGCAAGAGCGTGGGCGTCGTCTACGTGATGAAGGACATCAGCGCCGCAGCCAACGCTGCCCGCACCTCGCAGGTACGCACGATGTTCGTGATCATGTTCGGCCTCGTGGTTTCCACGGGCGCGATCGCACTGATGCTCAACGCGCTGATCTTCAAGCGCCTCAACCGCATGGTCGCCAGCATGGAGGACATCTCGGTGCGCGTGGCCGGCGGAGACTTCGACGCCCACTTCGAGCCCGATGGAAGCAACGACGAGATCGGCAGCTTCGAACAGTTCTTCGCGCGATTCCTCGACCTGGTGTCGGGAACGCTCAAGTCGCTCGTGAAGTAGCTCTTCCCCATAGGTCCTAGCCGAGGCCGGCGCTGCCCGTGAGGCGTGCCGGTCTCGCCGCGTTTCGGGCGATGTTGCCGTGGGCACGCAATGCGCTAGAGTGTGTTCTTCCGACTTCCCACCTCCGAGGAGGCGCAATGGCACCCAAGCAAGGCGACACCGTCAAGGTCCACTACCGCGGCACGCTTGCCGACGGCACCGAGTTCGACTGCAGTGAAGGCCGAGAGCCCCTTGAGTTCGAGGTGGGCTCGGGTCAGGTCATCCCGGGATTCGACGTCGCAGTGTGCGAGCTGGAGTCCGGCGGCACCACGGTCGTGACGATCGTTGCGGCCGAGGCATACGGCGATCATGACGAGCAGGGCGTGCAGCAGTTCCCGCTGGACTTCTTCGGCGGACAGGTGCCCGAGGTGGGCTGGGCGGTGGAGTTGGCCACCGAGGACGGACAGCGCGTTCCGGCCACCGTCAAGGAGGTCAACGACGACAGCGTCGTGCTCGACTTCAACCATCCCCTTGCCGGCGAGGACCTGACGTTCGAGATCACGCTCGTGGAGATCGTCGAGGGCTAATCCTTACTGCTCGTAGTCGTGTTTCTGGCACGCCTCTCGCTCGGCCAACGGACCTGTGAGAGGAGCGCAGCATGCCAGCCACACGAACCGTCGCTCACGTCCTTCCCAGCCGCCCCACCACCGAGGGCGCCGGCGTGCACCTGCGTCGAGCCTTCGGCTTCGGCAAGGAGCACCTCTTCGACCCGTTCCTGATGCTCGACGACTTCCGAGGCGACGACCCCGCCCAGTACTCGGCGGGCTTTCCCTGGCACCCGCACCGCGGTATCGAGACGATCACCTACATGCTCGACGGAGAGGTCGAGCACGGCGACTCGATGGGCAACGAGGGGCGCATCGGCCCCGGCGACGTCCAGTGGATGACCGCCGGCAGCGGCGTCATCCACCAAGAGATGCCCGAGGGTGACTCGGCAGGGCGGATGGGCGGCTTCCAGCTGTGGGCGAACCTGCCCGCGACCCACAAGATGATCGACCCACGCTACTGCGGCATCAGCGCCGAGGAGATCCCGGTCGTCGAGACCGACGAGGCCCGCGTGCGCGTCGTGTGCGGGCAGGTGGGCGAAGTGAGCGGGCCGGTGACGCGACATCGTCATCGAGCCCGAGTACCTCGACGTCACCATCTACGCCGAGAAGACCTGGACGCACCCCACCACGCCGGGCCACACGGTGTTCGCGTACCTCTACGCCGGCGAGGCGTGTTTCGGGCCCGACGCCGAGAAGGCCTGCGCCGAGAACGGCACCGTGGTGCTGTTCGGTGACGGCGACGAGGTGGCGGTGACCGCCGGGCCCGACGGAGCGCGCCTGCTGCTGGTCAGCGGCAAGCCGCTCGGCGAGCCGATCGCCTGGGGCGGGCCGATCGTGATGAACTCGCGCGAGGAGCTCGAGCGGGCCTTCGAAGAGTACCGCCGAGGGACGTTCGTGAAGGTGGATGCCCGCGAGAGGTAGCGGGCGCTCGCGCTAGGTCAGCACGCCCACCATGCGGTCGAGAACCTCGTCGAGGATCGGCAGAGTCGTCGCGAAGTTCAGCCGCACGAAGCCCTTCCCGTGCTCCCCGAAGTCCGGGCCCGCCGAGAGCGCGACCCGCCCCTTCTCGAGCAGCTCGGCCGCCGGGTCGTCGCCCAGCCCGTACGCCGAGAGGTCGATCCACGCGAGGTAGGTGGCTTCGGGCACCGAGAAGCGCGCCCGCGGCAGGTCGTCGGCGAGTCGCGCCGTCACGTGGTCGCGCATCGCGGTCAGATGCGCGGTCGTCTCGGCAAGCCAGGGTTGCCCGCACGTCCATGCCGCGAGCGTGGCCTCGGCTCCCGGCGAGCCCACCGCGCCGAGCACGTGGCCGGGCAGCGCCTCGATCGCCTCACGCACGCGCTCGTCGCCAAGGTGCGCGACCGCGCAGTGCAGGCCCGCGACGTTGAACGCCTTGCTCGCGGCCGAGATCGTCACCGTTCGTGCGGCGACCTCGTCCGAAAGCGCCGCGGTGGGGACGTGCTTCGCCCCCGGGTGCACGACGTCGCACCAGATCTCGTCGGAGATGACGAGCAGGTCGTGGCGCTCGGCGACCTCGGCTACGAGCTCGAGCTCTTCTCGGCTGAAGGCGCGGCCCGTGGGGTTGTGCGGGTTGCACAGCAGCACGACACGCGCGCTCGGGCTGCGCGGCTGCGGCTTCGAGGCGTTCGGGGACGATGCGCCACCCGTCCGGGTCGAGCTCGCAGTCGATCATCACCCGGCCGTCGGCGGTCGCGCTGCGCAGGAACGGCGGGTAGATCGGCGTGAAGACGATGACGCCGTCGCCGGGCTTGCAGCGCGTCATGAGCGCGACGTCGACCGCCTGCATCACGTCGCAGAAGACGCGGACGCGCTCGGGGTCCGGCTTCCAGCCGTGACGCGTCTCCTCCCACGCCGAGAACGCCTCGGGGAGCTGCTGCGCCGCGGCGAAGTTGTAGCCGAAGTCGCCGCGGTCGACGAGCTTGCGTACCGCATCGACAATCAACCGGAGCGGGGGGCAGGTCCATGTCCGCAACCCAGGCCGGCAGCACGTCGGGGTCGTGCCAGGTCCACTTGATGCAGGTCAGCGACCGGAGGCGCTTGAGGTCGTCGTCGATCACGGGCGGGCTCCGGCGTCGTGCACGCGCTCGCCCGCGATCCAGGTGCCCGCGACGAGCGGCGAGCCCGGGCGGTACGCGAGGTGTACGTGGCTCGGCGCGTTCAGCATGGCAATGTCCGCCGAGCAACCCGGCGCAAGGCGGCCGATGTCGTCTCGGCGAAGCGCGGCCGCGCCTCCGGCGGTCGCCGACCACAGCGCCTCGGCGGGTGTCATGCGCATGTCGCGTACGGCAAGCGCGATCACGAACGGCATCGAGGTGACGTACGCGCTGCCCGGGTTGCAGTCGGTGGCAAGCGCGACGGTGACACCGACTTCGAGCAGGCGGCGCGCATCGGCGTAGGGCGAGCGCGTCGAGAACTCGGCGGCAGGCAGCAGCGTGGCGACGACTCCGGCCTCGCGGAGCGCCTCGACGTCGTCGTGACCGAGGTGCGTGCAGTGATCCACGCTTGCAGCGCCGAACTCGGCGGCGATCTGCGCGCCGGGACCGAAGCCGAGCTGGTTTCCGTGCAGCCGGGGCTCTAGCCCCGCAGCCACTCCCGCGCGCAGGACGGCGCGCGTCTCTTCGGCATCGAACGCGCCGAAGTCGCAGAACACGTCGACCCAGCGGGCGTGCGGGGCGCACGCCTCGAGCATGGGGCCGCACACGAGCGCGAGGTAGGCCGCGCGGTCGCGCGCGATACTCGGGCGGCACGACGTGCGCGCCCAGGAACGTGGTCTCGGCGGTGAACTCGCGCGACAGGCGCAGGATGCGCTCCTCGGTCTCCACGTCGAGCCCGTAGCCGCTCTTCGCCTCCACGGTGGTCGTGCCGCTCGCCCGCATCTCGCGCAGCCGCGCGGCGGCCGAGGCGCGCAGGCCGGCGTCGGAGGCGGCACGCGTCGCGGCCACGGTGGTCGCGATGCCGCCACCGTCGTAGCTCTCGCCGGCCATGCGCGCCGCGAACTCGGCGGAGCGCTCGCCGCCGAAGACGAGGTGGGTGTGGCTGTCGACGAAGCCGGGGATGACGGCGCGACCGGCAGCGTCGACGCGCTCGTCGGCGGCAGGCGCCTCGGCCGCCGCGCCCACCCACGCGACGCGGCCCTGCTCGAAGATGAGCGCCGCATCGCGCACGATGCCCAGGGTCGAGCCGTCGCCAAGCGCGGGGTCGTTGGTGACGAGCTCGCCGATGTTGGTGATGAGCGTCGAGGCCATGGTTCGTGGAGCTGCGCCCTAGGGCGTGCCCGCGTCCCCCTCCCGCATCGGGATGCGCACGCCGCGCTCGGCGGCGACGTCCTCCGCGATCTCGTAGCCGGCATCGGCGTGGCGGATGACGCCCATGCCGGGGTCGTTGGTCAGCACGCGCGCGATCTTCTCGGCGGCCAGCGGCGTGCCGTCGGCGACGGTGACCTGACCGGCGTGGATCGAGCGGCCCATGCCCACGCCTCCACCGTGGTGGATCGACACCCACGTCGCGCCGGAGGCCGTGTTCACGAGCGCGTTGAGCAGCGGCCAGTCGGCGATGGCGTCGCTGCCGTCGAGCATGCTCTCGGTCTCGCGGTAGGGACTTGCGACGCTGCCGCAGTCGAGGTGGTCTCGGCCGATGACGATCGGCGCTTTCAGGCGACCGTCGGCGACCATCTCGTTGAACAGCACGCCGGCCTTGTCACGCTCGCCGTAGCCGAGCCAGCAGATCCGCGCGGGCAGCCCCTGGAACGCGATCTTCTCGGAGGCCTGCGTGATCCAGCGACGCAGCGGCTCGTTGTCGGGGAAGAGCTCGAGCACCGCCTTGTCGGTAGCGGCGATGTCGGCCGGATCGCCCGAGAGCGCGGCCCAGCGGAAGGGGCCCTTGCCCTCGCAGAACAGCGGCCGGATGTAGGCGGGCACGAAGCCGGGGAACTCCCAGGCCCGCATGTACCCGCCCAGCTCGGCTTCCCGGCGGATGGAGTTGCCGTAGTCGAAGACCTCGGCACCGGCGTCCTTGAACCCGACCATCGCCTCGACGTGGAGCGCCATCGATCCGCGCGCCCGGTCCGTGAACCGCTCGGGATCGCTCTTCGCGTACGCCTGCCACCTCTCGAACTTCACGCCGAGCGGCAGGTAGGAGAGCGGGTCGTGAGCCGAGGTCTGGTCGGTGACGATGTCGACCGGGATGCCGCGGCGCAGCAGCTCGGGCAAGACGAACGCGCAGTTGCCCTCGAGCCCCACGCTCAGCGGAACTCGCGCGCGCTTGGCCTCGAGCACGCGGTCCACGGCGGCGTCGAGGTCGCTGGTCCACTCGTCGAGGTAGCGGTCGTGCACGCGGCGCTCGAGGCGGCTCGCGTCGACGTCGACGACGAGCACGACGCCGTCGTTCATCGTCACCGCGAGCGGCTGTGCGCCGCCCATGCCGCCGCAGCCACCGGTGACCGTGAGCGTGCCGCGAAGGGTGCCGCCGAAGCGCTTCTCGGCGATGGCGGCGAACGTCTCGTAGGTGCCCTGCACGATGCCTTGCGTACCGATGTAGATCCAGCTGCCGGCGGTCATCTGGCCGTACATCATGAGGCCGAGGTGCTCGAGCCGGCGAAACTCCGGCCAGTTCGCCCAGTCGGGCACGAGGTTCGAGTTCGCGATCAGCACGCGTGGCGCCCACTCGTGCGTTCTGCACGACGCCCACGGGCTTGCCCGACTGGACGAGCATCGTCTCGTCGGCCTTGAGCGTGCGCAGCGTGCGCACCAGCGCGTCGAACGCTTCCCAGTTGCGCGCGGCGCGGCCGGTGCCGCCGTAGACGACGAGGTCGTCGGGGTGCTCGGCCACCTCGGGGTCGAGGTTGTTCATCAGCATGCGCAGCGGAGCCTCCTGCTGCCAGCCCAGAGCCGACAGCTCGGTGCCGCGTGGGGCCCTGACCGGGCGTGCGCCTTCGCTCATCAGATACCGCTCCTTCTTCCGTGCACGTGACGCGTGCTCGCGGGTCGGGCCCCTAGTCCAGCGGGCCGATCTTGCGCTCGACGGTCGCGAGCAACTCGCCGTCGACGACCAGCTGCACCGCGGACTCGATCTCCGGCGCGAGCCAGCGGTCGGGGCCAACGCCCTCCACGCGCTCGCGGATGGCCACCAGCGCCGCGCCGGTGCCGGCCGCCGGCTTGAGCGGCGCGCGCAGGTCGAGCGCGCGGGCCGCGGTGAGCACCTCGATCGCAAGCACCCGCGTGAGGCCGTCGACGCTGCGCCGCAGCTTGCGCGCTGCGCTCCAGCCCATCGAGACGTGGTCTTCCTGCATCGCCGAGGACGGGATCGAGTCCACGCTCGCCGGCATGGCGAGCCGCTTGAGCTCGCTCACGATTCCGGCCTGCGTGTACTGCGCGATCATGTGACCCGAGTCGACGCCGGGATCGCCCGCGAGAAACGGCGGCAGGCCCTGGCTGCGGTTCGCGTCGAGCATCCGGTCGGTCCGACGCTCGCTGATCGACGCGAGGTCGGCCGCCGCGATCGCGAGGAAGTCGAGCGCGTAGCCCACCGGCGCGCCGTGGAAGTTGCCGTTGCTCTCCACGCGGCCGTCCGCCAGCACGACCGGGTTGTCGATCGCCGAGTCGAGCTCGCGCAGCGCGACCTTCTCGGCGTGGTCGAGGGTGTCTCGGACCGCTCCGGCCACCTGCGGTGCGCAACGCAGCGAGTAGGCGTCCTGCACGCGCACGTCGCCGGTCAGGTGCGACGCCACGATCTGCGACCCGTCCAGCAGGCGCCTCATGTTGCGCTGCCGAGAACGCCTGGCCCGGGTGCGGCCGCAGCGCCACGAGGTCGGCCGCGAAGCTGCGGTCGGTGCCGAGCAGCGCCTCGACGCTCATCGCGGCGGCGATGTCGGCGACGCGCACGAGCGCCTCGAGGTCGGCCATCGCGAGCACCAGCATGCCCAGCATGCCGTCGGTGCCGTTGATGAGCGCGAGGCCCTCCTTCTCGGCGAGTTCGACCGGCGCGATGCCCGCGGCGGCCAGTGCCTCGGCGGCGGGCATCAGTTCCCCGCTCGCGTCGAAGACCTCGCCCTCGCCCATCACCGCGAGCGCGCAGTGCGCGAGCGGCGCGAGGTCGCCCGAGCAGCCGAGCGAGCCATACTCGGGCACGCACGGCGTGATGCGCGCGTTGAGCAGCTGCGCGTACGCCTGCGCGGTCGCGAGCCGGACCCCCGTGCGGCCGGTGCGAGCGTGGAGAGCCGCAGCAGCATGAGCGCCCGCACGACCTCGGTCTCGACGCACGGACCGCTGCCGGCCGCGTGCGAGCGCACGAGCGAGCGCTGCAG
>CAVPCY010000010.1:0-22751 GCA_963702525.1 uncultured Actinomycetes bacterium | reverse complement strand
GGGTCCGTACGTGATGTCGGCCACGTCGGCGAGTTTCACGATGCCGATCTTCATCTTGAGCGCCGAGCTCGACTTGCCCTTGGGCATCGACATCCCGCCACCGCTCGACGGCATCGCCATCGATGCCGAGCCGCCCGACGACTGCGAGCCCGACTGGGCCATCAGCTTCTTCTGAGATGCGCTCACCTGCGCCTGCATCCCGTTGATCGCGGCCTGCATGCCCGGGATCGCCTGGCCCTCGATGTAGGAGATCTGCCCCTGGAGCTGCTGGTACTCCGGCGTGCTCGACGGCATCGAAGATGCGGCCGCCTTCAGACCCGGCAGCGTGTCGTACTTGAGCGAGTACATCTGCCCCTGGAGCTGCTGGATCCCGTTGATGAGCCCGGCCTGCATGCCGATCTCGCCGGTCGCCGCCCCCAGCTCGCCCACGCCCGAGCCGAGCGCGCCCATGCCCTGACCCATGGCGCCCATACCCTGCGCAAGGCCGCCCACGGCCTGGCCCAGTCCCGCCATCCCCTGAGCCGATCTGCGCGAAGGCCTCGCCCATCATCTCGCCCTGGTTGGGGTAGACGGCGACGCGGAAGTCCTCGATGTCCTCGACGCCCTCGATGGTGCCGCCCACGCGGATCGGCTCGGTCGTCTTGCCCAGGTCCACCGCGCCCACCGGGAACGAGAGGTTGGCCGCCTGCAGCTGCTGGATGACGCTCTCGGCGGTCAGGCCCTCGTCCTTGAGCCGCTCGGGGTCGAGCGCGATCCGAATCGACGAGGGCGAGTCGGCCGCCAGCTTCGCTTCGCCCACGCCTTCGACGCCCTGCAGCGCCGGGATCACGTTCTCGCGCACGTCGGCGCGCAGCAGCTCGGGGTTGCTGCCGGGCGCCATGATCGGCGAGCTTCATGATCGGCGCGGAGCCGAAGCTGATGCGGCTCACCTTCGGCGCGATCGCGTTGTCGGGCAGCTTGACGGCCTGCAGCGCCTTGTTCACGTTCTGCTCGGCCTTGTCCATGTCTTCCGAGAAGCTGAACTCGGCCACGACCGCCGAGACCGAGTCACCTGAGGTCGCGCTCACGCGCTTGACGCCGGCGACGCCTCGAAGCGCCTTCTCGACCGGGTCGGTGACGTTGTCGTACACGTCGCCCGGCGCCGCTCCCGGATACGGGGTCACGACAGCGACGATGGGGATGTTGATGTCCGGCATCGTCTCTTTCTTCAGCTGCCCTGCAGACCACAGGCCGCCGAGCGTGACGAGCACGGCCACCAGGATCACGGCGGCGCTGTTGCGAAGCGAGAATCGTGTGATGCGGTCCATGCGGTGAGCTCTCTTTCGTCAGGGAATGCTTGGGTTGCGGTGGGTGCGAGGTGCGCGGCTCGGAGAGCCAGCGGCTAGGCGCGCCCTTCGTCCATCGCCGTGCTGAGCACGTGGTGGATGCGGATGAGCGAGCGGATGTCGTCTTCGCTGAGTACCGAGAGGTAGCCGCGCATGAGCTCGCGACGCTTGGTCTCGGCGGCGTGCAGTGCGTCGCGGCCCTCGTCTGTGATGTGCACGAGAGTCACTCGGCGGTCTTCGTCGTCGTGAACGCGCTCGACGTAGCCGCTCTTCTCGAGCGCCGCGATCGCCGAGGAGGCGGCCGGCGCCTTGATCGCCATCATGCTCGCCACGTCGCTCATCTTGCTGGGCCCGAAGCTCTCGAGCCCGCGCAGCAGCATCGTCTGCGACAGGGTGAGCGAGTCGGGGCAGCAGTCGGGGCCGGCGTGGCGCGACGCCATGATGCGCCCCATGCGCAGGATGGCGTCGTCCAGCTCGTCGAGCAGGTCGTCCTTCATTCGATCGGCCATGCGGTCGAGTCTTTCTCTTCGCAAGTCAAATAGTTTGACTGCCGAACTATATGCGCCGCGCACCTCGACCGTCAACCGCCGCCTCGCATCGTCGCAGCGTCGCGGTAGAATCCAAGGCGTCACCTGCCAGCCGGGGGTGCTCGTCACGAGGAGAGCGGTGGAGGGGCTACTCATTCTCGATCGGTACCGGCCCCTCGCCGAGTTGGGCGAGGGCGGGTTCGGCACCGTGACGCTCGCGTGGGACACCCGCATGCAGCGCAGGGTCGCGATCAAGCGCCTCCCCCTCCCCCTCGACTCCCGAGGCCGGCCCCATCGGCCCCCCGGACTTGCCGAGGCGCGCACCGCCGCGATGCTCAACCACCCCGCCATCGTCACCGTCTTCGACTTCGACACCGACGCGGACGAGGCGTTCCTCGTGATGGAGCACGTCGACGGGGCCAACCTCGCCGACCTGATCGACGACGGAGGACCGCTCACGCTCGACGAGGTCGCCGCGGTCGTCGAAGCCGTGAGCCACGCGCTCGCGTTCGCGCACGACAACGGCGTGCTGCACCTCGACATCAAGCCCGAGAACGTGCTCGTCACGCGCGACGGCCGCGTGAAGGTCGCCGACTTCGGCATCGCCGAGCTCTCCTCGCTCTCCGGCCACGGCGCGGCCTGGGGCGGTACGCCCGGGTACATGCCGCTCGAGCAGCTGCGAGGGCGGCACGGTCTCGGAAGCGACCGACGAGTGGGCCTTCGCGGTGCTCGCGTACGAGGCGATCACGGGTGAGAACCCCTTCGCCGAGCAGACCCCGCAGGCGGCCATCGCGCGTCTCGAGAGCGGCGAGCCACCGGCGCCCTCCGCCTACGAGCCCGCGCTGCCTCGCCAGATCGACGAGGTGTTGCTCGCAGCACTGGCGCCGCAGGCGGCGCGACCGCTACGAGACGGTCGAGCAGTTCGCCGACGCGCTCGCGGTGTTTCTCGGCGATCCCGCGCTTGGCCGCGAATCGCTCGCCGATCTCGTCGACGCCTACGCCGAGGACGAGGCCGAGCCCACACCCGGCCTCGAGACGGTGGGCGTGTGGGACCGGCTGCAAGGACCGCTCGGCGGGGCGCTCCTGCGCTCGGTCGCGGCGGTCGAGTCGGCGTGGCTCGCGTGGTCGGGGCTCGTTCCGTTCAACCTCGAGAGGCCGGCGATGCTCGGGGCGGCGGCGCTCGTCGCGTTCGCCGGAGCGCTCGCGCCTTCGCTGGGCATGGGGCTCGGCCTCGGCGTGCTGATCGCCGGCGTCCTCGTGTCCGGCGCTTGGATCGTGGGGGCCGGCCTGCTCGTGGCCGGTGTGCTGTGGTGGTGGTTCCTCGCACGACGAAGCCCCGGGGCCGCGGTGCTGCCCCTTGCGGCCCCGGTGCTTGGCGCGGTGAAGCTGGGGCCGGCGCAGCCGCTGCTGTCCGGATTCGCGCTGCGCCCCCTGCCCGCAGCCGCGACGGCCCTTCTGGGCGGCGTGCTGGCCGCGGTCGCCGCGGCCGTCTCGGCCGGCGGACCTCCCTATCTCGACGTATGGGCGCCCTACGTCGTGGACGTCTGGAACGCCGACCTCGCGCTCGCGAGCCTTCGCACGCTCGCGACCTCGCCTGCAGCCTACGTGGCTCTGGCCGGATGGCCACTCGCAGCGGTCGTCATGTCGCTGGCGTGCGCCCGAGCGACCCGCGCGGGAGCTGCAGTGGGCGCTGTCTTGGGCGCCGGCGTGCTCGGAGGCGCCTACTACCTCGCCTCCCGCGTGGCTGACGCGCTGGATTCGCCCGGTCAATGGGCAGGCAACGGCCTCGCGGTGTCTCTCGGCGCCTCACTTATACTGATGCTGCTCGTGACCGCTCTGGGCGCGCCCATGCGTGCCGAGGAAGACGAGGCGCCAGCGCGCCGGCGGGAGTTGACGTAAGAACTGAGCATCCTTTCTGACTTCGAAGACCGTGTATCGGGCGCTGTCGAGAGCGTGTTCGCCGGCGTGTTCCGCTCGCCGGTGCAGCCCGCCGAGCTCGCGCGTGCGTGCGCCAAGGAGATGGATCGCCGCAAGCGCCTCGGCGTGGGCAAGGTCTACGCGCCCACCATGTACTCGGTCCTGCTCTCGCCCAAGGACGGCGACGCGTTGGGCGGCTTCGCGGAGACGCTCGGCGGAGAGCTCGCCACCTACCTCGTCAGCTACGCGCGCGAGCGCGACTACGCGCTGGCCGCGCGCCCGGTCGTGCGCTTCCTGATCGACGACGAGCTCAAGCTGGGCCGCTTCGTGGTCATCGGCGAGCTGCTCTCTCCCGAGGAGATCGCCGCCGAGCTGGGCGAGCCCGAAGGTTCCGTCCGCGAGCGCACGGCGAAGCCCGCCGAGCCGGCACCGTCGGCGCCGCAGCGCACCGCCGTCGTTCCGGCTGTCTTCGACGCCGAGGAGGAGCCTGCCGCCGCGCCGCGCCCCTCGAGCGGGATCTCGACCCTGACCGTTCCCGGAATCACGCACGACGTCGCTCTCGGCGGCGAGCGCATGGTCATCGGGCGGCTCAAGACCTGCGACATATGCCTCGCCGACGCGAACGCCTCTCGCGAACACGCGGCGCTCGAGCGCGAGGGCGCGGGCTGGGCGCTCGTGGACCTGGGGTCGACCAACGGCACGCTGCTGAACGGCGAGCGGACCGCACGCGCCAGGCTGCAGGACGGCGACACCATCACGATCGGCACCTCGGAGCTCACCTATCACGAGCCGGGGAGCTGATTCGCGCGTGATCGACGTCGCGCTCCTCGCCGCCCGGCTGCTGCTGCTGGCGCTGCTCTACCTGTTCCTGTTCGCGGCCATCCGCGCCGGAATCGGCCTGGTCTCCGGACAGCGCAAGGCCCGTCCGGGGGTCTTCACTCTGTCGGTGGCACAAGGCCCACCCGAGCTTGTCGGGGTGACAGTCCCGGTCGCAGGGCCCGTGGTCATCGGCCGCTCGCCCGGCGCCGACATCGTCATCGGGGACGACTTCGTCTCGGCCAGGCACGCACGGGTCTCGCCGGCCGGCAACGATGCGATCGTCGAGGATCTCGGTTCCACCAACGGCACGCTGCTCAACGGGCTGCCGCTTTCCGTGCCCACCACGCTTCGCCCCGGCGACACGATCGACATCGGCAAGCTGCGCCTGAAGGTGGACCGCTGATGTCGTCGCGCACCAAGCTCACCTACGCCGCACTCTCAGATGTGGGTCAGACGCGCTCGCACAACGAGGACTCCGTGCTGGCCCAGCCGCCCCTGTACGTGGTCGCCGACGGGCTCGGCGGACACGAGGCCGGCGAGGTCGCAAGCTCCATCGCGGTGGAGACGATCCGCGACCACGCTCCTCGGCATGCCGATTCGAACGCGCTCGCACGAGCGGTGCGCGCGGCCAACAAAGAGGTGCTCAGGGCGGCCCGGGAGGGCATCGGACGCAGCGGTATGGGCACCACCATCACCGCCGCGATCGTCGAGGGCGGCCACATCGCGCTCGCGCAGGTGGGCGACTCGCGAGCGTACCTGCTGCACGAGGGCTCGCTGCAGCGCATCACGCAGGACCACTCGATGGTGGCCGACATGATCCGCCGAGGACAGATCACCGAGTCCGATGCCCGCGTGCACCCCAACCGCAGCGTCATCACCCGCGCGCTCGGTACCGATGCGAACATGGTCGCCGACGCCTACGACATCGACGCCTCGGCCGGCGACCGTCTGCTGCTGTGCTCGGACGGCCTGACGGGGATGCTGGATGACTCCCGAATCGCCGAGATCCTGGGCGGCTACCGCGACCCGAACACGACCGCCCGGGCCCTGATCGACGCGGCGAACGAGTCGGGCGGCCACGACAACATCAGCGCGGTGGTGGTGGACATCGACGCCACATCGGCCCGGGCCGCCGGAACGCGCGAGAGCGACCGCAAGCTGCGCGGCGTGATCGCGGTGGTCCTGTGGCTGCTCGCGTTCGTCTTCGTGGTGGCGGCGATCGGATATGGCACGTACCTCTACGCGCAGCGGCGCGCATTCCTTACCACCGAGAACGGCGTGGTCGTCGTGTACCGCGGCGTGCCCGGGCAGATCGCGGGCCTCTCGCTGCAGTGGCCGCTGGTCGACACCGGCATTCCCGCAGCTTCGCTGCCGCCTTCGATCCAGCAGCGCCTCGCGCAGTCGCAGCGAGCCAACAGCGTCGAAGAGGCCGTGAACCTCGCCGCGAGCTACCGGGCGATGAGCAGCGCGTCCTCGGCACCCAGCAGCACCGCGACCACGACCCCCACGCCGTAGCCGCGATGAGAAGCCGACGCACAACCGAGCTGCTCCTGCTGCTGGCGGCCGCGCTGCCCGTGCTGCTCGTCTTCGCCATCGTCGAGACCCAGGAAGCACGCTCGTTCACCTGGGCGAGCCTCGCCGTTCCCGCCGCACTCCTGATCGCGTTCTTCGTCGCGCACATGGCGGTCAGGCGCTTCGCCCCCGAGGCCGACCCGGCGCTGCTGCCCGCGGCGTTCGTGCTCTCCGGGCTGGGCCTGGCGTTCGTGACCCGGCTCGACCGGGAGCTGGCGGCCAGCCAGGTGGTGTGGCTGTTCGCGGGTGTCGCAGCGCTCGTCGTCACGCTCGTACTCGTACCATCGCTCGAGCGCCTCGCCCGCTACAAGTACACGATCATGCTCGTAGGCATCGTGCTGCTGATCCTGCCGGCGTTCATCGGCAGGGAGATCAACGGGGCGAAGCTGTGGATCAAGTTCGGCGGCTTCAGCTTCCAGCCAGGAGAGATCGCCAAGATCGCCATCATCCTGTTCCTCGCGGCCTACCTCGCCGAGAACCGGGAGATGCTCTCCGTGTCGACCCGGCGCTTCCTCGGGATGAAGCTGCCCGAGCCGCGCACCTTGGGGCCGCTGCTGCTCATGTGGCTCGCGTCGCTGTTCGTGCTCGTCTTCGAGCGCGACTTGGGCTCTTCGCTGCTGCTCTTCGGCATCTTCCTCGTGATGATCTACGTGGCCACCGGCCGCGCAGCGTACGTCATCGTGGGGCTCGGGCTGTTCGGCGCGGGCGCGTACTTCGCGTACCGGGCCTTCGACCACGTGCAGTCGCGCGTGGCGATCTGGCTCGACCCGTTCGCCGATCCGTCCGGACGCGGCTACCAGCTCGTGCAGTCGCTGTTCGCACTCGCGGCCGGCGGCATGGTGGGCACCGGGCCGGGGCAGGGACTGCCCACCCGCATCCCGTTCGTCGAGACCGACTTCATCTTCTCGGCGATAGGCGAAGAGCTGGGGCTGCTGGGTGCCTCGGCGGTGGTCATCTGCTTCCTGGTGCTGTGCGTGCGCGGCATCGCGACCGCGGCGCGCGCGAAGAGCGACATGGCGGCGTTCACGGCGACCGGACTGGTCGCGTCGATCGGGCTGCAGGCGTTCGTGATCGTGGGCGGCGTGACCCGGCTGATCCCGCTGACCGGCGTCACCCTGCCGTTCATGAGCTACGGCGGCTCGTCGCTGCTCTCGACGTTCATCGCGCTCGCACTGCTGTTGCGCGCCGGCGACGAGGCGACCGGGCTCGAGACCGAGATGCAGAGCACCGCAACCGACCTGGGTGTGCTGGGCCGGCTCGCGCTGGGGCGGCGCCTCACGCGCGTCGCCACGGTGCTGGCCGTGCTGCTCGGCGTGCTCGTGGTCAACCTCACGTGGATCCAGGTGGTCGACCGCTCGTACGCTGGTCAACCACCCCGCGAACAGCCGCGGCCTCGCCGAGCAGGCCCGCAGCGACCGCGGCTCGATCCTCACGCGCGATGGCGTCGTGCTCGCCGAGTCGGTGCCGGTGGGCCGCTCGTTCTTCGAGCGCCGCTACCCCAAGGGCACGTTCGCGGCGCACACCGTGGGCTACTACTCGCTTCGCTACGGGCGCGCCGGCGTTGAGGCCGCCGCCAACGACGCGCTCACGGGCGAGCGCACGTACAAGGACTGGGCGGACGTGGTCGATGCAGCCACCGGCCGCCCGGTCGAGGGCGACGACGTCGCGCTCACCATCGACTCGCGCGTCCAGAAGGCCGCCGAGAAGACCCTGCGCGGCGAGCGGGGTGCGTGCGTGGTGATCGACCCGCGCAGCGGCGCGGTGCTTGCGGCCGCCAGCACGCCCGGCTACGACCCTGCCGACGTCGACGAGAAGTGGGACGAGATCTCCTCGGCAGCGAAGGGCGCACGGCTGCTCGACCGCGGACGCCAGGCGCTCTACGCCCCCGGCTCCACGTTCAAGGTGGTCACGCTCACCGGTGCGCTCAACTCGGGCACCGCGACGCTCGACAGCCGCTACCCCGGTCCCGGCACGCTCGAGATCGGCAACGCGCCCGTCACCAACTTCGAGGGCGGCAGCTACGGGCTGCTCGACCTCAAGACCGCCACCGCGCGCTCGGTCAACACCGTGTTCGCGCAGCTGGCGGTCGACATGGGCGCCGAGACCCTCGTCAAGCAGGCCGACCGCTTCGGCTTCGACAACGAGCTGGGCTACGAGTTGCCCGCCAAGGTCTCGCTCATGCCCGACCCTGCCGAGATGACCACGTGGGAGACGGCGTGGGCGGGCGTGGGCCAGCCCGTGGGCGAGCACGAGAGCCCGGCCGGCCCGCAGGCGACCGTCATGCAGATGGCGCTCGTGGCGGCCGGCATCGCGAACGACGGCCTCGTCATGCGTCCCTACGTGATCGACAAGGTCCTCGATCCCGCCGGCGGCGCTTCGCTCACCTCGCGCACGCTTCCTCGGCGGCTTACCACGGCAACCGACGCGGCCACCGCCGAGCAGGTCACGAAGGCGATGCGCGCGGTCGTGGAGTCGGGCAGCGGCACGCGGGCGCAGGTGGCGGGCGTGAAGGTCGCAGGCAAGACCGGCACCGCCGAGGTGGGCAAGGGCAAGGCGACCAACGCGTGGTTCGTCGCGTTCGCGCCGGCGGACAAGCCCACCGTCGCGCTCGCGATCATGATCGAGAGCGGCGGAATCGGAGGGCGCGTGGCGGCCCCGGCGGCGCAGCCGGTGCTCAAAGCGGCGCTCAGGGCGCAGGGCAGCAGGTAGGAGCGGTATGCGACGTGCGATTCGGGCGCGCTCGTATGGGCTAGAATGACGGCAGTCGGGGAGAATCCCCGCAGGTGACCAGCACGGGAGCTGAACCACGTGGAAGAGATGATCTTCGGGCGTAGATACCGGGTGACCGAGAAGATCGGCTCCGGAGGCATGGCCGAGGTCTACAAGGCGGTCGACGAGACCCTTGGGCGCACCGTCGCCGTCAAGGTGATGCACCCGCGCTATGCAGCCGACCCCACGTTCGCCGCGCGCTTCCGCCAAGAGGCCCAGGCGGCCGCGAACCTGCAGAGCCCCTACATCGTCAACATCTACGACTGGGGCCAGGACGGCGACACGTACTACATCGTCATGGAGCTCGTCCGCGGAACCGACCTGAAGTCGATCATCCTGGAGAAGGGCGCGCTCGACTCGCGCCGCGTGGCCGAGATCGGTGCGCAGGTCTGCTCGGCACTGTCTGTCGCGCACGGCTACGACGTCATCCACCGCGACGTGAAGCCGCACAACATCATGATCACGCCGGACGGCTCGGCGAAGGTCATGGACTTTGGCATCGCTCGCGCCGGCAACACCACGATGACGCAGACCGGCTCGGTGCTCGGCACCGCGCACTACGTCTCCCCCGAGCAGGCGCAGGGAAGGCCGCTCACGGCAGCGAGCGACCTGTACTCGCTGGGCATCGTGCTGTTCGAGGCCGCGACCGGCAAGCTGCCGTTCGACGCCGACACTCCGGTGGCCGTGGCGCTCAAGCAGGTCAACGAGGCGGCCCCGCTGCCGCGGCAGTTCAACCCCGACATCGATCCGGGCCTGGAGGGCGTCATCGTCACCGCGATGGCGAAGGACCCCACCGCCCGCTACGACACCGCCGATGCCATGCGCCGAGACCTGCTCGAGGTCGCACAGGGGCGTGGCGTGGCGGCCGGCGCGGCAGTCGCCGGAGCCGCGGCGGCGGCTGCAGCCACCGCCCAGACGTCGGTGATGCCGAGCGTCGAGCCGGACCCCTACTCGCCTGCGGCGGGACGAGGTCGGCCGCCGGTCAAGCGCAAGAGCAGGGCGTGGATATGGATCCTGGTGGCGATCGCGCTGGTCGCCGCGGGTCTTGGCGTCGCGTGGCGGATGGGGCTTATCGGCACGCAGACCGCGCCGGTTCCCGATCTTGTGGGCAAGACCGGCCGAGGAAGCGCAGCTGCTGATCACCGAGGCCGGCTTCACGCTCGGCGAGGCGACGCCCGAGTTCAGCAAGGAGGTCGAGGCGGGCCTGATCATGGACCAGTCGCCGGTGGCGGGCGCGCCCGCCGAGGAGGGCTCGGCGATCTCGTTCACCGTGAGCAAGGGCCCGCGCCAGGTCGAGGTGCCCAAGATCGTGGGGCTCACCGAGGACGAAGCCATAGCGGCACTCGAAGACGCCGGGTTCGT
Organism: uncultured Actinomycetes bacterium; assembly: GCA_963702525.1. GTDB lineage: Bacteria > Actinomycetota > Coriobacteriia > Anaerosomatales > PHET01 > CAVPCY01. Next base: position 12,460 of record CAVPCY010000010.1, on the reverse strand, counting down.
GTCGCGCTCGCTGCCCGACCAGCCCAGCAGCAAGGTGCCGATCGGCTCGGTCATGAAGCAGACTCCCGCAGCCGGCGAGATGGTCGACGAGGGCTCGCAGGTCGAGTACGTGGTCTCGCGAGGCGTGGAGACGGTCGCCGTCCCTGACGTCGTGGGCAAGAAGCGCTCGACCGCCGAGTCGACGCTGGACGACGCCGGCTTCAAGGTCTCGCGCAGCGAGCAGTTCAGCGACACGGTCGAAGCCGGCATCGTCATCTCGCAGAACCCGAGCAAGGGGCTCGAGGTGGCGAAGGGCTCGACCGTCAGGATCGTCGTGTCGAAGGGTCCCGAGCGTGTGAAGGTCCCCGCGGTCATCGGGCAGTCCGAGGCCGACGCGAGGGCGACCATCGAGAACGCCGGGCTCAAGATCGAAGGTCACCTACGATCTGCAGACCAACAGCGGCACCGTGTTCGAGCAGGCGCCCAGCGCCGACACTCTGGTCAAGCGCGGTTCGACCGTCGAGGTCAAGGTAGACGCCGCGCCGTAGGCTGGCGCCGCAAGACGCGCAGAGTCGAACGCGGAAGGGGCCGCCCGGCTGCGGACGGCCCCTTCAGGTGAGTCCCGCATCGCCACCCGGCAGTGGCGCGCGAGACGTGGTGCGACAGCGGTTACCTGGCCTTGAAGTGCTCGTATCCCGAGTAGCCCACACCAGCGCGGTACGTGCGCATCTTCCAAGAACCGCGGCTGGACAGGCGCAGCGAGCGGGTATAGCGACCGGCCGAGTCGGCGGTCGTCTTGACCGAACCCTTGTAGACCCACTTGTCGCGGGCGTGGCTGTAGCGGTACAGGCGCAGGTAGACCGGCTTGCCGGCGCTCTTCGCTCCTCCGCAGACACGACCGTGCACCTTGAACTTCCGGCCCACTTCGACCTTCTCGGGCGCGTCGGGGTCGGTGTTGGCGACACGCGGAACCGCCTTGACGATGGCGCTCTCTGTCATGCCGTAGCGATCGTCGCCCCAGTAGAGCGCCTTGAAGTAGAGCGGCTTGTCCGGCACGAACTTGATGACCGCGGTGCCGGTGTCGGTCTGCTGGGGCACGTAGTTCCAGCATTGCTTGTCGGCCGAGTAGAACAGCTTCAGCGTCCGTCCGCCCGTGATGGGCGCGCCGCCGACATCGGTGAGCTTGAGGGTGAAGGTGATCGCCGAGCCGTAGTACGGCGCCAGCGTGTCGGCCCGAAGGGTGATGACCGGCCGCTCGCGGGCCTCGACGAAGATGTCGGGCTCAGGAGTGCCGGCGGTCGGGGCCTTGGCGTGGAACTGGATCTGCTCGCTCTCGCCGGGCTGTAGCACGCTCGGCTCGTCCCACGACCACACCGCATCGACGAAGGTGCCACCCTCCCACTCGCCGCCGATCAGCTCGATGGACGATACGGGGAAGGCCGCCGTGTTGGTGACCGTGGCGACGTAGGAGCGCATCTCGGAGCCGGGATCGACAGTCAGCGCCGACAGCTTGTCGCCGCCCAGCGCCAATGGATCCTCGACCTGCAGCCGAAGAGCGGTCCGGTCAGTCCGATATCCGCCTGCCGTGACGACAGCGGTCCACGTGCTGGGCACGCTCTTGGGCCACGACAGGTGGAACGCCGTCCAGTCGCCCGGACGCATGCCGTCAGCGCGAGGCCACGCCCGCTCGACTCGATCGGCGTCGTCCTCGAGCCACGTGACCTGCACGACCGGGCAGTTCACGTTCACGGTTGAATCGTTGGAAATGATGCCATCAAGATAGCGGGACTCGCCGTAGTCATACGCGGCCGTGGCCTCGACCGAGAGCGCGATTTCCGGCTCGCACGTCGCCCTCATGGGCGCCGCGTACGCCGGCGACGCGAGCCCCGCCAGTGCCACGACGGAACACGCCACGAGCCCCGCTACGGCGACTCGGAATCGCCTGCTCCTGCTCTGCATCGGATCCCCTCCCTTCAGTTCTCGGGCAGCGGACTGCCACGACATGATGGGAGTTGTATCGACATCGGCGAGGTCGCGGCGTGTGCGCCCCCTCACACTGGCGCGGGATGTCCTGTGACTTCGGTCACGGGGGCGCGGGTAGCCGCGCGGCTCCTACCAGCGGCCGAATCCAGTCGCCCATCGGTACGATTGAGCCCGATGGGCGCCCCTGGCGAGGCCCGCGGGAGTACCCTTGGGCGTGACAACGATCGTCGGGCGCCACAAGGCCGGGTGGGCCGTCCTTGTACGCCGCTAGTTCCGGAACGGAATCCACGGGGGTGGCTCGATGCTTCGTCACACACGCACGCTGCTGGCGCTCTCTGTTGTGGTGCTCTTGGCTGGCTCACTCGCATCCGCGCCAATCGCGATGGGCTACGCCGGCCCAACAGGGCGTCCCGGTTCACGAGTTCGCGCCAGGCGGACCCGGCGGCACCAAGACCCTGTCGACGCAGCTCAGCAGTGCGGCTGGTCCGGTCTGGTTCTGGGATGGTTTCGAATCCGGCTCAGTGAGCGCCAACTGGACTGTCCTCGACCCCAACACCTGGGGGGTCTCCAGCACCATTGCGGCGTCTGGCAGCTATTCGGCATGGTGCCTGGGGAACAACAGCTACCGCCCATACCCGGACGACTATCGCGCACGAATGAGGCGCGGCCCGTACGACCTGTCAGGCTCCACGGGCCAGACGGTGTTGAGGGCTGATCTGTGGGTCGAGAGCGAGTACGAGTTCGACTACGCCAAGATGCTCGTCTCGACTGACGGTGCGAACTACTACGGGTTGGGGTGGTCCGGTAATGCCGCCTTCTGGCGGACCAAGGCCCTGGACCTGACCAACGTCTACACTCTCGGCGACGTCTCGAAGTCCCCGAACCTGTACGTGATGCTCGCGTTCCAGTCCGATGAGTCTGAGTCCGAGGGCAACGGCGTCTACTTCGACAACGTCAGGCTCGAGGACCTCGGCAATCCGCAGCCCGATCTCGTCTCGAACAGTCTCAGCGGTTCGAGCTCCGGCCCGGCAGGGTCCGCTATCCCGATCACCGACACGATCGCCAACCAAGGCAGCGCCGAAGCATCGGCCACGTACGCCAGCTACTACCTGTCATCTGACACCAACATCACCAACTCGGACATCTATCTGGGCAGCCGCGCCGTATCCTCGCTGCCAGCCGGCGGCACGGACAGCGCCACAACCACGTTCACAGTGCCCGCGGGTGCGAGCGGCACCTACTACGTGGGGACTATCGTCGACTCCAGCGACAACGTCTCCGAGTCCCTCGAGGACAACAACGCACGGGCGGGCAACACCGTCGCGATTCCCAGCGATCACGTTCCTTACTGGCCAGATCTCTCCAAGATCACCCGGCTATGGCTCCCCGATCGCGGTCAGCGCGCGTCTCCGGAGCAGGCTCCGTCAGTGGACCGGGGCTGGCTGGCCGGGTCGTTGAACTGCGGTCTTCCCCGACGGGCACTGGCTCGTGGACATCCCACGGCAACGCGATAACCGACGCGGGTGGAACGGCTTCCTGGCCAATCTCGGCTCCGGACGAGTGCTCGCTACTACAGTGTCTTCTTCGTCGGAGTGCCCAGTGAGTACATCTCGTCGAGCGCGAGTCTCGGTCGAGTGGTACCGAAGGTCCACGTTCGAACGCCTGTCGCGCCTTCGAAGATGTCGCGGAGGAAGTACTACACCATCAGCGGCTACCTGATGCCGAAACATGCGGCGGGCAGCAAGCCGGTCCGAATCTACAAGTACCGGCGGGTCGGTGGAGCATGGAAGCCCTACGGCTACGTGAGCGCCAAGGTGTCGAGCTACCCCACCTACTCGAAGTACGCCGCGTCGATGAAGCTGAAGTACGCCGGCAAGTGGAGGCTGCGAGCGTACGCCCCTGCCGACAGCGACCATGCAGCCACGTGGTCATCGGGATACGACTACGTGACGGTCAAGTAGGGGCGAGAGGACGCGTTGCAGGGGCTCTGCTGCGAACACGGCGCCTCGACCAGGTCCCGCCCTTACTTCACCCAGACGTAGTCGAAACCGGGTGACCATGCACCTGCCGCCTTCCCGCACTTAAGCCATGTTTATCACCGTGGCCGGGAGGGGGTGAGTGCACTCGATGAGCGCAAGGCGGAATTCGCCTGAGCACCGACGGCCTCTGCTAATGTGCAGACATTCGCGGGGACTCCGGCGAGTTCGACCTGAAGGGGGCATATGAAGTCGGGTTTACGAGGGCGCCTCGGTCGGCTGCTCGTCATCTTCGGCATCGCCGGTCTGTGTTTGGCCGCGATGCATGCCCCGCTCGCTGTCGCGATCCTCGGCCCGCTGGGGCCCTCCTTCCCGGGCATGCTTCTGGTCCTCGCGCGTCCCCGGCCACGCCGTGGGCCGATCGTCGCGGTCCTCTCCGCGCTCACGCGCGCTTCTCGTCGTCGCCGGGGGGCGACTCAGCTACGGTGGCGCAGCCGTTGGAGGAATCGCGGTCGCTCGGATACGTCGGGGTCGTCACGCTCGGCGCAGCCGTGCACTGCGGGTCCTACCAAGAACGAACCGGGAGCAACCAAGCTGCTCTACGGGGTGGCCCTCGCGCTTGTCGCGGCGAGCCGTCACCGTGTCGGTCATCGCCTTGGTTGCCGCAAGCAGGGCCAAAGGCCGGTCCGCGCCCCCGGCTCAGGCAGCGACTGAGAGCGAGCTATCGGCTCAGCAGGCCCTCGAGCGACAGGTCTCGTCCTCGCTCAAGCTGATGGGCATCGGGTCGGGTGCCGGTGTCGATTCCAGCGGCGAGACAGCCGTGCTAGAACTGCTGAGCCCCTCCTTCGAAGCCCCCTACTGCGTCTTCGACGTTGGCAGCAACCAGGGGCAGTATCTGAATCTCATCCTCACGCACCTCCCGAGGGAGGGCATGAGCGTTCACTGTTTCGAGCCTGGCAGGCAGACCTATGAGTTGCTGGAGGCGAGCCTCGACGGAATCGACAGGAGCGGGGTCACTCTGAACAACATGGCTCTTGGGGCGACGCCCGGGGAGATGACGCTCCACTACGACGAGCCCGGTTCGGGGCTGGCATCGCTCACCAAGAGACGCCTGGACCACTTCGGTATTGCGTTTGATGGAAGCGAGTCCGTGGCCGTGGACACGATCGATGACTACTGCAGCAGGAACGGGATCGAACGCATAGACCTGCTGAAGTGCGATGTGGAGGGCCACGAACTTGACGTGTTCGCCGGTGCGGGCGGCATGTTCCGCAGCGGGAGCATCCGCATGGCGACCTTCGAGTTCGGAGGCTGCAACATCGACACGCGGACCTACTTCCAGGACTTCTACTACTTCTTCGAAGACGTGGGGATGCGGATTCTGCGCATCACGCCCTCGGGCTTTCTGATGCCGATCGACTCATACAAGGAAGTCTACGAGCAGTTCACAACGACCAACTTCGTTGCGCTGAAGCGAGACTAGGTCGGGGGCGAGGGACGACCACTCGGCCTAGTCTACCTTGTGACTCTTCGATGCTGCGCTGCCCAATGGTTCCCTTCGCCCAAGGATAGATAGTCGCCTTCGTGTCCTTGTATGAAGGACATACACCTGATAATGTGTCCTTGGCGAAAGGAAACCCATGGACACGATCGAGCAAACGATAGTCGACTTCCAAGAACGCCCACTGCCCGCGGTCAGCCCAAGACTCAGCGGCTCTTCCAAACGCATCGAACATGGCCCGGGTCATCACCGGAATGCGCCGTCGGGCAAGACGTATCTGCTATTCCAGGAAATGCAGCGCCTCATTGACGCGGGTGTCGAGAGGAACCGAATCCTCTACGTCAACTTCGAGGATGATCGTTTGCAGCCACTCGATCCTGACGTGCTCGATCGGACGCTCGAGACCTTCTACCGGCTCAATCCGGCGCGCGATCGAGAACGCATACCTGCTCCTCATGAGATTCAAGCGGTCGAAGTCTGGTCGACGTTCGCGCGCCGCGTCCTCACACCGCATCGGCACGCCTCTACGTGTCGCCGTCCTCGGCAAGAATGCTCTCGACTGAAGTTGCCTCCGAGTTCCGCGTGCGTGGCTACGCCGTCGAGCTGCTGCCGCTGAGCGTCGCTTAGACGCTGCTTACTCCGACTATCGATCTGCCGACACGCCCGGCAGCATGCGATCCCAGCTGGAAGCGGCATCGCAGAGTATCTTCGAGTGGCGGTTTCCCGATGTGCAAGGCTGGTTGAACCGAGCGCATCCAGACGCTGCAGGACTACGTCCAGCTTGTACTACTGCGTGACATCATCGACCGGCACGAGGTCAAGAACGTCCACGCGGTGCGGTATTCGCTCTCGCGTTGCTGCACATCCAGCTCACTAACCTCGGTGAACAAGATAGCGAACGATCTGAAGTCTCGGGAATCGCGGTCGGAAAGGACACGCTTACGACGTTCTCGGCTACTTCGTGGACGCGTTCCTGCTGTTCACCATCCCCGCTCTTCGACCGCTCACTCGCGTTCGCGAGGCAACCCAAAGAAGGTGTACGCGATCGACCCGGCTCATTCGCCGTCTCGCCCGCGATGTCTCGAACCTGGGGGCAAGGCTGAGAACTCCGTATACCTTGAGCTGCGTCGACGCCAGCCGGGACCCGAAACGGTGCTATCTCTACTACTCCACGGCTGCGGGCACCGAGATCGACTTCGTCGTCGGCGACGCTGAGACCGGTCACGCGACTCAACTTCTGCAAGTCTTACGGACATGTCGAAAGCTAGCACCCGTGAGCGCGAGGTCGCGCACTAGTGGATGCAATGGGAGAAACAGGGCTCCGCGAGTCGACCATCGTGACGATGCATGATCCGATGACATCACAGTAGACAGTGGCGTGATCCACGTCGTGCCCGCATGGGCTTCTCGGATCGCTCTGGGAAGTGCTAGTGCCAAGCCATTGCGTAGAATGGCGAGCGCACCAAGCGCCCTCGTAGCTCAGGGGATAGAGCACAGGTTTCCTAAACCTGGTGTCGCAGGTTCGAATCCTGCCGGGGGCACCACAGAAAACAGCAGGTAGGCGGGCCCTTTCGAGGGCTCGCCTGTCTCTTCTTCGGGCCGCTCTTCTCCGGGGACGCAGGAGACGGCCGCCCCCTATCGGGACAACCGTCTCAGCAACCCACTTGAGAGCCCTACTTCACCGTCACGTAGTCGTAGCCGCTCGACCACGCTGCCGCGTGCAGGGTGTCCGCCGGCGCATACGCTCGCAGGCGCCACTTGCCACGATGCGGCAGCTTCACACTCGCCTTGTACTTGGAGTAGGGGGGGTAGTCAGAGGCCTTCGCGTAGGCCGTGTGGTGGTACTTGTACACGCCGGCGCGGTTCTTCTTGTAGCACTTGACCTGCACAGGTTTCGTGCCGCTCGCGTGTTTCGGCTTCAGGTAGCCGTAGACGGAGTACGAGCGGGTGGAGCGCATCGTCTTGGGTGCGATGGGCGTACCGACGTACACGCGTGGCAACGCGTAGACCGATGTCGTGGGCCCCGACGCCTCGTAGGTGGCGGTGCCTGCGAACCGCACGCAGTAGTAGGTCTTGCTCGCCGGCTTCACCGAGAAGGAGAACACGCCTCCCGCGTAGGTCGTCGCCGAATGCCGTGTTTTGGAAGGATCCTCCCGGCGCCTTCGACTGCAAGATGACGGACTGGCCCGATACGCCCGCACCGCCGCTCTTGAGCGTCCCCTTGATCGGGAATGCGGACCCGAAGGCAAGTGCGGCGTTGCTTCCTGTCGTGAGAGCGATGTCAGTGGCCTGGGGAGCCGACGGCACGCCGAAGGCGTAGAAGAACCCGTCGTCGCTGCCGACATAGACGGTTCCGTCCGCCGCAATCGCAGGCGATGCGTACACGTCATTGCCCGTCGTATACGACCACTTGACCGAACCGTCATCGGGGTCGAGCGCCTCGATCTTGTTGCTGTCGCTGCCGACATAGACCGTGCCATCTGACCCGATGGTCGGACTCGACTGAATCCGGCCGCCGGTGTTGTGTGACCACTTGGCCGATCCGTTTGAGGTATTCAGCGCACGAAGGTAGCCGTCTTCGCAGCCGACAACGACCGTGCCGCTCGTGTCGACCGCCGGGGAGGCCACGACAGGGCTGCCGACTGACCGAGTGAGTCCACTTGGGCGTGTGCGTCGAGGAATCCAGCGCATAGACGTCCCGCTGTAGCCCGCGAAGTAGATCGTGCCGTCATCGCCGATCGCGGGCGAGATGTAGGTGTTGCCGTTCGGCCGTGAAGGTCCAGTTGGGCGCCCCGGTCTCGGGGTCGAAGGCGTATAGGTTGCCGCCGACCTGGTAGACCGTGCCGTCCGAGCCGATGCTCGGGCCGGTGGCGGTGGACGCGGCCACCTTGCTGCCTCCACTTCACGGAGCCGTCATCGGGATTCAACGCGCACAGGGTGGTCTCATAGCTGGCGGCGTACACCGTGCCATCGGGTCCGATGCTCGGCGACTCATACGCGATGATGCCGGTCGGGGCAGACCACTTGATCGAGCCGTTGTCCGGGTTGACCGCGTACAGCTTCCCGTCGTAGCACCCGACGTACACCGTGCCGCTCGAGTCGATCGCCGGTGACGACCATACATTGCCACCCAGCACGCAGGCCCACTTCGCCGACCCGTCGTCGGGGTTGAGGGCAGCAGACGCTGGGTGCCGGCGCCGCCGACGTAGATCGTCCCATCAGCGCCGATCGCGGCAGACGACCGCACTTGTTCTCCACTCAACCGAACGGACCACTTGAGCTGGTTCGTCTGCACACCGAGGTAGGGACTATGCCTCGTCTGGCCCATGTCGTGCCCGAAAGAAGGCCAAGGCGTCGAACCGAGAGATGCCGCTCGCATTGTGCCCCGTGGAGCTGTCGCCCCCATAGCGCCGACCGCGCCGATAGCGGCGGTACAGATGGTCGCGATGACCACTGCAAGCGCAACTCGCCAAACGATGCGTCTCATGGCTAGTCCCCCCGTGAAGCAGCACACCCCCGTGCTGACAAGAAGTTCTTACCACCCCTTGCGAGATTCGATTGCGGCCTCGAGCAACGCCCCGTCCCTGCTTCCGCCGGCCCTTTCGGGTATCCACCCGAAAGACGCCGCCTATCGCGAAGGGCCAAGATGGCCAACCGACTGAGCAGCGAGACGAGCCCCTACCTTCTCCAACATGCCGAGAACCCCGTCGACTGGTATCCGTGGGGAGACGAGGCGTTCGCGAAGGCGCGCTCCGAGGACAAGCCGGTCTTCCTGAGCGTGGGCTACTCGGCGTGTCACTGGTGCCACGTGATGGAGCACGAGAGCTTCGAAGACGAGGCGACCGCGGCACTGATGAACGAGCACTTCGTCTCGATCAAAGTCGACCGAGAAGAGCGCCCCGACGTCGACGCGGTCTACATGGATGCCGTGCAGGCACTCACGGGCAGCGGCGGCTGGCCCATGAGCGTGTTCCTCACCCGACGCCGTGCCCTTCTTCGGCGGCACGTACTTCCCCGGCACGGCGCGCTACGGGATGGCGTCGTTCTCGGATGTGCTCCGGCAGATCGCCACCGTGTGGGAGACCAGGCGCGCCGACGTGGTCCAAGCGGGCGAGGAGCTGCGGACCGCTCTCGCACAGGGGCTGCCCGCTTCAGGCGGCAGTCCCGAGTCCCTCGATCCCAGACCGGACGCCGTGCCGTTCTTCGGCGGCACGTACTTCCCCGGCACGGCGCGCTACGGGATGGCGTCGTTCTCGGATGTGCTCAAGCAGATCGCCACGGTGTGGGAGACCAGGCGCGCCGACGTAGTCGAAGCGGGCGAGCAACTGCGCGCCGCACTAGCACAGGGGCTACCCCCTTCGGACGGCGATTCCGGGTCCCTCGAACCCGAGACGCTCGAGATGGCGGTGCGCGGGCTGGAGGGCGCCTTCGACGCCACCAACGGCGGATGGGGCGGCGCGCCCAAGTTCCCGCAACCGTCGATCGCCGAGTTCGCCTTGCGGCGGCACCACACGACCGGCGACACGGGGCTGCTGCGCATGGTCACGAGCACCCTCGACGCGATGATGCGCGGCGGCATCTACGACCAGCTCGGCGGCGGCTTCCACCGCTACGCGACCGACGAGATCTGGCTGGTGCCCCACTTCGAGAAGATGCTCTACGACAACGCGCAGCTCGCGCGTCTCTACCTTCACGGCTACCAGGTCACCGGCGACGAGTCGTACCGCCGAGTGGCGACCGAGACCCTCGACTACGTCGTGCGCGAGATGCTCGACCCGGCGGGCGGGTTCTACTCGGCCCAAGACGCCGACTCCGAGGGCGAAGAAGGCCGCTTCTTCGTCTGGACGCTCCAGGGGGTCCGCGCCGCGCTCGAGGGCTCGTCCGACGACCCGTACGGCGACGCAGAGCTGTTCGCCGACGCCTACGGGATCACCCCGGGCGGCAACTTCGAGGGCAAGAGCATCCTGTTCGTCTCGCGCACAGCTGCTGAGATCGCCGACGAACGCGGGCTGCCGCTCGAAGAGGTGGAGGCGCGCCTCGCACGCACGCGGCGCGTCCTTCTCGGCGCGCGCGAGCAGCGCGTGAAGCCCGGCCTCGACGACAAGGTCCTCGCCGGCTGGAACGGCCTGATGCTCGCTGCGTTCGCCGAGGCGGCGCGCGTGCTCGGCCGCGACGACTACCTGGCGGTCGCCCAGCGCAACGCGGAGTTCCTCTGGGCGCAGATGCGCGACGAGCGCGGCCGCATGATGCGCACGTGGAAGAACGGCCACGCCAAGCTCAACGGCTACCTCGAGGACTACGCGAACGTCGCCGATGGCCTGCTCGAGCTGTACCAGACGACCTTCGAGCCGCGCTGGTTCGCTGCGGCCCGCGAGCTGGCGGACTCGATCCTCGAGCACTTCGCGGATCCGAGACGGCGGCTTCTTCGACACCAGCGACGATCACGAGACGCTGATCGTGCGACCCAAGGGAGTGCAGGACGGCGCGGTCCCTTCGGGCGGCGCGATGGCCGCGGGGGTGCTGCTGCGCCTGGCGGCCTACACCGGCGATGGCCGCTACGCCGACGCGGCGCACGGCGCGCTCGCGCAGACGCGCGAGTGGATGGAGCGCGCGCCTCTCGGATTCGCGCAGTGGCTCAGCTCGCTCGACTTCGCGCTCTCCCCCGTCCAAGAGCTCGCGATCGTGGGCGACGAGCCCGGAGCCGCTGCTCGCGGTGGCGCGCTCCGGTTTTCGGCCGCACCTCGTGGTGGCGTGCAGCGCTTCGGAGCCGGATCCGGGAATCGAGCTGCTGGCTGGCCGCGAAGCGGTTGGTGGCACAGCGACCGCCTACGTGTGCCGAGGATTCTCGTGCCAGCGGCCGGTCACGACCCCGGAGGAGCTGGCGGCGCTGCTCGGCGGGTAGAAGGTCAGGACGCCGCGGCGGCGGCCCCGGCCAGCGAGAGGACCGCCTTGCACGTTTTCGAGGAACAATCCGCGAAGGTCTCAGCATCGCGCGCCAGAATGCCGACTAGAGCAAACATGAGGCTATCGACTCTTCTGGCGACTGCGCTGCTTCTCGGCGCCCTCGCCCCCACGACCGCGCTTGCGGCCGACATGGGCATCGCCCAGACCGCCGGCTACAGCGACTCGCAGGTCCGCACGCTCTGGAGCGAACTCAAGCCCAGCTACTCAGGGGCGACCTACTCAAGCACTCCAAGTGTCGTCGCGCCCTACGCGCCCGGTGCGGTGAACGCGGGCTTCCTCAACGACGGGCTCAAGACGATCAACTTCGCCCGCTTCCTCGCGGGAGTCCCTCACGACGTGTCGCTGGACCCCGCCCGCAATGCAGACGCCCAATACGGCGCCGTGTTGCTCGCCGCAAGCACCTTCTCGCACACCCCGCCCAAGCCCGCCGACATGCCCCAGGCCTTCTACGATCGGGGCTACGCCTCCACCAGTTCGAGCAACATCGGCTCGGGCTACTCCACCTCGGCGAGCTTCGAGATGGGCTGCTTGGCCGACGAAGACAGCGGCAACATCTCAAGAGTCGGGCACAGGCGCTGGCTGCTCAACCCGCGGATGCTCAAGACCGGCATCGGTTTCGCCGCGTCGAGGCACACCACCTACGCCTTCGACGGCTCGCGGGCGACCCAGGTGCCCTACTCGGCGATCGCCTACCCCTCGGCCGGCCCTTTCCCGATGGACCAGGGCTTCTTCGACAGCTACACCCCGTGGTCGCTCACGCTGAATCCCTCTCGATACGACTGGGACGGCAGCGGCCACACCGTCACGCTGAGGCGCGTCTCCAATGGTACGACGTGGACCTTCACCGCCGCTGACACCGACACGAGCGGTGAGTTCTTCGCTTTCAACACCGGCGGCTACGGGGTCGCGAACGCTTTCATCTTCCGCCCGAACCCGTCGTCGATCAGCTACGCCGCCGGCGATCAGTTCGACGTGACGCTCTCGGGCGGAATCTACGCCGAGGGAACCCGCACACCGGTGACGGTGAGCTACCGGACGCGCTTCATGTCGCTGACCG
>CAVPCY010000009.1:55000-161227 GCA_963702525.1 uncultured Actinomycetes bacterium | reverse complement strand
GTGAACGTTCGGCTACGATGTTCGCGCCGTCGGGCTACCCGGCGGTCCGGCGAAACACAGTTGGTCACCGCGAGCCACTCGCGAGAACCTCCCACGGTGTCCGTTGTCTCGCTGAACGCATGCTCTGATTCGCGTTTTGATCACATCGCAAGAGGGGAAGCGCAACTGAGCACGGTAGTGAGCGATATCGTCGACCTACTCGGTAACCCGGCTGTCGGCATCATCCTTGGTCTTGTGTGTGCGGCAGGCCTCTTCTTCGTTTCCCGTTCGAGCTTCTCGATGGTACGGCCCGATGATGCCGGCATCGGGCTGGCGCTCGTGGCGGTGTCGCTGTTCGGCCGGCTCGCGGTCGCAACGCTGTTGCTTTGGGGCTACAAGTCCCTCGCCCCTTCCGGGTTCAAGCCGTTCGCGCTCTCCTTGGCGGGCGGCTTCTTCGTTCTGTACACGATCGAGCTGGTCCGCTACTCGAGGATCCAGCGACACCGTAAGCCTTCGGGCGCTGCACACTAGGAGGGAGACGGCCGCGTGGAATTCCAGGAGTTGCTGAAAGAGAAGATCGCCGAGCTGCTACACGAGCTCTCGGTGCTTCCCTACTACACGATGGAGTACAAGAAGCCGGTAGTTGAGTGGGCGATCATGACCAACTACACGGCGTGGCTCCTGATCGCGAGCGTGGTGGTCGCGGTGATGTGGATCGTCGCTGCCAACAGCTCTCGAAAGCGCTTGCGATCGCCGAGCAGAGCGGCAAGGCCGCCGACCTCGCGCCCGCCGGCCGGTTCACCGGCGTCATGGAGATGGGCCTTGAGTTCATCCGCGACATGTCCGTCGACGTGATCGGCGAGAAGGACGGCCCCAAGTACACGGGCCTGCTTGCCACATTCTTCTTCCTGATTCTCGTGTCGAACTTCCTCGGGCTCATCCCGGGAGGCAAGTCGTTCGCCGGCAGTTTCGGCGGCACGACCGCGCTGGCGCTGCTGAGCTGGCTGATCTTCGTGTGGGTCGGCTTCCAGAAGAACGGCTTCTTCGGCTACTTCAAGAGCCTGATCCCCTCGGGTGTTCGCGAGATGGGGCTCGCCGGCCGCATCCTGCTCGGCGGCTTCCTGTTCATCCTCGAGTTCATCTCGACCTTCCTTGTCCGGCCGCTCACGCTGGCCGTTCGACTCTTCGCCAACATGTTCGCCGGCCACATCGTGCTGGGCATCTTCGCGGCGTTCGTCGCGATGTTCTGGCCGCTGGTGCAGCCCGCGCTCCCGGCGGCATCGGCGGATTCGCGGTCGGCGGAGTCTCGATGGTCTTCCTGCTCATCATGTACGCCTTCGAGCTCTTCGTGGCCTTCATCCAGGCGTACGTGTTCACGATCCTGACCGCCGTCTACATCCAGAGCTCCGTCCACGCATCGGAGCACTAGTCAACCTTGGGAACCAAGCGCCGGGCAGCCCCGGCGCTGTGAGAAGTGAAGTCTGTGCCTGCGAAGCGGGCGTAGAACGTAGAAGGAGGAAATGCAGTGGAAGCAGGTCTCATCGCCATCGGTAAGGGTATCGCCTACGGCTTCGCCGCAATCGGCCCGGGCCTGGGCATCGGCATCATCGGCGGCAAGGCCCTCGAGGCCATGGCCCGCCAGCCTGAGATGGCCGGTCGCCTTCAGACGACGATGTTCATCGCGATCGCCTTCACCGAGGCCCTCGCGCTGCTCGGCTTCGTCCTCACGTTCCTGATGTAGGGCCCCTCTACGAAAAGGACGGAGGTCAGTCGTGTTCTTCACTGAATTGGCATTTGCCAGCGAGGCTGCCGCCGAGGCGCCGCGGAAGGCGGCGGCGGGCTCGCCGCGACGCTGGGGTCGGTCTATCCGAACCCCGCGAACATCTGGCCCACGTGGCTCGCGTTCGGCATCCTGTTCTTCCTGCTCTACAAGTTCGCCATGCCGGCGATCCTGGGCATGGTCGACGCCCGCGCGGCGCGCATCTCCGAGTCGCTGGAGAAGGCCGAGGAGACCAAGGTCGAGGCGGAGCGTCTGCTCGAGGACTACAGGAAGCAGATGGCCGAGGCTCGCAGCGAGGCCGCCAAGGTCATCGAGCAGGGTCGCAAGGTCGCCGAGACGATGAAGGAAGAGATCGTCGCCAAGGCGAACGAAGAGGCCGCCGCGGTCGTCGCGAAGGCGCATGAGGTCATGGACGCCGAGCGCAAGGCCGCCGTCGCAGAGCTGCAGGGTGAGGTCGCGAGTCTGTCCGTCGCCGTTGCCGGCAAGCTCATCGGCGAGAAGCTCTCGGCTGACGACCACGCCAAGCTCATCGAGCAGTACGTTGCAGAGGTGGGCGGCCTGAATGACAACTAGCGAGAGCATCGGGACCTACGCACGGGTCCTCTTCGAGCTCGCCAACACTGCCGGCGACGTCGACGCGGTCGACGCCGGGATGCGCACGGTCGTCGAGACCGTGCAGGGCAGTGTCGAGCTGCGCGATGCGCTCGCCGACGAGTCGCTGCCTGCCGAGAAGAAGCGCGCGATCTTCCGCGACGTCTTCTCAGGCCAGGTCGCACCGGAGGCGGTCGCCATCGCCAGTCTGGCGATCGAGCGCGGTCTCGGCGCCTCTCTTGGCACGATCGCCGAGCGGTTCGGCGAGATCGCCGAGTCCGAGCGCGGCATCGTCGTCGCCGAGGTCACCACGGCCATCCCGCTTACCGACGCGCTTCGCGCGTCACTCACCGAGAAGCTCGCCGCAGCTCTCGGCCGCCCGGTCACGCTGCGTGAGCGCGTGGACGGGTCGATTCTCGGTGGTATCCGCATCAACGTCGCCGGGCGCGTGCTCGACGGGAGCCTCTCCTCGCAGCTCGACGCGATGCGCGCCACGCTCTCGAACGCATCGCAGGGAGGTGAGGCATAAGTGACCCAGATCAGTGCAAGCGCGATCAACGAGGTGCTCAAGAAGCAGCTCGAGACGTTCAAGCCCGAGGTCGACGTCCGTGAGGTTGGCACCGTCATGCAGATCGGTGACGGTATCGCTCGCTGCGACGGCCTGAAGGGCGCCATGGCGGGCGAGCTCCTCGAGTTCGTCGGAGCCAACGGACACACCATCTACGGACTGGCCCTCAACCTCGACGAGGATGAGGTCGGCGCCGTGCTCATGGGCGAGACCTCGGTCATCGGCGAGAACGACGCAGTGCGCACCACAGGCCGCGTCGTGCAGGTCCCTTCGGGGCCGGCGTTGCTCGGCCGCATCGTCAACCCGCTCGGCGAGCCTCTCGATGGCAAGGGGCCCATCGCCGCAGAGGGCTACCGCCCTGTCGAGTTCCGCGCGCCCGGGCGTTGTCGAGCGCAAGGGCGTGCACGAGCCGATGCAGACGGGCATCATGGCCATCGACGCCATGATCCCGGTCGGCCGTGGCCAGCGCGAGCTGATCATCGGCGACCGTCAGACGGGCAAGACGGCCGTTGCGGTCGACACGATCATCAACCAGAAGGGCAAAGACGTCATCTGCGTCTACGTCGCGATCGGTCAGAAGGCATCGACCGTCGCCGGCCTCGTGGAGACGCTCGCCGAGTATGGCGCGATGGAGTACACGATCGTCGTTGCGGCCAACGCGTCCGATCCGGCCCCGCTGCAGTACATCGCCCCCATGGGCGGCTGCGCGATGGGCGAGTACTTCATGTACAACGGCGCTGACGGCAAGCCCGCCAGCGAGTCGAATCCGGGACGCCACGTCCTTTGCATCTACGACGACCTGTCCAAGCAGGCCGTCGCGTACCGCCAGATGTCGCTCACGCTTCGCCGCCCGCCGGGACGCGAGGCCTACCCGGGTGACGTCTTCTACCTGCACAGCCGTCTGCTGGAGCGCGCGGTCAAGCTGTCGGACGCCAACGGCGCCGGCTCGCTCACCGCTCTGCCGGTCATCGAGACCCAGGCCGGCGACGTGTCCGCCTACATCCCGACGAACGTCATCTCTATCACGGACGGCCAGATGTTCCTCCAGGCCGACCTGTTCTACCAGGGCGTTCGCCCCGCGATCAACGTAGGTATCTCGGTCTCACGAGTAGGCGGCAACGCGCAGATCAAGGCGATGAAGCAGGTCGCCGGTTCGATGCGGCTCGACCTCGCCCAGTACCGCGAGCTCGCTGCCTTCGCGCAGTTCGGCTCCGACCTGGACAAGTCGACCCAGCAGACCCTGAACCGCGGAGCCCGCTTGGTCGAGCTTCTCAAGCAGGGCCGCTACGTGCCGATGCCGGTCGAGCGCCAGGTCATGGCGATCTTCGCCGGTACCAAGGGCTACGTGGACGACCTCGACGTCGACCATGTTCAGCGTTTCCGCGACGAGTTCTTGGACTTCGTGGAGAGCGCGTATCCCGAGATCGGCAAGTCCATCGTCGCCGAGCTCAAGCTCACCGACGAGAACGCCGAGGCCCTCGGCAAGGCTCTGACCGAGTTCAAGGCCCAGTTCGCGGTCGAGAGCTAGGGGACGACGAGCCGATGGCCAATCTTCGCGACATCAAGAAGCGGATAGTGAGCGTGCAGAGCACGCGTCAGATCACGCGCACCATGGAGATGGTCTCCACGGCGAAGATCAAGAAGGCGCAGGAGCGCATCGAGGCGGCGCGCCCGTACGCGCTTGCGATGATGGAGCTTCTCGGCAACGTGACGCGCTATGCGAGCGGCGCGACTCACCCGCTCCTCGAGGAGCGGCCGGACCGTCGTCGCGTCGTCGCCATCTCGGTGGCGTCCGACCGCGGGCTGGCCGGCGCTTTCAACAGCAACATCCTGCGCATGACCGAGACCTACATGCGGGAGATGCAGCAGGCCGGCGCCGAGGTGGACCTGATCACCGTGGGCAAGAAGGCTGCCGCGTACTTCCTGTATCGCGGCGTCGAGCCGGTCGCGCAGTACCGCGACATCTCGGACAAGCCGACCTTCGCCGACGCGAAGTCGATCGCCAACCACGTCATCCGTGCCTACTCTGAGGCCGAGATCGACGAGGTCGTCGTGATCTTCAACCGGTTCGTGAACGTTGCGGACCAGTCGCCGGAGAACCACCGGTTGCTGCCGATAGCATCAACCGTGCTCGACGACGCGGCCGAGAGCTCTGACGTGTCGGCCGAGTACCTGTTCGAGCCCGACGCCGAGGAGGTGCTCGGCCCGCTGCTCCCGAGTTACGTGGAGGCACTGATCTTCCGCGCGCTCATGGAGTCCGCAGCAGCCGAGCACGGCGCTCGCCGCAAGGCGATGAAGTCGGCCACCGACAACGCGTCGGAGATGATCACCACCCTGACCCGGAGCTACAACCGGGCCCGCCAGGCAGCCATCACCACCGAGATCAGCGAGATCATCGGCGGTGCGGCCGCATTGGAGGACTAGATGGCAACGATGGAAAAGGACGCACCTATGAACGTGGGACGTATCGTTCGCGTGGTCGGTCCGGTCATGGACGTTGAGTTCCCGGCCGACTCGATCCCCGCGATCCACAACGCGCTCAAGGTCGATGTCGAGACGCCCATCGGGCGCGTGAACCTCATCGCCGAGGTGCAGCAGCACCTTCCCGGCAACCAGGTGCGCGCGGTCGCGATGTCTTCGACCGACGGCCTGCAGCGTGGCCTCGACGCCGTCGACACCGGCGCGGCCATCCAGATGCCCGTGGGTCCCTCGACCCTCGGCCGAATCCTCAACGTCATCGGCGAGCCGGTCGACGGCAAGGACGCGCCGGATGCCGAGGCGTACTACCCGATCCACCGAGAGCCTCCGGCCTACGAAGAGCTCGAGCCCACCACCGAGATCTTCGAGACGGGCATCAAGGTCATCGACCTGCTCGAGCCCTACATCAAGGGCGGCAAGACCGGCCTGTTCGGCGGCGCCGGAGTGGGCAAGACCGTCGTCATCATGGAGCTCATCAACAACCTCGCGCTGGCGCACGGCGGCACCTCGGTGTTCACCGGCGTGGGCGAGCGCACTCGTGAGGGCACCGACCTGTTCAACGAGATGACGGAGTCGGGCGTCATCAAGAAGACCGTGCTCGTCTACGGCCAGATGAACGAGCCTCCCGGAGCGCGCCTGCGCGTGGGCCTGGCCGGTCTGACGGCCGCCGAGTACTTCCGCGATCAGGGCCAAGACGTGCTCTTCTTCGTGGACAACATCTTCCGCTTCACCCAGGCCGGCTCCGAGGTCTCCGCACTTCTCGGCCGCATGCCGTCCGCCGTGGGCTACCAGCCCACGCTGGCCACCGAGATGGGCGAGCTGCAGGAGCGCATCACCTCGACCAAGACCGGCTCGATCACGTCGGTTCAGGCCATCTACGTGCCCGCCGACGACCTGACCGACCCCGCGCCTGCCACGGCGTTCACGCACCTCGACGCCACGACGGTTCTGTCCCGCGCGATCTCCGAGCTGGGCATCTACCCGGCGGTCGACCCGCTCGAGTCCACGTCGCGCGCCCTGTCGGCCGACGTCGTCGGCGAAGAGCACTACCGCGTCGCGCGTGCCGTGCAGCAGGTGCTCCAGCGCTACAAGGACCTGCAGGACATCATCGCGATCCTCGGCATGGACGAGCTCTCCGAGGAGGACAAGCTCGCCGTGTCGCGCGCACGCAAGGTCCAGCAGTTCCTGTCGCAGCCGTTCTTCGTGGCCGAGCAGTTCACGGGCATGACCGGCAAGTACGTCAAGCTCGAGGACACCATCCGTGGCTTCGCCGAGATCGTTGAGGGCATGCACGATGACGTCCCCGAGCAGGCGTTCCGCTACGTCGGCACCATCGAAGAGGTCCTCGAGGCCGCCGAGAAGATGAAGGCGACGGTGTAAGGGGGCGACATGGCCAAGACCCTCCTGTGCGAGATCGTGACGCCCGAGCGCATCGTCTACAAGAACGAGGTGCGGATGGCGGTCGCGATGACGACCACCGGCGAGATCGGCATCCTGCCGCTGCACGCCCCGCTCGTGTCGCAGCTTGCGCCGGGCGAGATCCGGCTGCAGCACGGCGAGAAGGCCAACGAGTGGGAGACGTTCTCGGTCTCGGGCGGCTACATCCAGGTCCACGAGGACAAGGTGCTCGTGCTGGCCGATGCCGCGATCGCGGTCTCGCAGATCGACGCGAGCCGGGCGCGTGAGTCCAAGGCGCTCATCGAGCAGCGCCTTGCGGAGCTGCCCGAGAGTGCTGTCGACGAGCGTGCAGAAGTGCGCGCGTGATCTCGAGTGGTTCGATCTGCAGATCAAGGCCGCCGAGAAGAAGCGCTAGCGATACACGCCTCACATATGGTGTGCTGCCGAGGCGGGTCCGGGAAACCGGGCCCGCCTCTTTGCTGCCGGAACCGGGCAGGTCACGGAAGCATGACGGGGCAGGAGTGCACGTGCCCGGTACGGTATCCTTCGGGACATGGAATCCATCACAGTCCGCGGGGGTCGCCGCCTGACCGGTGAGGTCAGAGTCGAGGGGGCGAAGAACTCCGCTCTCAAGCTCATGGCCGCCTCCATCATGGCGCCCGGCGTATGCCGAATCTCGAATGTTCCGGATATCGCCGACGTGGACATCATGTCGCAGGTGCTCGAGGCACTTGGCGCGCGAGTCGCCCGCACCGACCACGCGCTCGAGATCGATGCCACGACAATCTCCAGTCACGAGGCGCCCTACGAGTTCGTCGCTCAGATGCGAGCGTCGACGGCGGTGCTCGGTCCGCTGGTCGCCCGGCTCGGCGAGGCGAGGGTGGCGATGCCCGGCGGCTGCAACATCGGATCGCGCAAGATCGACATGCACCTGCGGGGGCTGCAGGCGCTCGGCGTGAGGATCGACATCGGGCACGGCTACATCCACGCGACCGCACCCGAAGGCGGGCGGCCGCTCGCTGCGAACGTCACCCTCGACTTCGCGAGTGTGGGCGCTACCGAGAACCTGCTTATGGCCTCGGTGCTCGCGCGAGGGTACCACGGTCATCGAGAACGCGGCCCGGGAACCGGAGATCGTCGATCTGATCGAGTTCCTCAACTCGATGGGCGCACGTGTCAGCGGCGCGGGGACCCCGACTGTGACCGTCGAGGGGGTCGCCGGACCTCGGCCCTGCCGACCACAGAGTGGTCGGCGACCGCATCGAGGCGGGCACGTACCTCGTGGCGGGCGCCCTCACCGGCGGTCCCGTGACCGTCACGGGTTTCGACCCCGCCCACCTCGATCTCGTACTGGGGAAGCTGCGACAGGCGGGCTGCTCGGTCGAGGCCACGCCGGACAGTGTCACCGTGTCGCGTGACGGTGAGATCTGCCCCGTCGACGTGCAGACGCTGCCGTATCCGGGCTTTCCCACGGACATGCAGGCGCAGTTCATGGCGCTCATGGCACTGGCGCACGGCGATTCGATCATCACCGAGAACGTGTTCGAGAACCGCTTCATGTTCGCCGACGAGCTGATGCGCATGGGTGCCGACGTACGGATCGAGGGGCACCACGCGCTGGTGAAGGGCGTCAGCGAGCTCTCGGGCGCGCCCGTTCGCAGTACGGACCTGCGCGGAGGCGCGGCTCTGGTGCTCGCGGGTCTGGCCGCAGAGGGCTACACCACGGTCAGCGACGTGTACCACATCGACCGAGGATACGAGCGCCTGTGCGACAAGATGGCCGCGCTGGGTGCCGACATCCGCCGTGACCGCGAGGGCATCATGCCCTCGATGGGCTGCTGAGCCGGCCAACTGAGAGGAGATCTCAGGGTGCTGGACCGCGAACAGATCAAAGGAATCATCCCGCATCGGGATCCGTTTCTTCTGGTGGATCGCATAGAAGAGCACGTCCCGGGCGAGAGTGCAGTCGGCTACCTCGACGTTCGCGAGGACATGTTCTGGGTGCCGGGGCACTTCCCGGAGTATGCGGTGATGCCGGGGGTACTCATCGTCGAGGCGCTCGCGCAGGCCGGCGCTGTCGCGCTTCTCTCGCTGCCCGAGAACCAAGGCAAGCTCGCGTTCTTCGCGGGTATCGACAAGGTGCGCTTCAAGCGGCAGGTGGTGCCGGGCGAGACGCTTCGACTCGAGTGCCGTATCACGCGCAGCCGCGGTCCCATCGGGTGGGGCGAGGCAACGGCGACCGTTGACGGCGAGCTCGCCTGCTCGGGTGAGCTGATGTTCGCGACGAAGTAGCGCGTCCGTACGGTTGGGCCGGACCGCCGGTCGTGGCGTCGCATTTGACGGACCAACGTGGTATCGCCGATAAAGGCGTCGCATCAAGTGACGAGGGGAAGACGAGACAATGGGACTGATCGAGCGATTCGAGAACCGCGAGGCCACCTACGGCGTGGTGGGGCTCGGCTACGTAGGCCTACCGCTCGCCATGGAGATGTCGAAGGCGGGCAACCGCGTGATCGGCTTCGAGGTGAGCGCCGAGAAGGTCGACGAGGTCAACGCCGGCCGCAGCTACATCCCCGACGTTCCCACCGAGGACCTCGCACGCGTGGTCACCGACGGTATCTTCGAGGCGACGACTGACTTCTCTCGCGCTGCGGAGTGCGATGCCGTGGCGATCTGCGTGCCAACTCCACTCGACAAGGCCAAGGAACCCGACGTCTCCTACATGGTCGCTGCGACCGAAGCCATCACGCCGCACCTGCGGCCGGGAACGCTCGTCACTCTCGAGTCAACGACCTATCCGGGCACGACCGAGGAGGTCGTACAGCCCATACTGGAGCGCGGGTGGCAAAGGGTCGGCGAGACGCTCCACCTCGCGTTCTCACCCGAGCGCGTCGACCCTGGCAACGTTGCCTACCAGACCAAGAACACCCCGAAGGTGGTCGGCGGCGTCACTCCGGAGTGCACGAAGGTCGCGGTCGCGTTCTACCGCAGCTTCCTCGACGAGATCGTGCCGGTCTCGTCGACGCGCGCCGCTGAGATGTCGAAGCTGCTCGAGAACATCTTCCGGTGTGTGAACATCGCCCTCGTCAACGAGCTTCTCATGCTGTGCGAGCGCATGGACATCGACATCTGGGAGGTCGTCGACGCAGCCAAGACCAAGCCCTTCGGCTTCATGCCGTTCTATCCCGGCCCGGGCCTCGGCGGTCACTGCATTCCGATCGACCCGTTCTACCTGTCGTGGAAGGCGCGCGAGTACGACTTCCACACCGAGTTCATCGAGCTTTCCGGCAAGGTCAACGAGAACATGCCCTACTACGTGGCGAGGCGCCTTATGGACGCCTTGAACCGCCAGCAGAAGTCACTGTCGGGCAGCCGGGTCATGGTGCTCGGCGTGGCGTACAAGAACGACATCGACGACATGCGCGAGAGCCCTGCGATCAAGACCGCCGAGCTGCTGCTCGACAAGGGCGCCGACGTCGTCTACCATGACCCGTTCGTTCAGGAGTTCGTCGTGGAAGGCAGACGCCTTCCACGTTGTGAGCTGAATGCCGAGACGGTGTCACAAGCCGACGCCGTACTCATCATCACGGCTCACAGCGGTGTCGACTACGAGCTCGTGGCACGCTCGGCGAGTCTGGTGCTCGATACGCGAAACGCGATGAGCGCCTACGCCGGGGACAATGTCGTCAGGCTGTGACGCGGCGATTCGTGTGGCTTTGGTGTCGGAATGCCCACAGGATGTGCGCTTGCACGCATGACGAGGCATAGTTCGTGCAGTAGCGCACAGGGACTAGCCGGCAACATGGAGGGTCATGGGCAAGCACTCACGAAACAAGGGGCTGTATGGCCCCGACGGCAAGGGCCACAGCGGCCCTCGGCCTGCCAAGCGGCGGGTGCCGTCAGCGGCTGCGGGAAAGCGCCCCGTTGCGTCGCAGAAGCCTCGCATGATGAGCGAGCCGTCTGACGACCGCTACTCCCTCTCCGACCCCGCGAAGCGCAAGCGGGGCGCCCTTGAGGCCGCGCCCGAGCGTCTTCGCGCCGAGCGCGACCGCCGACACGGCCGCACCAAGCGTGTGCTGGCCATCGTGGCGGGCGTTCTCGGCGTCTTGATCGTGGCGAGTTCTGTCGGTGTCTACGCCTATGCGAAGCATATCGAGTCGACTATGCAGCGCACCGTGTTCCAGAGAAAGAAGATCGCCGTCGAACTGGAGCCGGCGAAGCCGCAGAAGCCCTACAACCTGCTCATCCTCGGCTTCGACAAACGCCCCAAAGAGAAGGCCTTTCGTTCGGACACGATGATACTGGCGCGGATCGACCCCAAGACCAAGGAGGTCTGGCTCATCTCGATTCCGCGCGACATGCGCGCGAAGATACCGGGCCATGGCCACAGCAAGATCAACGACGCCTACTTCTATGGCAAGGAGCAGCTGGCGATCGACACGGTCGAGGAGCTGACGGGTCAGAAGATCAACTACTACATGGGTGTCAACTTCACCGGGTTCCGGCGCATCGTGAACGCTATGGACGGCGTATGGATCAAGGTGCCCGTGGAGATCAAGGACACCGAGGCGGATCCGAGCAGGGGTAACAGGTACTCGCACATCGACGCAGGCTACCAGCGACTGGATGGGAATCACGCCATCACCTTCGTGAGGGCACGCCACCAGTTCGCCGACCAGGACTTCAGCCGAATGAAGAACCAGCAGCTGTTCTTCAAAGCCGCCGCGGATCAGATCGCCAACAAGACCAGCGTGGCCAAGATCCCTCGCATCATCGCCACCGCGGCACCCTACATCTCCACGAACATGTCCCTCTCCCAGATGCTTCGCACCGCGCAGGCCATGAAGGGGGCGGGCAGCAAGAACGTCTACGCGACCACACTTCCCGGCTCGTGGAAGACCCCCTACATCTGGCTCGATGAGGACAAGGCGGAGAAGGTGCTCGCCAAATTCGAGGCCGGCAAGCCCTTCAAGGCCAAGAAGAAGCCTCCCGCCTCGGGCGAGTCTTCGTCCACGACTCAGGCCGCGCCGGTCGAGCCCGCGGCCCTCAAGCCGTCTGACGTCACCGTGACCATTCGAAACGGGGCGGGAATACCCGGGTGCGCCAAGCAGGTCGCCTCGATACTCAAGGCCCAGGCATTCAAGGTGAAGACCGTAGGCAACGCGCAGCAGTTCGTCTACCCCAAGACGCTGGTGGTCTACAAGAAGAACCAGACGGCTGCGGAGCAACTTCTCAAAGCGCTCCCACCCGGCACCAAGCTCGTCGAGAGCAGGGGCATGTACGCGTTCGACACCGACGTTCTCGTGGTAGTAGGCAGGGACTGGGACTTGGCCAAGGTGCCCATCACTCCGGTGCAGACCAACTGAGTGTTCGTGGGGGCGGAGTCGACCTGCCCGATCCACGAGACCGAGTTGCCGTCGCACTCGAGCTTCACCGCGCAGCTTGAGGGTGAAGCAGCGGGGGGTACTTACTTGAGGCTGGCACCTCGAGGGGGTAACTACACCCAAGAACAGCGATTCGCACCTCCCGCTTGACGAACGCCAGAAGGGGAGTCCTATGTTCGAGATCGAAGTGCCGCCGCAGTTGTCGCGCTACACGGCGGTTCCCCGCGTCGCTCTCGTGCTTGGCAGCGGTTTCGGGGGTCTGGCCGACGCCGTAGAGGATCCCGAGAAGCTCGCCTACGCGACGATCGACGGGTTCCCGCGTGCCACCGCCGGCGTCATGGGGCACGCCGGCACGTTGGTCTTGGGCGCTGTCGCGGGAGTTCAGGTGTGCGTGTTCTCGGGGCGCGTGCACCGCTACCAGGGAGTGTCCGCTCTCGACGCCGCGTATCCTGCACGGCTGGCGGCGGCGCTAGGCTGCGAGACGCTCGTGGTGACGAACGCCGCGGGCGGAGTGAACGAGTCACTCCGCGTGGGTGACGTCGTGCTGATCTCCGATCAGATCAACCTCACGGGCGACAGCCCGCTCGTCGGCTGGCCCGGGCCCGAAGGCGGAGTTCCGTTCGTGCCTATGCGCGATGCGTACGACCCCGGGCTGCGCTCGCTCGCTCGTGAGGTTGCCGACGCGCAGGGGATGGCGCTGGTCGACGGAGTCTACGCGGGGCTACTCGGCCCGGCGTTCGAGACGCCGGCCGAGGTGCGCTACCTGCGCACGGTAGGCGCCGACGTGGTGGGCATGTCGACGGTCCCGGAGGTGATAGCTGCGCGTGCCCTGGGGCTGGACGTGCTCGGGTTCTCGCTCGTCACCAACGCTGCAGCCGGGGAGGGTCTATCGCACACCGAAGTCCTCGAGGCGGGGGAGAGGGCGCAAGTGGCGCTAACGCGCCTGCTGATTGGTATACTCGGCAGGTTGTGATCGGGTACACCGTCGCGCGGCGCCTGAGAGGTGTCGCGCGCTTACGTGAAGGAGCGCACCCATGGAGTACGACGTCAAGGACATGGCACTGGCCGACGCCGGCAAGGCCCGCATCGAGTGGGCCGACAAGGACATGCCGGTCCTCGCCAGCATCCGCGAGCGGTTCGAGGCCGAGAAGCCCCTCGAGGGCATCCGCGTAGCGGCGTGTCTGCACGTCACGACGGAGACCGCCAACCTGATGCGAACGCTTGCCGCGGGTGGCGCCGACATCGTGCTGTGCGCGAGCAATCCCCTGTCCACTCAAGATGACGTTGCCGCGGCGCTGGTGAAGCACTACGGCGTGCGCACGTACGCGATCAAGGGCGAGGACACCGACACCTACTACGCGCACATCGACGAGGCCATTGCGCACAGGCCACAGATGACGATGGACGACGGTGCCGACGTGGTGGGCCGAATCCACGCCGAGCAGCCCGAGATGCTCGAGTACATCATCGGGGGCACTGAAGAGACCACCACCGGCGTGATCCGCCTGGCGGCGATGGCCAAGGATGGAGCGCTCAAGTACCCGATCATGGCCGTCAACGAGGCCAAGACGAAGCACCTCTTCGACAATCGCTACGGGACGGGACAGTCTACGCTCGACGGCGTCATTCGCGCCACCAACCGCCTGCTCGCCGGTCGCACGCTCGTCGTTTCCGGCTACGGCTGGTGTGGCCGCGGCGTGGCGATGCGCGCATCGGGCATGGGGAGCAACGTCGTAGTGTGCGAGGTCGATCCGCTCAAGGCGCTCGAGGCCGTCATGGACGGGTACCGAGTGATGCCGTGCGTCGAGGCTGCCAAGATCTGCGACATCTGGATCACGGTCACCGGCGACCTGAACGTCATCGACACCGGCGCGTTCGAAGTCATGAAGGACGGCGCCATCATCTGCAACTCGGGCCACTTCAATGCCGAGATCAACATCCCCAAGCTGCGCGAGATGGCTGTGTCCGAGCGCGAGGTGCGCCCGCTCGTCGAGGAGTTCGTGATGGCCGATGGCCGCTGCATCTACCTGCTCGCCGACGGTCGTCTGGTGAACCTGTCGTGCGCCGAAGGCCACCCCGCCAACGTCATGGACATGAGCTTCGCCAACCAGGCGTTTTGCGCCGAGTACATGGTGGCCAACGCCGCAAGTCTCGAGCCGGGCGTCTACGACGTCCCGGAGGACATAGACGCCAACATTGCCAAGCTCAAGCTCGCGAGCATGGGCGTCGAGATCGACGAGCTGACCGAGGAGCAGGCCGCATACCTGTGCTCGTGGCAAGAAGGAACCTGCTAGCGCCATACGAGGGCGTTCGAACCACAACGGAGGACCAATGGCCGTCAGCGATATTCCGCGCACCATCTGGTGGGGCGAGAACGAGGACACCGGTCAGCCGGCTGTCTTCCTGATCGACCAGACGCGCTTGCCGCTCCAAGGCGACGTGCTCGCCTGCAACACCTACGACGGCGTGTGCGTGGCCATCAAGACGCTCGCCGTGCGTGGAGCACCCGCGCTCGGAGTGGCGGCTGCGCTTGCTGTCGCGCTGTGGAGCGAGACGGAAGGCGCCGAGATCGAGGATGTCGACGTCTACCTGCAGCGCATGGACGAAGTCGTGGTGGAGATCGTGTCGACGCGACCCACGGCAGTCAACCTGTTCTGGGGCGCGGCGCGCGTCAGGACCCTTGCGCTTCGCAACAGAGACATGGGGGTCGCGGAACTCCGCGAGTTGGTGCTCCAAGAGGCACTCACCATGCTGGAGCAGGACGAGGCGCGCAACCGGAAGCTAGGCGAGCATGGGGCCGAACTGCTCGGCGAGAACTCAAAGGTTCTCACGCACTGCAACGCCGGGTCACTTGCCACGGCGTATTTCGGCACTGCCCTCGGTGTCATCTTCACCGCCTACGAGCAGGGGAAGATCGACCATGTATGGGTCGACGAGACACGTCCCGTGAACCAGGGGGGGCGCCTGACGGCGTGGGAACTGCGGGTCGCCGGGATACCGTCGGCGCTCATCACCGACAGCATGGCCGCCAGTGTCATGAAGAACGGGTGGGTAGACGCGGTCATCGTCGGGGCGGACCGGATATGCGCGAACGGCGACACGGCCAACAAGATCGGCACGTACGGGCTTGCGGTGCTTGCCAAAGAGCACGGTATCCCGTTCTACGTCGCGGCACCCACGTCCACCGTGGACCTGACCATCGGCGACGGCTCGCAGATCGAGATCGAGGAGCGGGACCCGCGTGAGATCGAAGGCTTCACGGTCTCTGGCTTCTTCGAGCCCGACAGTGCGGAGGCAACACGGGCGTTCGATCTGCTCACCAATGAGGGGCCGTACCAGGTGCCTCTCACGAAAGGCCACCAGATGGTGCTCGATCGCAAGGGTGGCGCCTACAGCTTCGATGCCTGGTTCAAGATGACGCCTCCGGGTGTTGAGATCTACAACCCCGCGTTCGATATCACGCCTGCTGAGTACATCACAGCGTTCATCACCGAGATCGGTGTCGTACGCCCACAGCCAGACTACGAGCTCGCCCTGGGCGTCTCTTGCATGGGTAGCGGGGGCGTTCACGAACTCGGTCTGGACCTGGGAGACTAGCACCCCGTGGCCACTGGAGGTCTGGCGCCCACGATCCTGACGTTCGCCGCGATCGTCGGAATCGGCGCGGTCCTTCGAGCCACGAGCCTTCTGAGCAGCGAGGATGCTCGTCCGCTCAACACGGTGATCATCTACGTCGGGCTGCCCGCGTTCATCTTCGAGGCGGTCCACGGGGCCGAAGTCGGTCCCGCTGTCTGGCGTATCGTCGGCGTCGCGTGGGCGGTCTTCGCGGCCACGCTGCTGCTCGCGTTCCTTGCCGAGAAGGTGCTTCGACTCCCGCGCGACCGCGCGGGAGGCTTCTTGATCGCGGCATCGCTGGGCAACACCGGCTACCTCGGCTACCCGCTGACCGCAGCACTGCTCGGTGCCGCCGCTGTGCCCGAGGCGGTCTTCTCGGACGTGTTCGGGACGGTCTTCGCGCTGGTTCTGGTGGGGCTGCCGATCGCAGCGCGCTTTGGAACCCGAGGTCACGATGCGCCCAATCCGCTCAGGGAACTGGCTACCTTTCCCGCTGTGATCGCCTTGGTCGCGGCGCTGCTTCTGCGCCCGATCGCCGTTCCGGTGGGGGTAAGTAACGGGTTAGCCCTGCTGGCTAGTCTCGTCGCACCGCTGATCATGCTCTCGGTGGGCCTGTCCCTCAGACCGCGCTCCATCGCGCACGGAGCGGTAGCACTCGGTGTTCTGGCTGCAATCAAGCTCGTGGCAGCGCCGCTCGTAGCGCTGGGCGTCGGCTCCGCGGTGCTTGCCGAGCCGGGCCTGCGAGTGGCCATGCTTCAGGCAAGCATGCCGAGCATGATGCTCACGCTGGTCGTGGGCGAGCGTTTCGGGCTCGATACCGACTTCATCGCGGCGGCGATCTTCGTGACGACGATTGCATCGGCTCTCTCCGTCCCGCTGCTGCAGGCGTTCGCCTTCTAGGGCTGCCCGGAGTCGGGTGGGAGGGTGTGCGTGCGGCTGCTGCAAGGCATGGTCGAACTGCTGGCGCCTACCCGCTGCGCGGGCTGCGATCTTCCGGGGGGCCTGCTCTGCGCAGAGTGCAGGGCGGCGCTACCCGAGATCGACGCGGACCACGCGTGCCCCAGTTGCGGCGCTCCGTACGGGGCCATGGTGTGCACTGAGTGCTGGTCCACCGAGTTCGCGTTCAGCGCCGCCCTGAGTCTCGGTGAGCTGGACGGTGCGCTGGCAAGGGCCATCGTCCTTCACAAGGATGCCGGTGAGCGCAGACTCGGAGCGCTTCTCGGCGGGATGCTCGCGACCGCTGTCGCCAAGCGCTGGGCCGGGTGGGCGGATGCGGTGTGCTGGATCCCGGCGACTTCGGCGGCGATCGCACGGCGAGGGTTCGACCACTCGGCCGCGCTAGCGGAGCCGGTGGCGGTGACGTTGAGCGCACCTCGGCGGCCGCTCCTGCTGCGGTCTCGGGCGCGCGACCAGCGGCGTCTCGGTCGGATCGAGCGCATCGCAAGCTCGCGAGGCACGTTCACCGTCGCGGAGAAGGCTCCTCGTAGAGTCCTAGTGGTCGACGACGTCCTGACAACCGGTGCGACCCTCGACGCAGCCGCACAAGCGTTGCTCTTGGCAGGCGCGCACGAGGTCAGGGTCGCTGTGGTCGCGCGTGCGTGGTAGGGGGGAGAAGCGTGCTAGAATCACCTTCGCTTCCGCCCGGGTCTGTGGTTGCGGGCGCCTTGTGCGCCCTAGTCCATGGTAGACGCGGCCGAAAGGACCCACGTAAGCCGGCGGCTTCGGTCGTCGCGCGAGCATGGCGCGTCTTAGGGGTAAGTCGTACCGTCCGTTGAGTCGACATTCCGTCGGCCCGGGCGAGAGGGCCGGTAGTGAGATAACATCAAGCGGAAGCCCCGGTGCGCGAGTGTGGGGCCAAAGACCAGGTCAGCCGGGCGGAAGCACCCAAGCTCTTTGGAAGGAGCGAGATGAGACGGACCAGGCGGATAGCCGTAGTACTGGCGCTGTCTGTCTTGGTCGCCGCGGTCGCCGCGTGCGCTCCCAAGCCCGAGCCCAAGCCTGAGCCCAAGGTGGCGCCGCCGGCCGTCAAGACCGCGGGCGCGCTTGTCGCCGGTGTGGACATGGATGCACCGCCCTTCGCCGGTGAGGACCAAGGCAAGAAGGCCGGCATCGACATCGATGTGGCCTCTGCGCTCGCGGATCGCCTCGGCCTGACAGTGAGCTTCGTCGATGTGAAGCCGTCCGAGGCGGCCTCGGCAGTGGCGTCGGGCGCGGTGGACGTGGTCCTCTCGGTGCCCTACGACGACAGCGCCCTGTCGCAGCTCAACCTGGCCGGGACCTACATCACCGATGCGCCAGCTCTGTTCGTGGCCGTGGAAGGGACCGCATCAGTGGAGCCGTCCCGAACGTTGGATTCGATCGTCGAGGACAAGGTGGCCGCTCAGAAGGAATCCGAGTCCTACTGGATCCTCCGGCAGCAGATCGATCCCGAGATCGTCGACGAGTACGCGACGTTGCGCGAAGCCATGCAGGCGCTCGCCGACGGCAGGGTCTCCCTGCTGGCAGGCGATGCAATCATCGCCGACTACATCGCCCGGGACTTCCCAACCGTGCGCTACGCGGGCAAGATCGGGCCGGCCTCGCCTCTCGCCGTGGCTGTCGCAGCGGACAACACCGCGCTGGCAGACGCAGTGCGCACCTCCCTCGACGGACTGGCTGCCGATGGGGTTCTCGACACCATCCGGCGCAAGTGGCTCGGCGACGCTGCCAAGATAGAGGTCGAGAACGCGCCCGAAGCCGAGCCGACGCCGTAGGATCCGGCTTATGCCACGCTGTGGACGCGTGCGGTGGGCAGGCGAAGCGAATGCATAGAGATGGGCAGAAACCGTATAGTTGCAAAACGCCTGCTCGTGGCTCGCAACAGGTGTATGATTGTGCACTGTGGTCAAGCCGCATTCGCTCCTGCTGAGGAACGATGCGACCGTCATACGGAGATCAGGGGAGGAACGATGAACAAGTCACGTACGCTGTTGTCGATCCTGCTCGCCGCACTCCTCGTGCTGGCCGTTTTCGGCCTCGCGGGTTGTGGCGGCGGCACGGAGCCGGCACCCGAGCAGCCCGCGCAGGAGCCGGCTGCCACCTTCACCCTCGTCGAGCCGGGCATGATTATCGCCGGGTCCGACACCTCGTTCCCGCCGTTCGAGTCGATGAACGGTGATGTGGCCGAGGGCTTCGACGTCGATCTCGTGGCGGCCATCGCCAAGGAGATGGGCCTCGAGTCCAAGTTCCAGCCGGAGGGCTTTGACACCCTCATCCCGACGCTTGTCGCCGGCGGCAAGTTCGACATCATTGCCTCGGGCATGACCATCACCGACGAGCGCAAGCAGGAGATCGACTTCTCGGATCCCTACATCGACTCGAACCAGTCGATCGCTATGAAGGCCGGCACGGTCCTCAATAGCGAGTCCGAGCTCGCCGGCAAGAAGGTTGGCGCGCAGGCTGGCACCACCGGTCTTGACTGGGCCAAGGAGAACATCAAGGACGCCAAGATCGTCGAGTTCAAGACCGCGACCGACGCCCTTGCCGCCCTCCAGGCCGGCAACGTCGACGCCGTCGTGAACGACCTGCCGGTCACCGCAGCGCTGGTCAAGGACCCGTCCAAGGGACTTGCCATCGTCAAGGAGATCCCGACCGGCGAACAGTACGGCTTCGGTATCAGCAAGGAGAACCCCGAGCTGCTCAAGGCCTTCAATGAGGCGATGGCCAAGGTGAAGGAGAGCGGCGAGTACGACACGATCTACGAGAAGTGGTTCGGCGCCAAGATGTAGCACTCGCACGTTTCTGAGCCGCAGTATGTGAAGTGCGGTAGCAGCGAGGGTCCGAGGCCCCCGGCCGCGACGCCGGGGGCCTCTACCATCGGAAGACGGGATGCATGGGGATGCACGCAACGGGCAAGGGGACTCGGAGGGCCGCTACTCTTGGGCTGGCCCTGCTGCTGGTGACGCTTCTGCTGAGCGCGCTTCGCGGGGCCGGCGTTTGGACTC
The DNA here is from genome assembly GCA_963702525.1 of uncultured Actinomycetes bacterium. Classification (GTDB taxonomy): domain Bacteria; phylum Actinomycetota; class Coriobacteriia; order Anaerosomatales; family PHET01; genus CAVPCY01. Next base: position 141,451 of record CAVPCY010000009.1, on the reverse strand, counting down.
GAAGACGCGAAGATCACCATCAAGGCTGAGACCGGGGGTGTGCCCACCCGGTTCACCTTCCGGGCCACCGTCGATCCTGATGCGCCGATGGACTCGATCACCTTCACGTATCCCGAAGGCTTCGACCTGGGCAAGGGGCGCACGGAGGTCGTCACGCTCGACGGCTTGACACGTATCCCTGTGACCGCCGGGACCTCGGTGGACGGGCAGACACTTACGCTCGTGTTCGCTCCGAGTCTTCCCGGCAAAGAGCAGTCTGCGGGTCGAGATGTTCGACATCATGACGCCTATCAAGGGTGGGGAGTACCCGGTGGGCGTCACCTACGTGGCGGCCGGCCAGGAGCGCAGCCAAGACGGACTGACGTTCTCCTACAAGACCCCGCCTCGCCAAGAGATCATCTCGCGCGCGCTCGACCAGCAGGCATGGGTGCAAGCGTGGAACAACTTCAAGCCAACCGGGCTGTTTTTCAAGCCGCAGTTGATCGTGGTGGCGATTCCGCTCCTGTTCTGGGGCTGGCTCTATTCGATCAGCATGATCCTTTTCGCCTTCCCTCTCGCGATCGCCGGCGGACTTGCGCTCGCGTTCGCGAAGATGTCGAAGCTCGCGGTAGTGCGCTGGTTCGCGAGTGCCTACATCAACGTCATCCGTGGCACGCCGCTGTTCCTGCAGATCGCCATCTTCTTCATCGGGTTGCGCATCGCGGGCATCCGCGTCAACGACTTCTCGACAGCGGTATTTGTCCTCGCCCTGAACTCCTCGGCGTACTTGGCTGAGATCTTCCGCGCGGGCATCCAGTCGATCCACAAGGGCCAGCTCGAGGCGTCGAGCTCGCTCGGCATGTCTTACCGGCAGTCGATGCAGTACGTGATCATCCCGCAGACCGTCAAGCGCGTTCTGCCGACGATGACCTCCGAGTTCATCCTGCTGTTCAAGGACACGGCGATCTTCTCGGCGTTCGGGATCATCGAGCTGATGTATCGCGCGAACTCCATCGTGTCGCGTACGGGCAACCTGACGCCCTTCGTTGTGGCCGCGATCTACTACCTGCTGGTCACGATCCCGCTCATCAACTACGTCGGCAAGCTCGAGCGCCACTTGGCGATCGCCGAGGGCGGGCAGGTTCCGGCCGCCGGCGGGCGTCCGAAGCGCGGGAAGCTGCAAGGAGTGGCAGATGCCAACGTGGCCGCCGCTGCGGTCGACCCGTCCGCTCCCGGTCGGATACCAAATGACAACGAAGGGGGGCGGTAGCAGTGGCCGAGCCCATCGTTCGCATCAGAAACCTGCGGAAGTGCTTTGGTGACCTCGAGGTCCTCAAGGACGTGGACATCGACATCATGAAGGGCGAGGTCGTTGTTGTTCTGGGCCCCTCGGGTTCGGGCAAGTCGACGCTACTGCGATGCGTCAACCGTCTCGAAGAGGCGACGGGCGGCGAGATCTGGTTCGAGGACACGCTGGTAAACGACCCCAAGACCAACATCAACGAGCTTCGCGAGCACATCGGGATGGTGTTCCAGAGCTTCAACCTCTTCCCACACCTGACCGCGCTCGGCAACGTCATGATCGCCCAGCGCAAGGTCCTGGGGCGCTCCAAGACCGAGGCCGAACGCATCGCGCAGGAGCAGCTGGCCAGGGTCGGCTTGGCCGATCGGGCCGACTACTTCCCGGCGCAGCTCTCCGGCGGCCAGCAGCAGCGCGTGGCGATCGCCCGCGCGCTGGCGATGGACCCGCACATGATGCTGTTCGACGAGGTCACCTCGGCGCTCGACCCCGAACTAGTTCGAGGCGTGCTCGACGTCATGAAGGAGCTCGCCGAGGCGGGCATGACGATGATGGTCGTCACCCACGAGATGGGCTTCGCGCGCGATGTGGCGACCCGCGTGGTCTTCATGGACGGCGGCGTCATCGTTGAGGAAGGCACTCCTTCGGAGGTCTTCGACAACCCGCAGCACGAGCGCACGAAGGACTTCCTCGGCCACATCACCTAGGCAGCAGCCGATTCAGTGCGATTCACGCACGTCGGCGGCGGGGACCCGCTCGTCCGCTTCTGCATGCCGCCTGAGACTCATTCGCGTACTTTCGAATCGCCAGCCCAACAACGGGTATCTTCCTATTGTCCGGACGATGTCTAGGAGGATGGTGTAGCGATGCACATAACGATCACCGGTCGCCACATGCCAGTTTCCGATTCGCTCCGCGCCTACGCCGAGGAGAAGATCTCGAAGGTCGCAAAGATCCACGACCGTGATGACATGACTGTCGATGTTGTGCTGCACGTAGAGAAGAACCCGTCCAACAAGAACCGCGATGTCGCCGAAGTCACCGCACATATGAAGGGAATCGTGGTGCGCGCCGAGGAAGCGGCGCCTGAGATGTACGCCGCGATCGACCTGGTGTCCGAGAAGCTCGAGCGCCAGATGCGCAAGTACAAGACCAAGCTCGTCGACCGCCGCAACGGCAAGATCGCCGTCAAGACGGCCCCGGGCGACTCTGAGATAGCACCCGAGCCTGAAGAAGAGGAACTTGGCGTCACGCGGGTGAAGGTGATCGACACCAAGCCCATGACCGAGGAAGAGGCGATCTTGCAGCTGGAGCTGCTGGGACACGACTTCTTCGTATTCACTCACGCCGAAGTGGGCACGGTGAACGTGCTCTACCGGCGCAGCGGCGGTGACTACGGGCTGATCCAGCCGAGAAGGTAGTCACGGCACGGTGCTGTTCGAGAGGGCGCTCGATCGGGCGCCCTCGTCCTTGTTGGCTAGGTTCTCGGCGGTCACCGAGTTGCAGCACTTCTCGGGCCGCGGTTGACACTTGCGAGACCCCACACCTACGCTACGAGCAGCACGTCAGCATTCTCGCGACGTGCGCTGGTCGGGGAGTCAGTCGTAGCAGTGGGTTTCGTAGCAGCAGGGAGCTCCGTATGGACCAGAGTGCATCCCGGGTCCGCGCTGAGGACATTGAGGCCGCGCTTTCCCAGGTGGGGGAGATCAAAGCGGCCCGTGTGGTAGTGGGTCTCGACGGCCAGATCGCCGAGATTCACGTTCTCGCGCTTCCCAACAAGCCGCCCAAGCAACTGGTTCGAGACATCGAGTCCACACTCATGGCGCGCTTCGGCGTCCCGGTGGATCACCGGAAGATCTCGATTGCCCAACTCGGCCGAGACGCGGTCCCCGACGTGCCCCAGACTCCTAGGCCGACGGCTGCGCGTCCGCGCATCATCGGCATCAATGCGTCGGTGTCGGGACTGCAGGCGGCCGCCTCGGTCACGCTCGAGATCGACGGCAAGGAGTACGTGGGGATGGCGTCGGGCCCGGCGAGCCAGACCGGCCGCGCGCGCCACGTCGCCCTCGCCACCCTCGATGCTGTTGGGCAGTACATCGGTGAAGAAACCACGTTCGCCCTCGAGGATGTCGCAGTGGTCCAGCTGGGTCGCGAGAAGGTTTCGGTGGCGTGCATTTCGCTTGTCACCGCTTTTGGGGAGCAATCATTCTCGGGGTCAGCCCTGGTAAGACAGAACGATAGTGATTCCATTGTTCGGGCCACGCTCGATGCAATCAACAGACGCATCGGGCTCCTGACAACCGAATAGCGTTTCCCTTTTGGACCGGCGCCATGACTAGTAAGCAGGACACTGTCAGCACGGAAAAGAGCGGAGCGGACAGCGTTCCTCCATCACTAGCGGGATGGGAGGAGACCAAAGAAAACCTGAAGAGGGGGTCTTCTCCACATGAAGCGCATTGTTCTCGTTATGGCCTCGCTGGCCGCGCTCGTCCTTTCGGGCGGCGCCTGGATCTCGATCCGTTAGTAGTGCGGGATGACGTCCGGTCCATAGAATCGAGGGGGTGAGGGGTCGCATGGCTGAAACCAGAGCGATCCCTCGCCCCTTCGTTGTTCTGGCGGTCGCCATGTTCTCGCTCGCTTGCGTCCTGTTCGCCTTGTCATTTCGGAGGCTGGGACTTGATCTGGGAATCAACCTCCTGCTCATCGCCATCGTGGCAGTCGTCTCCGAGAACACCGCTCCGACCATCGGGCGCTACGGCGTGTCGCTGGCACAGCCTCTCACAATGGCAGCCATGCTGCTTCAAGGACCTACGGCAGCTGCTTTCGTCGGCGGGTTGCCAGCGCTCACGGCCAACACCCTTCGCACGCGTCGGGGCTTCTTCACCACGCTGGCCAACATGGGACAGTTCGTAATCGTCTCACTTGCCGCCGGGTGGGTGTACCTGGCGATGGGTGGCCGAACGCTTGTTTCGAGTGGAGTGGCTAGCCCGCTGGCCCCCGCTGACTTTCCCGCGATTCTGGTTCCCATGGCCGCAGCGGCAATCATCGCCGCGCTGGGCAATTTGCTCTTCGTATCAATCGGCGTGGCGGTTCTCTATTCTCTCCGGATCAGGGATGCCCTGTTGTCTGCCGCTGGATACGTGCCGTCGCTGATTGCCCTTGCAGCGGTTGGGTACATGATTGCGCAGGTCATGGCCTCGAGCGCAGCTTCGCTCATCCTGTTCGTGTTTCCACTTGCGGTGGCCCAGAGTCTCTACAAGCGGTTCAAGAGCCTCAAGGAGGCCTACGCCGACACCGTCAGATCCTTCGTCGGTGCACTTGAGGCAAAGGATACGTACACGCATGGTCACTCCGAGCGAGTGGCTGAGTACGCAATAAGCATCGGCAAGGAGATGGGGCTGGACGAGCGTAGTCTCGAGAGGCTTGAGTACTCAGCCCTGCTGCATGATCTGGGAAAGCTGGCCTTGCCCGGGCAGATACTGACGAAGGCCGAGTCACTCACCGACGAGGAGATGTCGGCCATGCGGGGTCACCCAGCCGCTGGCGCTACGATGGTCGAACGCATCCCGCCACTTCGCGGACTGGCGCCCATGGTGCTGAGGCACCATGAGTACTACGGTGGCGGCGGGTATCCGTCCGGCGTGAGTGGTGAGTCGATCCCACTTCAGGCGCGCATACTGTCCGTCGCTGACGCCTATGACGCGATGACCACGGACCGCGCCTACAGGCGAGCGCTCACGCACGACGAGTCTGTGGCGGAGTTGCACCGGGGATCGGGCACGCAGTTTGATCCCTCAGTTGTGGACGCGTTCGTTCAGGCACGTAGCGCGCCGCGTGCGGGTGAGTCGGCAACGAAGTCCGAGCCACTGATGGCGCCCGATGCCGCAGTCGCGGGGAACTGACCATGGTGAACGGATTGGCAGCGATGATCGGGCAGCTCTCCTGGGAGCAGTGGAGCGCCGCTCTCTGGTTTGCACTAGCTATCGCACTGCTAGACCGCTTCGACATCTCTCTGCCTCGGGGGGACAGCATCGGTGTCAGCGGCGCGCTCGTTTCGGCGGGTGCCATGGTAGCCGGACTAGTCCCGATGACGGTCCTCTCTGTGCTTGCGCTATGCGTAGCGCACATTGGCAGATTCGGACAAGCGCATTCGCACTTCCGCAGCGCCTTCTTCACCCGCTCAGTGGCGCTGCTAGCCATGTGGGTCTTGGCGCCCTTATGGAACGACGCATCAACCTCGAGTATGCGAGTTCTCTGGCTTGTTGGCGTGCCGACTCTGTACCTGTGTGCAGAGGTGTTCGCCGCGCAGGCATACATGGCGTTTGAGTCAGGCCGCCCACTACATCGGCTGCTCGCGGGGAACTATCGGCGTCAGGGGCCGTTGGTGGCAGCGCAGGTGTCCGCTGCCGCGCTAGCTACGATCACGTACCCTGATATGCAGGCCTGGAGCCTCGTACTGGTGGTCGCGCTACTTCTCTTGATGCGGCAGTCGCTCGCTCTGCTGCTCGACATACGAGAGACCTACCGGACAACGGTGGAGGTCTTGGTTGAAGTGGCCGAGCATCAGGACGAGAGACGGCGGGGGCACGGCGAGCGGACCGCGCACATTGCGAGGGAGATCGCGACGCGCATGGGCATGACCGCGACAGACGTGGAGCGAGTGAGCTACGCGTCGCTGCTTCACGACATCGACGCTCTCGCTGAGCAGACTGAGGCGTCTGAGCCAGCTACCGGTCAGTCTGCGCAGGTCTTCCAAGGCACTGCGTTCTTCGATGATGTGCTCCCCGTGCTCCGGCTCTGCGACGGTGCGGGGATAGACGGTGACTACACCGATGGGTACTTGACGACCGCGATGCTGGTAGCGCTCGCAAGCGATGTGGACGTGGCGAGCAACGATTCAGCCGCCTTGGCACACAGCGGCAGCTCGGTCGCGAGAGTGGCCTCTGTGGTCCCGCCGCCCGTGAAGGCTCGTGTAGTGTCTGCCGCTCTTGAACTCGGATACCAGACGCCCGCGGTGTTGTGATGCCGGCCTTGGTAGCCGCTTGCTGGGGCGTGTTGCTGGGGTCCGCCTGCGGCGGGTCGCTGCGGAGGCTGAAGCTCGTGGAGCTTCGCTACCCCTACCTGCTCTTGGCTGCGTTTCTGGTGCAGGGGATTGCTCGTGGCAGACTCGTGGTGCCGGGAGCAGCATCTTGGAGTGTAGTCATCTGGGGGGCCGTCTCACTCGTTCTGGTCGCGGCACTGCTCGTGCAGCGCGATTCTCCGATGCTGAACCTGGTCGCGGTCGGCGTTGCGCTGAATCTCCTGGTCGTGTTACTCAACGGCTTCATGCCCATCTATGCCGGTCCAGGAGTCGACCTCGCTGCTGCCACGCAGGCGATGTCCAACAGCGGCGGCTTCTATGCGCTGGGAACCTCTGCCACGATCGCGCGCGTACTCGCGGACGGACTTGCCCTCCCGGTGTTTGGGCATGCCTACCTGCTTAGTGTCGGTGACGTCTTGCTGCTCTGCGGTGCTACCGGGTTTCTTGCCGCCAGCATGCTTCGGGAGGACGCCGACGTGCCCACTGAGGTGACCTGAGAATGACTCGGCTAGTGTCCAGGTTCAGATACATCCGCTACACCTCGGTGCGCTGAGCGGGCAGTGACATGCTCGTCGAGTCGGCGTCGATCACTACTTCTACCACCCCCGCGACCCGTAGGGCGACGCCTCCGCGAAAGGGCGATCCGCACCGATGCCGAGAAGATCTACGACCTGCTCGACGAGTGGCCGCAAGACCTGGCTGAACACGTCGACCTCCTCGTCCCGTGGGACCGCCTCTACGACGATCCGCCCACACCAGTCGCTCGGCTATCTCACGCCCGCGGCGTACGATCGAAGCCTGCGAACGTCGGACCCCTCGGCGAACACGGTCACCCCCAACGTTTCGCGCATGTATCTGGACCTGGGTGTAGCGGCACTGGTGAACCAGTACAGCTAGTTGCGCCCAGGGCGTGCCGAAGGTAGTCTGTCAGGCACACTAGGGCTCCCCTCGCCCACGGTCCACACCCGAAGTGGAGGCTGCGATGATGCAGACCGCGGACGTGTTCGAGGGCGCGAGCAGTGGGATTGTCTGGCGTAGATCCCTTGTCGAATTCGCCTTGGCCAGCTCGTCTCCCATGCTTCTGCTCGCCGCGCCTGCAGGCTACGGCAAGAGCCTGCTGGCGGGTCAGATCGCCTCTCACTTTCGCACCCAGTGTCGCGCGGACTTCGAGGGCCGGCCCTACGCTCCCGAGGCGATCCTGGCAGAGTTGTCAGGTTGTCTCGGCACTGATTCCTCGGTTGCGAGAAGCGAATTCCGCGGCTCGCTTGCCGCTTCAGTCAGTACGATCCTGGCTGGCTCAGGCGGGTGCGGCCAAGGAGCGTGTGTCATGGTGGACGGTTTCGATGAGACTACGCTGGGTGATGCTGTGGATGAACTCTGGTCGCTCGCTCAGATTCTCGTGGAGTTTCGCAGCAGGTTGGTGGTTTGCGTACGCTGCGTCGACCTGCCGAACTGGAAGGTTCTCCGTCGAATCGAGCTACTCGGACCAGATGAACTGAGGTTCAGCCTCGCCGAAGCGCACGCTCTGAGGGGACCTCAAGTTGATGGACACGCTAGTGACTCAGAAGTCCGGCAACTCTGGGAAGCCTGTGACGGCCACCCCGCGCTCCTGGCCCTCCTGGCCAGGGATCTTGACGCGGGACGTTATCTCGGCGGCCAGCCCGATTGGTCCAGTCCGAGGCTCACAGCACAGGTACGCTACGTGGTTGAGGACGTGCTAGGAGACGCAGAGCGGCGCGTGTTGCACGTCGCGAGTCTACTTGGGGCGGGTACGGTACAGAGCCTCAGCGAGTGCGGGCTGCCCGACATCAACCTGCGGCAACTCAAGCGCATTAGCCGCGCGATGCCACTGCTCAGGGTCTCGGGGCGTTTCGACGGCGGCGAAGCCGTGTTCCGTTGCCACGCGATCCTTGCAGGTCATATGCGGGAACGTCTCCAGCGCGAACGACGACTCCTGGCTGGCGCGGAGCAGTCGATTGTCGACCACCTTGTCGAAACGCATCGGTTGACTCAGGCATCAGAAGTAGCGGCCCGGATCCTCACGGATGAAGCGATCTACGCGTTTGTCGACCAACACGCAGAGGCATTGCTTGAGCTTCATGCGGTGAAACAGGTGTGTGCGCTGTTCGAGAGGGTGCCGCTTGCGAGGGTGATGGGAGACGCTCGCTTGCTGCTGGTTTGGTCCGATGCGCTACTCGACACTGACGAGTTCGAGCAGGCACTGGCCAGAGCGAAGGCGAGCCGGCTGCTCGCAGGGCACGCAGAACAGATGGAGCTGTCTCAGCACGGACTTGCCAACTCCATCGATGCACTACGCCTGCTCAATCGGTGGGACGAGGCGCTCGCGTTGGTACCCGACTATGCGGACGCTGCGCGACTTCTGCAATCCACTTTCAGTCCGGCACTCCACTTCGCAGTGGGCAGACTCTTCTTGGCCGTTGGCAAGTTCGCTGAGGCGAGGGGCTCTCTGGCGGTGGCCACGCGCGATACGCCAGCTGAGGGTGCATCCTCGAGTTTGCTCAAGGAGCAGGCAGCAGCAGTCTCTGCGGTCATTCCTGCGGTGGCTGAAGGGGATTTCGTGGCAACCGTCCGGTTGCTCTCGACGCTGGCGTGTGAATGCAGTGACTCCAGCTCTAGGCAGACCGCGTCTCAAGGCAACCTCGCAGTCTCCCTCCTCGAGACGGGACGTGTCGGCCGCAGCAAGGCGCTTGCGCGCAGTGCGGTCGTACGGGGTGCACTGTCTGCCGTAACCCATTTCCTCCCCGTCCTCGGCTGTGCTGAGTTCGCCGAGGGTCGCGAGCAGCTCGGGCTCGAGACCGTCGCGGAAGGTATCCGCCAGGCGTTGGAGTCCGGTGCTGAGGTCGAGGCGGCGCAGAACCGTGTCTTCGAGGCGATGCTGTTGAGGGCGGCGGGTCGCACGGACGACTCGCTCACCAGCGCAGAACGAGCCTACGAGCGGCTGTGCCTCCAGGACTACATGGACTTCCGGCGACTCGCCGCTCTCGAGGTGGCGGCGTCATTGCTCGCGCTGGGCGACGCGACTGCGGCCAGAGCGTGGGCAGAGCCGGTAGTGGCAGCCGGCTTCGGGGACAACGCACATCACGCGTTCCGTGGCGCTATGGTGTTGGCCGAGTGTGATCGTGTCGGTGGTGACGTTGAAGCCGGCATACGCAGGCTGGCGCTCCACGCCCAGCACATCCGATCGGAGAACTCCAACTTCCAAGCCGCGATGTACTCACGAGCGTTTCCGGACCTGTTGTCGATGATTGCTGCGGCTGTTGGGTCGGCCGATCTGCCTGTCCATATGATTCGTATGATCCCGCCCGAGAACGCGGAGCGGACGCTGCGGGCATCGCGGACGTACTTGGACAGCGCCGAGTGGGCGGTTCTGGGCGCGCGACTTCTCGGCGAAGACCAGTTCGACGCGTTCGTGGAGCGCAAGGGCCGTCCGATCTGCAGAGTGAGGATGTTCGGCGGGCTCGAGGTCAAAGTGGGCGATAGGCCCGTCCGAGAACGTGACTGGAAGAAGCGCAAGGCCCGCACCGTCTTCGCGATGCTCGTGCTCAATCGCGGGCAGGAGATCTCCAGGGATCAACTCCTGGACCATGTATGGCCCGACCTGCCCGAGGACAGGGCGAAGAACAACTTCTACGTTGCGTGGAGTTCGATGAAGGGCGCGCTGATGGGCGCCGAAAGCAAGGCGGGCCCGTGTCCCTACATCGACGGTACCGCCGGCCGCTGCAGGATCATCCGCGAAGCCGTGCGCTCGGACATCGACGAGTTCGAGGAGTTGCTCACGGCCGGCCGCGAGAGCGATACGGCCGGCGATGGCGACAAGGCGATCGCCGCGTACGAGCGGCTCTCGGCGGTCTATCGCGGAGAACTGCTTCCCGGCGACCTGTACGACGACTGGTTCGCGACCGCTCAGAGATCGCTACCGGTTCGACTTCGTCGCCGCGATGCTGCGCCTGGTTGAGTTGTACCTGGAGCGAGACGACCCGTGCAGCGCACTTGTGTTCGCGCGCAGGGCGCTGGTTGTCGATCCGACGCGCGAGGATCTCTATCAGGCGACGCTCAGGTGTCAGATCGCGGCCGGGCAGCGCAGCGCAGCCGTCGAGACGTTCGTGCAGTGCAAGACACAGCTCGCCGAGGAACTCGGGCTGGATCCGTCGGCAGAGACAGTCGCGCTCTACCAGCAGATCCTGGTGATGGAGGACATGCCGCGCTACGACGACTATGGGGTTAACCGCTAGTACCTTCCAAGGCGCTAGAAGGCGGTAAGGTCTCGGTAAGGTCGACGCTGTAGCGTGGGTTCCGCCAGCGAGTGGTTGGCAATGCGCGAGGCCTGTCGGGTTCCCCGTTTCGGGGCGAGCGGGCGGAGTCGTGGTGGTTCAGCGGTGTGGAGCGGGAGTCTCCGGAGGGGCATCGACCGAATCCACGATCTTCGTGTCCGGACCCGAGAGGCCTTGCGTATCGCGAGTGCCGGGGTGCGCCGATTCGTACCTGCCGCTCGCCTCCTCGGCGGACGCGCGCACGCAGCGATAGCGCCCCTCCCTGTGCTAGAATCTGAGCCGTTTCGCCACCAATTCCCGCCTCAGAAGGTGTGAGTCCTACATGGTCAATATCCTCCAGAAGCTCCTCACCATGGGTGAGGGCAAGCAGCTACGTGCGTACGAGGGGCTCGTCGGCCGGGTCAACGACATCGAGCCGGATATGCAGGAGCTCAGCGACACGGAACTGGCCGCCAAGACCGTGGAGTTCCGCGAGCGTGTCGCGCGCGGCGAGGACATCAAATCGCTGCTCCCCGAGGCCTTCGCAGCCACACGCGAAGCGAGCGTGCGCACGCTCGGCATGCGCCACTTCGACGTGCAGCTCATCGGCGCCATGGTGCTCAACGACGGCATGATCGCCGAGATGAAGACCGGTGAGGGAAAGACGCTGGTCTCGACGCTTTCCGGTTACCTCAACGCCTTGCCTGGCAGCGGCGTCCACGTCGTCACCGTCAATGACTACCTGGCCAAGCGCGACTCCGAGTGGATGGGACGCATCTACCGTTTCATGGGCATGGACGTGGGTCTGATCCAGTCGCAGATGGAGCCTTCGAAGCGCGTGCCTTCCTACGCGGCAGACATCACCTACGGAACCAACTCGGAGTTCGGCTTCGACTACCTGCGCGACAACATGTGCGTGCGCCCGGAGGACCGCGTTCAGCGTGGCCATGCCTACGCGATCGTCGACGAGGTCGACTCGATCCTGATCGACGAGGCGCGTACGCCGCTCATCATCAGTGGTGCGGGAACCAAGTCGAGCGAGGTGTACAAGCAGTTCGCCAAGGTCATTCCTCGGCTCAGGGACGGCGTGGACTTCGAGCTTGACGAAGCCAAGCGCACGATCGCACCCAACGAGGTCGGCATCAAGAAGGTCGAGCAGGCACTGGGCATCGAGGACATCTACATGGATCCCTCGGGCCAGATGGTCAATCACCTGCAGCAGGCGCTCAAGGCCGAGTTCCTGTTCAAGAAGGACGTCGACTACGTCGTCAACGACGGCGAGGTCATGATCGTCGACGAATTCACCGGGCGCCTCATGTACGGCCGGCGCTACTCGGAAGGCCTGCACCAGGCGATCGAGGCCAAGGAGCGGGTGCACGTCCAGGAAGAGAACCAGACGCTGGCCACGATCACCCTGCAGAACTACTTCCGCATGTACGAGAAGCTCAGCGGCATGACCGGTACCGCCGTGACCGAGGACCAGGAGTTCCGCGAGATCTACAAGCTGCCGGTCATGGTGATTCCCACGAACCGCCCCATGGTCCGAGACGACCGCAACGACCTCGTGTATCGCTCGGTCCAAGCCAAGTTCGACGCGGTGGTCGACGACATCATCGAGCGCTCCTCCAAGGGCCAGCCGAGCCTTGTGGGCACCATCTCGATCGAGAACTCCGAGCGGCTCGCCCGGCAGCTCAAGAAGCGGGGCATCCCGCACAAGGTGCTCAACGCCAAGTTCCACGAGCAGGAAGCGCACATCGTCGCGCAGGCGGGGCGCAAGGGCTCGGTCACCATCGCGACGAACATGGCCGGTCGAGGTACCGACATCATCTTGGGCGGCAACGCGGACTTCCTGTGGGAGGACCTGCTGCGCGAGCGCGGCATCAACCCCGAAGAGGCGACCGAAGAGCAGCAGCAAGAGGCGCTCGCCGACGCCAAGCGCATCTGTGCCGCCGAGCACGTCGAGGTCGTCGAGGCGGGCGGTCTGGCGGTCATCGGCACCGAGCGCCACGAGTCGCGTCGTATCGACAACCAGCTTCGAGGCCGTTCCGGACGACAGGGCGACCCCGGCGTATCGCAGTTCTACCTCTCGCTCGAGGACGACCTGATGAGGCTGTTCGGCGGCGATCGGATGGACCGCATCTCGGCGTTCATGGAAAGGACGCAGATCCCCGAGGACATGCCCATCCAGGCGGGCCTTGTCTCGAAGGCGGTCGAGAGCGCGCAGCACCAGATCGAGGCGATGAACTTCGCCGCCAGAAAGCACGTGCTCGAGTACGACGACGTGATGAACAAGCAGCGCGAGTCGATCTACGCCGAGAGGCAGCGCGTGCTCGACGGCAAGGACATCCACGACCGCGTCGAGGAGATGATGGCCGACGTCATCGCCTCCAACGTCCTGGTCTACTGCCCCGAGCGTGTCTACGCCGAGGAGTGGGACTGGGACGGACTGGCGCTGTGGTACCGCGAACTCACCGGGCTGGAGGGCGTGGTCCATGCCGCGCAGGCCGAGGCGGACAACCCCCACGAGCTGGCACAGCTGCTCTCGGACACCGCGCTCGAGGCCTACGCGGCCAAGGAGGCCGAAGTGGGCGCCGAGAACCTGCGCAGTCTGGAGCGCGGTGTGATGCTGCGCATCATCGACGCGCGCTGGATGGACCACCTGCAGGAGATGGACTACCTCAAGGAGGGCATCGGCCTGCGTGCGATGGGTCAGCGCGACCCCATCATCGAGTACAAGAACGAGGCGTACGACATGTTCGCGGGGCTCGTGCAGGCGGTCAACGAGGACTTCCTCCGCACGCTCATGCACATCCAGTTCGTTGTCGAGCCGGAGCCCGAGCTCTCTCCGCTGCTGCGCAACGTGAACTACTCGGCCCCCACCGAGTCTTCGATCTTCGCAGGCGCCCTCGAAGCGGCGGCAGCTGCGGGTGTCGGCGGACCCTCACCGGATCAGATCGCGGCGGCGGCAGCGGCGGCGGGAGGCGGCAAGGCGCAACCGGTCGTCAAGGACAAGGAAGACCCGTGGGCGAACGTGGGCCGCAACGATCCGTGCCCCTGCGGTTCCGGCAAGAAGTACAAGAAGTGCCACGGAGCCAATGCGTAGGCGCCGCCCATGATCGAGAACCGCTCCCAGGACATAGACGCCCTGCGCGACCGAGCGACGCGGATGGCCGAGTACCTGCATCTCGACGCGAAGCGCGCGGAGCTCGCCGCACTCGAAGCCAAGACCGCCGAGCCGGGCTTCTGGGACGACCAGTCCTCCGCGCAGACCGTGATGGCGCAGGCCGCGGGGATTCGCGACGAGATCGAGGGCTACGAGGCGGTCGTCTCGGCACTGGATGACGTCGAGGTCGCCAACGAGCTCGCAGTCGCCGAGGATGACGACGAGCTCGCGGCAGAGGTCAGTGCCTCGATCGTGGATCTGGGCTCGCACATCGACACGCTCGAGGTCGCCTCGTGGTTCACGGGCGAGTTCGACGCCGGCGACGCGATCCTCACGATCACGCCGGGCCAAGGCGGTCTTGAGGCGCAGGACTGGGCCGAGATGCTGCTACGCATGTACACCAAGTACGCCGAGTCCAAGAAGTGGAAGATCGACCTGCACGACGCCCCCGCCGGCGTGGAGCTCGGCATCGACCGTGCGGTCTTCACGGTGCACGGGCGCAACGCGTACGGCATGCTGCTGTCCGAGATGGGCGTCCACCGGCTCGTGCGCATCAGCCCCACCGACGAGAAGAAGCGCCGCCAGACCACCTTCGCCGGTGTCGAGGTACTGCCCGTTCTGCCCGAGGACGTGGGTGTCGAGATCAACGACGAGGACCTTCGCATCGACGTGTACCGCTCGAGCGGCCCGGGAGGCCAGTCGGTCAACACCACCGACTCGGCGGTCCGCATCACGCACATGCCCACCGGACTCGTGGTCACGTGTCAGAACGAGAAGTCGCAGCACAAGAACAAGGACGCCGCGATGTCGATCCTGCGCTCGCGGCTCTACGAGATCGAGCTCGAGAAGCGCGAGGCCGAGCTCGACGAGCTGCGCGGACCCAAGCGCGACATCACCTTCGGCAGCCAGATCCGCAACTACGTGCTCTACCCGTACCAGATGGTCAAAGACGTGCGAACCGGCATCGAGACCGGCAACGTCGACTCGGTGCTGGGTGGCAGCATCGACGAGTTCGTGGTGGGCTACCACCGCTGGCGCGTCGCGCAGGAGCAGGGTTCGGGGGCGACCACGCCGGCCGGCGCAGATGGGCCGCAGTAGTGCGCCTGCTCGCCGACCTCCACACGCACACGATCGCCTCGGGGCACGCGTACTCGACCGTGACCGAACTCGCCGTCGCCGCCGAGGCGAGGGGACTCGAGCTCATCGCCGTGACCGACCACGGCCCCACGGTGCCCCAAGGCGCGCACCTCTGGTACTTCTGGAACCTCAAGGTCGTGCCGAGCGTGCTCAACGGCGTGCGCATCCTCAAGGGCTGCGAGGCGAATCCCTCGCTTGCCGAGGAGAACGGCATCGACCTGCCCGACGTCGTGCTCGACAAGCTCGACTTCGTGGCGGTGGGCTTCCACCCCCTCACGGGCTTCGATGAGCGCGACCGCTCCAAGAACACCGAGGCGCTGCTGCGGGTGATGGCCAACCCCAACGTCGACATGATCAGCCACCCCGGCAACGAGGACGAGTTCCCGGTCGACCTTGCCGCGATCGTCGAGGCGGCCGTGCGGCACAACGTGATCCTCGAGCTCAACGATCACACGTTCGCTCCCACGAGCGCCAGGGCGTCGTGCGCGCACCGCGAGCGCGAGTTCGCCGAGGCAGCACTGGCCACTGGGGCACCCATAGCCATCGGCTCCGATGCGCACTACGCTTCCCACGTGGGCCGCTTCGATGCAGCGCTCGCCGTGGCCGAGGAGCTCGGCATCGCCGAGGAGCGGGTCGTGAACCGCGATGCGCCAGAGCGTGATGGCCCACCTGCTTGCGAAGCGGGAGCGCCCGCGCCTCGACGTGGGTGGCGTGCTTCGTTGGCCGCCCGAGCCGCGTGACGGCACGGTGGGGGGAGAGCGCTAGATGGTCGTCGAGCGGGTGCTGAAGAGCCGTGGGGTCCGCGACTACGCGCTCATGACGGTGGGCATGGTGCTCACCGCCTGGGCGATCGACGCCTTCCTCATCCCCAACCAGCTCGCCGCCGGCGGCGTGTCGGGACTCGCGACCGTCATCTACTACTGGATGAAGGACAACCTGAGCTTCACGCTCTCTGTCGGCGTCCAGATGCTGATCATGAACGGCGTCCTGCTGCTCGTCGCGTGGCGCTACCGCGGACTGCACTACGTTGCCAAGACGCTCTACGGTGCGGTGGGCCTCTCGGTGCTGGTATGGGTCATGGCGCCGTTCGCACCGCATCTGGCCGCCGAAGACCTGCTGCTGGCTGCGCTCTACGGCGGCGCGATCACCGGTGTGGGCATGGGACTCGTCTTCAAGGCCGGCGGCAACACCGGCGGCACCGACATCGTCGCCCAGCTGCTCGCCCGAAGCTTCCCGTTCGGCGTGGGCCAGATCATGCTCGTCGTCGACGCGGCGGTGACGCTGCTCGCCGCGCTGCAGTTCGGCCCCGAGTACGCGCTCTACGGCGCGGTCGCCATCTTCGTGTCGACCACCACCATCGACCTGGTGCTCGAGGGCATCTCGGTGGAGAAGGCGGTCTGGATCATCTCGGACGCGGCCGACCGTATCGGAGCGTCGATCAACACCGAGCTTGGCCGAGGAGCCACGAGGCTCGAGGCGACCGGAGTCTACACCGGCGAGCGCCGCGGGACGCTCTTCGTGGTGCTGGCCCGCAACGAGCTCGACGACCTCAAAGCGATCGTCGCGGCTCACGATCCGACCGCGATGGTCATCATCTCCAACGTCCACGAGACGATCGGAGAGGGCTTCAAGGAGCTCGCGAAGCAAGGGCCGGCGAGCTAGAACGGCTTGGCCCTGGGGCGGGCGTGCCGTAGTGATATCCTTTCTGAGCCGCGGCCGAGGGTGGGACCGATAGCGCCGCGTCTCAGACGCATCGATTGGAGCCACTAGTATGTGGGACCGCTTCACTGTGGAAGCCAGCGCGGCGCGCATGCGCATGGACATCGTCGAGATGATCGCCGCGGCCGGAAGCGGCCACCCCGGAGGCTCGCTCTCGGCGGCAGACATCGTCGCGACGCTGTACTTCGGCGACGTCTTGCGCCACGACCCGAACGACCCCGACTGGCCTGAGCGAGACCGCTTCATCCTGTCCAAGGGCCACGCCGGACCCGTGCTCTACGCCGCCCTTGCCGAGGCGGGATACTTCGGCCGAGACCACCTCGCCACGCTGCGCAAGCTCGGCTCGATTCTGCAAGGCCACCCCGACAGCAAGAAGACGCCTGGCGTCGAGGTGTCGACCGGCTCGCTGGGGCAGGGTCTGTCGGTGGCTGCCGGACTCGCCGCCGGTCTGGGCTCGAACCCGGACGACGACCGCACGGTCTTCTGCCTGCTCGGCGATGGCGAGCTTCAAGAGGGCCAGGTGTGGGAGGCGGCGATGTTCTCGGCGCACCACGGGCTGTCGAATCTCGTGGCGATAGTCGATGACAACGGGCTTCAGATCGACGGTGCGTGCAACGAGGTCATGTGTCTTGGGCGGCATCGCGAGCAAGTTCTCGGCGTTCGGCTGGCACGCGAGCGAGTGCGATGGTCACGACGTCGAGGCGATCCGCTCGGCGCTGCTCGAGGCGCGCAGCGTACCCCGACGGGCCCGCCGTCGTCGTCGCACACACCGTCAAAGGCAAGGGCGTGTCGTTCATGGAGGACCAGGCCGGCTGGCACGGCAAGGCGCCGACCGCCGAGGAGACCGCGACCGCGATGGCGGAGTTGTCTGCGCCGGCCGGAAGGAGCGGTTCATGAGCCGAGCCACGCGTGAGGCGTACGGAACCACGCTCGTCGAGCTCGCCAACGAAGGCGTCGACGTCGTCGTGGTCGAGGCCGACCTCTCCAAGTCCACCACGACGAACAAGCTCGCCGACGCCTACCCCGAGCGATTCTTCAACGTCGGCATCGCCGAGCAGAACATGATCGACGTCGCCGCCGGCCTCGCCGTGAGCGGCAAGATCGCCTTCACTGGCTCCTTCGCCGTGTTCGCTACTGGTCGCGCCTACGACCAAGTGCGCAATACAGTGTGCTACTCGTTGCTCGACGTGAAGCTCGCGCCGACGCACTCGGGTATCACGGTGGGCCCTGACGGCGGCAGCCACCAGATGATCGAGGACATCGCGCTGATGCGCGTGCTTCCCGGGATGCGCGTGCTCGTTCCCGCGGACTACAACGCCGCCAAGGGCGCGCTTCGGGCGGCGGCGCTGACACCGGGCCCGTTCTACGTGCGTCTCGGCCGCGCCGGCCTGCCCGACGTCTACCCGGATGGCTTCGAGTTCGAGGTCGGGCAAGGCGTACGTCTTGCGCGAGGGCAGTGACGTGACGCTCGCCGCATGTGGCGTCGAGGTCGCCGAGGCGCTCGCCGCCGCAGACATCTTGGCGGCCGAGGGCTTCTCCGCAGAGGTCATCGACGTCGCGACCATCAAGCCGCATCGACGCCGAGACGCTGATCGCGAGTGTCGCCAAGACCGGACGGATCGTGACCTGCGAGGAGCACAGCGTGCTTGCCGGCATGGGGTCGGCGGTGTCTGAGGTCCTGTCTGAAGCGTGCCCGGTGCCTACGCGTCGCGTGGGCGTGGCCGACGTCTTCGGCACGTCGGGAGAGCCGGCAGAGCTGATGGAGTTCTTCGGTCTGACCTCGGAGAACATCGCTGCCGCGGCGCGGGAGCTTCTCGCCTGATCGTTCATTCCATACAACCTACACGCACCGGTCCGGGGCGTGTGGCTGCTCCTTTGCTACACTTTCCCGGGGAATCGTCGCACGGAATTGGAGCATCCCTTGAGTGAAACCATCGACGCCCCTCAAGCGGCGTCACCTGAGGCGGTCGCAACACCGGCACGGTCCGGCGCCTCGATGATCAGCCTCCGCGGAGTCAGCAAGAGCTACGTCGAGGACAAACCAGCCGCCCTTGCCGACTGCAACGTGGAGATCAAGGCGGGGGAGTTCGTCTTCATCGTGGGCCACTCCGGCTCGGGAAAGTCGACCTTCATCAGGCTGCTTCTGCGAGAGCTGCTTCCCAGCCGCGGCCAGATCATCGTTGCGGGTCAGGACCTCGTGAAGCTGAAGAGCTGGAAGGTTCCCTACCTGCGGCGCAACATCGGCTGCGTCTTCCAGGACTTCAAGCTGCTTCCCAACAAGACCTCGTTCGAGAACGTCGCTTTTGCGCTCGAGGTCATCGGCAAGTCCAAGCATGTGATCAGAACGCAGGTTCCCGAGGTCCTGCGTCTCGTGGGTCTCGAGGACAAGATCGAGAGCTACCCCGATGAGCTCTCCGGCGGCGAGCAGCAGCGCGTCTCGATCGCGCGCGCGTTCGTGAACCGCCCGCCGCTGCTGCTGTGCGACGAGCCCACAGGCAACCTCGACCCGCAGACCTCGCTCGGCATCATGAAGCTGCTCGAGCGCATCAACAAGACCGGCACAACGGTGCTCGTAGCGACGCACGACCGCGACATGGTCGACAACATGCGCCGCCGAGTGATCGCCCTGGAGGGCGGCCGCGTGATCCGCGACCAAGACCGAGGGGTGTACGGCTATGTCGATTAACGTCGGGTACTTCGCGCGCGAGTCGATTCAGAACTTCCGCCGCAACTGGGTGATGAGTTTTGGTGCAGTCATCACGATCTACCTGTCGCTGCTGCTGGTGGGCATCTTCCTCGCCACCGGCTTCATCGTGAACAGCGTGGTCCAGAGTGTCGAGGACAAGGTCACCATCCAGATCTTCATCAAGGACGGTGCGCCTTCGGCAGATGTGAATACGCTACAAACGCAGCTGCTCAACGACCCGCTCGTCGAGGGTGTCGACTACACCACGAAGGAAGAGGCGCTGCAGAAGTTCAAGCAGGATATGGCGCAGTCGCCCGAGATCATCGATCAGCTCGAGGGCAACCCCTTGCCGGCATCGCTCGACGTGACGCTGAAGGACCCGCGCACCGTCGAAGCGATGGTCCTCAAGATCAAGAAGAACGCGATGTTCCTCAAGGTCGCGGACCGGCCGGACAACCCCGAGGAGTCGCTCAAGTACGGCCAGCAGATCGTGAACAAGCTGTTCGCCTTCACGCGCGTGATCCGCATCATCGAGGTCGTCTTCGTGGTCATGCTCGGAATCGTCAGCCTGATCTTCATCAACAACACCATTCGGCTCGCCATCTATGCGCGTCGCAAGGAGATCGGCATCATGCGCCTGGTAGGCGCGAGCAACTGGTTCATCCGCACGCCGTTCCTGCTCGAGGGCGTGATCCAGGCGCTCATCGGGGCATCGCTCGCCATACTCACGGTGGTCGGGTTGCAGGCGGCCATAATCCCCAGACTGAAGGACGCGCTGCCGTTCATGGCGGTCTCGCTGTCCGGGAGCGCGACCACTCAGATCGCCTTCTCGCTGATCGTCGCGGGAATCGTGATCGGCGTAGCTGGCTCGTGGCTCGCTATGTCCCGCTACCTCAAGGTGTAAGCGCCACACACCTCACCAACGAACATGGAAAGCGCAATGAACCCCAAACTCAAGGTACTGATGCTCGCCGCGGTCGCGGTCATCGTGGGGCTGTCCGGCTTCATCGCCGGCTTCCTCATGGCCGAGTACAACGTCGCGGTGCCCGATCGGTTCGTCTCGCCGTCGACCAGCGCACCCGACGAGCTCGGCTCGCGAGTCGAGGAAGTGAACCAGCTGCTGCAGAGCGAGGGGCTCAAGCCGCCGAACGAGACCTCAGCTACGGCCGGCGCCATCCAGGGCCTGCTGGAAAGCGGCGGCGACAAGTACGCGGTCTACTTCGATCCCAAGCGGTTCAAGTTCTTCAATGAAGACATGGCCGGTGAGTTCGGGGGCATCGGAGTCCTTCTCGGCGAGAACGACAAGGGCGCCTATGTGGTCGATGTCTACAAGGACACGCCCGCTGCCAAGGGGGGTGTCAAGTCCGGCGACATCTTCTCGGCGATCGACGGGCAGACGCGTGGGAAGTGGACGACCGAAGAGGTCGTGAAGCGCGTGCGCGGCAAGCAGGGCACCGAGGTCAAGCTCACGATGATCCGCCCGAACGGGAAGGGCCCCCACACCAAGCCGTACACGGTCACGCTCAAGCGGGCCACGATCGTCGTGCCCAACGTCGAGAGCAGCATGAAGCGCGACAAGGTCGGCTACATCCGGATGGGCCAGTTCAACGGCAACACCACCGAGGAGATCGCGCGCGAGGTGAAGTCGCTCGAGGAGAAGGGCGCCCGTTCGCTCGTGCTCGACCTGCGCGACAACCCGGGCGGCGCGCTCGACCAGGCGGTCAAGGTCTCCTCGCTGTTCATCGACGACGGCGTGGTGGTGCGCGTCGACGAGCGCGGCAAGGAAGAGCAGGTCCTTCGCACCGAGGGCGGCAAGGTGACCGACCTGCCCATGGTGCTGCTCATCAACGGGAACTCCGCCTCGGCCAGCGAGATCGTGGGCGGAGCGTTGCAGGACTACGGGCGCGCGAAGCTCGTGGGCGAGAAGAGCTTCGGCAAGGGGAGCGTCCAGACCGTCGAGGAGCTCTCGTTCGGCGGCGCGGTGAAGTACACGATCGCCCACTACCTCACGCCCAAGAAGCGGGTCATCGACGGCAAGGGCCTCACCCCCGACGTCGTTGTGAAGATGGCGCCCGAGAAGCAGGCCGACGAGAAGACCGATACCCAGCTGCAGAAGGCGATCAGAGAGGCCGCGGCCGCTCAGAAGTAGCCACTTCGCCGAGTCTGCCGAGAAACGCCGATGGCCCCGAATCCGGGGCCATCTCGCATTCACCCGCAGGTCGCGCGGGCTTCAGTCCTCGTCGTCCTCGTCGTCGAGCAGGATCAGGCTGCCGAAGTCCGGCACCTCTTCTTCTGAGAGCAGGTGCGGCCGGCCGGACTCGCCCTCCGCCGCGTCGGGCACGTGGAGGAGGTCGAGTGTGACATCGTCGCCGTAGAGGGCGAAGCGCCACTTGCCCTCGTCATCTTGCTCGAAGTCGAGGTAGCGGAAGGAGGCGACGTTGAGGAACAAGCACTCGTTCACGATGAGGGTCGCCGATTCTGGGTCCGCCATCAGCTTCACGAGCGCCGCCGTGCCCTCGTCGACCACCTCGCCGTGAACCACATAGCGATACTCCACGTTCTCGATGGTCTCGAGAGCGCGGAGCATATCGCGGAAGTTCGAGAGGGTTCCTCGGCCGATCATGGTGGGGGCGAGGGGACGCTTCTGGTCCATCAGGCGGCTCCGTGGGTACGTACGGGCATTGCGTTGGAGGCATTCTATCACCCCCCTGCGACACGCGGCCCAGCCGAACGCCGTGCGGTAGACTCGAATCGACGGGCGGCGAGGGGGGCGAAGGGGTGGCAGGCGGCAAGGGGAAGTCAGGCGGCTCGGGTCGCGCCGGCAAGGCACGCAAGCCGCCGAGCCAGGGCCGTCGAAGCGGGCAAGTGGTCGGGCGCATCTCGTTGACCCGCCGCGGCTACGGCTTCGTTGAAGCTCAAGACGGCGACTTCTACGTTGCCGGGCGCGACACCAACGGCGCCATGCACGGCGATACGGTCGTGCTGAGGCCCGACACCAAGCGCGGCCGCCAAGGGCGAAGCGGCGTGGTCGTGCGCATCCTCGAGCGGGCAGTCACCCACGTTGTGGGCCGTTTCGAACGCCATGGAGCGATCGGCATCGTCGTTCCCGCTGACAGACGCATACGCCACGACATCTTCGTGGCCTCGAACGCCATCGGTGACGCCACGACCGGCGACATCGTGGTCGCGCGAATCATCGGCTATCCGAGCCGCAATCACTCGGCCCAGGGTGTGGTCGACGAGATCGTGGGGCGCGAAGGCGAAGAGGGCATCGAGATCGAGATCATCATTCGCGAGCACGGGCTTCGAACCGAGTTCCCCGACGAGGTCCTGTGCGCCGCCGAGCAGATCCGTCTCGACGTCGAGTCCGCGCTGGCGAGAGAGCCCGAGCGCCGAGACGTGCGCGATCGGTTCACCTTCACCATCGACCCGGTGGATGCACGGGACTTCGACGACGCGATCTCGATCGACCGCATAGACGGGCTCGTGCGGCTGGGCGTGCACATAGCCGACGTCAGTCACTACGTGGCGTGGGACTCGGCGATCGACTCCGAGGCCCGTCAGCGCGCGACGAGCGTCTACCTGGTCGACCGGGTGCTGCCCATGTTGCCCGAGAAGCTGTCCAACGAGATCTGCTCGCTCAACCCGGGCGAGGACCGCCTCTCGTTCTCGGTCGACATCTGGCTCGATGACGATGCTGTCGTGCAGCGCGCCGAGCTCTTTCCTTCGGCGATGCGCTCCGACAGGCGCTTCGACTACGGTCAGGTCCAGCGGATGCTCGACGGCCAGGAGCCGTTCCCGGATGCCAAGAGCGAGGCGGCGATGCGGGACTTCGCGCGCACCGCTGCAGCGATCCAGCGCCGGCGTGTCGCGCGCGGCGGGCTCGACTTCGAGACCGTCGAAGCAAAGATCCGGCTGGCCGAGGACGGCACGCCGCTCGAGGTGGTGGTGAGGGAGCGGACGCAGGCCACCAACATGATCGAAGAGGCGATGATACTCGCCAACGAAGTGGTCGCTCGCCACATGCGCGACGCAAAGGCGCCCATGGTCTACCGCATCCACGAGAACCCCGACCCGGACGCACTCGGGCACGTGGCGGTCGTGCTCAAGGAGTTCGACTACCCGATCAAGGACATCCACGGCGCGAGCCCGGCGACCTTCCAACGCATAATCAAGTTCGCGCACAGCCGGCCCGAGAAGCGGCTCATCAACTCGCTGCTACTGCGAGCACTCGAGCGCGCGCGCTACGTCGACTATCTCGGCGGGCACTTCGGTCTGGCGAGCGAGGCGTACACGCACTTCACCTCGCCCATCCGCAGGTACCCGGACCTCATCGTCCATCGTCTCTTGCGCGCGCAGCTCAAAGGCGAGCTGGAGAGCGACCCCAACACCGTCGGCATGGTGCCCGAGCTCGGCTGGCTCGCCGAGCACTCGTCGCTCATGGAGCGCGAGGCCGAGATGGCCGAGGACGACTCGGTTCGCTTCAAGCTGTGCCAGCTCATGGCCGACCACGTGGGCGAGGTCTTCTCGGCGGTCGTCACCGGCGTGCAGACGTTCGGGCTGTTCGTGCAGCTCGACAACACGGCCGAGGGCCTCGTGCACGTCGACTCGATGAAGGGCGACTACTACCGCTACGATCCGCAGCGCTTCATGCTCTGGGGCGAGGATCGTGGCGAGCGCTACCGGCTGGGCCAGGCGGTCTCGGTGCGCCTGCTCAATGTGAGCGTCTCCGAGGCGCGGCTGGATTTCGAGTTGGCGCCCGCAGGGTAACGGCGCCGCTACGACCGGACACGGGTTCCCAACAGCGATGGCGCAAGACCGCGCCGAGCGGGCACGCTTGTCTCCTCTCGCGTAGTGAGGAGACCCGCATGTATGACGTCTGCATCATCGGGGCAGGCCCGGCAGGTTCGACGCTCGCGCGACTCATCGGCGCGAACCACAGGGTGCTGCTCGTCGATCGGCGCCCGCTGGAGCGCGCCTGGGAGACAGGCGACCCCTCGAAGGTCTGCGGGGGCCTGCTCGCTCCTCGCGCCCAGGCCGAGCTCGCCCGTCAAGGACTCGGGGTCCCCCGCCATGTGGTCGCAGGTCCGCAGCTCTTCGCGGTCAGGACGTTGGACATGCAGGCGTCGCTGGAGCGGCTCTACCAGCGCTTCTACGTCAACGTAGATCGCGAGCGGTTCGATCGGTGGCTACTCTCGCTCGTTCCGGGCCGGGTCGATGTGGCAGCGGGCTGGCGCGCGGACTCGATCGACTTGTCCGAGGAGGTGCCGCTCGTCAGGTTCTCCACGCCCGGTGGCGGAAGCGCGAGCGTAGAGGCCCGACTGGTGGTGGGTGCCGATGGCGCCGCCTCGCTGGCTCGTCGCTTGGTGGCGGGGGCACAAGGTGCTTCACGGCCGTACACGGCCGTGCAGGCGGTGCACTCCGCAAGCTGGAACGAGCCTCACTTCGGAGCGGTGTTCGACGCTTCGCTCACCGACTTCTACGGCTGGACCATTCCGAGAGGCGACGGCCTGGTCGTGGGAGCCGCGTTTCCGGCTGCATCCGGAGCCAACGAGCGCTTCTCGGCGTTGGTGGAGATGCTGCGCGACAGAGGATTCGCCATAGGGGAAGAGCGTTTCCGCGCAGGCGCTCCGATCCTGCGGCCGATGGTGCCCACCGACGTGCGCCTCGGGTCCGGACGCGTGGTGCTGGTGGGTGAGGCGGCCGGTCTTGTCAGCCCTTCATCGGCGGAGGGCATCTCGTACGCGCTCAGAAGTGGCGCGGTGCTCGGTGCGGTGCTGGGAGACGGAGTGGAAGGTGCACTCGGTCGGTATCGTGTTGCGGCGCTGCCCCTTGCGATCGAGGTGTGGGGGAAGCTTCTCAAGTCCTCGGCGATATACGGCCCGGCGACTCGCCGGCTGGTGATGCGTTCCGGAATCGGTGCCATGCGGGGATTCGAACCCGGCCGGCAGGTGAGTCCGGCACCGGTCGCATAGGGTACTCTGCTTGAGTACCTCTGCGATTCGAAAGGACGCTTCATGCTGAGCAAGGACCTCCGCTTCCTCCAGGACCTGGTCGAAGCGCCATCGCCCTCGGGTTTCGAACAGCCTGCCGCGCGCGTGTTTCGAGATCGGCTCACGCCGGTTGCGGATACGATCGAGACCAACGTCATGGGCTCGGTGCACGCGACGGTGAAGGGCACGAAGAAGAACGGCGTCTCGGTCATGCTCGCCGGACACATCGACGAGATCGGCCTCATGGTCAACTACGTCACGCCCGAGGGTTTCATCGCTTTCTCGGCGATAGGCGGAGTCGACGCCGCGATCCTCCCGGGTATGCGTGTGCGCGTGCATGTGAAGGACGGGTCGCTTCTGGGCATCATGGGCCGCAAACCGATCCACCTGATCGAGGACGACGAGCGTAAGAGCGTCACCAAGCTCGAGAAGCTCTTCATCGACGTCGGACTCTCCGGTGAAGAGGTCAAGAAGCGGGTGCGCGTGGGCGACCCCGTCACCTTCGATGTCGGGTTCGAGCGCTTCGGCGACGACCTGGCGGTGTCGCGCGCGTTCGACGACAAGATGGGCGCCTGGATAGCGGCCCGCGTGCTCGAAGAGGTCAAGAAAGCCGGCGGAGCGCCGGGCGACGTGATCGCCGCAGCCACCGTGCAGGAGGAGATCGGGATGCGCGGTGGCATAACGAGCGCCTGGTGCTGCGACCCGGTTGTGGGCATCGCCGTCGAGGTGGGTCACGCGACCGACTACCCGGATATCGACAAGCGCAAGCACGGCGAGTTCGAGTGCGGCGGCGGGCCGATCATCGCGCGCGGTCCCAACATCAACCCGGTCGTGTTCGACGGGCTCGTGGCCGCTGCCGAGAAGGCCAAGGTGCCCTATCAGGTCGGGGCCGAGCCCCGTGGCACCGGCACGGATGCGAACGCGATCCAGCTCTCGCGCGGCGGCAAGGCGGCCGGACTGGTCTCGATCGCGCTGCGCTACATGCACACGCCCACCGAGGTGCTCTCGCTCAAGGATCTCGACTCGGCGGTCAAGCTGCTCACCCGCTACGTGCTCGATCTCAAGCCGGCCACCGACTTCACGCCATAGGAGACCCGCGCCGGTGGCCAAGGAAGAGCGCGCGATAGCAACCAACAAGAAGGCCTACCACGACTACTTCATCGAGGAGACCTTCGAGTGCGGTATCGCGCTCACCGGCACCGAGGTGAAGTCGCTTCGGCAGAACCGCGCGGCCCTGCGCGACTCCTTCGCGACGGTGCGCTCGGGCGAGGTGTGGCTGCACGGCGTCCACATCTCGCCGTACAGCCATGGCAACCGCGCGAACGTCGACCCCGATCGCAAGCGCAAGCTGCTGCTTCACAAGAAGGAGATCCGCTACCTCATCGGCAAGACGAAGGAGCGGGGATTCACGCTCGTTCCGCTCAAGCTCTACTTCTCGCCGTCCAACAAGGTGAAGGTCGAGCTGGGACTCGCCCGCGGGAAGAAGCAGTACGACAAACGCGACACCATCGCCAAGCGAGATCAGCAGCGCGACGTCGAGCGCGCGATGCGGGATCGGCAGAAGGACGGCTGATGCCGAGGGTCCGGCTGAGAGAGATCGTCGCGTGCGCGGCCGCATTCGCGCTCGGCGCGTCTGGTCGCGTTCTTCGCCGAGGGTCCGGCGCTCTTCGCGGATGGCGACTTCGGCGAGCGGGTCGTGGTCCTTGGCGTGTCGGTGCTCGTCTACGCGGTTCTCGGAGTGGCGGTGGGCGCGCTCGCGCCGGGGTTGTGGAAGGTGGCTGCGGCCTGCCTGGTCCTTCCGGCGGTTCCGGTAGCGGTGCTCTTCGGAGCCGACGCGCTCGCCAAGCTGGACACGACCCTGCTCGTCGCGGCGTTTCTGCTTGGCGCCACGGCCGCTGCGCTTCTTGGCGCGCTCGTGGGCGCCCGGTTGCGCAGCCGGTAGCGACGCCGACGGTACGGCTGTTGCTCCGTGTAGCACCACGGAGGGCGCGGTATACTCTCCTGCGCGGTGGTTTCGCCGCACGAGCACTTTGACACGTCGGAGTGCCCTCGACACACGGGGGCGACTGGTTTCGACATGATAGTTTCGACGGAGGAAGCAGGCCGAGGTCTCCTCGCCTCGTTAAACAGGGGTAAAGACGCTCAAGCGTCGACAATAACTATGCTCTCGCTGCCTAGATAGTCAGCGACGTCGACCCGGTAGGAGTCCCCGCTACCGGCAAGACGCGACTCAGGGGACTGCCGTAGCGGACGTGGGCGTGTATGCCGCTGCGAAAGACCGAACCGCCATGGCGTCAGCGCAGCGGGTCACCGGACAGCGCTGTCGCCGAGACTCATCCGGTGACTGAGCCTGGAGATGCCTCCCGGGGGGCTATTGTGGACATGGGTTCGACTCCCATCGCCTCCACCAGACTTCGACGCGGCGAAATGGACGCCAACAGCGTCAATCTCGTCGCATGAACGGCCCGCTGTGATTCGCAGCGGGCCGTTCGCGTATTCGGGGACATACAGGCAGGAGCGTGTAGTAGGGGGGTGGCAATGACGGGCGCACGTTGGGGTCTCGAGCCCGCGGAGTGGGCTGCGGCCAAGGAATCGCTGCGTGGACTGCTCCGGCAGGTAGCGCGAGGCCGATCGACCGTCACCTACGCCGAGGCGGCCAACGTCGCATTCGAGGGACGGTTCTCGGCCCGCTCGAGCGCGCTGATGGACCTTCTCGGCGACGTGGATGACGAGGAGGAGCGTGCCGTCGGGGTGATGATCGCCTCGCTGGTGGTGCGCGCCGATACCGGCATGCCCGGAGAGGGGTACTGGACCTTCGCGAGAGACGTGCTGCATCGCGACGTCTCCGACCGAGAAGCGTTCTGGCGCGGCGAAGTCGACGCGGTCTACGCGGCCTACGGAGGGGGCATCAAGCCGTGAGTACAGCGTTGGCAACGGCGGTACTGCGCGGCGAATCGCCCTCGGTGGCGTTTGGCCTGTCGTGGGTGCCCTCCGAAGCGCTCAGAGTGCTCACGTGGCAGGACAGCGGCGAGGATCCTGCCGAGACGCTCGCGGCGGTCGCGGTGGCGATGCAGCTCGACATGGTCTTCGTCCCGGCTGCCGTGGAGTGGGCTGTCCATGCGGTCAGGCTCCTCAGGCACGCCGATGTCGCGAGCGTGTGGGCGGTCTCGGGGGTCTTGGGGCGACTCGCCCTGCGGCACGGCTGGGCGAGCGTGCTCGCGCGCTCGGCGAACGAACCCGGCGCGCTGGCCTTCGATCTCTCCGACGTGCTGCACGACGCGCTGGTCGAGGTGCGAGCCGGTACCGATGCCCGCGTCGACGCGCGTGGTCATTGCCGATGATCTGGCCGGCCCGTCTGGGTGGCTTGTCGCGCCCGACTTCGCGATGGAGGCACTCGTTCCGTGCTATCGGCAGCTTGCAGCAGAGGCTGACGTCCCTGCGATCTTCCACTCCGACGGCGATATCCGCGCGCTCTATGCGGCTCTCGCCCAAGCGGGCTTCTCGGCGGTCCACGTGGCTGTCTCCGGGGAGGGTGCGATCGAGCGGGTGGTTCTGGCGGCGCGCGATGCCGGGCTCGTTCCTGTCGGCGGCATCGAGGCCGCTGCTCTTCTCGCATCCGGCGCCTCGAGGGCCGGGATGCGCGCAGGGGCGCTCGCTGCCAGCGGCGGCTTGGTTGTGTGTGACGACGGGGGAATGACCTCTGCCGAGGATCTCGCGGCCTATACGACCGCGCTTCGGGCCGCGAGGGTGTCTGCCGACAGCCAGTAGGCACCCGGCGAGCCTTTCAGACCCGATGGCGCCGAGCCCACCGGTGCGGACCCTACGGAGCGATCTCGACAGGCGTCCCCAGCGGCAAAGCCCGAAACAGCTCCTCCGCCTCCAGGTCCGATACGGCGATACACCCTTCGGTCCAGTCCGAGTCGGTGCCGCCGCCGTGGATCATGATCTCGCCGCCTAGCGCCGTCTTCCACGGGGGTTGGGTCATGTGGCGTGTCGCATCGAGGATCGTCCGATGCTCCCGCTTGGTGATCAGCCCTGCGGCAAGGCCTCGCTCGGCATCCTCCTCGTTGGGATATGACAACCCGATCGAACGGTGGTACTTCGAGGTCGCGTTTCGCGCACACACGTAGAACTCGCCCTCCGGAGTGCGTAGGTCGCCTTCCCGCTCCTTGTCGCCGATAGGCTCGCGACCCAGCGCTATGCGGTAGCGCTTGACCGCCTTGCCCTCCGAGAGGACCGTCAGGCGCCGCATACGCTTCTCGACGAGAACGGCCGGGTCCACCAAAACGTCGGGGAGAGCGCGGGTGTCGGACTCGGCGATCCGATCCGAGGCGCCCGCGTCCTCACGCGGCTTCTCGTCCTCGGCCGGGCTGCAAGCGGGTTCGAGATCGTCTGATGCCAGACCGACCGGCGGTGCGTCGCGTGGAGTATCGTTCACTCGCGCGTCACCCCGCCCGCCACCCAAGCCCGAGACCACCACGACGAGCACCGCGACCAGTATCACCACCGCCACGAGCAACAGCCAGAGCCAGGACTGCACGACCGCCACCTCCCCCGTGGCAAGGGTATTCCCGCTATTGAGATCTTCGGTACGCGGAACGCTCCAGCGTGCGCAGGCCGGAGCCGATACTCTTGCATGAAGCATGTCTGCTGGTCGTGCGTCGAACGTGGTTCCGACGCCCAGGGCGGAGTGCTAGGATTGGCGCGACGCAGGGGTCGTGTCTCCCGCGTGCACGTGCAGTGAGCAGGGAATACGCCCATCAACAGGAGGTCTTGTGGCGCTCGAGGGCAGCCTAACCGATTTCTCGCTCGCGGACATGTTCCGTCTGCTCGAGACGGGCTCGAAGACCGGCGTCTTGCATGTGAGCGCGGGCGAGGTCGACGGCGTCGTGTGCTTCAACGACGGCCTGGTGTACTACGCGCACGCGGGAGCCGCCGGAGAACCGGCCGGCAAGCGGCTGGTCAAGGCCGGAGCTATCTCGGACAAGCAGCTTCGCCAGGCGCAGGGCCTGATGAAGATCCAGAAGCGTGACAAGGCCAAGCGCAGGCTGGGCCAGATACTGGTGGATGAAGGCTACGTAGAGGCCTCAGTACTCGAGGGGTTCGTGCTCGACACAGTCGCCGATGCCCTGTTCGATCTCCTCCGCTGGGAAGAGGGCGAGCTGCGCTTCGAGCCCGAAGAGGAGCTCTCGGACTCCGATATCGGGATATGCGTGCCCATCGATTCGGCCCTGGCCGACGCGAACAAGCGGCTGGAAGCCTGGATTCGGATCCGAGAGAAGATCCCATCGCTCGACACGCGCTTCGCGATGGCGGCCTCTCCGGGCACGAAGTCGGTCGAGATTCACCTCAAGCCCCGTGAGTGGATGCTGCTGTGCTATCTCCACGGCGGGAAGAGCGTGCGCGAGCTTGTCGAGCTGACCGGTTACAACGACTTCGAGACCGCGCGGATTCTCTACGGCATGTACGCGGGCGGGCTGATCGAGAAGGTCGGCGCGGCAGGCGAGACGCTTACCGACAGCCGATGATGGACGGCTCCGACGCCCTTAAGAAGGACCTTTCTCCTGAGGAGTTCCAGCTCTTCAGAGACTGGATTCACCATCATTCCGGCATCTACCTCGAGGACACGAAGGTCGACTCGCTGCGGATCTCGCTCGTCACACGAGCAACTCGCTACGGGTTCACGGACTACGATGACTACTTCGCGGTGCTCGAATCGGACGAAGACGAGTTCAAGGAGCTGATGAACCTCGTCACCATCAACGAGACGAGCTTCTTCAGGTTCCCTGCGCAGTTCGACGCGTTTCGCGACCACGTGATCCCGGAGATCATGGCCAGCCGTTCCGATTCCGCAGCTCAGCGCTTCCGCGTTTGGTCGGCTGGTTGCTCGACGGGCGAGGAGCCTTACACGATAGGCATGACGCTGCTCGATTCCGCACTGGTCTCCGCACGCTACACGTGCGAGGTGGTGGGAACCGACGTCTCGACTCAAGCGCTCGAACGCGCCCGTACCGGCGTGTATCCTGCCCGCTCAGTGGCCACGCTCCAGCAACAGGTCATGCAGCGTTGGTTCGAGACGGGCAAGGAGGGCCACCGGCCGATCAAGCCGGTGCGCAACCTGTGCGGCTTCCACTTCCACAACCTGATCAAGGAGCCGTATCCGCTCGCCTTCATGAGCGGTTGGGACGTCATCTTCTGCCGGAACGTGACGATCTACTTCAGGCTCGAGTCGACTCGCCGAGTCGTGCAGAACTTCTACAACGCGCTCAACCCCGGGGGCTATCTGTTCATAGGCCATTCCGAGACCCTGACCTCGATCTCGGACAAGTTCGAGGCCGTCGAGATCGGTGGGGTCTTCCTATATCGCAAGCCGGCGGCGAAGCACCTGCTGTCCTTCGGGGACGTCATGTCGCGCCAATCGGCGAGCAAGGCGGCCAGAGAGCGCGCGGCCGTTGCGCGACCTGCTCGGGCGGCGACAGTCTCTCCCGAGAGGCGTCCGGCTGCCCGGACGGCGTCCGCACCTGTCGCCGCCCATGCGGCTGCCGTGGCGACCGAGGCCGCTGTCTCCTCAGAGGACGCAGCTGCCGCCATCGAGCTGATAGCTCGGGCGCACGCGCTGCTCGAGGAGGCACAGGCGGAAGGCGCGCTCGTGCTGGCCCGCGAGGCCATCGAGCTGGACCCGTCCAACACCGACGCGCACCTGGTGGCCGCGTTCGCGCACGCGGACGTGGGCCATCTTGATGAGGCGATGGCACAGGCGCAGCTCGTCTTGAAGTCGTATCCGCTGACCGCGGGTGCCCGCTACATCCTCGGCATCATCAATCAGCAGCGCGGTGACATCGATGCCGCGATCATCGAGTTCAAGCGAACCGTATACATCGACCGCGATTTCGTGCTCGCCCACTTCGCCATGGCCAACATCCACCGAGCTCGGGGCGAGACCCCGGCTGCGTGCCGCGAGTACGAGAACACCCTGCGCGCGCTCTACGACAAACCCGACGGTCAGTGGACCGCGTTTCTCGGCGGATTTCGGTCCGATTTGCTGGCAAGGACGTGCGAGCGCAGTCTGATAGAGTGTGGCAGGGGAGCCTAAATGAGTGCGCGCGAGAACCCTAACGCTAAAGAACGCCTGTTGAGAGGGCGATAAACGGTAGGACACGTTGTGACGAGGGGAGCTACCGGAATGGCGACAGCGCGAATTCTCGCGGTCGACGACAGCCCGACGATCTTGGAGATGATCAAGGCCATCCTGATTGCGGGTGGCTACGAGGTCATCACCGCTGCCGATGGGGCGGAAGCTCTCGAGACCGCGCGTGCCGAGATGCCCGACTTGATCCTTCTTGACGTGATGCTGCCCAAACTCGATGGCTATCGAGTCTGCCGGCTGCTCAAGTTCGACCAGAAGTACAAGGGGATCCCCATCATCATGCTCACGGCCAAGACCGAGGAGCAGGCGATGGCCACGGGTATTCGCACAGGAGCGAACCAGTATCTGACCAAGCCCGTCGAGCCCGAGAAGCTGCTTGCAGCGGTCGCCGAGGAACTCGCGCGGGTCCAAGGCTGACAGTCGGGAGGACGCCCCAGATGCCCGAAGCCGCAACCATAGCCACCCGTGTGCTCGACACACTAGTCGGTGCGGGAGTCGTAACACCAGACCAAGTCTCCTCGGCTCGGTCCAGCGCGTTGGACGACGGTGAAGCCGGGGCCGCACTCGTCTCGCGCGGACTGGTCACGCCGGAACAGCTCGCTCAGGTTCTCGAGGACGAGATGGGCTTCCCGCGCGTGGAGCTGGAAAGCTATGCTCCCGACGCCGAAGCACTTGAGATAGTCCCCGCCTCGGTGGCTCGTGAGCGGCAGTTGCTGCCGCTATTCGAGATCGAGGGAACCCTGACGGTCGCGATCGGTGATCCCGCCGATGTCTTCAAGATCGATGCGATCGGCGCGCAGCTCGGCTACCTGATGGACGCCGTTCTTGCGGATGGTCCGGCGGTCAAGCAGGCGGTCACCCAGTACTTCGGGGAAGAGCCGGATGTCGAGCTCGAGGTCGTCACAGAGACCGCCTTCTCGATCGAGGCCACGGAGTTCGAGCCCTTCGACGAGCAGGTGGCCACCGCCGATCAGTTGAACGTCTCGGCTGCGGACTTCTTCGAGCTGCTGCCCGGAGCGCCTGACGACATCAGCGCCACCGCCGACACGGCGCCCGAGCCGGCTGTTGCGGGTGAACCCGAGAGTGTGGTTCAGACTGTGGAGCAGGTCGTCGAGGCCGAGGCTAGCGAAGGCGTCCAGGCCGTCGATCTCGACGTGCTCGCCGTTGCAGACGAACGCAAGGTGGCTGTACTGGTCTCCGATATCCTCGAGCACGCCGTCTCGCGGGGCGCGAGCCGAATCCACCTGCTTCCCTACAAGACGGACTTCTTCCTGGTCTTCAGAGTCAGGGGCCGTCTTGAGAAGATAGCGAGTGCCCCACTTTCGATGCAGCAGCCGCTCATCGACGGTTTCAAGAACTACGCGAAACTCTCGAGCGTGGCCTCGAGCAGACCGGCTCTGGGCAGGATGCACGCCGATGTTGCAGGCAAGCAGGTCGTCCTGACCGTCTCGTCGGTACCCACGGTTGCCGGTCAGCGCCTGGTCGTCTCGCTCTCGCACGCCAAGTCCCAGCCGCGCGAGATCGGCGAGCTGGGCTTGGGGGATGCCGAGTGCAGGGCGCTGCAGGCCATGGTCGAGCGGGGACGCGGGCTCATGCTCGTCGCTGCTCCGGTGGGGGGTGGCCGGTCGACCACCTACTATGCTCTGCTCCAACACGCTGCGCAGGTGGGCAAGACCGTCTACTCGGTCGAGCGTTCGATCGAGTACGAGATCCCGGCCGTCGCTCAGGTGCTCGTGAACCCCGGGGAGTCGGTGGGCGCAGCGAGCTACTTCGCCGCTGGCATGCGTCAGGACACCGACGTGATCGCGATCGACTCGCTCCAGTCGGTTGAAGACGTCCACCTGACGATCGAGGCGGCAGGGCTGGGTAAGCTCGTGATAGCCACCTTCGCGGGTGCCGATATCGCCGCTGCTGTCAGGCGCCTGCTCGACCTCGGCGCCGAGCCGGTCTCACTTGCCAGTGCACTGACACTCGGGGTGGGCCAGCGCGTCGTGCGCACCAACTGCCCGAACTGCTCTGCGGAGGAGCACAGCTCGCTGGCCGACCTGATTCCCGGCGCCGAGCCGGGGATGGCGACGCGCCGCGGGGCGGGTTGTCCCAACTGCGGTAACTCGGGATTCTCCGGTGCCACCGGCGTCTTCGAGGTGCTTCCGTTCGGAGAGCCGGTTCGTGCTGTGATCGCGGACAACGGCAGCCTCACCGAGATCGAGTCGATCGCTCGCGCTGCGGGGATGCGCCCGATGGCGGCATCGGGTCTGGCCAAGGTCAAGGATGGAAGCGTGAGCCCTGAGGAACTCGACCGGGTGCTCAGGTACTCATAGTGGGGAGTGGTGTGGCGCCGGGAATAGACATCGACATCGAACCAGCCGACGACGACTCGGGGGAATGCGTCATCGTCGACCAGGTCGTCGCGTTCTACCTGGGCGGGCAACGCTACGCTCTGCCGATCGGCAAGGTACAGGAGATCCAACAGATCGTGGCGCTCTCCGAGGTGCCGGAGATCGACGAGGCCATCGTGGGGATGGTCAACCTCAGGGGCCAGGTGATCCCCGCGGTCGATGGCCGGCTCCTGATCGGTCTGCCGAGTCAGCCTTACACGCTCGAGACCCCGATGGTGATCTGCCGCTATCGCGAAGATCTGGTCGCGCTCGTGGTCGACGAGGTCCAAGACGTTCTCGGCCTGCCCGCCGGCTGTGTTCAAGACGCGCCGGCGCTTCACGCTCTGTCCGCCAGGATGATCGGTGTGGCGAGACTCTCCGACGGGCTCGCCTACCTGTTCGATCTCGAGAAGCTGCTCGAGCCGGCTATGGCGGGAGGCAACGGGTAGATGCCCGACATCGAACAGGCCGTCTCCGAGGCACCGTCGCATGCGCCAAGCGATGACCGCGAGGTATTGCGTCGGCGCGCCGAGTCGCTCGCGCAGGAGGAGATCGAAGAGCAGTCGTCCGACAAGCTCGCATTGCTCCTCTTCCGAATCGGCGAGGAGTGGTACTCGGTGGGCGTGGCCGACGTTCGCGAGATCTTCCAAGAGTATGACTTGACACCCATACCCTGTGTCCCGCCCTTCATCTCGGGTGTGATCAACGTGCGCGGCGAGATCCTCTCGGTCACAGATCCCGCGAAGATGATGGGAGTGGGCGCGATCGCGACAGATGGCGACATGTGCCCGCCAGCCATCGTCTTCATCCGCGATGACATCGCGAGCGCTGTGATCGTCGATGAGATCGGTGACATCGCCGAGGTGGAGTCCGGTTCGGTTGAGCCGCCGGTGAGCATAATCGACCGCGCTCACGGTGAGTTCGTGGCGGGCTCTGTCTACGTGAACGGCACGATGGTGGGACTTGTCAACGTCGAGAAGATGCTGGAACCGATAGGCGCCGCAGTAGCGCGGCACTAGTCCGAGCGCGAGATCACGGGGGAGCAAACGACCATGGCCATTTGGAAGCGGATCAGCAGCAAGCTTCTGAACAAGCTCACGTTCTTCACGGGTGTCATGCAGCTGCTCTTCCTACTCAGCCAGTTCGCGCTGATGTACGCGCTGTTCGCTACCGACATGCGCAACGACAGCCGAGTGACGATGGGCGTAGCGGCCATATTCGGCGTGTCGCTTCTGCTCGGCATCGTGTGGGCGACGGTCAACTACCTGCTTGCGCGGCGCACGCTCGCGCCCCTGGAGGGTGTCGTCGATTCGGTGCGCGCCGCCTGCCAAGGGGAGATCGGCCGGAAGGTCGAGGTGCACAGCGATGACGAGATCGGCGTGCTCGCGTCTTCGTACAACCAGATGCTCGACCTGATCGTCTACCTGATCCGCCAGACTCAGGAGTCCTCCCGTCGCCTCCAGCAGTCCGCCAACGACATCCTGTCCGCCACCGAGCAGTCCGCCTCGGGCGCCGCGGAACAGGCCGCTTCGATCTCGGAGACGACCGCGACGATGGAGGAACTCGCCAGCACCTACAAGCAGATCGCCGAGAACGCCGAGCAGGTCGTCACGATGGCCGAGGCGTCGCTCAACAGTGCCGAGTTCGGTCAGCAGGCGGTCTCGCACACGCTCGACGCGATGGAGACGATCAAGACCCGCACGCAGACAAGCGCCAATAAGATTCTGGCGTTGGGCGAGCGAAGCCAGCAGATCGGCCAAGTCCTGGCAATCATCAACAGCATCGCCGACCAGACCAAGATCCTCGCGCTCAACGCCGCGATCGAGGCCGCGCGCGCCGGCGAGGCGGGCAAGGGCTTCTCGGTGGTCGCCATAGAGATCCGCAAGCTCGCCGAATCGGTGGTCGAGTCCACCACCGAGATCGGGTCGATCATGACCGAGATCCAGGGCGCGGCCAACGACTTGGTCATGTCGACCGAGCAGGAGCTCAAGCAGGTCCAGGCCGGTGTCGAGCTTGCCACCAACACCGGCGACTCGCTCGACCAGATTCTCGAGATGGTCGAACAGACCACGATCGCGGCCAAGGAGATCTCGGCCGCCACCCAGCAGCAGAAGTCCGCGACCGACCAGGTCGTCAAGGCGATGCGCGAGGTTGCAGCGGTCGCCCAGCAGACCGCTGCGGGATCACGCCAGGTGGCCGGCTCGGCAGAACAGCTCTCATCGATGGCGCGCGAATCGAGCCAGGTCGGGTCGGCGTTCACCCTGGTCGAAGGCGCGTAGGTCACCGCCATCCGCTAGCGGACAGGAAGGCTCGCAATGGTCGAGTTCGACCGCAGCGCGTTCATAGTGAAGTTCCAAGAAGAGGCGCAGGACCTTCTCCAGCGGCTCAACGAGGGTGTCATCACCTTGGAGGGTGACCCGGGCAATCGGGAGCTCATCGACCAGATGCTTCGCGACGCCCACACGCTCAAGGGCTCGTCGCGCATGGTCGGCCTGATCGAGATCTCGGACGTCGCACATCGGCTCGAGGACATCATGGTGCTGGTGCGCGACGGCGGCCTCGAGTACACGCCGGCACTGAGCGACTCCTTCTTCGAGGCCCTTGACGCGATCGTGTACCTCGCCGACCACCGTGGCGTCAACGAAGGCGACGTCCTCGACCTGCGGGGCCTGCAGGACCGTCTTTCAGCGATTTCGGCCGCTGCTGCGGAGTCCGGCGCTGATGCGCCGACCTCGAAGCCCGCTCCGAAGAAGAAGTCCCGCAAGTCCACGCCTGAGCCCGAGCCGGGGCCTGCCGTCGAGGACGAAGACGCGGACTTCGTCGAGATCGACGATGCGGACGACGACGTCGGGGTCGTGGAAGTAGAGTCAGCGACAGCGCACGACGCCGGCCACACGAGGCCGCAGATGGGCGACCCCGAGCTCAAGCGTAAGGTGCAGACGACGATCCGAGTCCGCACGAGCCAGCTTGACGGGCTGCTCAACCTGATCAGCGAGGTCGTTATCTCGCAGATCAAGGCAGAGCAACGCGCCAGCGAGATGCGCCACATCCACGCAGATATCACCGAGGCGTGGCAGGCCTGGTTGCGGCTCAAGTCCGCGTTGGCGGCCGGTGCCGAACACGCCGCGAGCGCTGATGTGATGGCGGACATCGAGTTGCTCGATTCGTTGCTCGGTGAGGACCGTCGGCAGCTCTCGGCCTTCGTCAAGGACTATTCGGAAGATGTGAGTCGCACTTCGCTTGTGGTGAGCGACCTCCAGGAGGCAGGAACTCGGCTGCGAATGCTGCCGGCCAACACGATCTTCCAGGCTTTCCCCCGCGCAGTCCGCGACCTGGCGAAGCAGTTCAAGAAGGACATCGATCTCGTCATCGAGGGTGGTGAGACCGAGCTCGACAAGAAGGTGCTCGAGGAGATCAACGACCCGCTCGTTCACATCATGCGAAACGCGGTCGATCACGGCATCGAGGACCCCGAGACCCGGATTGCGGCTGGTAAGCCTGCGACAGGCACCATCAAGCTCGAGGCGCGCCAAGAGGGCGACCGCATCGTCATCGAGATCTCGGACGACGGCGCTGGCATCGACCCCGAGAATGTCCGGGCGTCGGCGGTTCGAAAGGGCTACATCTCGGCAGCCGAAGCCGCGGGCATGTCCGATCGGGAAGCCACCTACCTCATCTTCGAGGCCGGGTTCTCGACCGCGGCCATCATCACCGAGATCTCGGGCCGCGGCGTCGGGATGGACGTCGTGCGAGAGTTCGTGGTCGAGAAGCTCAAGGGCGCGCTCGACGTGGATTCGGTCATCGGACAAGGCACGACGTTCAAGCTGACGATCCCGCTCACTCTCGCGATCATCCGCGCGCTCATGCTGCGCGTCGGTGACCTGGCTTTCGCACTGCCCACGGGTTCGATCGAGGAGACCCTGCGCATCGATCCCGCCGAGATCATCAAGGTCGAGGGGCGCGAGGTCATCCGTCGCCAGCGGCGCACGATCCCGCTGGTCCGGCTCTCTGAGATCCTGGGCGTGCCCGAGAGCCCGGCCACCGAGGGCAAGGTCCCGATCGTCACCATCGGCTACTCGGGGCACCGCATGGGGTTCATCATCGACGGGTTCGTGGGCGAGCAGCAGATCGTCATCAAGCCTCTCGGCAACCACCTCAAGAAGGTCGACAACGTGGCGGGCGTGACGATACTGGGCGCGGGCGACGTCGTGCCCATCCTCAACGTCCCGACCTCATGGCCAACGCGAGCAGCCGTTCCGGGCAGCGCGTGGGCTGGCAGCCGCGCGCCGACCGCGAGGGTCCCCGCAAGATCCTCATCTGCGAGGACTCCTTCACCACGCGCGAGCTGGAACGCTCGATCTTCGAAGCGGCCGGCTACGAAGTGGAGACGGCGGTCGACGGCGCTGCCGGACTCGCGAAGCTGAAAGAGGGCGTCCTGGTCGATGCGGTGGTCACCGACGTCCAGATGCCCAACATGACCGGCTTCCAACTCACCCGCGCGATCAAGAGCGACAGTGCGCTTGCTTCGATCCCGGTCATCATCGTCACCTCTCTGGAGCGTGACGAGGAGAAGGCCGAGGGTATCGAGGCCGGTGCGGACGCCTATATCACCAAGTCCGTGTTCAACCAAGACACGCTACTCGACACCGTCGAGCAGCTGATTCGGTAGGCGAGCCGACGGTGCCCCAGAAGCAGGGGAAGATTCGCGTCCTCATCGCCGACGACTCGCTCGTCGCGCGGGAGATGCTCGCCCAGATACTGCTCTCCGATCCCGAGATCGAAGTCGTCGGCCAGGCGCGAGATGGCGCGGAAGCCGTTGAGATGGTCGAGCGGCTTCGTCCCGATCTCGTGACGATGGACATCCACATGCCGAAGATGGACGGCCTGAAGGCCACCGAGCGCGTCATGGCCTTCACGCCCACGCCGATCCTCGTGGTCTCTTCATCGGTGCACGGCGAAGGAATGGGCAGCGCGTTCGACGCGCTGGATCTGGGCGCGCTCGAAGTGATCAAGAAGCCGGAACCCCGCGACTGGGCAGAGCTTGATCGCATCGGGCGAGAGGTCATACGCAAGGTCAAGATCCTCTCCAACGTGCGTGTGATCACCCATATCCGTGGCAGGCACACTCGCACAGCATCGGTGGTTCCGCTCCCCGGAGCCGGGCCGGCGGCACGCTCCATCATCGCCATCGGCTCGTCGACCGGGGGGCCCTCGGCGCTGCTGTCCATTCTCGGCAGGTTCCCCGAGGACCTGCCCGTTCCTGTGGTCATCGCCCAGCACATAGCCGACGGCTTCGTGCCAGGACTCGTGAGCTGGCTGGACTCTGGGTGCCGAATCAAGATCGTGGAGGCTCGGGAGGGTCAGCGTATCCAGCCCGCGACCGTGTACTTCGCGCCAACCGGGACGAACATGGTCGTGGAGCGCGAGCACCTGCAGTTCCACAAGCCCGGTGCCGGGCAGCTCTACATCCCCAGCGCCGATACGCTGTTCGAGTCGATCGTCCGCAGCCATGGCAAACGCGCGGTCGGCGTGCTTCTCACCGGCATGGGGGCGGACGGCGCCGAGGGACTCAAGCTGCTGCGCAACGCAGGTGCGGCCACGCTCGTGCAGGACGAGGCCTCATGCACGGTGTTCGGCATGCCGAAGGCCGCCATCGAGATCGGTGCAGCCGAGAAGATCGTGCCGCTCAACGACATGGCCGAGGCGATCGAGGAACTCGTTGTCCCGACCTAGCGAGGCGACGCCGCGGTGAGCGCGCGCGGCGGGGCTTCGGTGAGCTCCCGGCGGTATACTTCGACTATGGAATCGGCTTCGATCGGCATATTCGACTCGGGGCTCGGTGGGCTTACCGTGGCGCGTGAGATAGCACGCGCCCTGCCTAACGAGTCTCTGATCTACTTCGGTGACACCGCGCGCTGCCCCTACGGTCCGAGAGACCTTCATGAGGTGCGCCGGTTCGTGCTCGAGATCGGCTCGTACCTCCAGCAAAGAGAGGTCAAGCTGATCGTGATCGCATGCAACACGGCCACGGCGGCGGGGCTCGAACTCGCCCAGCGGGAGTTCTCGGTCCCGGTACTCGGGGTGGTCGAGCCGGGAGCCCGCGGGGCTGTCATGGCGACGCGCAACCGCATGGTCGGGGTGATCGGAACGGTGGGTACCGTGGAGAGCGGTGCGTACAGCCGGTCGGTTCGCGCGCTCGATGCGGGAGTCACGGTCTTCTCGGCGGCCACGCCACGCTTCGTCGACATCGTCGAGGAGGGACTGCGGCGCGACACCGGCAAGGTCGAGGACCTGCTGGCGGACTCGGCCGAGGTCTTCATCCGGCCGTCCTTCTACGAGTTGGCGCGTGACTACCTCGACCCGCTTAAGCGCAACGACGTCGACACGCTGGTGCTCGGCTGCACGCACTTTCCGCTGCTGTCGGCGGCGATCGGCCAGGTGATGGGCGCGCGCGTCGCAATCATCAGCTCTGCCGAGGAGACCGCCAAGGAGGTCGCCGAGACACTCGCTCGTCGCGATCAGCTCGCGCCCGATGGCTCGACACCGGCGTACGAGTTCGCGACAACAGGCAGCGCCGAGGAGTTCGAGCGTCTGGGGTCGCGCGTGTTCGGCGCGCCTACCGGCCCCGTGGCGCGGATATCGCTCGCTGATCTGTCGGCAATGGCTCCGCACGGGGCTTTCGGCCTGAACTCACTGCCTTCCGAGGAGACCACATGCGCCTGACGGTACTAGGCTCGGCCGCAAGTCACGCTCGCGCGGGTCAGGCGTGTGCGGGGCACCTCGTGGAGAGTGCGAACACGCGACTGCTGTTCGACTGCGGCAACGGCGCGCTCGCGAACCTGTACCGGGTGGCCGACCCGTACTCGATCGACGCCGT
The DNA here is from genome assembly GCA_963702525.1 of uncultured Actinomycetes bacterium. Classification (GTDB taxonomy): domain Bacteria; phylum Actinomycetota; class Coriobacteriia; order Anaerosomatales; family PHET01; genus CAVPCY01. Next base: position 99,721 of record CAVPCY010000009.1, on the reverse strand, counting down.
GTTCGTCACGCACAACCACCCCGACCACTACGTCGACCTCTACTCGATGCAAGCGATGCTGCGCTACGCGCCTGAGGGCCCGATGCCGAGCGTGCCTCTCTACATGCCGGGAGCGCTCTTCGGCACTATGCAGCTGCTACTCTCCGAGCGCGGTGCCGCCGAGTTCCGCCAGGCGTTCGCGTTCACTGCGCTTAAGGACGGCGTTGCGGTGAAGATCGGGGATATCACGGTCACGCCCCACGCGGTCGACCACACCGATCCGACCTTCGCTCTGGTGGCGACAGACGGCGAGGCGACGCTGTGCTACACCGCCGATACGGCTCCGGGAGAGCGAGCGCTCGCTGCGGCCCGCGGCTGCGACCTGCTGCTAGCCGAGGCGACGCTGCCTCAAGAGTACGCCGGTGCCGCACCGCACCTGACCGCTTCCGAGGCCGCGCAACTCGCGCACGACGCGGGTGCGAAGAGCCTGGTGCTGACGCACGCGTGGCCCACCAACGATCGCGACACTATGGTGCATCTGGCGTCCGAGATCTTCGCCGGAGAGATCCACATCGCCGAGGAGCTCTCGGCCTACGACGTCCCCTGAAAGGAGACGCTTCCATGAGAGACCGCTCGGAAGGGCGAGGGCCCGCCGATAGCCGCACCGTGCGCGTGACGCGCCGCTACCTCAAGCACGCGATGGGCAGCTGCATCTTCGAGCTGGGTGACACGAAGGTACTGTGCGCCGCCTCGGTCGAAGAGGGGGTGAGCGCGTGGCGGCGAGGCTCCGGACAGGGCTGGGTCACCGCCGAGTACTCGATGCTGCCGGCGTCCACGCACACGCGTTCCCGTCGGGAGACGATGACGGGGCCGAAGGGCCGCACCCACGAGATCCAGCGGCTCATCGGCCGGTCGCTGCGAACCGTCGTCGACATGGGTGGCTTGGGCGGTGAGGCCACCGTCACGGTCGACTGCGACGTCATCCAGGCCGACGGGGGGACGAGATGCGCGGCGATCACGGGCGCGTGGATCGCGGTCCACGATGCGCTCACCGTCTGGCAGGACGCTGGCAAGGTCGCCTCGATACCCTTGCTCGGACACGTCGCCGCCACCAGCGTAGGGCTCGTTGACGGTCAGATGCTGCTCGACCTGGACTACTCGGAGGACTCGGTGGCCGAGGTGGACATGAACGTCGTCATGGACGACAAGGGCCGCTTCATCGAGGTGCAGGGCACGGGCGAGCAGATACCGTTCGATCGCGCTCGGCTCGACGCCATGCTCGACCTCGCCGGTGCCGGCATCGAGCGTCTCGTGTCGGTGCAGCGGGCGATCGTCGAAGGCGGCATGGACTCGTATGGCTTCTGAGCGCGGCACGAAGCGTGTCGTGGTCGCCACCGGCAACCGCGGCAAACTCGAGGAGATCAGGGCGGCGCTCGCCTTCGAGAGCTGGGAGTTCGTCTCGGCAGACGACCTGGACGCCGAATGGCCGAGCCCGGAAGAGGACGGCGAGACCTTCGAGGACAACGCGCGCATCAAGGCGCTCGCCGCACGAGAGCGATTCGGCCTGGCCTCGCTTGCCGATGACTCGGGGCTGGAGGTCGACGCGCTGGGCGGCGAGCCGGGCGTGCACTCGAGCCGCTATGCCGGACCGTGCGCAACCGATTCCGAGAACAACTCGCGACTGCTGCTCGCGACTGGGTGACGTCCCGCCGGGGGCACGTGCGGCGCGTTTCCGCTGCACGATGGTGTTCATCGACGACGACGGGACGGAGACGGTGGCGACCGGCGTGTGCGAGGGCGAGATCGGTTTCGCGCCCGCTGGCGACGGCGGTTTCGGCTACGATCCGCTGTTCCTCCCCGCGGACGCTCCCGGACGATCGATGGCCGAGCTGTCGATGGCCGAGAAGAACGCGATCAGCCACAGGGGTGCGGCCCTGCGCGACTTGCGCGCGCGCCTGGTGGGGGAGTAGCGCGTCTCGGGCGGAGCGCTATACTGTTTCGTGCTCGTCCGGCTTCCTTGTGGGCCCGGGCCAGCGGGAATCGGGCTGTAGCGCAGCTTGGTAGCGCATCTGCTTTGGGAGCAGAGGGTCGCAGGTTCGAATCCTGTCAGCCCGACCACTTCGCGGCCGTAGTTCAATTGGTAGAGCATCAGCCTTCCAAGCTGACTGTTGCGGGTTCGAGTCCCGTCGGCCGCTCCACCGCACGAGAAACGGCGGGTCCCTTGCGGGCCCGCCGTTCGTGTGTGCCGGAACGAACCTGGGCGAGAGAGCCCCGTCGCGTCAGTCGTTCGTGAGCTCGTAGTCGACGTGGACGATACCGGTCCCGAGGTACTCGCGTTGTCGTATGTCGAAGGGCCGCTTGTCCGAGTAGCCCACGTGGAATCCGGCGTCGTTGTTCCACAGTTCGCCCGAGAGGTGGTAGCGGCCGCCGAGCAAAGACGGCTTGGGCAGGCGCACCCTGATGTGATGCTCGCCGATGGAGGTGTCGATCGCGTTGTCGCGGCTCTGCTTGTCAGCCATGAAGATCTCCTCTTGGCCGGCGTCGCGAAGCGTGTAGCAGAACGTGAGACGGTCTATCGGCCGCTTGACGATGTAGTCGAACTCGAAAAGGATGTCCTCGCCGTACTCGAATGTCGTGGTGTCCTCATCGTTGGCGTTGAACATCCGGAAGTCCCTGATTTGGATGATGTCGCTCTTCTCAGTGGCGACCCACTGGCCATCGGGCGCCTTGGCGATCGCTTCGGCCTTCTGGCGCGCGCGCTCCGTCCTGAGGTACTCCTCGTACTGAAGTATCACGGGCCCGAGCTCGCCCTCGGCCTGCACGACTCCCTCGTTGATCCACGCTCCTCGCGTGCAGAATGCCTTGACGGTGGTGAGCGCGTGGCTCACGAACAGGATGGTCTTGCCCTGGCGCCGAAAGTCCTCCATCTTCTCGATGCACTTGAGCTTGAAGATGTCGTCGCCGACGGCAAGCACCTCGTCGACGATGAGGATGTCTGGATCGACGCTCACCGAGACAGCAAAGCCCAGTCGCGCCTTCATTCCGCTGGAGTACGTGCGCACGGGCTGGTTGATGTGCTCGCCGATGTCCGCGAAGGCGATGATCTCGGCCTTGCGCGCGTCGATCTCCTCTTTGGGGATTCCGAGCGCCAGGCCGCGCAGATTGATGTTCTCGATGCCCGTGAGTTCAGGGTCGAACCCGGATGTGAGTTCGAGCATCGACGAGATGCGTCCCTCGTACTCGACCGTTCCCGAGGTCGCAGTGGTCACGCCGGTGATGATTTTGAGCAGCGTGGATTTGCCCGAGCCGTTCTTCCCGAGAATCGCCACAACCTCGCCCTTGGGGAAGTCGAGTGTCACCCGATCGAGGGCGGTGAAGAGCTTCGCTCGGCTCCTGCGGCGCAGCGGTTCGAGGGCGCGCTCTACCGAGGAGTCATAGATCTTGTAGGTCTTGGTCAGGTCCTTGACCCGAACCGCGCACTCCATCGTGGAAGCCTCCTACAACACGTCCGCGAACTCTCTTTGGAGCCTCGTGTACAGGAAGCTCGTGAGTAGCGTGAGTACCAGCATGAACACCCAGAAGTACAGCGTGTAGCGCCACTGCTCGAAGAACCACTGCTCGTATACGAAGCAGTTGCGGTAGCCCTGGACCAGGTACGAGATCGGATTGGCCATGATCACGAGCTTGAGCGTGCCGTTCAGCCTCTCGGCGGACCACAGGATGGGGGTGAGCCAGAACAGCACCTGGATGGTGGACTTCACCATGTGGCCGATGTCACGGCTCACAGCGGTGAGTGCCGAAAGCAGGGTGGCGCACACGAAGCAGAATGCCAAAGTGGCGGCAACATAGTAGACGATCTGGATGAAGTACACGGTCAGCCCGAAGCCTGAGAACAGGAAGATCGCCGTCACGATGCCCATCATCATGAGGTGCACGTAGAACAGTGACAGGACCTCAGAGATCGGGATCGTCGCCACGGGGTAGACCATCTTGGTCACGAGGTGGTTGTTGGTTCGAATGGCCATGCCGCCGGTTGTGAATGCGTCCGAGATGAAGAACCACGGGATGATGCCCGGGATCAACCACAGGATGTACGGTATGTCACCCATCGAGCGCCCGCCGCGGATGCCGATCGCCACGGCGAACCAGTACACCACGATGAACAAGGTGGGCCTGACGAGCGCCCACCCGACCCCGAGAAGCGAACCGCTGTACTGCTTGTCCAGCATGACTCGGGACATGGCCACGGTTCGGCTGAAGTGCGTCCTGTTGACACGCACCAGATCAACGAAGTCCTGTGCAGCTGTGAACACGTACCATCTCCTCAGGCGGCGAGTCGTGCTGCGTCGCAGCGCGGGCATCCCACCGGCGCACACGCCATTGTCTCCCAACCCGAGCAAGTGAGGGAATCCCCGCTGGTGCGCGTTGACGGTTCGACAACTGGGCTAGGGGGGTGTCGGAGCACTTGACATGGGTTGCGCACGCCCATAGTGTGTTGCCTCGCCGATGCGCACGCCGGCAACAGGATGAGCGCCCGTAGCTCAGCTGGATAGAGCGGGAGACTTCTAATCTCTAGGTCGCAGGTTCGAATCCTGCCGGGCGTGCCAAAGCCACTCATGGTGGGTGTAGCTCAGTTGGTTAGAGCGTCGGACTGTGGCTCCGAAGGTCGCGGGTTCGAGCCCCGTTACCCACCCCATGAATAGACATGCGGCCCGCCGGAGACGGCGGGCCGCTGTGTGTTGCGGCCAGGGTTGCAATCCATCGGTGAGTGCGTACAATGTCGCCTTGCGCATTTCGGGCCGTTAGCTCAGCTGGCAGAGCAGGGGACTCTTAATCCCAAGGTCGTAGGTTCGACCCCTACACGGCCCACCATCGACACAGCGAAGGCTCTTGACTGAGGTCAAGAGCCTTGTGTGTTTGCCGCCCGCAGTAGTACGTTTCGAAAACGCGGCGCCAGCCGCACTCGCTGCTGGCGGTGGCAGGAGCGTGAACCCCCGGCAAGTCGCGCGCAAGGGAGCGTTGAGGATGACCCCGAGACACAGGCTATCTGGACTGGAGACCCACTAGTGGGCACGCCACTCGAGATTCGCCTCCTCGACTTCTGCGCTCGGCTGGAGGGACCAGCTGCGATCCTGGACGAGATCGCGGCCATCTACCCCGCGACACCCTCATGGGCGCACTCGCAGGACCCTGAGGTGGTTGCCGAGTTCCTGGTCGAGTCGGATGCGTCCCTGTCAGGATCACACCGCATCACGCGTGACGGGGAGACGGTGTGGAGTGGGTCGTCCGGCGCCGAAGTGGTGGCTGCGGCGGAATGGGCGGTCACCGCCGCCGCTGTCGCTTCGATGGCGTCATCCTATCTGCTGTTCCACTCCGGCGTCGTTGCGCATGGCGCTTCTGGCGTGCTTCTGCCGGGAGGCTCAGGCGCGGGCAAGTCGACACTCGTGGCCGCGCTCGTCTCGGCGGGCCTTTGCTTCCTCGGCGATGAGGTCGGGGCGCTGAGGCCACACGACGGCCGGTTGGTTCCGTTCGGCAACGCGCCTGCCGTCAAGCGGGGGAGTCTGGGTTTGCTGCAATCGCTGTGCCCTGAGATGCCTCAGATGGCGTCCCTCCGCCGCATCGACGGGATGTCAGTCTGGTATCTCCGCACCGCGGATGATGCGTGGCCGGACGCCCCGGTTCCGGTTCGTTACGTGATCTTCCCGGAGCGCACCTCCGACGGATCTGCCACACTCACGCCGCTGTCGCGCTCTGACGGTCTCGCGCGGCTGCTCGCCCATGCGATCAACACCCAAGCGCATGGTGCAGCGGGCATGGCCACCCTAGTCGAAGCGATGCGAGGGACCGAGTGCTACGCCCTTGGAGTTGGCGAACTCGCAGGAACCGTTGATCTCGTGACCGGGCTGGTTCAACGGGCGGGGGTAATGCCCACACGGTCTTCCCCTTAGTGTGAGCAGTTCCGCGCACTTATGACGTCAGACTCTTGGAGTCGCAAAGTCGCCTCAAGGGGTATATACTGCAATATCTTGGGAGTCTGGTTCCGCGGTTCAGTGGGAGGGCACAATGGACAGCCAGCAGGTTGACGGCACGGTTGACGAGGCGCAGACCGGCGCGATTTCGCGCAGAGCGTTTCTTGCCAAGGGAGCCAAGGGCGCGGCTATGCTTGGTGCCGCGACCATGGCCGCGTATGCGGCTCCGGCGATGACGCAGCTCGAAGTCAATCAGGCGTACGCTACGTCGCCGCGCAACGACGGCGGTGGCCAAGACGGCGACCGGGACCGCGATAAGGACCGCGACAAGGACCGCGATAAGGGCCGCGACCGGGACCGCGATAAGGACCGCGGGCGGGGCGGGCGTCGCTAGACTCCGGCGTGGCACGTCGTCGTGTAGCTTCTGCTCATGTGTTGCTGTGTAGCGCGATCTGAGCCTTGTTTCTGGTTGTCCGGAGTCGCTCGGGTCTGCATCGTCGACGCGCCTCAACTCTGACGCGGTTGTTTTGCGCTCCCTAGTCACATCCCGAAGGTACGGTGCTCCGGTGGGCTTGCATGAGTCCCAGATGCAGAGGAGAGACCTAGTGTCGGGGACTCTGCGCGCTAGCCCGACGGTGCACGTCCATGCGTTGGACGATGAGCTCGTCCTGTACGATTCGTGCGCGAATCACGCCTATGTGCTCAACGCTTCCGCAGCGTTGCTCTGGCAGCTCTGCGACAACTCAGTGACAGTCGACCAGGCAATACGCGAGTTGGCGGATGCGTACAATTGCGATGTGGACTGAGGTCACCCAAGACGTGGTCGAGTTCGTCAGGGCGGCACGTGCGGCGGGCCTGCTCCTGCCGGATGGCGACGAGCCAACTGGGGATACTGGCTAGCGGATCTCAGTTGGAATCACGCGTCCGGCCCTTTCTGCTCGGCGTCGCGCCGCCGCATTCGCGAGAGCCTCTTTCTGAGAGCGGCCCTGTAGTAGAGCGTCAAGCGACGAGCGTAGCCAGCGCCAGCGGTCGGTTCTACCGCCGTCTTGTTATCGAGGAATGACGTGGGCGGTAGGAACCGCCGAGACAGGTTAGCCAGTGGCTTTCGCTACCAGACTGGCTGAGGAAGCAGGCGCCTTCGGACTCGTCGGGGTAGGTACCCGAGACCCCGGGCATCACATCTCAGGATGCATGTCGCCGCTGAGTCAACTCGCGAGCGGAGGTTCTTGAGAGCCTAGTCGTTGTGGGATCCGTTCAGCTTGGCAGCCATCGGCTCCCAGTCGTTCACCGATGGAGAGATGCTAGTTGAATCGAGGCGGGCTTGGACAACCACGAGTGGGACGACGTAGCAGACTGAGAGCACTGCGACTGAGTCTCATCCCAGCGACTGCTGCCTCGTAACTCGATGCAGCGGGTTGCCGTCGTATTCGCGCTGCTGCTTGCGAGCCTTCATGTCGCTTTCGCTCCTGAGTAGGGGCTGGTCGGCCTGGGGCCCGATCACCGAGACGCTGGACTGCTACATCGGCCGCCGCTGTGCGCACGCTTCGTGGGCCTGGTCGACCGATTGCCCGAGTTCCGCACGAGCGGCGAGCAGCAGCATCTCGCGGACGACGTCAGCGTTCGCATCCCCGTCACCTCGGTGTTCCGCCACCGTCACCCCCTCGAGTCAAGCAGGTCCGTCAACCGTGGGCCCGCGATGGTCGAGCTTGAAGGTAACATCGATTGCCGGACGAAGGTCGACCCTCGACCAAGCCAAGGGCCCGCGACATGATTGCCGGGCACGGGCGATGGCTAGCTTGCTGCGTCGGCCGCGGGTCTCGATCCCGAGGTCGTAGGTTCGGCTCCCGTCGTGGCGGCCCCAGCGGGTTCGCCCCCGCCCGCATTCCGCCGAATCATCCTCGCCGGTGAGCGAATTCTCCCCGGTAGGGTAGAGATTCTGCGGAGGGGATCGACATCCGGGCACATGAATCCTCTCGCCAAGCGCAAGATCGCTCGAGACATGTGCGTGCAAGTAGCTCGGCGTGCGGAATCCCCGTAGCTGTGGCTGCGCTCCCTTCCGGCAGAGAGTTAGGCTGACGGATTGGGGGAGTGCGGCGATGAACAAGACAGACGTAGAGGTACTCGAGACTAAGGGCGATGAGTCCATCGATCGGCGGCAGATGCTCATCAAAGCCGTTGCGGTCTTCGGGGGCGCCGTCGCGGCGGCCGCGCTGCCGGCTCAGGCGATGGCCGCGAACGGTGAACCCGTGGTTCACCGTGTGCCAGCGACGCATCGTGCAGCCACCCAGTCGGCTACCGTCTGCGGCACGCAATACGGGCACGGGTAGCGGGGTCTACGGGCTTCCGCCGCCAATGACGACGGTATCACGGCGTACACGGGTGCGGCCGGCAAGACCGGGGTCTACGGGTTCACGCGGGGCAGCTTGAGCAACGCCTGGGGCGTCTTCGGCGAATCCAACCAAGCACCGGCCGGGGAGTGCAGGGCGAGTCCACTGCGGCAAGGGCGTCGTCGGCCTCACTACGCGGGCACCGGAGTCTGGGCGGAGTGCACCAGCACCGGCAGGGCCCTGTACGTCAACGGCAAGGCCGGCTATCGCCGCTCCGGGGTCTACACGATCGCCGTGGGCAGCCAGAAGCCCAAGATCACGGTACCCGGGGGCGTCACCAGCTCCTCGAAGTTCCTCGTCACGCTTCAGGGATCTCCCGGGTCGGGCCGCTATCTGAAGTACGCCAAGTACTACGATGCCACTCGCTTCCGTGTCGTGCTCAACAAGAAGGCGAGCAAGTCCTGCAAGGTGGCGTGGATCGTCATCGACTGATTCTGCCGCGCTCTCATGGCGGGACATCTGGCGTGAGGAGAGACCGGCCGCGCGGCCGGTCTCTCGGTGTCTTCGGACAGCAGCGTTCGGTGCCGAGAGTGGGCGCGCGCCGGCCGCCTTCGCCCCATGCGGCGGGCCTCACGTGTCTGCTACACTACGTTGGTTTATTGCGGGCGTGGCGGAACTGGCAGACGCGCCGGGTTTAGGTCCCGGTGGGGAAACTCGTGGAGGTTCGAGTCCTCTCGCCCGCACCACAGCGACACACCGGACGGCCGGCACCGCCCGAACCAGCCAACCCGAAAGGAACCACCGTGCTCACCACTTCCGTCGAGCGCCTCGAAGGCAACAACGTCAAGTTGAAAGTGACCATCTCGGCCGACGAGGTCGATGCGGCCGTCGACGCCGCGTACAAGTCGGTCGGCGGCAAGGTCAAGATCCCGGGCTTCCGTCCGGGCAAGGCGCCCCGCCCCATGATCGACACGATGGTGGGGCGTGACTACGTGCTCCAGAGCGCCACCGAGGAGCTCGTCGAGGGCACATACCCGCGAGCCCTCGACCTCGAGGCGCTGCGCCCGATCGAGTCGCCCGAGATGGAAGAGCTGCCGATCGTCGAGCCGGGTGCCGAGTACGCCTACGAGGCCGAGGTCGCCGTGCGGCCCGAGCTGACGCTCACCTCCACCGGCGACCTTTCGATCACCGCACCCGCCAAGGAGGCGACGCAGGCCGAGATCGACGCGCAGATCGAGCAGGCTCGCGCGCGCTACGCGACCCTCGAACCCGTCGAGGACCGTGGGGTCGAGAAGGACGACTTCGTGCTGATCTCCTTCGTCGGTACCGTCGACGGCGAGGGCTACGACGGCAACACCGTCGACAAGTACCTCTACGAGATGGGCCAGGGCCTGATGCCGGCCGAGTTCGACGAGGGGCTTCTCGGCGCGATGCCCGAGCAGGAGGTCCGCATCGAGTTCGCCATCCCCGACACCTCCTCGGTCGATGAGTACGTGGGCAAGACCGCCGGGTTCGACGTGACGGTGCACGAGATCAAGTCGAAGAAGCTGCCCGAGGTCGACGACGAGTTCGCGCTGAGCGTGGGCGGCTTCGAATCCGTCGAGGACATGAACACTCAGCTCAAGCTCGCGCTCGATCGTCAGGCCGAGATGAACCACCTGCAGGGCAAGGAGCGCGCTTTGCGCGAGCTGCTCGCCTCGCGCCTCGAGGGCGATGTGCCTCAGTCGATGATCGACTCGCGTGGCGACACGATGCAGCGTGACTTCCTGGTGATGCTGGAGACGCGTGAGATCCCGCTCGAGGAGTACTTCGCCGGGACCGGCATGGGCATGCCGGAGCTCGAAGCCGAGATGAAGGTCCAGGGCGAGCAGGCCGTCAAGGAGGACCTCGCCCTCGAGGCGCTGTTCCGTGCCGAGGGACTCGAGATCACCCAAGAGGACATCGGCAAGGAGCTCGAGGACTTCGCCCGCTCCTCGGACACTTCGCCCGAAGACGCCCGCAAGCGCTGGGAAGAGCTGGGTCTCATGAGCGTGATCCGCGAGCAGATCATGCACCGCAAGGCGGTCGAGTGGCTGATGGAGACCGCGGATGTCACCGTCACCGAGCCGGAGGCCGCCGAGCGAGCCCGACGACGCGAAGCCTGCGCCCAAGAAGAAGCCGGCCGCGAAGAAGAAGGCCGCCCCGAAGAAGGCCGCCGACAGCGAGTAGCGAGCGGTCGGAGGCCGGCGGGCGCGTAGTCGCGTCGGCAGCGAGAAGCGCCAGCGAGGTTCACTACTGGCTCGCCAGCCAGTATCCTCAGGGGTAGCGCCAGTCACGCCACAACCGCCAAGGAGTAGCAACCCATGCTTCCTGAATCCAACGCACTGGTTCCCATCGTCATAGAGCAGACCTCGCGAGGCGAGCGCAGCTTCGACATCTACTCGCGGCTCCTCAACGAGCGCGTCATCTTCCTGGGCTCGGGCATCGACGACCACGTCGCCAACCTGATCATCGCCCAGCTCCTGCACCTGGAGAGTGCCGACCCGGACAAGGACATCAACCTCTACATCAACTCGCCGGGTGGCAGCGTGACCGACGGGCTGGCTATCTACGACACGATGCAGTTCATCAAGCCGCAGGTCTCCACGATCTGCATCGGGCAGTGCGCCAGCATGGCCGCGGTGCTGCTCGCCGCGGGAGCGCCGGGCAAGCGTTTCGCGCTGCCGCACTCGCGCGTGCTGATCCACCAGCCGTGGGGGGGCACGCAAGGCCAGGTCACCGACATCGAGATCCAGGCCAAAGAGATGCTCAGGATGCGTGACGAGCTCGACAAGATCCTGCCAAGCACACCGGTCAGAAGGTCGCTACGATCCACGCCGATACCGAGCGCGACAACATCATGATGGCCGAGCAGGCCAAGGAGTACGGCCTGGTGGACGACGTCCTCGAGAGCCGCAAGTCCACGGAAGGCAAGTAGCGTGACACGTCCCGTCGACGGCCAGGGTCCCGAACAGCTCAAGTGCTCGTTTTGCGGCAAGAGCCAGCGACACGTGCGCAAGCTCATCGCGGGGCCGGGTGTCTACATCTGCGACGAGTGCATCGAGCTGTGTAACGACATCGTCGAAGACGAGCTCGCCGAGGACGCCGCCGAGCGCCCCGTTCTCGACGAGCTGCCCACTCCTGTCGAGATCCACGACGCGCTCGACGGCTACGTGGTGGGGCAGGACCGCGCCAAGAAGATCCTGTCGGTCGCGGTCTACAACCACTACAAGCGAGTCACGCTGCCGCCGTCGGTTCACGACGACGAGGTGGAGCTCGCCAAGAGCAACATCCTGATGCTCGGCCCGACCGGCTGCGGCAAGACCCTGCTGGCCCAGACGCTGGCTCGCGTGCTCAAGGTCCCGTTCGCGATCGCCGATGCGACCGCGCTCACCGAGGCGGGCTACGTGGGCGAGGACGTCGAGAACATCCTGCTCAAGCTCATCACCGCTGCGGACTTCGACATCAAGCGCGCCGAGGTCGGCATCATCTACATCGACGAGATCGACAAGGTGGCCCGCAAGGCCGAGAACCTCTCGATCACGCGCGACGTCTCCGGCGAGGGCGTCCAGCAGGCCCTGCTCAAGATCCTCGAGGGCACCGAGGCGTCCGTACCGCCGCAGGGAGGCCGCAAGCACCCGCAGCAGGAGCTCATCAAGATCGACACCACGAACATCCTCTTCATCCTGGGAGGGGCGTTCGTCGGGCTGGACAAGATCGTCGCCGACCGGATCGGCAAGCGCGGCGTGGGCTTCCACGCCGAGCTCTCTGACGTCACGCGAGACACGGAGAGCCAGCTGCTCGCGCAGGTGCTGCCCGAGGACCTCAACAAGTTCGGGATGATTCCCGAGTTCGTGGGGCGTCTGCCGGTCGTCTCGAGCGTGGCCGAGCTGACCGAGGACGACCTCGTCAGCATCCTCACCGAGCCGAAGAACGCGCTCGTGAAGCAGTATGCGCGCCTGTTCAGTCTCGAAGAGCGTGAAGCTCGAGTTCACCGACGACGCGCTTCGCGCGATCGCGCGCCAGGCCATCAAGCACGGCACCGGCGCGCGCGGGCTTCGCTCGATCTGCGAGAACCTGCTGCTCGACACGATGTACGAGCTGCCGAGTGACTCGGACATCGAGACGGTCGTCGTCACGGCCGAGGCGGTCGAGTCGCGAGGCCGGGCCCACGATCGTTCGGCGCGGGTCGGTGCAGGAGGCGTCGGCTTAGGCCGGGCGACCGCCGCGACTCGCTTGTGGCGGTGCGGCGTTCATCACCGGTGCGACGGGCAGGACTGCTACGCGATCAAGGCGAGGGCGCGGTCCCGGTCGTTCGGGTACAGGTCGCCCGGTACGCCCTCTCTGCCAAGCGCGTCGCACACGATGTATCGCGCACAGGCGAGGTTGTCTTCCCGGCAGTAGCGGTTCTTGTAGATCTCGGTCATCCCGGGCATGTCGGCCATCTTGTCGTTGAAGAAGATGCACTTCTCGACGTGCTCGCAACTCATGGCGGTCGACCCTTCCTTCGGTTTCAGTCCTCAGGCATCGGACTGTCACAATGTGTATCGTTCGGTAGTTCACGAGCCAATAGACCCCCAGGGGTATCTGAAATCGGGGCACTCCGAGCACCCTTCTGACCTGCTAGAATCACGACACCTGCCGCCTGTCTGGGCGCAGCCGTTGTCAAGCGGTAGCAAGGAGATGCGACTTTGAGCGACATGCCCACCGCCTACGACCCCAAAGCGGTCGAGGCTCCGGTCTTCGCGTCGTGGCTGGAAGGCGGCTACTTCGGGCAGGAGATCGTAGAGGGTGTACGTCCGTACACGGTCGTCATCCCGCCTCCCAACGTCACGGGATCGCTGCACATGGGCCACGCGCTCAACAACACGATCCAAGACGTCGTCGTCCGTCGCCAGCGCATGGCTGGGCGCCCCGCTCGCTGGGTGGTGGGCACCGATCACGCCGGCATCGCGACGCAGAACAAGGTCGAGCAGAAGCTCGCGAAGGAAGGCAAGAGCCGGCATGACGTGGGCCGAGAGGCCTTCATCGAAGCGTGCTGGGAGTGGCGCAGAGAGCACGGCTCCACGATCATCAGCCAGCTCAAGGCGATGGGCTGCTCGTGTGACTACTCGGACGAGTGGTTCACGATGGACCCGAGCTACCAGCGCGCTGTCCGCAAGGTCTTCGTCGAATGGTTCGACAAGGGCCTCATCTACCGCGGCAAGCGCATCATCAACTGGTGCCCGCGCTGCTCGACGGCTCTCTCCGACATCGAGGTCGAGCACGAGGACGTCGACAGCCACCTGTGGCACCTGCGCTATCCGCTCAAAGAGCCGGTGGCCGGAATCGACCACGTCGTTGTTGCGACGACGCGCCCCGAGACGATGCTGGGCGACACCTGCATCGCAGTGCATCCTGACGACGAGCGCTACAGAGCCCTGGTGGGCGCGACAGTGGTGCTGCCGCTCATGGACCGCGAGATCCCCGTCGTCGCCGACGACTACGTGGACCCATCGTTCGGCTCTGGCGCCGTGAAGGTGACACCGGCGCACGACCCGAACGACTTCGAGATCGGCGAGCGCCACGACTGCGCCAAGATCAACGTGATGAACGCCGATGCGACCATCTCGGCAGAGGGCGGCGCCTACGCCGGACTCGACCGCTACGAGGCCCGCGCCCGTGTCCTCGCCGATCTCGACGCGGCCGGCCTGCTGGTCAAGACCGACGACCATGTCCACTCGGTGGGGCACTGCTACCGCTGCCATACGGTGATCGAGCCATGGCTCTCGGACCAGTGGTTCGTGGACATGCGCCCGTTGGCCGAGCCGGCGATCGAAGCGGTCAGGGACGGGAGGGTGACCTTCCACCCCAAGCGGTGGGAGAACGTCTACTTCCACTGGATGGAGAACATCCGGGACTGGTGCATCTCGCGCCAGCTGTGGTGGGGCCACCGCATCCCGGTCTTCTACTGCGACGAGTGCAACATGACGATCGCGAGCATGGACGACCTGATCGCGTGTCCTACCTGCGGCGTGCCGATGCGGCAGGACGAAGACGTGCTCGACACGTGGTTCTCGAGCCAGCTGTGGCCCTTCGCCACGCTGGGCTGGCCAGATCCCGACCCACGCGTGGACTACTTCTATCCCACGAGCGTGCTTTCGACCGCTCGCGACATCCTGTTCCTGTGGGTCGCGCGCATGGTGATGAGCGGCATGTACTTCCGGGACGGCCAGATACCCTTCGACGACGTCATCATCCATCCCACGGTCTTCAATGCCGAGGGCAAGCGCATGTCCAAGTCGCTCGGCACCGGCGTCGACCCGCTCGACCTCATGGACCACTACGGCGCCGACGGCATGCGCTTCGGTCTGATGCTGCAGGTCACGGGCGCGCAGGACCTCAAGTTCTCGGAAGAGAAGCTCGTTTCGAGCCGCAACTTCGCGAACAAGATCTGGAACGCGAGCCGCTTCGTGCTCATGAACCTCGAGGGCTACGAGCCCGGCGAACCCGTGCCGCACACCGTTGCGGACCGCTGGATCCTCTCGCGGCTTGCAGATCTGTCCGCGCGTGTGGACGAGGGACTCGACGCCTACGAGTTCGGCGAGGTCGCCCGCGCACTCTACGACTTCTTCTGGAACGAGTACTGTGACTGGTACATCGAGCTTGCCAAGGCGCGCCTCGCCGAGGGCGGGGAAGCGCGCGCGAGCGTGCAACGCATCCTCGTGTTCGTGCTCGACCAAGCGCTGCGACTGCTGCACCCCATGATGCCGTTCGTGACCGAGACGATCTGGCGCAACCTGCCGCTGGCCGCAGTCGAGGACGCACCGTCGTTGATGGTGGCCGCGTGGCCCGACGCCGCCGCCCTGACTCGCTTCGCCGACGAGGGGGCAGAGCGCTCCATCAACCGGCTCATCGACGTGGTGACGGGCATCCGTGCCGTGCGCGCACGCTACAAGCTCCCGCCCAAGCAGGGGGTGAGCGGTCGTCATCAAGACCGCAGGCGATGCGGACAACCAGTGGGTGAGCTCCGAGTTCGGCGAGATGCACAGGCTTGCCGGGGTGTCGGACTCCTCGGCCAGCACTGAAGCGGTCAAGCCTCCGCACTCGGCCACGGTGATCGCATCGGGGCTCGAGATCTACGTGCCTCTCGAAGGGCTCGTCGACTTCGACGCCGAAGCGGCGCGCCTGCGCAAGGAGCGAGACAAGGTCGCCGGAGAACTCGACAAGTTCGAGCGCAAGCTCTCCAACCCGGGCTTTCTTGCCAAGGCATCGGCCGAGATCGTCGAGAAGGACCGCGCCAAAGCGGCCGAGCTCTTCGAGTCGCTTGGATTGATCGACGCGCAGCTCGCCGAGCTCGCGTAGAGGTTGATCGATCGTGGGCCACCTGAGCTACGACGCCGCCGTCGAGGCACTCAAGGGCGCACTGACCTTCGGCATCAACCCGTCGCTCGACGGCATCACGGCGCTGTGCGAAGCACTTGGGCGACCTCAAGACGCCTTCTCGGTGGTGCAGGTCGCCGGCACCAACGGCAAGACGTCGACCGCACGCGTGGCCCACGCCCTGCTGAGTGCCCACGGCGTCTCGACAGCGCTCTACACGAGCCCGGAACTCGAACGGATCAACGAGCGCATGGAGATCGGCGCCGGACCCGTGAGCGACGAGCAGTTCGCCGAAGCCGTATCAGCGGCAGTGCTCGCGGCGGAGCAGTTGCGCCCCGGCCGGCAGGGGAGTGCGGCCGGGTTCACCGAGTTCGAGCTGACCACTGCAGCGGCGCTCTGGCTGTTCCGCGAGTCCCGGGTCGACGTTGCGGTTCTCGAGGTCGGTCTCGGCGGCAGGTGGGACGCGACGAGCGTGGCGGCGCCCGCCGTTGCGGTCATCACCGGGATCGGGCTCGATCACATGGGGATCCTGGGCGACACGCTCGAAGAGATCGCTGCCGAGAAGGCCGCGATCATCCGACCCGCCGGCGCCCCCGTCCTGGGTCCCGGCACGGTCGGTCTCGAGCCGGTCTTCCTGGCCCGCGCGGACGAGGTGCATGCAGACGCACGCGCCGTGCGCGAGGTGGGTGCGCCCACTCCCGTCGTCGAGGAGATGACAGTGCGCTTCGAGGTGCTGTCGCGTCCGCGCAGTCCCTTCGAGCCCACTCGACTCACGGTGCGCGGCGTGCACAGGTCGTATGAGGACCTCCAGGTCGCGGCACCCGCGTACCAAGCCGGGAACGTGGCCACGGCGGTGGCTGCCGTGGAGGCGGCACTCGGGCGCTCGCTCGATCCACCCGCGGTCTCTCGAGCGCTCGCGTCACTCACGCTCCCGGGCCGCTTCGAAGTCGTGCGCCCGGACCCGCCCGTGGTCGTCGACGGGGCCCACAACCCGCAGGCGGCCGCCGTGCTCGCGGACGCCATCGCCGACGCGTGGCCCGATGTGGCCGAGCGGCCGACGCTGCTCCTCGGCATCCTCGCGGACAAGGATGCGCGCGGCATCGTGGAGGCACTCGCGGCGACGGGTGCCCCGATCACGACGACCTCGCCGGACTCTCCTCGGGCGCTGCCCGCGGCCGATCTCGCGCGACTGGTCGAAGAGGTCACGGGCTGCCTGCCGCCATCGATCGAGCAGTTGCCCGAAGCGGTCGCCGTCACACACACCACTTCTCCGAACGGCCTCGTCATCACCGGCTCGCTGACCACGGCCGGGCAGGCTCGTTCGGTCCTTCGCGACGACTCGGCAACAGCGCGGGCGCCTGCCGTCGAGGCACAGGTAAGTTCTGCTAGAATCCACGCGTACCCGCGCACGTGTGGCGCAAAGCCGCTAAGGGGAGATGATGGGCGAGCTGCTCGATCCGATTCTGAAGAGCCCCGAGTTCCTGCTGACTCGGAACCTGTGCGTCCTGTTCTTCATCGTCCTCGATATCGCACTGGTGTTCTGGACGTGGCGCGACGCCAATCGCCGGGGCGCCATGGGCTGGTTCTGGGCCTTGACCGTGCTGTTCTTCACGATTCCGGGCTGGATCGTCTACCTGGTGGTCAGGCCGCCCGAGTTCGCGGACGACATGCACGAGCGCGACCTCGAGATCCAGGCGAAGGAGATAGCGCTCGCTCGCGACTACGAGACATGCCCGGCGTGTCACAAGCCCACCGAGAAGGACTTCCTCATCTGTCCGAGCTGCATGAAGAAGCTGCGCAAGCCGTGCGTCGAGTGCGGCAAGGCGCTCAAGCTCAGCTGGGCGGTCTGCCCGTACTGCAAGACGAAACAGTAGTGACACCGCCTGAAGCATGAGGCGTGATACGCTTTGTGCCGCCCTGCCGAGAAGGTGGGGCGGTTCGACTTTGTGCGAGGAGAAACCCCATGCCCGAGATCACCGTCAAGCTCCCTGATGGAAGCGAGAAGCACGTGGCCGAGGGAGCGACCGTCTTCGACGTCGCCGCCTCCATCGGCCCCCGCCTCGCCCAAGCCGCACTAGCCGGGAAGGTGAACGGCGAGCAGGTGGACGTGGGCACGGGCGTTTCCGACGGCGACACGGTCGAGATCGTGACCGATCGAAGCCCCGAGGCGCTGCACATCCTTCGACACTCCACCGCTCACGTGATGGCCGAGGCGGTCAAGGACCTGTTCCCGATGGCGAAGTTCGGCATCGGTCCCGCGATCGAGGACGGTTTCTACTACGACTTCGAGATCGGTCGCCCGTTC
This sequence comes from uncultured Actinomycetes bacterium, assembly GCA_963702525.1. Classification (GTDB taxonomy): domain Bacteria; phylum Actinomycetota; class Coriobacteriia; order Anaerosomatales; family PHET01; genus CAVPCY01. The sequence continues at coordinate 81,761 of CAVPCY010000009.1, read as the reverse complement.
ACACCGGAAGACCTCGAGGCGATCGAGGAGCGGATGCGCCAGATCGTCGCCGAGGACAAGCCGTTCAAGCGCACGGTGCTCGACAAACTCGAGGCATGGGACGCGTTCGAGCAGCAGCCCTTCAAACGAGAGCTCATCGGCGAGCTGCCGGAAGACGAGATCATCTCCACGTACAGTCAGGGTGCCTTCACCGACCTGTGCCGTGGCCCTCACGTGCCCACGACGTCGAGGCTCGGCGCGTTCAAGCTCATGAAGATCGCAGGCGCGTACTGGCGCGGCGACTCGGACCGGCCGATGCTGCAGCGAATCTACGGCACCGTGTGGTTCACGCAGAAGGAACTCGACGAATACCTGACCCGCCTCGAAGAGGCCGAGAAGCGCGATCACCGCAAGCTGGGTCGCGAGCTCGACCTGTTCTCGCTCCACGAGGAGGCGGGCGCCGGCCTGCCGCTCTACCACCCCAAAGGCGCGCGCGTGCTGCGCCTGATCCAGGAGTGGCTGCGCGCCGAGCTCTACCGCCGCGACTACGTCGAGGTCATCACGCCGCACATCTACAAGGCGGACGTCTGGAAGATCTCGGGTCACTGGGACAACTACCGGGAGAACATGTACTTCTTCCAGATCGACGAGGGCGACGGGCGCGTGAACGACTACGGCATCAAGCCCATGAACTGCCCGGGCCACATCATGATCTACAACGACGACGTACGCTCCTACCGCGACCTGCCGATCCGGATGTTCGAGTTCGGCACCGTCTACCGGCACGAGCTCTCGGGCGTCGTGCACGGCCTCATGCGCGCACGCGGCTTCACCCAAGACGACGCTCACATCTTCTGCACCGCCGAGCAGGTCACGCCCGAGGTCATGAAGATGCTCGACCTCGTCGACTACGTGAACGGGGTCTTCGGCTTCGAGTACACCGCCGAGGTCTCCACCCGTCCCGAGAAGTCGATCGAGGGCTTCGACGAGGAGTGGGACCACGCGACCAAGGCGCTCATGGACGCGCTCGACCAGCGCGGTACGGCCTACGAGATCAACGAGGGCGATGGCGCGTTCTACGGTCCCAAGATCGACATCAAGCTCAAAGACGCGATCGGGCGCACGTGGCAGACCTCCACGATCCAGGTCGACTTCAACAACCCGCTGCGCTTCGACATGACGTACCGCACCGCCGACAACACCGAAGCGCAGCCGTTCATGCTGCACCGCACGATCCTCGGGAGCATGGAGCGGTTCTTTGGCATTCTGATCGAGCACTACGCCGGAGCGTTTCCCACGTGGCTCGCTCCGGTGCAGGCGTCGATCATCCCGATCTCCGACCGTCACATCGAGCATGCCGAGAAAGTCGGCCAGAGGCTACGCGACGCCGGGGTACGTGCGGAAGTGGTCATCGATAGCGAGCCGATGCGCGTCAAGATCGCGAAGGCCCAGGCGACCAAGGTGCCCTACATGCTGGTGATCGGTGACAAGGAGATCGAGACCGACACGGTGGGGGTCCGCGAGCACATAGCCGGTGACGTCGGCGCCATGGGTGTGGCCGAGTTCGCTCGAGAAGGTGTGCGCCGAGAAGCCGTAGCGCCTGCGAAGGCCGAGGGCGATTGCGTGAAGGCCGGGACGCGGGTATACTTCCTGCGCTAACTGAATACCGCCTACAAGCGGGACCCCGCCCTCGCGGGCGAGACTGGTCCCCACCCGCCGGCGCCGCGCATGAAGGTAGCTGTCTGGTCGACGAGATCGCGCGACGGATTCGCGGTGCACCGCGCACCGGTTCCTCGGCGTTCTAATGCTCCCGTCGGCCTCCGCGCCCACGGGAGTTTTTGTTTGCCACACGGACAGGGGTGAGAGAGCGCCCCGTGACCACGGAGGTGAGCTGCCTATCAGCAGCACGGAGTACAGGCTCAACGACCGCATTCGTGCGGCGAAGTGCCGTCTGATCGGTTTTGACGGCAGCCAGCTTGGCATCTTCGCCATGAGCGACGCGCTGCGGATCGCCGATGAGCAGGGATTCGATCTGGTTGAGATCGCTCCCACCGCCGACCCGCCGGTCTGCAAGATCATGGACTTCGGCAAGTTCAAGTACGAGCAGTCGATGAAGGACAAGGCCGCCCGCAAGAACCAGTCGAAGATCGAGCTCAAAGAGATGAAGTTCCGGCCCAAGGTCGACAAGCACGACTACGAGACCAAGAAGAAGCACATCCTGCGCTTCTTGGACGCCGGGGCGAAGGTCAAGGTCACGATCATGTTCCGTGGCCGCGAGATGGCCCACCCGGAGCTGGGGCTCAACATCCTCGAGAAGCTGGCCGGCGAGCTCGCCGAGCTGGCGACGATCGAGACCCAGCCCAAGCTGGAGGGGCGCAACATGCACATGCTGATCGCGCCGCTCAAGAAGGCCCCCGAGAAGGCGGCCAAGTCCGATGAGACCGAGACTGAGGCCGTCGAGCCGGCCGAAGAGACCGAATAGGGAGGTACGGCCCACATGCCCAAGCAAAAGACCCACAAGTCGTCCGCGAAGCGGTTCCGAGTGACCGGTAGCGGCAAGATCATGCGAGGCAAGGCGTTCAAGAGCCACATCCTTGAGCACAAGAGCCCCAAGCGCAAGCGTGGTTTCCGTCAGGAGACCGAGGTCGCATCGTGTGACACCAAGGTGATCAAGAAGAACCTCGGCCTCGGCTAGACCGCCACGGCCATTTCCCCTCGATGGAAGCTAGGAGTGATCGAGTATGCCCCGCGTAAAGCGCGCCGTGACGGCGAAGAAGAAGCGCCGCACCGTACTCACCCGTGCAAAGGGTTACTACGGCAACAAGAGCCGCAGCTACAAGGCGGCCAAGGAGCAAGTCCAGCACTCACTGCAGTACACCTACCGTGACCGCCGAAACAAGAAGCGCGAGATCCGCAGGTTGTGGATCACCCGCATCAACGCCGCCGCTCGGCTGAACGGGATGTCGTACTCGGCGTTCATGCACGGCCTCAAGCAGGCCGGTGTGACTTTGGACCGCAAGGTCCTCGCGGACATGGCCGTCAACGACGCTGCTGCGTTCGCGAAGCTCGCTGAGGTGGCCAAGAACGCCGCCTAGCTGAGTTCTGACAGTGTGATGAGCCGAGAGGCCCCGCCGATGTGCGGGGCCTCTCGCGTTGGTCGATGCTGTGGCGAACTGCACACACCGGGCGGTAAGCCCGGGCACGGTAGCGGGTAATGGTGCGCCGGTAGTCTCGGACTCGACCCGGCGGCGCCACGGGTCGCGATCCGATCACTCCGTCTCCCCTCGGCGGACCTTCAAGAGGAGGCATCATGATCCGCAAACTGGTTACCACGCTCGTCGGTGCTCTGCTGGCCCTGTCGCTGGGCGCTGCGGGCGCGTACTTCACGGCCCAGGTCCAGGTCCCCGATTCGGTGATTCGCGGCGGCACCGTCGCGATCTCTTCCGAGCCCACGACAGCGCCACTTGCGATCGATTCGCTCGCACCGGGCACCACCGCGGTGCGGCCGATGACCGTGATCAACGACGGTACTCTGGCGGCCGACGTCGTCGTCACGCCGTCGAAGAAGGCCGGCATCACCGAATTCTACGAGGCGCTCACCTGCAAGGTGACGTGCGGGGGCGTCGAGCTCTACGACGGCCCCATGGCGTCGATGAAGACGGCGCCGATCCGTTTGGCTCCTGGGGCACGTGGCGAGATGCGTTTCGAGGTGGGGCTTCCGGCTGACGCCGGCAACGCGCTCTCGGCCGACTACGTGAAGCTGTCGCTCTATGTCGATGCCGAGCAGGCGCACTGATGATGCAGCGGCTGCGTTACGCGATGCCGCACCTGCTCGCATACGCTCTGCTGATCTGCGCACTCGGGGTGGCTGCGAACTGTTTCGCGGTGGTGCGCGTGGCCGGTGGCTCGATGGCACCGGCGCTGATTCCGGGCGATGTGGTCGTTGTGGCGAAACACCAACCACCCGTCAGGGGCAGCATCGTGCTGATGCGTCCAGCCGAGACGCTCGTGCTTCACCGGGTGACGTCGGTTGCGGGTGATGGGTCGGTTCGAACGCGTGGCGACGCCAACCCCATCGCGGACTTCAGCGCGACGCCTGCCGCAGCGATCCGCGGCGTGGTCATCCTCGTCGTGCCCCTTGGAGGGGCGTTGGCTCGGTGGCGGCGGAGCGAGACGTACGCTACACTACCTGCTCAAACCCATAGCACGAGGCGATGACGGAGAGGGTGCTTTCCCTCACAAGGCTCAGCCGACCAGGAAAGGGCCCGAGTCACTGGAAGGGCCGCACGGCCGAGCAGGGAAAGAGGTTCGCTCCACCAGCCGCGACCTGAAGGGCGTCAAGACGCCTGAGTAGGGAAGCCGGATCCACCGATATCGGGATGATCGTGGTGCGAAACCGCGAAGCGCGAGTCCGCGAACCATCGGACCGCGAAGCGAGAGGGTCTGCAGTCGCAGGCCAACCGAGGTGGTACCGCGGGAGCCGGTCTCCCGTCCTTGGGCATCTATCCAAGGACGGGGCCGGCTCCTCGTTGTTGCTAGGGACGAAAGGGGGCACCTATTCATGGGTGTCGTGGAAGAACTGCTTGCGTTGCGGGAGAGCGCACTCGAGGCGATCGCCGGCGCGGACGACCTTGGGTCGCTCGATGAGGCCCGAGTCGCGATCCTGGGCAAGAAGGGCTCGCTCACGGCGGTCCTGCGAGGGCTCGGCTCGCTCTCGGCGGAGGAGCGCCCGGCTGTGGGCAAGACCGCGAACGAGGTCCGACAGGCGATAGAGGCGGCGCTCGACGCGCGCAAGCGAGAGCTCTCGGCCGCCGAGATGGAGGCGCGCATCTCCGCCGATGCGGTTGACGTGACACTGCCGGGGCGAGCGCGCCCGCTGGGCAGTCGCCATCTGATCAACCGCCTGTCCGCTGAGATCGTCGAGATCTTCGTCGGGCTGGGCTACACCATCGCCGAGGGTCCCGAAGTCGAGCTCGAGTACTACAACTTCACCGCGCTCAACCACCCTCCACAGCATCCCGCTCGCGCTGCGACGGACACCTTCTACATCCGCGATCTGTCAGGCGACGAGTTCGACGGTCCCGAGCCGAGCGGCGTGCTGCTGCGCACGCACACATCGCCGGTGCAGGTGCGCACGCTGGAGAGCGGCCAAGCCGCCCGTCTACGTGCTCGCGCCGGGCAAGGTGTATCGCCGAGACGTGGCCGACCCGAGCCACCTGCCGCAGTTCACGCAGATCGAGGGGCTCGTCGTCGACGAGGGCATCACGTTCGCCGATCTCAAGGGAACCCTCGACCACTTCGTGCGCGAGGTGTTCGGGAGTGACCGCAAGACGCGCTTCCGGCCTCACTTCTTCCCCTTCACCGAGCCCAGCGCCGAGGTCGACGTGTCGTGCGGCATCTGCGGCGGTTCAGGGTGCCGGTTCTGCAAGCACACCGGCTGGCTGGAGATCCTGGGCTGCGGGATGGTCGACCCGAACGTCTTCGAGTACGTGGGCATCGACCCAGAACGCTACACGGGCTTTGCGTTCGGACTGGGCGTCGAGCGCATCGCCGCCCTCAAGTACAACGTGCCCGACCTGCGCATGCTCGTCGAGGGCGACATGCGCTTCCTGCGGCAGTTCTAGTCCATCTGCTCGCTTCGACGAGAGGACGAAACCAACGATGCGTGTTTCGATGAAATGGCTGAAGGAACTCGTCGACGTGGAGATCGCGCCGGTCGATCTCGCCGAGAGACTCGACATGACCGGTACCGCGGTCGAAGCGATCTCAGTGGCCGGTGAAGCGCTCGATGGCGTTGTGGTTGGCCTGATCGCCGAGAAGACCAAACACCCCGAGGCCGACAAGCTGTGGGTCACCTCCGTTGACGTGGGCGATGGGTCGCCGCGGCAGATCGTATGCGGCGCCCAGAACTTCGAAGCCGGTGACAAGGTCCCCGTGGCTCTCGTGGGTGCTGTGCTGCCCGGTGGCTTCGAGATCAAGAAGGCGAAGCTGCGGGGCGTGGTGAGCGAGGGCATGAACTGCTCGGCGCGCGAGCTCGGGCTGGGTGAGGACCACGAGGGACTGATGATCCTGCCGTCCGATGCGCCGGTGGGTGAGAGGTTCTCGGAGTGGTACGGCTCCTCGGACACGGTCATCGAACTCGAGATCACGCCCAACCGTCCCGACTGCCTGTCGATGGCAGGTGTCGCTCGGGAGGTAGCCGCAGTGCTGGGCACCACGTCGAGCGTGCCCGCCACAGCGGCCCGACGAGTCCGGAACGCCCGCGAGCGAGCAGTGCGTCGTCGAGATCGAAGACCCGCGCCTGTGCTCGCGCTATACCGCCCGCGTCATTCGCGACGTGAGGATCGGCCCCTCGCCGGAGTGGCTCGCCGAGAAGGTGACGGCAGCTGGCGCGCGCTCCATCAACAACATCGTCGACGTGACGAACTACGTCATGTTCGAGTTGGGGCAACCGCTGCACGCGTTCGACATGGACACGCTTGGGACCGACGAGCACGGCCGGGCCGCCATCACGGTGCGGACCGCTCGCCCGGGAGAGCGGCTCACCACTCTGGACGGCGTCGAGCGGATCCTGGCCGCGTCGACGCTGATGATATGCGACCCGAACGGCGTGGTCGCGCTCGCCGGTGTCATGGGCGGCGAGGCGACGGAGGTCTCGGACTCCACCGTCAACATCCTGCTCGAGTCGGCGTGCTTCGACCCCGAGTCGATCAGCCGCACGAGCCGCTCGCTCGGGCTCATCTCCGAGGCCTCGCTGCGATTCGAGCGCACCGTCGACCGCACGGCGTGCGACGCCGCGCTCGACCGCGCAGCCGCGCTCATGGCCGAGGTGGCCGGCGGCACCGTCGCGCCCGGGGTGGTCGACGCGTACCCGGCCAAGCTCGAGCCACGCGCGCTCACGCTGCGCATCGAGCGGCTTCACCGGATCCTCGGGTGACGAGATACCGGCGAAGGAGGCCCGCGAGACGCTCGAGCGGCTTGGCTGCGAGGTGAGCGGCGACGACACGCTGGAGGTGGTCGTGCCGAGCTTCCGTCCCGACCTGGAGCGCGAGATCGACCTGATCGAGGAGGTGCTGCGCATCTGGGGCATGGAGCGGGTGAAGTCGAGGCTTCCTCACGGAAGCGGGCGAGCGGGCGGTCTGACGGCCGAGCAGCTCCTGCGCGACCGCATCGGCGCGACGCTTCGGGCTGCCGGCCTCAACGAGACGATGACCTACGCGTTCGCGGACCCGTCCGATCTCGAGCGTTTCGACATGTCTCTTGCCGAGGGCGAGCTGCTCGTCGAGGTGCTCAACCCGATGTCGGGAGAGCAGGCCGTGCTGCGAAGGTCGCTCATGCCCGGACTCGTGCGCAGCGTTTCGTACAACCAGCGGCGCGGCGTGGGCAACGTGCACCTCTACGAGATCGGGTCGGTGTTTCTCACCGCCGAGGGTCGCAAGCAGCCCAAGGAGCGCTCGGTGCTCGCCGGGGTGCTCACCGGATCGTGGCAACCGCCTTCGTGGAACGAGCCCGCCGAGCCGCTCGGCTTCTTCGACGCCAAGGGAGTGCTGGAGGTGCTCGCCCGCGAGCTCGCCATCGAGCGGTTCAAGGTGCGCGTTGCCGAGAAGCCGTGGCTGCAGCCCGGGCGTTCGGCCGAGGTGCTGGTGGGCGGCGATGTCGTGGGCTGGATCGGCGAGCTGCATCCGCGCGTTCTCGCCCGGTTCGAGGCGGATGCACCGGTCTCGGCGTTCGAGCTCGACGTGGCCAAGCTCGTGCGAGCCACGCGTCCCGCGCGCACATTCGTCGAGCCCGCGCGGTTCCCTGCCGTCGAACTCGACATCGCTGTCGTGGTCGCCGAGGACGTGTCGGCCGAGAGGATCGAGCAGGCGCTGCGCTCTGCGGGAGGCAAGCTGCTCGAGAGCGTGAGGCTGTTCGATGTGTATCGCGGTCAGGGCATCGAAGCGGGTAAGAAGTCCATGGCGTTCGCGCTGTCCTACCGGGCTGTCGACCGCACGCTGACCGCGGAAGAGGTGCAGGGCTGCCCACGACAAGCTCGTGCGCAAGGTGCTCGGGGCGGTGGGAGGCGAGCTGCGCGCATAGGTAATCTGTAACACCGCTTCGTGAACAATCCGTAATATGCGAATATTCCTTGACCAGTATGCGTATTTGCGCATAGAATCCGCACTCAAACGATACGATGGATCGGGAGGTGCAGGTGGTCGACGTCGCAGTCATCGGCGCTGCCGGGTATGCGGGTATCGAGGCCGTGCGCTGGGTACTCGCGCATCCGCGGTTGAACCTCGCTCTCGCGACGTCTGCGGCCGACGCGGGAAGGCCGATCGTCGAGGTCTACCCGGCGCTTCGTGGGATGACCGAGCTGCGGTTCGAGGCGCCCGAGGTGGAGACGGTATGCGCGCGGGCGTCCGTCAGCGATTCTCGCGGTGCCCCACACCGCCGCGTCTGGCACTCGTGCCCAGGCTACTCGACGCAGGCGTCACGGTTATCGACCTGTCGGCAGACTACCGGCTCTCCGACCCGGATGTGTACGAGCGCTGGTACGGTGAGCCGCACACTTCCGCGTCGCTGTTGTCCGAGGCCGTCTACGGTCTGCCCGAGCTGGACCGAAGCCGGCTTGCTCGGCGCGCGCCTCGTCGCGTGTCCCGGCTGCTACCCCACGGCGGCGATCCTCGCAGCCTTCCCCTCGCTCGAAGCGGGCCTTGCGGATTCTTCGCGGGTCGTGGTCGATGCGAAGTCGGGTGTCTCGGGTGCCGGGCGCAGCGTATCGCCCGGGACTCACTTCGTCGCTGCCGACGAGGCGCTGACCCCCTACAAGGTAGGCGTTCACCGCCACACGCCCGAGATGGCCCAAGCGCTATCGTCTGTGGTCGGTGGCGAGGTCAGCGTCGTGTTCACGCCGCACCTCGTGCCGATGTCGCGCGGGCTGCTTGCGACCGTCTATCTCGAAGGAGCCTCCGGCGTCACCACCGAGAAGGTGATCGAAGCATACCGTGCGCGTTTCGACGGCGAGCCGTTCGTGCACGTGCACGATGCGGGCGTGATGCCGTCTACTGCCGAGGTCAGAAACACCAACCGTGCGAGCATCGGAGTGCATGTCGACGCGTCGTCTTCTACCGTCGTCGTCGCGTGTGCCATCGACAACCTCGGCAAGGGCTCGGCAGGCCAAGGGGTCCAGTGTCTCAACGCGGTTCTCGGCTTTCCCGAGACCGAGGGTCTCGCCGGTCCGTTTCCGGTGGTGTGAGCGTGGGAGCAGGCGACACCGACAGCGTTCTCTCCGGCCGACGGCGGCGTGGTCGCCCCGCTGGGCTTCACGGCGGCGGGCGTGCACTGCGGGCTCAAGCCGGAAGGCCGTCGCGACCTCGCGCTCGTGAGCGCCCAGCGAGCCGGTCAGCGCGGCGGCCCTGTTCACGACGAACCAGGTCGCAGCGGCCCCCGTTCTCGTGTCGCGCCGCCATATCGCCTCGGGCACGGCCAAGGCCGTCGTCATCAACGCTGGCAACGCGAACGCGTGCACGGGTGCGCACGGCGAGGTCGACGCCAAGGCGATGGCGCATGCCGCGGCGCTGGCGCTTGGCTGTGCCGACGAGGACGTGCTCGTCTGCTCGACCGGCGTCATCGGAGTGCCGCTTCCCGTCGAGCGGGTGCTGGACGGGATCGCCGAGGCCGCCGAGGCTCTGGACAGCAGAGACGGAGCGGATGCCGCCGAGGCCATTCGGACGACCGATACCTTCGCGAAGCAGACCGCCGTCTCGTTTGAGGTGGGTGGGCATCGGTGCTGCGCGGGGGGCATGGCCAAAGGCAGCGGGATGATCGCGCCCAACATGGCGACGATGCTCTCCGTGATCACCACCGACGTGCCGCTGACGAGCCGGGCGTGCGACGCGGTCCTTCGGGCGGCGTGCGCCACCAGCTTCAATCGGCTCTCCATCGACTCGGACACCTCGACGAACGATACGGTCGTGCTGTTGGCGAGCGGTGCCGCGGGCGGCCGACAGATCGACGTCGATTCGCCCGACTACGACGCGGTCGCCGAAGCGGTGACCATCGTGTGCACCGAACTCGCCCGCATGCTCGCGCGTGACGGCGAGGGCGTGACCAAGCTCGTCACCGTCACCGTACGCGGGGCGCTCGACGACGCAGATGCCGAGGCCGCAGCACGGTCCGTCGCCGACTCGCCGCTCGTGAAGACGGCGCTGTTCGGCAACGACGCGAACTGGGGACGCGTGGCCATGGCCGTGGGCAAGTCCTCGGCACGCGTCGATCAAGAGCGCCTCAGCATCGTCTTCGCAGGCATCGAGGTCTGCCGCAACGGCGCGGCTGTTCCCTTCGACGAGGACGCGGCGTACTCGGCGCTCGACACCGACGAAGTGGCGATCGAGATCGATCTGGCGCTCGGGAAGCGGCGAGGCGACGGTGCTGACCTGTGACCTTTCCTACGAGTACGTCCGCATCAACGGCGAGTACCGAAGCTGAACCACCGAGAAGTGCCGAGCGTGCCCCCGATCGCTCGCCCAGACGACCGACGAAGCGATCCGACCACCGGAGGAACGATGAAGGACCTGCTCGCCAAGGCCACGACGCTGATGGAGGCGCTCCCGTGGATCAAGGACGCCTGGGGCAAGACGGTCGTGATCAAGTACGGCGGCGCCGCGATGACCGACCCGGTGCTGCGCGACCAGGTCGCCGACGACATCGTTCTCATGAAGCTCGTGGGCGTGAACCCCGTGGTCGTGCACGGTGGCGGGCCTGAGATCACCAGCTTCATGGATCGCCTCGGCATGCCCGTGGAGTTCTACGACGGCTTGCGCGTCACGACGCCGGAGGCGATGGACATCGTCAAGATGGTGCTCGTGGGCAAGGTGAACAAGGAACTCGTGTCCGCGATCAACTCGCACGGCCGCTACGCGGTGGGGCTGTCGGGCGAGGACGGCAACATGGTGCAGGCGACCGCGAGAGACGTGAAGCTGGGCCGTGTCGGCGATGTGACCGACATCGACACCACGGTGCTCGACAACCTCATCGAGGACGGCTTCATACCGGTCGTCGCCACGGTGGCGGCGGGCGATGACGGCGGGAGCTTCAACGTGAACGCCGACATCGTCGCAGGTCGTCTCGCCGCCGCGCTGAGTGCCGAGAAGTGCATCTTCCTCACCGACGTCGACGGCCTGTACCGGGACTTCTCGGACAAGTCGTCGCTTATCAGCGTGCTCACTCCCACGCAGGCCGAGGAGATGATCGCGGAAGACCTGCTCGAGGGCGGGATGGTCCCGAAGGTCGGAGCGTGTCTCCACGCGGTGCGCGGCGGGGTGCGGCGGGCCCACATCCTCAACGGTACGGTCCCGCACGCGCTCCTTCTCGAGGTGTACACCGACGAAGGTGTGGGCACGATGATCGCGGCGGACCTCGAGGCCGTGGGGGAGGGCGCCTGATGGGCGAGCGTCTGGACCTCGTCAGATGGCACGACTCGACCTGCACGATGCAGACCTACGCCCGCAAGCCGGTGCTGTTCGTCCGCGGCGAGGGCATGCGCCTCTACGACGACGAAGGAGCCGAGTACCTGGACTTCGTGTCGGGGATCGGCGCGGTCAACCTGGGCCACGCCCATCCCGCGGTCACCGCGGCCATCGCCGAGCAGGCCGGCAAGCTGGTGCACGTGAGCAACCTCTACTACGTGGAGCATCGCGCCGAGCTCGCGTGCGAACTGGTACGGCTGATGGGCGGTGGCATGCGGGTCTTCTTCGCCAACTCGGGCGCGGAGGCCAACGAGGGTGCCATCAAACTCGCCCGCAAGTGGGCGGGTCAAGCCAAGCCCGGTGCGTTTCGCGTCGTGAGCGCTCTGCGTTCCTTTCACGGCCGCACGCTGGCGACGCTCACGGCCACGGGCCAGCCCGCCAAGCAGCAGGCGTTCGCGCCGCTGCCCGAGGGGTTCGTGCACGTCCCGCTCAACGATATCGCCGCCCTGGACGACGCGGTCGACGAGTCTGTCGCTGCGGTTCTTCTCGAGGTAGTGCAAGGGGAGGGCGGCGTGTGGCCGGCGTCGGCGGAGTACCTGCTGGCAGCCGAGCGGCTGTGCCGCGAGCGCGACGCGCTGCTGATGATCGACGAGGTGCAGACGGGCTGCTTCAGGACGGGTCCCGCATTCGCCCACCAGGCGTTCGGCATCACGCCCGACGTCGTCACGGTGGCCAAGGCGCTCGCCAACGGCATGCCGATCGGCGCGCTGATCGCGGTCGATCGGGTGGCGGCGGCGTTCGAGGTGGGAGACCATGGCTCGACGTTCGGCGGAGGGCCGGTCGTGTGCGCTGCGGCACGCGCGACGCTCGCCGCGCTCGAAGCCGAGCAACTGGGGTCGAACTCGGTTCGCATGGGCGAGTACCTGAGAGCCGGGCTCGAGGCGCTGGGTCAGAGCACCGGCATGATCACGGATGTGCGCGGTGCCGGCCTGATGGTGGGGTGCTCCCTGGGCGTGCCGGTCGCCGTCGAGACGGCGGCGGCGCTGCTGGACCGCGGATACGTTGTGAACCATATTGGAGCCGATATCTTGCGTTTCTTGCCGCCTCTTGTGTGTGGGACTTCGGAGATTGATACACTTCTTGCCACGCTCAAGGACGTCTTCGAGGGGGTTGCCAAGTGAACAACGAGGTATTCAAGGGGCGCGATCTGCTCACGCTCGCGGACCTTTCGCCTGCCGAGCTCGCGCACGTGCTCGACGTCGCCGAGGCGCAGAAGCGCGCGTGGGCGGCGGGCAAGCGCAACGCTCCACTTGCCGGCAAGGCGGTCGCCGTCGTGTTGCAGAAGCCGTCGATGCGGACGCGGATCTCGTTCGAGGTCGCGATCTCGCGGCTCGGCGCCTACCCCGTGATGATGACCGGCCCCGAGGGCGCGTTCTCGCGTGGCGAGACCGTCTACGACACCACCAAGGTGCTGGAGCGATACGTCGACGCGATCGTGATACGCACCTTCGAGCAGTCGATGCTTGAAGAGATGGCCGAGGTCGCCTCGGTGCCGATCATCAACGCGCTCACCGACGACCATCACCCCTGTCAAGGGCTCGCCGACCTGCTCACGATTCGCGAGCACCTTGGCCGGCTCGAAGGCGCCAAGCTCGCGTACGTGGGTGACGGCAACAACATGGCCCACACCTACCTTCTCGGTGGTGCGCTCGCGGGCATGGACGTCGCGATCGCGACTCCGCCCGGCTACGAGGCCAAGGAGCAGATCGTCGAGCAGGCTCGTGCGATCGCTCAGACCACCGGCGCCACCATCACCACCACGAACGATGCTGCCGAGGCCGTATCTGGCGCCGACATCGTGGCAACAGACACCTGGGCGTCGATGGGCCAGGAAGACGAGCACGCCCAGCGGGTCTCCGTCTTCGAGTCCTACCGAGTCGACCTCTCCCTGATGGGCAGCGCGGCAGACGACGCCAAGTTCCTGCACTGCCTGCCCGCGCACCGCGGTGATGAGGTCACCGACGACGTGATCGACCACGGCTGCTCGGTCGTGTTCGACGAGGCCGAGAACCGGCTGCACGCACAGAAGGCCTTGCTCTCACTCTTGCTTGGCTGACCGACATCGTCGAGAGGCAGGAATCGGACCGATGAGGAAGCGACGCGAGCGCCAGGAGGCGATTCGGCGCATTGTCCGGGGCGAGCGGGTGCGCACCCAGCGCGCACTCGTCGAGCGTCTCGAGCAGGAGGGCTTCGACTGCACCCAGGCGACGGTCTCGCGCGACATCACCGAGATGGGGCTGCGCAAGCTCCCCGAAGGCGTCTACGTGCTCGCCGAGGATCTGCACCTTCAGCGGATGGTGAGCGACCTGGTCAAGGGCGTGGGCCGCTCCGGCAACCTCGTGCTCGTCAAGGCGCAGTCGGGCACGGCACCCGGCGTGGCAGCGGCGCTCGACGCCGCGGAGCTCGACGGTATTCTCGGCAGCGTCTCGGGTGACGACACGATCCTTGTTGTCATGGACAACGAACCGGCCGGCAAGCGGCTCATGGAGACGCTCGACAAGTTCCGCGGCGCCTGAGTACGGAGGCGCCGTTCTGGAGTAAGCGCGCCCGAAACGAACGGGCGCGAAGACGGAAAGGACTCGCATGGCTCGCGAGAAGTGCGTACTGGCCTATTCGGGCGGACTGGACACCTCGGTCGCGATCAGATGGATCGCCGAGAACCACGACCTCGACGTCATCGCGCTCGCGATAGACGTGGGTCAAGAGCGCCAGGACCTCGAGTTCGTCCGGAAGAAGGCCTTGGGCATCGGGGCGATAGAGTCGATCGTCAAGGACGTGCGCGAGGAGTACGTCGAGGAGTTCCTCTCGAAGGCCCTGAAGGCGAACGCGCTCTACGAGAACAAGTACCCGCTGCTCTCGGCGATGTCGCGACCGATCATCGTCAAGCACTTGGTCGAGGAGGCCCACCGGCACCAGGCGCGCTATATCGGCCATGGCTGCACCGGCAAGGGCAACGACCAGGTCCGTTTCGAGGTGGGCATCGCAGCGCTCGACCCCGATCTGGAGATAGTCGCACCGGTCCGCGAGTGGGAGCTCAAGACGCGCGAGCAGGAGATGGAATGGGCCGAGGAGCGAGGTATCCCGGTTCCCACCACCAAGGACAACCCGTACTCGATCGATGACAACCTGTGGGGTCGCGCGATCGAGTGCGGCGTGCTCGAGGACCCGTGGGTCGAACCGCCCGCGGACATCTACACGCTCACCAACGACGCTCGTACCGAGGCGTGCGGCAGCGAGCCCGAGTACGCCGAACTGTCCTTCGAGCAGGGAGTGCCGGTCGCGCTCGACGGCGAGATCATGAGTTTCCACGAGATCATCAACCGCATGAACGAGCTCGCCGGCAAGCACGGCTTCGGCCGGATCGACATGATCGAGAACCGCCTGATCGGCGTGAAGAGCCGCGAGATCTACGAGGTTCCGGGCGCGCTCACGCTCATCACCGCGCACAAGGCGCTCGAAGACCTGTGCCTGGAGCGCGAGGTGCTCCACTACAAGCTGGGCATCGAGCAGAAGTGGGCGGAGCTCGTCTACAACGGGATGTGGTTCTCGCCGTTGAAGGAGGCTCTTGACGGTTTCATCGAGGAGACGCAGCAGCTCGTTACCGGAGACGTGCGCCTTCGCTTCTTCAAGGGCAGCTGTGTGACGGTGGGTCGCCGCAGTCCGTACTCGCTGTACGACTACAACCTTGCGACCTACGACGCGGCCGACACCTTCGACCACAAGGCGGCGAAGGGCTTCATCGATCTGCATGGCCTGCCGGTCAAGGTGTGGGCCCGCCAGCGTCGCAAGGTGGGCAAGGAAGGCGAGGTGTAGTCCGCATGTCCGGAGTCGGACCGCTCGAGATACTCATCGTTGTGGCCATCGCGGCGCTGATCTTCGGCGCGCCGGTCGTCACGTTCCTTCTCGGCTACGGGATGGGGCGCCGGAAGGCCGACGCCGCCGAGCCTCCGGAACGCTTCTCGGCAGCCGATCCAGGCGAAGGGGACCAGCAGGATGGCTGACGCGAAGACACCGTGGGGCGGCAGGTTCTCCAAGTCGCCCGGGAGGTTCCAGCAGGAGTTCGGGGCCTCGCTCCCGGTCGACCAGCGCATGTGGGCGGAGGACATCCGCGGCTCCATCGCGCATGCTCGGATGCTCGCCCAGCAAGAGCATCATCTCGGCCGAGGATGCCGATGCCATCGAAGCCGGCCTGTCTGAGATCTATCGCGAGATACAGGCGGGTGACTTCGAGTGGAAGATCGCGGACGAAGACGTGCACATGGCGATCGAGCGCGTCTTGACCGAGCGGATCGGACCGGCCGGCGCACGGCTGCACACGGGCCGCAGCCGAAACGACCAGGTCGCGACGGACACGCGGCTCTACGCCAAGCGCCGGGCCGTCGACCTGGCGTACCGCATTCAGTGCGTCCGGCGGGCCTTGGTCAAGTTGGCCGAGGACCACTTCGACGTCGTCCTCCCCGGCTACACGCATCTGCAACGTGCGCAGCCCGTGCTCTTCAGCCACCACGTGCTGGCGTACGCATGGATGCTGACGCGCGACTTCACGCGGGTTCGGCACGCTCACGAGGCGGCTGACGTGCTTGTCTTGGGCAGCGCCGCGCTCGCCGGTACGACGTTCGATCTGGACCGCGCGTACGTGGCGGGCCGGCTCGGGTTCTCGGCAGTGAGCGAGAACTCGATGGACTCGGTGAGCGACCGGGACTTCCTGCTCGACCTCGCCTACGCGTGCGCGGTCATCCAAGTGCACCTCTCGCGCCTTGCCGAGGAGCTGGTCGTGTGGTCGAGCGGCGAGTTCGGCTTCGTGACGATCGCAGACGACTTCGCCACCGGGTCGAGCATCATGCCGCAGAAGAAGAACCCGGACCTGGCCGAACTCGTCCGCGGCAAGACCGGCCGCGTGGTGGGCGACCTCACCGGTCTGCTCGTGACGCTCAAGGCGCTTCCGCTTGCGTACAACAAGGACATGCAGGAGGACAAGGAGGCGGCGTTCGACGCCATCGATACCGCCGCCGACTCGCTGCGGGCGATGAGCGGCATGCTCGACACGCTGCAGATCAACCGGGGTCGGATGCGCGAGGCCGCGCTCGGCGGCTTCATGGCCGCTACCGATCTGGCCGACTACCTTGTTGGCAAGGGCGTGCCGTTCCGCGAGGCGCACGAGGTGGTCGGACGGCTCGTGCTCGAGGCCGAGACCTCTGGAGAGACGCTGCAGGGGATGACTGCCGAGCAGTACGCGGCTGTCGATGCCAGATTCGGGGCCGACGTGCTCGACGCGGTCGACATCGATCAGGTGGTCGCACGTCGCACGTCGGCAGGCGGAACCGGGCACGAAGCTGTCCGCGCGCAGCTGGCCGCCCAGGTAGACGCGATCGCTGCAGACGAGGCCTGGCTCGAGAGCGTGGGCGAGTAGGCGCGCTGGCTAGAAGTAGCCGAGCCCCTGCAGGTTGCCCAGGTGGTAGGCGAGCAGGCCGGTGAAGACGGCGAGCGCCAGCAGAGAGACGGCCAGCACGTAGCGGTATCGCCGCTGGTGCCAGATTCCCATGCTCACGAGCGCGACCACGACGACCTTGAACGCGACAGCGAGGTACGGGCTGGACGCGTAGAGCGGGGCGAGGACCGGGTTGCCCTCGGTCGCGATGCCCGCCTGTATCTCGAGTGCGGTCAGCACCCCATCGGCAAGCGACAGCAGATTCGCTGCTATCAGCACCGCCAGCAGCATCCAGGAGCTGTCTCTGAGTGACCCCAGCACCGGGTAGCGGCGTCGTCGGTCGAACGCCGTGCGCCTGTTCAAGGAACCGGTAGTGCGACACGCGTCGCCGGTCGCCTTGGTTGCGCCGGTCCTCGGGCGGGGCTTTGGGTGTATGCGGTACCATCGCTGCTATGTCACGCCATTCCGTGTCGTCGGGCTTCCATCCGGGCTCGTTTCGGTCGGACCCGGATACTTCCTCCGAGATCCCGCATGCGTCGCACGGGATCTTGCTCGGCTGCGTCCTCGCGGTCCAGACGCCCGCTGGTCCGGCTGGCGGGATGATCGTCGAGACCGAAGCGTACCTGGGCGCGGACGATCCGGGTTCTCACGCGGCAACCCGCGGGGTCACTGCGAGGAACTCGGTGATGTACGGCCCGGCAGGCACAGTCTACGTGTACTTCACGTACGGTTGCCACCACATGCTCAACCTCGTCTGCTGCGAGGCAGGGCATTGCCGGCGCGGTTCTCGTGCGCGCGATCGAGCCGTCGATCGGTATCGAGTCGATGCGCATGCGTCGACCGGGCCGGCGCGACGCCGAGCTGTGCAACGGCCCGGGCAAGCTGACCGCCGCGCTGGGGATCGACCTGTCCGACAACGGCTCGGCCCTCGGCGACGGGCGCGTCAATGTGTACGATTACGAGCGGGGCGAGACGACTCGACGTGGGCGCCTCAGGCAGGGTCGGGCTGTCGCAAGGTCACGAGCTCGAGTTGCGCTACTACGTCATCGGCAGTCCGTACGTGTCGCGAGGTCGTACCGGACCGCCGGGTGACTCGTGCCCGCAATCGGTAAGGGAGGAGACGCACTGTTGAAGCTCAAGCAGATCTACGACGCTTGTGTGGAGGCCGGGATCGAGGCTGACGCGCGCGAGCGCGCCGAGATCGACAAGGTACTCGAGCTGGCGCGCAAGGAGTACGACAAGCTCGACGAGGCAGACAAGCCGTACTTCGACGCGGAGAGGCTGGCCAATCCCTACTCCGACACCCGCATCTGCGCGGGAGACCCTGACTCGGAGATCGGCGGCATACTTGTCGGCGTGGACATGGAGACCTCCGAGGTGGTGCTGGCGGATCGACTCCGAGAGAACGGTGCGCGAATCGATCTGATCCTCGCGCACCACCCCGAGGGCCCGGGCTACGCGAACCTGCACGAAGTCATGTTCATGCAGGCGGACTTGTGGGCGGCGCAGGGCGTCTCCATCGCCGCCGGCGATACCCTCATCGCCCCACGGGCGGCCGAGATCCGGCGGCGCATCATGCCCGTGAACCACTACCGGGCTATCCAGGCCGCCGAGCTGCTCGGCTTCGCATCGATGTCGTGTCACACGCCTGCGGACAACTCGGTGAACTCGTTCGTGCAGTCGTTCCTCGATGAGCGGGCCCCTCGGACGCTGGACGATATCGTGCGAGCGCTTCAGGGAGATCCCGGAGTATGGCGACGCTGCCAAGAAGGGCTACGGTCCGCAGATCGTGCAGGGGAGCGGGTCGGCCCGCGCGGGCCGAATGGTCGCCGACATGACCGGGGGCACCGAGGGGCCGAAGGACGCGCTCAACAGGCTGTCCGCAGCGGGCGTGGGGACGCTCGTGGGCATGCACTACTCGGAGGAGCACCGCACGCGCGCCGAGGAGTTGGGGCTCAATCTGGTGGTCGCCGGCCACATCTCGAGCGACGTGCTGGGGATGAACCTCATCCTCGACAAGCTCGAGGCGATCGGTCCGCTCGAGATCGTGTGCACCAGCGGCATGGTTCGCTTCAAGCGCTCATAGGCGAAACCGGCCGCGCCGTGTTGCCCGATGGTGCGGCGCCCTATGGGGTCTTCGTGGCATCCGGCGTGCCACTGGTGTTGCCGCTGGGGGGCTTGGGCTTGGGCTTGGCCTTGACGGGCGCCGGTCCCTTGGAGACGACGAGGGTCAGCTTGGTGCCGCTCACCTTCTGGGCGATGACCGTGCCCTTCGGTCGTTTGGAGTATGCGTACGCGACCTTGTAGGTGTAGCCGTCGAGCTTCCCGATCGCCTTCGCGAGCTTCAGTCCGACCAGCTTGGGCGGCTTGCTTACCGGGATGCTGAACTTGCTCGGCGTGTAGCGCGGCGACTTCGCCGTGGGGAACTGCAGCTTCGGTTCGCCCTTGAGCGCCTTGCGCATGTACGAGGCCCAGATAGGCGCCGCGACGGTTCCGCCAAAGGCTCGCGCGCCGTTGACGATGATGGTGCGCTCCGTCGGGTAGCCCACCCAGATCGGCAGTGACGAGTTGGGGCGTGTAGCCAACGAACCACACGTCGCGGTAGTCCTGGCTGGTGCCGGTCTTGCCCGCCGCCGGCCTGCCGATCTGCGCCCTCGTGCCCGTACCGTTGGTGATGACGCCCTTCAGCACGTTCGTGGCGGCCACCGCGACAGGCTTCGAGACGACTCGCTTGCCGCGCTTCTTGGCTCGGAAGATCACCTCTCCCTGGCTGTTGGTCACGGAGGTGATCACTACCGGCTTGTGATGGATCCCGCCAGTGGCCAAGGTGCCGTACGCCGAGGCCATCTCGTACGGCGATACGTTCTGGGCGCCGAGCGCGATGGAGGGGTAGTTCGAGAGGGGGGTGACGATACCCATGCTCTTGGCGGTCTTCGCGATCTTCTTGGCGCCGATCTCGCCCGCTATGCGGGCGAAGACCGTATTCACCGAGGCATGTGTGGCGCTGGCGAGCGTGATGAGCCCGCGCCCCGAGCCTTCGCTGTTGGCGACAACCCAGGGTTTCGGCTTGGCCTTGATGAATGCGGGCGACGAAGAGTCGATCCTGAACGACGGAGGCATCCCCTCGTTGAGTGCGGTCACGAGAACGAACGTCTTGAACGATGACCCGGGCTGCCGCTTGCCCTGCGTCGCCAGGTTGAACTTGCGTCTTCTGGAAGTCCCGGCCGCCCACGAGCGCCTTCACGTATCCGTTGCGAGGGTCGATGCTGACCAGGGCGCCCTCAGGATCCTTCTTGCGCGGCAGCTTCTTGCGGACCGCATCCTCGGCGTAGCGCTGCAGCCTCGTATCCAGCGTGGTGCGCACCACCAGGCCACCCTTGAAGACAGTCGCGGGACTGAACTGGGACTGGAGCTCCTTCTTCACGTGCGCAACGAAGTAGGGCGCCGAGTAGACCCCATCGCTGGGCGCCTTCGCGCGCTTCAGCTGCACCTTCTCGGCGAGCGCCTCCTCGTACTCGGCTTTGGTGATGTAGCCGTTTCGGAGCATCTTGATCAGCACGTCGTTGCGGCGCTGCAGCGCACCGTCCGGGTTGTTGTACGGGTCGAGTCGGCTCGGCTGCTGCGGCAGGCCCGCGAGCATGGCTGCCTGCGCCAGCGTGAGTTGGCTTGCCTGTTTCGCGAAGTAGGTGCGCGATGCCGCCTGCGCCCCGTAGGCTCCGTCGCCGAAGTAGACGGCGTTGAGGTACATCTCGAGGATCTGCTGCTTGGTGTAGCGCTTCTCGAGTTCGGTGGCGAGGTACGCCTCGCGCGCCTTCCTGGCGAGCGAGATGTCGGTACGTTCGTCGAGAAGGATGGTGTTGCGCACGTACTGCTGGGTGATCGTCGAGGCACCTTCAGAGCCGAAGCCTTGCGTGAGGTTGACCACCACGGCGCGGCCCAGACCGATGAAGTCCACCCCGTTGTGCTCGTAGAAGCGTTCGTCCTCGGTCGCTATGACACCGTTCACCAGGTCAGACGATATCTTCGAGATCGGCACGACTTCGCGGTTCTCGAGATACATCCGCGCGAGGAGCTTCCCGTCCGCCGAGTAGATCCGGGTCGCTTGTGCGACTTCGAAGGCGCCGGGCTTGTCGGGATCGGGCAGGTTGTCGAGCCAGCCGCTGACGACCGCGGCCGAAGCAGCAGCGCTCACGGCCACGGTGAAGAGCAGGACGCCGAGGCAGAAGGCAAGAACCCAAAGCGCTATGACCTTCTTGCGCCCCTGATGCTTCTTGCGCATACGTGTGCGCCGAACGGACATGTGCCTCCATCGAATGCGAACCGTGATGTTACATTGTGGCGTACGAGCGCGAATCACATGCCAACGACCGCGAATCGTCACCCAGCCGTTCCCAGTGAGGACCACCTCCTATGAGCACGCCCGAACCGCAGATTCCCGAGCTACTCGCCCCAAGTGGCGGGCACGACGCGCTGCGCGCAGCGGTCGCCAACGGTGCCGATGCCGTGTACCTGGGTGTGGACAAGCTCAACGCCCGCCGAGGGGCCGAGAACTTCACACTCGACGCGCTTCGAGAGGCGTGCCGCTTCGCACACGTGCACGGCGTGCGAGTCTATCTGACGGCGAACGTGGTCGTGCTGCCTGCCGAACTCGAAGAAGCGCTCGCCCTGATCGACGAAGCCTGGGCTGCCGGAGTGGATGCGGTCATCCTGCAGGACCTGGGTCTGATCCGTGCGGTGAGGCTCGCGTTGCCGTACGTGCGGATCCACGCGTCGACCCAGCTCAACGCCCACAGCTCGTCGTCGGTCGTCGTGCTCGGTTCCCGCGGCGCCTCCCGGGTGACCCTTGCGCGCGAGACGTCGGTCGAGGAGGTGGCCGAACTGGTCGCCTCGGGAGCGGCCGCCGGAGTCGAGGTCGAGTCGTTCGTGCACGGCGCCATCTGCGTGTGCTACTCGGGCCAATGCCTGCTCTCGTCACTGGTTGGCGCACGTTCGGCCAACCGTGGCCTGTGCGCCCAGCCGTGCCGGCTGACCTACGAGCTGGTCGACTCGAAGGGTGCGACACTCGCGACGCCCGGAGCACATCTGCTCTCGCCGAAGGACCTCGCGGGCATCACGATGCTGCCTGAGTTGGTTCGGGCGCGGGTCGCGGCGCTCAAGATCGAGGGGCGCATGAAGAGCGCCGAGTACGTCGCGCTCGTCACCGGTGTGTACCGCTCGGCACTCGATCGTGCTTACGCCGGGCCGGAGGAGTACGAGGTTCGTGACGGCGAGATGTCGGTACTCGAGGAGGCGTTCAGCCGAGGACTCACCGAGGCGTACCTGAGAGGCGAGCGCGGCAACGACATGATGAGCTACCGCCGGCCCAACAATCGGGGCGTGCTGGTGGGGCGTGTCGCCACGTACAGCGGCCACTCGGCCGGCATCAACTTCGATGTACAGGTCGATGCGGAAGACACGATCGAGATATGGACCTCCCGTGGCAGGTTCGCGCAGCGTATCGGTGAGGCGACCTATGCGGGTACCACACACCGCAGCGTACCGGCCGGAACGCGGGCGCAGATCACGCTCGACGAACCGGTGTCTGCCGGAGACAGGGTGTTTCGCGTCAGGAACGCCTCCCTCTCGGCTGCGGCGGGGCGCACGTTCACCGATGAATCAGGCGCGACCGGGATCCCGCTGGACGTTGCCGTGCGCGTGGTTGTCGGCGAGCCGGTCCGCGTTGCGGTCTCGGATGCAACCGGGCGGCGCGGGTGCGCCGAGGGCCCTGCAGTGGAGCCGGCGAGAACTCGAGCGGTCACCGCGGAGGACGTGGCTGAACATGTGGGCCGGTTCGGCGGAACCGCTTTCGTGCCAGCGTCCTGGGACATCGCGGTGTCCCCGGATGCCGGCATCGGGTTCTCCACACTGCACCGTGTGAGGCGTGAGGCGATCGAGGGCTACGAAGCGGACCTCCTCATGCCGTGGGCTGACCGCGCCGTGACAAGCCCGAAGATCCCGTTCCTGCCCCGTCCGCATCGCAACCTGCTCCCCGCGCCGGGCATCGTCGCCTCCGTGACGGACCTGGCGACGGCCCGTGCTTGCCTGCAAGCGGGCTGCGAGTCCGTGCACGTGCCCGCGGAGGTTCTGGGTGACGGACCGATTCCGCGCGGTGTCGTGCCGATGCTCCCGCGCATCTGCCACGACGGAGAGACCGATCGCGCGCTCGAGTCGGCAACCGAGGGCTCGACCGTGGTCGCGGCCACGTTGGGGCTGATGGACCTCGCCAGGCAGAGCGGAGCGCGAGTGGAGGCCCACTGGTCGCTGAACGCGCTGAACGCTCATTCGGTCGCTGAGCTCTCCGAGATCGGGGCGTCGTTCGTGTGGCTTTCGCCGGAGCTGTCCTCTCGGCAGATTGCCGAGGTCACAGCGCAGAGCCCGGTTCCGGTGGGCATCTCGGTGTACGGACGACAGGAAGTGATGGTGACCGAGCACTGCATCCTGATGTCCGAGGGGGAGTGCGGGCAGCGCTGCGATTCGTGCAAACGCAGGAGCGGCTGGAGGTTCCTGCGTGACCGCAAGGGCTACTCGTTCCCGCTGCGGACCGACTCGTCCGGCCGAACGCACATCTACAACTCCGTGCCGCTCGATCTGACGCATGCGTTTCCTGAGGTGCTGGCGACCGGGGTGTCGGCGCTTAGACTCGACTTGGAGACGCGTGCGCGCGAACGCGGCGGCTGCGATCGTGGCCCGCGTGCGCCAGACGCTGCAAGACGTGCTGGCGGGTCGGGAGCCTTCGCGCGCCGAGCGCAGCGCGGTCACGTCGGGCCACTTCTTCCGCGGAGTGAAGTGACTCGACGGCGCGGCGCCGCAAGCGCTACTTGACCGCGATCGACTTGGTGACGGAGCCCTGCTGTCCCGCGTCGTCGGTCACCCACAGTGTGACCTCGTAGGTCCCGGGCGCCGCCCACGTGTGCGAGGGTGACTTGCCCGTCGCGGTCTGTCCGTCGCCGAACTCCCAGTAGTAGCTGGCGATCGTCCCATCGTCGGTGGAGTCGCCTCCGTCCAGACTCGCCGACTTGCCCGCCTTCGGTGAGTCGGAAACGGTGAACGCCGCCTTGGGCGGTGCGTCGGCCGACGCCCCTGCGGAGACGACGAGGGTGACTTGCGAGCCGACCTTGACGCGCGCGCCGGCCGCCGGGCTTTGCTGCGCCACGATGCCTGCGGCTACTCCGGCTACCTGCTTCTCGACGACCTTCGCCTTGAGTTTCAGCGTTTCGATCTGCGCGAGCGCGTCTTCCTTCGCAAGACCCACCAGACGTGGCAGCTTCACCTCAACCGGCTTGGTGTGAAGCTGGCACGGCTGAGGTTCGTGCGCCGCGACCACCAGCGCCGATGTCGTCTTCGGGCAGAACTCGGTCGCCAACTCCCCGCTTTCCGAGCACAGCTTGGCCGTTGTGAGCCCGTCGGGCCTGCTGAATTCGCGTTCGGGTCTCTTGTTGAGCACCTTGCGCATGAACGTGGACCATATCTCTGCAGGGAAGGAGCCACCCGTCACCGCCCGGCCATGCACCGACTTCATCTCACGTTGCGAGTCCGCGTAGCCGACCCACACCGCGGTTGCGAGGTCGGGTGTGTAGCCGACGAACCAGGCGTCTCGATACTCCTGCGTGGTGCCGGTCTTGCCCGCGGCCGGCCGGCCTATCTGCGCCGCCGTTCCCGTCCCGCGGGCAATGACACCCTTGAGGATATCGGTCGTAAGGTAGGCAACAGCGGGGTCGAGGACGCGCGTGATCTTTCGGGACGCCTTCGAGAGCACCCGTCCGTTCGCATCCTCGACGGAGATGATCGAGTAGGGTCGAGCCCGCTTCCCACCTGCGGCAAGCGTCGCGTATGCGCTGGCCATGTCGAGTGGCGACACGCCGTCTTCAAGCCCGCCCAGCGCGATGGCGGGCACGGGTGCTATGCCCTTCGAAACACCCATCCGTTCGGCTGTTCTCACCACTTCTTCGGCGCCCACGTCAAGGATGAGCTGTGCGAACACCGAGTTCACCGACTGCTCGGTAGCCTTGCGCAGCCGCATCATGCCTTTGGACCCGCCATGCGCTCCGGTCACGTTCCAGACGTCGTCGCCGACCTGGAGCTTCATCGGCCCGCTCTTGAACGCTCGCTCCGGGCTGACGCCCTGATCAAGTGCGGTAGCCAAGACGAAGGGCTTGAAAGCGGAACCCGGCTGGCGTTTGCCCTGCACAGCCACGTTGAACTGCTGCTTCTCGAAGCTGCGGCCGCCAACCATCGCCAGCACCTCACCGGTGCCCGGACGGACGGCGACCAAGGCTGCCGAGGGGTCGCCCTTGCGGTCCAGGTGAGACCGTATCGCCTTCTCGGCAGCTGCCTGGGCAGCGGGGTCGAGAGTGGTCTTCACCCTGAGCCCACCCCGGTAGACAGCCGCTTCACCGTACTCGTCAATCAGCTGCTTCTTGACCCACTCGACGAAGTAGGGTGCTCGCGTGGACCGTGCCTTCAGGCCCGCCACCTCGACAGGGGTGGCCATGGCTTGCTGAAACGCAGTCTCGTCCAGATAGCCTTGCGACCTCATCTGGGCAAGCACGGTGTTGCGGCGCAGCAGCGCGGCATCCGGCTCCAAGTAGGGCGAGTAGCGGCCGGGCGACTTGATGACGCCGGCGATCATCGCCGCCTCGGGTACCGTGAGTTGGCCGACGCTCTTGTTGAAGTACGCGCGCGACGCCGCCTCGACGCCGTAGGCGCCGTGTCCGAAGTAGATGGTGTTCAGGTAGTTCTGGAGTATCTGGTCCTTCGTGTAGCGCCGCTCGATGCGCTGGGCGAGGATGGCCTCCTGAACCTTGCGCTTGACGGTTCGCTCGCTGGTGACGAAGGCCTGTTTGACGTATTGCTGCGTGATCGTCGAACCGCCTTGCGCCTTCTCACGGCGTGCGACATCGGTGACGAGCGCGCGCGCGATGCCGATCGGGTCGAGCCCCGAGTGCTCGTAGAAGCGCTGATCCTCGGTGGCGATGACAGCCTGCCTGAGGTGCTGAGGCATCTGATCGAGCGTGACGTCTTGGCGGTTCTCCTCGGCGTAAAGCCGGGTGAGGACCTTGCCGTTGCGGTCGTAGATCACCGTCGTCTGGTCTCGACCCTTCGCGTTCGCGACGTTAGGGTCCGGGAGCTGCCGCGCCATCGAGTTGTAGACCGCGCAGCCGGTCACCGCAACGGCAACAACGACAAGCAGCAGGAACACCGCCACCCCGCGGACGATCCGCCAAGCCCTGCCTGGTCTGCGAGGAGCGGCCGTCCGCGGTTTGGCGGCCTGTGCCGGCGCTTTGGGCCGCTTGCCCGCTGACGAGTTCGAGCGCGACTTCGCGCCCGCGCTAGCAGCGGACTTGCTCTGCGGCCTCGGGCGTCGTGCGGGGCGCGGATTGCGATCTGAACGGTGCTGGGCCATTGGTTCCTTAGGTGCGTCGCGGGTGCGACGAATAGTGCGCGCTGTCGTGACCCGCCCGAGCTGTCGGAGTGCGGCAACGCGGCCGGTCGCGGGGTCTTCGTCTGCTAGTATGACACGCAACTCGCGCGCCGCGGCCGGCCTTTGGCGGGCCCGTAGTCGCTCCGTTACCGGTGTATCGCCAACGAGGAGGACGCTTCTGTTGCTGCCCGTCGACGAACAGCTCCACGTGATCGAGAGCGGCATCGCGGCGTTGGTGCCCGCGGCCGATCTCAGGCGCAAGCTCGAGCGCGGCCGCGCGCTGCGTGTGAAGCTCGGTGTCGATCCGACCGCTCCCGACCTGCACCTCGGTCATGCGGTTCCCCTGCGCAAGCTGCGGCAGTTCCAGGATCTGGGCCATGTAGT
>CAVPCY010000009.1:0-50000 GCA_963702525.1 uncultured Actinomycetes bacterium | reverse complement strand
CAAGAAAAACCTCTAGGGAGTTCTATCGGTGCCCGTACCCCAAACCGACACAGGTAGGCAGGTAGAGAATACCAAGGCGATCGAGACAACTATGGTTAAGGAACTCGGCATAATGGCTCCGTAACTTCGGGAGAAGGAGCGCCTCGGTTGGTGATCATCTTTTCGGTGTGAGCTGGCTGAGGCCGCAGTGAAACGGCCCAAGCGACTGTTTACTAAAAACACAGGACTCTGCTAAGTCGTAAGACGACGTATAGGGTCTGACGCCTGCCCGGTGCTGGAAGGTTACGTGGAGGGGTCAGCCTTCGGGCGAAGCTCTGAAACTAAGCCCCAGTAAACGGCGGCCGTAACTATAACGGTCCTAAGGTAGCGAAATTCCTTGTCGGGTAAGTTCCGACCTGCACGAATGGCGTAACGACTTGGGCGCTGTCTCAACCATAGACTCGGTGAAATTGTATTATTCGTGAAGATGCGAATTACCCGCGGAAGGACGGAAAGACCCCGTGAACCTTTACTACAGCTTGACATTGCTCGTTGGTTTGTCGTGTAGAGGATAGGTGGGAGGCTGTGAAGCCGGGACGCCAGTTTCGGTGGAGCCACCCTTGGAATACCACCCTCGGCAGATTGACGATCTAACCCCGTGCCGTGAATCCGGGCGGGGGACAGTGTCTGGTGGGTAGTTTGACTGGGGCGGTCGCCTCCTAAAATGTAACGGAGGCGCGCGTAAGGTCCGCTCAGATCGGTTGGCAATCGATCGTAGAGTGCAAGAGCATAAGCGGGCTTGACTGCGAGACCTACAAGTCGAGCAGATAGGAAACTAGGCTCTAGTGATCCGGCGGCTCAGAGTGGAATGGCCGTCGCTCAACGGATAAAAGGTACTCCGGGGATAACAGGCTGATCCTCCCCAAGAGTCCACATCGACGGGAGGGTTTGGCACCTCGATGTCGGCTCATCGCATCCTGGGGCTGGAGTAGGTCCCAAGGGTATGGCTGTTCGCCATTTAAAGCGGTACGCGAGCTGGGTTTAGAACGTCGTGAGACAGTTCGGTCCCTATCCTCCGTGGGCGTAGGTGAATTGAGGAAGGCTGCTCCTAGTACGAGAGGACCGGAGCGGACGAACCTCTGGTGTACCAGTTGTCGACCAACGGCACCGCTGGTTAGCTACGTTCGGTCGGGATAACCGCTGAAAGCATCTAAGCGGGAAGCCCATTCCAAGATGAGTTCACCCACTGGGTTAACCAGGTAAGGCTCGTCGTAGACTACGACGTTGATAGGCTGCAGGTGTAAGCACAGCAATGTGTTCAGCCGAGCAGTACTAATAGGCCGAGGTCTTGATCTCATTCGTGTGACTTTCAAGCGCTATGCAGCATTCAGGGTAGCCGGCGTATCGCCGCGCGCTTTGACAGCAGCATACCTGTGCTCCGACGTGCGAGAGCCGTCGGATGCGCTTAGTGGTTATGGCGGAGGGGGTACACCCGATCCCTTTCCGAACTCGGTAGTTAAGCCCTCCAGCGCCGATGGTACTGGGCTGTAATGGCCTGGGAGAGTAGGACGCCGCTAAGTGCATCCGACGGCTCTTATTGTCTGCTTCACGGGTGTCTGCTGCTGCTCTGTATCACACCCGCCATTCGCCGCCTTCCCGAGGCTGTCGGGCGATGTCGCGTTCAAAGGCGACTTGGGCGGTAAGGATTGTGGTATAGTCCCTATCGGAATCGAAGCAGTTCATCTGATGGCGTACACTCGCGGAATGGCCGGTGGCTTCGCCACGAAGGAGGAGAGTCGATGATCAGCAGGGAAAGCGTACAAGATGCTCTGGACTTGATCCGTCCGGCCCTTCAGGCCGACGGCGGAGATGTCGAGCTGGTTGACGTTACCGACGACGGAGTCGTGAAGGTGGCGCTCCAGGGTGCGTGCCGAGGCTGCCCGATGTCGCAGTTGACGCTCGCGAACGGTGTGGAGCGCGTGCTCAAGGAGCAGATTCCCGAGGTCGTTCGGGTAGAGCCCGTCTGATTCAGCAAGTCTATGTGTGACCAGGCCGCCGCATCCCTCTGCGGGTGCGGCGGCCTTGCTGCGCCCCTGCGGAGCGCTCTTTCTGCCGTACGGCGGGCTATTGCGCCGCTCATCGCGAGATGCGTTGACGCACTATATGTGTGCCTCTACGATAGCCGAGCCGCTATATGTAGTATTCAGGCTGGGTCGCGAGACGAGCGACAACGGCCTTCCAGAGGGAGAGGGGCCCAATGGCTGAAGCGAAGCGCATGACCGGATACTCCCGTTCGATCGACGAGATCCTGACTCCCAACTCGCTCAAGGTCTTGCAGAAGCGCTACCTGAGCAAGGACGCCGAAGGCAACGCCGTCGAGCAGCCCAGTGACATGTTCGTCCGAGTCGCGGAGAACATCGCCGCGGCCGAGCGTGTCTGGGGTGCCGACGAGGGGCGAGTGGCGGAGGTGTCAGCGGACTTCTACGAGCTGATGACCTCGCTCGAGTTCCTGCCTAACTCGCCGACTCTGATGAACGCAGGCCGCGAGCTGCAGCAGCTCTCCGCCTGCTTCGTCCTGCCTGTCGAAGACTCCATGGAGTCGATCTTCGGAGCGGTTCGAGACACCGCGCTGATCCACAAGTCCGGCGGAGGCACAGGGTTCTCGTTCTCGCGGCTTCGTCCCGCCGGCGACCAGGTCAAGTCGACTCAGGGGGTCTCGAGCGGACCTGTCTCGTTCATGCGTGTGTTCAACCAGGCTACCGAGGCCGTCAAGCAAGGCGGGACGCGTCGTGGCGCGAACATGGGCGTACTCCGAATCGACCACCCCGATATCCTCGACTTCATCAAGTGCAAGGCCGACGGGGACTTCGCCAACTTCAACATATCGGTCGCACTGACCGAGGAGTTCATGGAGGCGGTGAAGGCCGGAACCGCTTACGATCTGCACAACCCCCGTGACAAGGCGGTTGTCGGTCAGCTCGACGCACTCGAGGTCTACGATCTCATCGTCGAGATGGCCTGGGCTACCGGGGATCCGGGCATCATCTTCATCGACCGGATCAACCGGGACAACCCGACCCCTCGGATCGGCGAGATCGAGTCGACCAACCCGTGCGGGGAGCAACCGCTCCTGCCGTACGAGGCCTGCAACCTCGGCTCGGTCAACCTCTCGAAGATGGTGCGGATCGCCGATACGGGTACCGACGTTGACTGGGATCGGCTGGCCGACGTGGTGCACCGCGGTGTTCGGTTCCTCGACGATGTGATCGAGGTCAACAACTACCCACTGCCGCAGATCGGGGAGTTGGCGCGCGCGAACCGCAAGATCGGCCTGGGCGTCATGGGTTGGGCGGATCTGCTGATCAAGCTGGGGCTCGGCTACGACTCGGAGGAGGGTGTCGCTCTCGGCGAGAAGGTCATGGGCTTCATCGACGCCGAGGCCAAGTCCGCCTCCCGCAAGCTCGCCGAGGAGCGCGGCTCGTTCCCCAACTTCGAGGGTTCGATCTACGACACTCCCGAGGGTGGCCCGATTCGCAACGCGACCGTGACGACCATCGCCCCGACCGGCACGCTGTCCATCATCGCGAACTGCTCCTCGGGAGTCGAACCGCTCTTCGCGGTGAGCTACGTTCGAACGGTCATGGACAACGACCGCCTCGTCGAGGTCAACCCGCTGTTCGAGGAGATCGCCGTGAAGCGCGGCTTCTACAGCCGAGAGCTGATGGCGCTCATTGCGGACCACGGCTCCGTTCATGGCATCGACGAGGTGCCGTCCGACGTGCAGGCGGCGTTCGTCACGGCCCACGACATCGCTCCTGACTGGCACGTGCGTATGCAGGCTGCCTTCCAGCGCCACACGGACAACGCCGTGTCCAAGACGGTGAACTTCGGCAACGAGGCTTCTCCCGACGACGTTCGTCACGTGTACGACCTTGCGTACGAACTCGGAGTCAAAGGCGTCACGATCTACCGTGACGGCAGCAAAGAGGGCCAGGTCCTCACCACCGGCAAGACCGGGAAGACCGCAGCGGGAGCGGCGGAGGCCGCACCCCGCCTCGGCGAGATCGAGCCGAGGCCGCGACCGGCGGTCACGATGGGTCGCACCGAGAAGATCCAGACCGGCTGCGGGAACCTCTACGTCACTGTCAACTGGGACGAAGAGGGCATCTGCGAGGTGTTCACCCAGATGGGCAAGTCCGGTGGGTGCGCGGCGTCTCAAAGCGAGGCTCTGTCTCGACTGATCTCGGTGTCACTGCGTGCCGGCGTCGACCCCGACGCGATCATCAAGCATCTGCGCGGCATCAGGTGCCCCTCTCCGTGCTGGGCCGAAGGCGGCAAGGTGCTCTCTTGTGCCGATGCTGTAGGCATCGTCATGGAGCACCAGCTCCAGTTCATCGAGACCGGAGTGGCCGGCAGCGGCGTCTCGAAGAACACGGATACCCTGGACATGCTTTCCGGCGCGTGCCCGGAATGCGGCGGGTCGCTCGAGCACGAGAGCGGCTGTGCCGTCTGCCGCAGCTGCGGCTACAGCAAATGCGCCTAGCGGGGTAGCGCTCCGATACGACAGAGTGGCCCGCGCTGCGCCAAGCGGTGCGGGCCACTTGCTTCATGAATCGAGGAGAAGGCGATGGTTCTCTCGGATCACACGATCAAGCTGGAGCTTGCGAAGGGCCGTATCTTGGTCGACCCGTGCGATCCCGACGACATACAGCCGTCGAGCATAGATCTTCACCTGGGCGCGGAGTTCCAGGTGTTTCGCAACTCGCGCTACCCCTACATCGACCCCGCCCGCGAGCAGCCGGGACTGACCGAGCTTGTGACCGCCTCGGTCGAAGAGCCGTTCGTGCTCCACCCCGGTGAGTTCGCGCTGGGCACGACCGTCGAGCGTATCGCGCTGCCGGAAGACATCGTGGGGCGGCTTGAGGGCAAGAGCTCGCTGGGCAGGCTGGGGCTGCTCATCCACTCGACCGCGGGCTACGTGGACCCGGGCTGGGACGGCATGCTCACCCTCGAGCTCTCGAACGTCGCCAACCTGCCGATCCTGCTTGTGCCCGGCATGAAGATCGGTCAGATCTCGTTTGCCCAGATGACGACGGCGGTCGACAGGCCCTACGGGCATCCTGGACTGGGCAGCAAGTACCGCGGGCAGTCATCGGCGACTCCGAGCAGGATGCACTTGAACTGGGAGCGCTGAGGCGGCGCGACAGCGGGGGCACCAGGCCTGCTACAGGCCCTTGGTCACCCGAGAGACGATGGGCGTCGGGACGAAGCCGGCCAGGTACTTGCCGGGTCGCGACTCCATGAACGGCAACCACTTGAGCTTGCGGGTGATGTTCGCCGCGACGTGGCGCGTCTCCGCCTCGTAGACGGCGAGCGCATCCGAAGGTGCGCTGCGTGCGACGGCCAGTCCAGCGAGCCTGCCGGTGTTGAGCGCGTACGAGATGCCTTCGCCGCTCGTCGGCGACATGAAGCCTCCCGCTTCGCCGGCCAGAAGCACGCGCCCGTCACCTCGGACTACGTCCCCGTGATGTCGCACCGAGAGCGCCACCCAGGCCTCACGCTTTCGCGACGCGCCAAGAGGCAGGGACCTCCGGAGCAGGTCGAGAACCTGGCCGTGCTTCTCGTGCGGACGCTTGGTCTTGGGGTAGAACACCGACCCCACGATGGCCACATCACCCTTGGGCACGACGTACGCGTAGGCGAAGGAATCGCCTATGTCGCGGATGTAGATGCAGTCGAAGTACGGTTCGATCCCGCCCTCCAGCGCGCAGAAGTCCTGAAGCGTCACGTAGGTCCCGACACTCCCGACGCCGAGCGCCCTGCGCACCGACGAGCGGGGGCCATCGCAGCCCACGAGGTTGTTGCACGCCACCTCCGCGATCGAGCCGTCAGAACGCTTCAAGGAGGCAGTGACCCCGCCGGATTCCTGTACGAACCCGCTGACCGTGGTCTGAGGTGCGACCGTGACGTTTTCCGGCAACAGAGACATGAGCCAGTCGTCGAAACCAGCGCGGTCCACATTGGCGAACCGAAGTGCGGTGGGTTTGAGTATCTTGCGGTCCCAGTCGTGGTAGCGGAAGTTCACCCACTGCGGGTCGAGATAGAGCTCGCTTGGCAGCTCGCCGTAGGCCGCCAGGAACTCCTGCGTGTACTCGTTGAGCATTCCGCCGCAGCTCTTGTCGCGCGGCAGGGCCGAGGAGTCGACGAGCAGGACGTCGCCGCGCTCGGCCGCGTGCAACGCGGCCATGACACCGGCGGGCCCGCAGCCCACCACGAGTGTGTCTGTATGCGATGGAATCGGAGGAAGTTCGCTCATGGTCTCGGCTAGTCTAGCGCATCGAGTGCCGGTCCGGCGTCGGGCGCGCGCTCGCCGCGACGGCATGGCACGTGCAAGAGTAGTAGAATCGCGTGAATCGCGTCGGGCAACCTTGGAGGCAAGCGTAGATGGCGAAGTGCTGGGAGCAGCGTGGGTGCGACGATGAGATGCAGGCCGAGTGCCCGCACGCGGTCGAGTTTCTCGACAACTGCCCCACCAAGTGCGCCTTTGCGAAGTGCTGCCGCCCGACGTGGGAGATGACCATCGATCCCGAGCTCGTGCTCTCGGCCGAGGTCGACCGCAGCGCCGCGATCAAAGACGAGTGCATGTACTGCGCGTTCTTCCTCAAGAACGCACCCAGGGTGCAGAGCTAGGCTCTCACGGGCTTCGCCGCGGGGAAACAACTGTGCATCGGCACACCGGCCGCACTCCGCTTTCGAGGGGGCATCACATGGACTACTACGACAGCGAGATCACCGTCTACACGCTCGTGCGCGACATCTTCGCCGCACTCTCCATCACGTGTTTCTTGCTCGCGCTCCACAGGATCGCCAACGCGCTGATGATCGAGAGCCGCGTGGTTGCCTACGACGAGTTCGCTGACGCGTACGCACCTGAGGAGCGCGAGATCCTGATCCACAAGATCAAGCGCGGGTCGCTTCGGCACTAGATGGCCCGAAGCGAAGTCGCCGAGGTTCTCGTCGCCTACGGGCTTGAGCTCGAGGCGCTGGGCGCGGCTCAGACCGGGGATTCGTTCAGCGGCGATCCGCAAGCCGATGCGCTCCTGCGCGACCCCAACGCCTTCCTCATCGGGGTGCTGTTCACCCAGGGAATCCCTGCCGAGCGCGCATGGGCGGCGCCCTACCTGCTGCAGCAGAGACTCGGTACGCTCGGACTCGAGTACCTGTCCGAGCACCCTGCCGAGGTCAGGGCAGCGGTACAGGAGCCGCCGATGCTCCACCGCTTCAAGGAGACGATGCCTCGCTGGATCGTGAGCGCGGCGCAGCGCGTGCTGCGCGAGTACGACGGGGATGCCGCCCGAATCTGGAGCGACGGCTCGCACGTGGTCGAGGTGACCGAGCGGTTGCTCGCATTCGACGGCATCGGGCGCAAGAAGGCCGTCATGGCGACGGAGATCCTCGTGCGCCATTTCGGAGCGAGACTCGTGGGTCGGGAGTGCGGCCAGGTCGCCTACGACGTGCAGGTGCGTCGCGTCTTCCTGCGCTCGGGCCTTGCCGATGAGGACTCGCCGGCGGCGATCGAAGCAGCCGCAGCTCGGGCGTGTCCCGACTCGCCGGGAACACTCGACCTGCCGGCGTGGCTCGTGGGCCGTGAGACGTGCCGTCCGCGTGCGCCCCGCTGCGACGAGTGCATCCTTGCCGGTCCCGTGTCCCAGGAGGACGTGGCTGCAGCCGGCTCGGCGTGGGTGCACGCACTGCGCAGAGCACGTCGCGGCCGAAGCCCTGAGGGCTACTCGGCAGAGCGGAACACCATTCCCGAGAGCAGCTTCGGGTAGAAGTACGTGCTCTTCTGGGGCATCGTCTCGCCGGCGAGCGATACCGCGCGAAGCTCGCTGAGCTTGGTCGGCCGCAGTATGAACGCAACGTCGTGCTCGGCGGTCGCCTGCATCGCGGCGTGAGCGTCGTTGGTGAAGCGAAGCCGCTCGAGAGTATCGGGGTGGTCGGGGTGGATGCCGAGAAGGGGCCACAAGACAAGCTCCTGCAAGATCGCCACGTCGAGCCCCTTCCAAGACGCCGAGCGGTCGACAGCAAGCGCTCGAACGGGGTCGATGTCGGGGCGCAGGACAGCGAGAAGGGGCCGTTCGTCGGCCGACGTCTTCACTAGGAACGCAGCGCGGTCGTGGCCTTCTAGGACACCGCCCGGATGTCCGGAGGCGAGCTCGCTCAGTTCGAAGTTGCGCTCAAGCCCCTTCTTGAAGGCCGCGGCGTCGAACGCCCGGCCGTCGGCGATTCGGTGGTAGGGCAGCACGGCGAGATCCGGGTCGTCCATGTTGACAAGCGCCATAAGCACGTACTCGGCATTGGAGTCCGCCGGGGGGAACGTGCCACGCGCGGCCGCGTCCGCCCTCACGAGGTCGCGGTAGGCCAGTGCGGTGGTGTAGCGGTGGTGTCCGTCGGCGATGAAGACCTGCTTGTCGGCGATCAGCGCGGTGAAGCGCTCGGCAAGCTCGGTGTCCCGGCACGCCCACAGGATGCTCTCGACCCCGTCCTTGCCGGTGGCTGTGGCGATGGGCTCTCCACGTGAGCCAGCGTCGAAGATCGCATCGCTCGAATCATCTGGATCGCCGAACAGCCCGAAGATCTGGCTGAAGTTCGCCGCGGTCGCCTTGGTGAGCTCGAAGCGGTCTCCGAGAGCCTTGGGCAAGGTGCGCTCGTGCGGCAAGACGATGCCTGCGTCGAACGGCTCGAGCCCCACCTCGGCTATGAAGGCCCTCCTGCGCAGAGCACGACCGGCCAGATCGAAGCGCTGCTCCAACAGGTACAGGCAGGGGTGCTCGTCTTGCGCGAGGACACCCTCAGCTCTCCACGAATCCCATGTCGCTCGGGCCGCATCGTAGCGATTGCCCGACACGTGCGGGTCGGACGGCCCTTCGGGCAGCTCGAGAGCGACGACGTTGTGCGGGTCCGCGGCGTACTCGGCTCGCTGGGCGGGCGACAGGACGTCGTAGGGCGGCGAGGTGAGCGGAGTGATGTCGCGCTGATCGTGGGAGTATCGCCAAGCGCGAAAGGTGCGGACCCGGGCCATGGGTGAAGCTGCTCCTTGACTTCGTTGGGACGCCGCGGCGTTAGGGGGCCGCCGTGGTCGTTCAGTCTAGCTCACGGCCCCAGCAGCGCAAAGTGCTACGACAGCAAGGATCGCAGCGCGACGTACGCCACCATTCCGGCCACAGTCGAACCGAGAAAACTGCGCGTCAACTTGAACACGATGCCGGTGAGAATCGCGGCGTACAGGCCGGGGTTCGTGAGCGGAGGCTGCCACTGGCCGCGGGGTCGCAGCACCTCGCTTGCGACGAGTGCGCCCATGACCGAGATGGGGACGAACGACAGCCAGCGGAGCAGCGGGCGGGGGAAGGTGATGCGCGAGAGTGTCGCGATCGGGGTGAAGCGGATGATGAAGTTGACCGCCGCCATACCCGCGATGACTGCGACGATCGCCGCTTGGTTCGCGCTACTCATCCCGTATCACCACCATGGCCACGGTGGCGGCGAGCATCGATGCGATCACGACGAACCAACTCGGCGAGACCGGCAGTCCCGCTGCTGCTGCCACGGGAAGAAGAAGCACTATCGCTCCCGAGAACAGACCGACGAGCACGTGGCGCGCGTCCTCGGCGAGCGCGACGAACAGCGCAGCGAACATCGCCGGCATCGCGAACTCGAGCCCCCACCGCGAGGGGTCCCCGATCCAAGCGGCTCCCAGTGCGCCGATCGCGGTGCCGAGAACCCAGCCCGTCCACGCGATGGCGCCCACCCCCGCCATCGATGCGGGGGTCGAGAGTCCTTCTCGGCGGTCGGCGATGTTCACCGCGAACGTCTCATCGGTGAGGGTGAACGCCAGCCATGCCTGGGTGCCTACTGGCACGGAGCGCAGGTGGGGAGAGAGGGTCGTGCTGAACAGCAGATAGCGCAGGTTCACGACGGCTGTGGCCGTCAACGTGGTCAGGGCGCTCGCCCCGGAGCCGAGGAGTGACAAGGCGATGAACTGGCCCGCTCCGGCCAGGGCCGTCGCCGAGCACACGACCGCCTGTGTCGTGGTGAAGCCGACCGTGCGCGCCAGCACGCCGAACGCGGCTCCCACCGGCACGTAGCCGAGAAAGATCGGCAGGCCGAGCTTGAGCCCCCGCGCGAATCGCACGCGCCTCGCACCCAGCAGGGCGTCGTGCGCGTCGGCGTCTTCGACCGCTCGTGTGGATGGCAGCTCGGGCACGCGGGCGAGTGTAGCATGCTGGCGCGCTTCTTGCGGAATGCGCGGTATCGGCCGATACATAGGTCGAGAGCGGTCCCCGGGAGTGCTCTCAACCCGGTGGCGCACGGCGCGGAGGCGGTCGGCATGGAGTTCACGATCAGCTGTCCCATAGACGGTCCGGTCGAAGTCGGACTCGAGGACATCGACACTGTCGTGCTGCGCGAAGAGGAGCAGGCCGACATCACCTTCGTGTGCCCCAGCTGCGGCACCGAGATCACCGTCACCGCGATAGTCCCGGCGTTTCTGATGGCTGCGATCGAGGCCCTCGCCGACGAGCCCGAGGGCACCACAGCGGACGGCCTGCTGGTTCTGACCGGCGAGGACTACCCGAGTGTGTCCTCTCAAGAGATGGAAGACCCGCGCGTTGACGCGTACTGCGAGTACTTCCGGCGTCAACTGACGCATATCGATTGTGCCGAGGACGCCATCGCCGAGATCGACTCGAAGGCGACCTCGTAGCCCCGATCGCCCGCCGCTTCCCGGGCGCACCACCAATCTCACGCGCGCGCTCGTGCTAGGATTCCTTTCGGGTCGGCTTGTCGCTGCTGGCTGTTCCAGGGACAAGGAGGGGGTTCATGAGCGGTTTCGCACCCATCGCGTGCCTGAGTATCGGCGTCATCGTCATCGTTGTCGTCTTGGCGGTGATCGCGCTCTACAACAGGCTCGTCGTTCTTCGCAATCGGGTTGACAACGCATGGGCACAGATCGATGTCCAACTCAAGCGCCGCTACGACTTGATTCCGAACATCGTCGAGACGGTGAAGGGCTACGCATCGCACGAGAAGGGCACGTTCGAGGCGGTCATTCAAGCGAGAAGTGCTGCAATGGGCGCCCAAGGCGTGGCGGCGCAAGGTGAAGCCGAGAACATGCTCACCGGTGCGCTGAAGTCGCTGTTCGCGCTCGCTGAGGCATACCCGGACCTCAAGGCGAACCAGAACTTCCTGCAGCTTCAAGACGAGCTGACCAACACCGAGGGCAAGATCGCCTACGCGCGGCAGTTCTACAACGACTCGGTGATGAGCCTGAACACCGCGATCCAGAGCTTCCCCGCCAACCTGCTGGCCGGCATGTTCGGGTTCGCAGCGCGGGAGTACTTCGAGATCGAGGCCGCCGCAGCTGAGACCCCCAAGGTCCAGTTCTGAGAGCCGATACCGGCACCGCGCTCGCCTCTATCGCGTATCCGCCGCTCGATCCGGTGGCGATACGGATCGGCCCGTTCGCAGTCCATTGGTACGGCATCGCCTACTTGATAGGCTTCGTCGCCGCGATACTGATCCTGCGCGCGCTGGCTCGCCGGTGGAAGCTGAATCTCACCGGCGACGACATCCTCAACATCATGCTGGCGGCCATCATCGGAGTGATCGTCGGCGGACGGCTGGGCTACGTGCTGTTCTATGGGGGCGGCTACTACTGGGCGCAGCCCTCGCGCATGCTCCGCATCTGGGACGGCGGGATGTCGTTTCACGGCGGCCTGATCGGCATCCTGGTCGCCGGCGCCATCGTCGCGCGAGTCATCGGCATGCCCCTGCTTTCGTTGTGGGACATGGGTGCGGTGGGGGCGCCGGTGGGTTTCGGCGCGGGGCGCGTCGCGAACTTCGTCAACGCGGAGCTGTGGGGCCGAGTGACCGATGTGAGCTGGGGTGTGGTCTTTCCCGGCGCCGGCCCGTTGCCGCGGCACCCTTCTCAGCTCTACGAGGCGTTTCTCGAGGGTGCCGTTCTGCTGACCGTGATGCTCGTGCTGGCGTGGCGCCTGCCGCCGCGGCCCAGAGGCGAGCTGATCGGTTGGCTGCTGGCGCTCTACGGCGCATTCCGAGTGTTCGCCGAGTTCTTCCGTGAGCCCGATCCCCAGCTTCAGCTTCGTGTTCGGCGGGTGGGTGACGATGGGCATGGTTCTGAGCGTGCCCATGGTGATCGCCGGCGCATCGCTGATCGTGTGGGCGCGCAGGCGCAACCTGCCCCAGCAGGGGAGACCTGCCTCGGCGAACTAGAGCTCGTCGCCGCAGATCTTGTCGGCGGGCTTCCAGCACGGGACGCTTCGGTCGAGGCAGCGCACGCTCTCTCCGGGGTGAAGGGTGCGAGGCGGGTTGCAGTGCGCGCAGAAGAGCTGCGGGAACTTGCCCACGACATCCTTGAGGTCCGGGTCGTCGTAGGGTCGTGGCTCGGGCATCTCGATCATGTGTAGGAGATAGCACGGCATGGAAGAGCCCTTCTCGCTCGCTGCCATCGTACGCTCGGGTAGGGGAAGGCGGCAACGTGAGTAGCGATTCGGCTACGTGCCGGGCCCAAGCGTCGCCCGCGACGCCGGGCTTCGGCTAGACTTGCATGACGGCCCTAGCGAGGAGGTATGTGGCGCATGCCACGCGTTCGTTTCGCAACAGTGACTCTGCTCGTCCTTCTCGGCGCAGCGATCGTGCTGTCGGCGGGGTGTCGTGCTGCAGCAATCGGCGGAGGTCTCTTCACCGTGGCCGATCGCCACGGTAGAGCGCGCCGTCGCAGAGCCGCCCGTGCCGCCCCGCTGGCCGTATACCGGCAAGGACGCGCCATCCGACAAGGACGTCAGCCGTCGTCCGCTCTCGGTCAAGATCGAGAACTCGCCCTCCGCGCGCCCCCAGCTCGGACTGAACTCCGCAGACGTCGTCTACGAGTCCATCACCGAAGGCGGGATCACGCGGTTCAACTCCATCTTCCACAGCAACATCCCGAAGACGCTGGGGCCGGTGCGCAGCGCGCGACTGTCCGACATGTGGGTCGTCCCCCAATACGATGGCCTCTTCTTCTTCTCGGGTACGAGCAACTCGGTGGAACGAGCGGTACGCAGGCACGACCTTCCCGATCTATCGCAGGACGCCGGCGTCTCTTTCCCCTACTGGCGCGCCACGAACCGATCGGCTCCGCACAACCTCATGTTGGACACGAAGAAGGCGTATCAGGAGGCGAAGCGCAGGAAGTATCGCGTGAAGGCCGAGGTCACGCCGCTTCAGTTCGCCCGCCGTGCTATCGAAGCCACGCCCACCATCACGAAGATCACCATCCCGTTCTCCCAGGCCAACAAGGTCCGCTGGGTGTATGACCCCGAGAAGAAGGTGTACCGGCGGTGGAACAACGGAGCCGTGCATCGGGACAAGGCCACTGGCAACCAGATCACGGCGAGACAACGTTGTGGTCATGTGGGTCAA
Source organism: uncultured Actinomycetes bacterium (assembly GCA_963702525.1). GTDB lineage: Bacteria > Actinomycetota > Coriobacteriia > Anaerosomatales > PHET01 > CAVPCY01. The sequence goes on along the minus strand of CAVPCY010000009.1, from coordinate 36,542 downwards.
GTACAAGGTGGCGGCGCGCGACATGGTCGGCTCGGTGACCTATGATGTCACGCTGGGCGGCAAGGGCCGCGCCACGGTGTTCCGAAACGGGCAGCGCTACGACGGCACGTGGCAGGCGAACCGAGACGCGCCTCCGCGCTTCGTCGATAAGGAAGGCAAGCCGATCAAGCTGTCGACCGGACGGACCTGGTTCCAGGTGATTCCGCTCGATGGCAAGATCACGATGAAGTAGCCGGGCGACCGGCGCTTCCGCACCTTTCGCGTGCTTGTTGCGTGTTCGCGCGCGCGGGTACAATGCACCCCTTGGGTAACTGATGGCCTCGCCCGAAGCGGCGGCGGCCAGTGGAAGGAGTCGCATCACCGGTGGCTGACATGCAGCGCGAGACAGGGACCCTTCGGGTCAAGACCGGCCTGGCCGAGATGCTCAAAGGCGGCGTCATCATGGACGTCGTCAACGCGGAGCAGGCCAAGATCGCCGAGGATGCCGGAGCGGTCGCGGTCATGGCGCTGGAGCGGGTCCCCGCCGACATCCGCGCCACAGGTGGCGTCGCGCGCATGGCAGACCCCACGATCGTGGAGGACATCGTGGGCTCGGTGTCGATTCCGGTCATGGCGAAGTGCCGTATCGGGCACTTCGTGGAGGCCCAGATACTCGAGTCGCTCGGCGTGGACTACATCGACGAGTCCGAAGTGCTCACGCCGGCCGACGAGGAGCACCACGTCAACAAGTGGGACTTCACCGTCCCGTTCGTATGCGGCTGTCGCAACCTCGGTGAGGCACTCAGGCGTATCGCCGAAGGCGCCGCGATGGTGCGCACGAAGGGCGAGCCCGGCACCGGCAACGTCGTCGAGGCCGTGAGGCACATGCGCACCGTCACCGACGAGATCGCGTGGGTCTCCGGACTTCGCGGCGAGCAGCTGTTCACGGCCGCCAAGGATCTACAGGCGCCGTACGAGCTGGTCCGGTGGGTCGCCGAGAACGGCAAGCTCCCGGTGGTCAACTTCTCGGCGGGAGGCATCGCCACCCCGGCCGATGCCGCGCTGATGATGCAGCTTGGCTGTGACGGCGTGTTCGTGGGCTCGGGCATCTTCAAGAGCGGCGACCCCGCCAAGCGCGCCAAGGCCATCGTGGAGGCGACCACGCACTTCGAGGATGCCGACATCATCGCGCGTGTCTCGCGCGACCTCGGTGAGCCGATGGTGGGCATCAACATCTCGGACATCCCCGACGCCGAGCGCATGCAGGAGCGTGGCTGGTAGCGTGAAGGTTGGCGTCCTAGCCCTCCAGGGGGCGTTCCGCGAGCACATCTACGCACTCGAGGCTCTCGACGTGGGCGCGATCGCGGTGCGCCTGCCCGAGCAGTTGCACGAGTGCGCCGGCCTGATCATCCCCGGCGGCGAATCGACCGCGATCGCGAAGCTGATGGAGGCATACGGCTTCTACGAGCCGATCCTCGCTCGTTACGATGAAGGAATGGCTGTCTGGGGCACGTGCGCGGGCGCGATACTCATCGCCAAGAGCGTGGTTGACGGCGTGAGGGACCAGCGATCGCTCGCGCTGATGGATGCGACTGTCCGGCGTAACGCGTACGGACGGCAGGTCGATTCCTTCGAGGCCGACCTGGACTTCTCGCACATCGGAGGATCCTATCGCGGGGTCTTCATCCGCGCGCCGTGGTTCGACGCCGTGGGCCAGGATGTCGAGGTGCTGGCGACTCATGACGGGCACGCGGTCGCGGCCAGGCAAGGGACACTGCTCGCCACGACGTTTCACCCGGAGTTGACGGGCGATCCGCGGATACATCGGTACTTCATCGAGAGGGTGGTACGGACCTAGACCGCCTGCATCGCGCCTGAACCGCTCACGTCGCACGAATGGGTATGCTCAGCGCGGAGCACGCTTGGGCTTTCGTCCTCAAGGGACGCGGGACTTCATGCCCGTACGAAAGGATGTCGCACGATGTCGGGACACTCGAAATGGGCGACCACCAAGCACCGCAAGGCTGCCGTGGACGCCAAGCGCTCGGCCCAGTTCAGCAAGCTCACCCGGATCATCACGGTGGCGGCCAAGACGGGCGGAGATCCCAATCCCGAGAACAACGCGACGCTCGCGGCCGCTATCGCCAAGGCCAAGTCGTACTCGCTGCCCAAGGACAAGATCCAGGCGGCGATCGACAAGGCCTTCGGGGCGGGATCGGACGCCGCCATCTTCGAAGAGGTCGTCTACGAAGGGTACGGTCCGGCCGGTGTGGCACTCTACATCGAGGCGCTCACCGACAACCGCAACCGCACGGCGGCCGACGTTCGAGCCGCTTTCACGCGCGCGGGCGGCAACCTCGGAACGAGCGGTTCGGTCGCGTTCCAGTTCGAGCGCAAGGGACAGATCACCGTCGAGAAGACACCAGACTTCGATGAGGACGAGATGCTCATGCTCGTGGCCGACGCTGGCGGCGAGGACATCGAAGTTGGAGATGACGAGGTCCTCGTCTACACCACGCCTGTCGACCTTCTGTCCGTGAGTCGCGCGCTGGAGGCGGCCGGCACACCCGTGAAAGGCGCCGAGCCGGTGATGGAGCCGGTCACCGGCACCGTAGTCTCGGTCCAAGACGCCCGGAAGGTGCTGCGGCTCGTCGACAAGCTCGAGGAGAGCGACGACATACAGAACGTCTACCACACGATGGAGCTCACAGACGAGATCGCCGCAGCTCTCGGCGAGTAGCTATCTTGGCCACGGGGGTGGCTGGTTCCTCGCGCAGCTCTGTCGTGCGCCGCTTTGCGCGTGTCGGTGCTGTCGCGTACACTGAACATATGTTCGATTCGTGCAGCGAGGGGGCCGCGTGATCATCCTGGGGATCGATCCCGGTCTCGCAAACACCGGGTGGGGGATCGTCGAGCGCGATGGGCCCCGCTGCCGAGCGGTCGCGTACGGGTGCATCACGACACTCGCGAGCGATCCGGTCGCGGCGAGGCTGGCGAGTATCCACAGTGAGATCTGCGACGTGATCGCCCGCTACGCCCCTTCGGAGTGCGGGGTCGAGAGCATCTACTTCGGGGCGAACGCGAAGAGCGCGTTCGCTACCGGTCAGGCGCGCGGAGTCGCCCTGCTGGCCACTGCCGATGCGAGACTCGCCTTGGGCGAGTACTCGCCCGTGCAGGTGAAGAGCGTGGTGGTCGGCTCGGGTACGGCGGACAAACGTCAGGTCGCCTATATGGTGCGTACCATCCTTGGCCTCGACCACGACCCGGCGCCGGATCATGCGGCCGACGCGCTCGCGGTCGCCATTACGCACGCCACGCTGTGCACTCACAGGATGCTTGAGGAGTCGAGCGCATGATCGCGTTTCTGACCGGCGTTCTTGCATCCAAAGGCGCGACCCATGCCCTGCTCGACGTCAACGGCGTCGGCTACCGGCTCAGCATGTCGACTTCTTCGCTGGCGGCCCTGCCGGCCGAGGGGGACGAGGTGACTCTGCATACGCACCTCCACGTCCGAGAAGACGATCTGTCTCTGTTCGGCTTCGAGAACCTCGCCGAGAAGGAAGCCTTCGAGCTGCTACTGGGCGTGTCGGGCGTGGGTCCGAAGGTCGCGCTCGCCGTCCTCTCGTCGCTGTCCGCGGACGCGCTCGCCCAAGCGGTCGCCACCGAGGACGTTGCCCTGATCTCGAGCGTCCCCGGGGTGGGCAAGAAGACGGCGCAGCGGGTCATCGTCGACCTTGCCGACAAGCTCGGTGCCGAGGGCGGTTCGCCTTCCGGTCGCGGACCCGCGACCACCGGCACTGCAGCTGTCCAGGCGAGAGATGCCCTGCTCGGCATGGGCTTCTCGGCCGCCGAGGTCGCATCGGCGATGAAGGACGCACCCGTTGTCTCCGACACCCAGGCCGTGCTCAGGTACGCGCTCAAGCGACTCGGCGGAGGTGCTTAGCCGATGGGCACCGTGTGGCAAGCCGACGACCAGGGCGGAACCGGCGCGGAAGCCGAGCGGCTCGTCTCGGCACACCACACCGACGACGACCTCGAGATCGACCGGTCGCTGCGTCCTCGGCGACTGGACGAGTACCTCGGACAGCAGCGGATCAAGGACAACCTGTCGGTGTTGATCGAAGCTGCCCGAGGGCGTGACGAGGCCCTCGACCACGTGCTGCTGTCCGGCCCTCCCGGGCTCGGAAAGACCACGCTGGCGAGTGTGATAGCCAACGAGCTCGGCGTGAAGATCAAGATCACCAGCGGGCCGGCGATCGAGCGTGCGGGGGACCTGGCTGCCATACTGACCAATCTCGAAGAGCGTGACCTGCTCTTCATCGACGAGATCCACCGTCTCAACCGGGCTGTCGAAGAGGTGCTCTATCCGGCGATGGAGGACTTCACGCTCGATATCGTGATCGGCAAGGGGCCGGCGGCTCGCTCGATCCGGCTCGAACTGCCGCGATTCACGCTCGTGGGGGCGACCACGCGTACCGGCCTGCTCACCGGACCGTTGCGCGACCGGTTCGGTATGGCGTTTCGGCTCGACTACTACTCGGCCGAGGAGCTCGCAAGCATCGTGCACCGCAGCGCCGGCATCCTGGACGTGGCGATCGACGCCGAAGGTGCCGACGAGGTAGCCCGCCGCAGCCGAGGCACCCCCAGACTGGCCAACCGCCTGCTCAAGCGTGTCCGAGACTACGCACAGGTGCGGCACGCGGGGTCGGTCGACGAAGACATCGCGGCCGAAGCACTCGCGTTCTTCGAGGTGGACCATTTGGGGCTCGACGCGATGGACATCAAGATACTCAGGACGCTCGCCCAGGTGTTTCGCGGACGGCCGGTGGGACTCGAACACGCTGGCCAGTGCGACCGGTGAAGAGGCGGACACGCTCGAGGACGTGTACGAGCCGTATCTGCTTCAGCTTGGGCTGCTGGTCCGCACGCCCAAGGGGCGGCAGGCCACCGTTGCGGCCTACGAGCATCTCGGTCTTCAGCCGCCCTCAGCTGCGCCTGAGCAAGACGGGCTGTTCTAGATGGCGACTCGCGACCGGGATCTCGAGGCCGCGCTCGAGAAGGGCGAGCTCGCCGAGCTGCCGCCCAACCAGCCGAAGGGAATCCTCGGCGAGAAGGGCTTCGACCTGCACAAGGTCGACGAGTTCGAACCCGATCTGAACTCCGGTATCTCGCAGGAGAACGACCTTCCGGTCGTGTGGCTTGGGGTCATACTCGCGTACTTGCTGTTCTTTCCGCTGGCGTACTGGCTGCTGTGGCGATCGCCGCTCTTCACCCGCCGCGCGAAGATCATCGCGAGCATCGTGGGAGCCGTCGGAGTGGCGGTCGCAGCAGTCCTGATCGTCACGCGGTAACGCGGCTTGGCCAACGGCTGCGCACGCCGAATCAGCGCCCTCGGCGCTCTCGACATTGGCGTGGGATTCGCTCAAAATGGCGCAGGAGTCGAAGGCGGCTCCTTGGTTTGCGGCGTGGCGTACGCGTAGCAATCCGACGCGGGACGCGCGCCGCTTTGTTTTGCCCCGTGAGGGCGGAAAGTAGGGTTTGCATGGCTACCGGTACCGTCAAGTGGTTCAACCCTGACAAGGGCTACGGCTTCATCGAGCAGGAGGGTGGCGACGATCTGTTCGTCCACTTCAGCGAGATCCAGGGTGACGGCTTCAAGACGCTGGACGAGGGTCAGGCTGTCGAGTTCGACATCACGACCGGCCGCAACGGCAAGGACCAGGCGAGCAACGTCCGCAAGCTCTAGGCTGCGAACCGCACGACGTTTGGCCTGAACGAGGGCGCTCCCGCGAGGGGGCGCCCTCTTCGTATACTGACGCTGGCAGGCATTAGGACACCACACCGGCGGGGGGAGCGCATTGGCCGGCACGAATGATCCAGGTCGCACGAGCCTGGTCTCCTCCCCATTGTGGGTGCGCGTCGACCAGAACCGCGTGAAGCTCGCCGTGTTCGTGGTGCTGTTCATCGTCGGTTCAGCGCTGTTGCTCGATCTGGCGCTTGTCGCCGTTCCGGGGTCGCTTCTCTCGATCATGTTCGCCCAGGACAAGGCCGCGTGGTTCTGGACGCTGGCGGCGGTGTTCGGGGTGGCTCTGGGCGTGCTGCTGGCGCTGGGCGCCCTGGTTTCGGCGGTGCAACTCGCCAATGCCGAGCACTGGGTTCGGAGTCGGTTCGCGGGTCGCGATCTGGTCGATGGTGAGGCGCCCGAGCTTGTCTCCGGCATCGAGGACATCGCACTCGCCGCCGGGCTCGCCTCTCCGCCGCGGCTCATGGTGCTCGAGGCGCCCGGTGACAGCGTCAATGCCCTTGCGCTGGGGACGACGCGCAAGCAACCGCTGATCGGCGTCACTCCCGGGTTCCTCAGCGTCCTGAGTGCCGAGGAGCAGCGGGCGATCGTGGCCACGCTTACCGCGCGCATCGTGGCGGGCGACATCATGTTCGGGACGGCGCTGGCCGCGTTGATGGGGCCACTGAAGGCGATCCGTGAGTCGCGCAGGCTTGGGGGCGCCTTGCTCGGCGAGACGACTCGAAGCGGATGCGGCGACCCGGGATGCGGCGACCCGGGGTGCAGTGAGGGTTGTTTGGACGGGCTCGGCGACACCGAGGGGTGCGGCGGCGCGATAGCCGTGGTCGTGTTCGTGGCGGCTGTGGTCGCGATCACCTACGTCTGCGTGATCACCGCTGCGTGGATCGTCACGCTGTGGGGGCGGGCATTGCACCGCACAAGCTACGAGAAGGCGGATGCCGAGGGTATGCTTCTGCTCAAGGACCCAGCCGCGATGCTCTCCGCACTGGCCAAGTCCGCGCACAGCTCGAATCTCGTGGGGGACTCGGACGCGAGCTACGACGGCATCTTCTACGCCGCGACCAGCGGGACCCCGAGCATCGAGCGGGTCGAGAGACGTCGCTACGATCGGCTGCGGGAGACGCTTGGCACCGAGGGGCTTGCGGCGGAGCCGATGGCTGAAGGGTAGCCGCGTGCTCCGCTACTAGCGCACTCGGGTACGCTCTCTCCAGGCAAGGGAGAGCGAGGGGCATGTCTACCGACCGAGAGTCCGAGAGGTTGGTGCTCGTCACCGGCGCGACAGGCTACATCGGCGCGCACCTGGTGGGCCCCCTGAAGGAGGCGGGCTATCCGGTACGCGTTGCGGCGCGTTCGCCACAGCGGCTCTCGCCGGCGGTGAGGCGCGACGCTGACGACGTGGTCGCGGCAGACGCGTTCGACCCTGTCGCCGTAGCCGGATCCCTCGAAGGGGTGCACACGGCCTTCTACCTCGTGCACACGTTGGGGTCTGGTTCAGACTACGCAGAACACGACCGGGCTGCCGCATCGGTTTTCGCGCAGGCAGCACGGGACGCTTCGGTGAAGCGCATCGTCTTTCTGGGTGGCCTCGGCCAAGACGTCGGAGCGCTCTCCGAGCATCTCGCGAGCAGACACGAGGTTGGTCGGGTGCTCGCTTCGAGCGGTGTCGACGTCGTCGAGCTGCGCGCATCCGTTGTGATCGGGAGTGGCTCGACCAGCTTCGAGATGATTCGCAACCTCACCGAGAAGCTGCCGGTGATGACCACGCCTGCGTGGGTGCGGATGGGCGCGCAACCGATCTCGATGCGGGACGTGGCCGCCTATAGCGTGGCGTCTGTCTCGTTGCCTGACGCGGATGGACCCCGGCACCGGGTATACGAGATCGGTGGCGCCGAGGTGGTGACATACGGCGACCTGCTGAGGCTGTTCGCGCGCTCGCGTGGGCTGCGCCGCTTGGTCATTCCAGTTCCCTTCCTTACGCCGCGACTCTCCGGCTGGTGGCTGTACCTGTTCACGCCGAAAGAGGCAACCGTGGGACGCCAGCTGGCCGAGTCCCTCAAGCATCCGACCGTCGTGACCAACGACGACGCGCGGCGCGATTTCCCCGGCATCGAGCCGATAGGGGCCACAGAGGCGATCGCGCAGGCCTTCGCAGACGAGGACGAGGCGTTCACGACGACGAAGTGGTCCGACGAGCTGGCGGGGATGCCGGTGCCCGTGCATCTGGCACGGGAAGGCCGATACCTCGATTCGCGGGTGATCGTGGCCGACTGCCCGCCCGAGGCCGCCTTCGATCCAATCGCGTGCATAGGCGGGGAGAACGGTTGGTACGCCTTCGACACCCTGTGGGACATCAGGGGTTTCCTCGACATCCTGCTGGGCGGCCCCGGCCACCGGCGCGGTCGTCGTGACCAGTACGCGCTCATCGAGGGGGATCACCTGGAATGGTGGCGAGTAGAGCGCGTGGATGCGCCGAGTCTGCTGAGACTGCGGGCGGAGATGAAGATGCCGGGTGAGGGGTGGCTGCAGTACGAGCTGGTGCCGGACGCAGATGGTACGTCAGTCCGGCAGACGGCGATCTTCCACCCCAAGGGGCTTCTCGGCAGGGCGTATTGGTACTCGGTGCTGCCCTTCCACCACTTCGTGTTCAACGGGACACTGAAGGGCATCCGCCGAGAGTGCCGAGCGCTGGTCGAGGGGCCCGCCACTTGCCCGTCTGCCGGGACAATGGGAGCGAGACGCTGCGCAGCGCGTACGCGACTCACAGCGCGAGGGTTGAGGCCATGCTGTACCAGTCCGACTACATCTTGCGACTGATCGAGCAGATGGGAGCGCTCATTCGCCGGGCGCTCGAGCTCGAGCGCTCCGGCGGTGATGCGCAGCCCTACGATCTGGCCGAGCAGGCGCTCGGACTCGCGCTGGACATCGACCCCGAGACCGCCTACCACCTCTCCCCGGAGAGCCTTGCGGCGCTTCTCGAGTTGAGCAACCAAGACGACCGCGTGCTCGAACTGGTCGCCGAAGCGCTGGAGATCCAGGCAGAGTCGCTGCAGGCCGATGCCGAACTGATGGCGAGCGAAGCCAGACGAAGACAAGCGCGCGCTGTGCGAGCGCTCATCGACCGGCGGATGCCGAACTAGCTCATGCCCGATGCGCGGCCACGCCCGGTTCTACGGGGCGACCGCCTCGGCGACCCAGACCCCATGCAGATTGCAGCTCTCCATTGCCGCGATCGTGGTCCCGGGGTCGACGTTGAGGACGCAGGTCACCTTGGGATCCAAGGCCACGGCGGCAAGGTCGAAGCGGGCGACAGGTGCGCCGGCCGCGTGCACCTCGATCCACTCGATGAAGTGATCGGGTTGGTTCGGGTGCGCCACGTAGTGACCGACGACCACGGTCACGACGACCTTGCCGCCTTCGCGCTCGCATGCGATGTACGGGGTGTGCTTCTTCTCGAAGTCTCCGGCGCTGTCGAGGTCGGCTATCTTGTTCACTCCGGCGAGGATGGGAGCATCGCTCATGTCTGCCTCCGTGTCGTTCGCGGACGATGGCCGGCCGTTGGCCGGCGCACTGGTTTATACCCCGACGCCGCGCGGCTAGAATCGGGGAGCACGGCGAAAGGACGTCTTAACGCGTCACATCCCGGAGGTTCAGCGTGGCAAGCAGCGCCAGCGTTCTTCATCGACAGACCACCGCACTCGTCGTGATCGACATCCAAGAGCGCCTCGCTTCGGCGATGGCGCAGCGCGATCGAGTCGTCGCCTCCACGGCGCTACTTCTGCGCGTGGCGGCGATCGTCGGTCTCCCGGTGGTGGTCACGCGCCAGTACCCGAAGGGGCTCGGCGATCAGGCCGAGGAGATCGCAGCCGCGCTGCGGCAAGCCGAGGATGCCGGTGTTGCCGTATCCCGGATCGACAAGGTGTCCTTCGACTGCTTCGCAGAGCCTGAGTTCGCCGAGGCGATCCGGGGGCTCGGTCGCGAGCAGCTGCTCGTTGTCGGCATGGAAACGCACATCTGCGTCTGCCAGACCGTACTGGCCGGACTTCGCGGTGGCTATGAGATGCACGTCGCAGCGGACGCGTGCTGTTCGCGCGAGGACGACAACCACGCCCACGCGCTCTCGCGCCTTGGAACTGCGGGAGCGGTTGTGACCACCTCGGAGTCCGCGGCCTACGAACTCGTCGGCGCAGCGGGCACATCGGAGTTCAAGATGCTTCTGGCCGCGGTCAAGAGCAGGTCCGAGCTCGCGTAGAGGGCGTACGCAGCGTGCTAGACTGGCGGCGCCCCCGCGTAGACAGCGTCGCGATTCCGTCGTTCGGAGGGACACTCCCGTGAGAAGACTCGTCTTGCTCGTAGCGTTTACGGCTCTCTGGATCACTGCGGCAGCCCCTTCGTTCGCATGGGCGGCGGAGGTGCCCACGGCGACCGCGTCGGGCGCCAGCGAACTGCTGGATGCGGGTGCGATCGACGTCCAGTGGTGGATGGAGGCGGAGCCGGGCCAGGCGATCGCCATCGTCTCCACGACGATCGGCACTTCCGTCAACCTGCCCGTACGCGTCCGCCTTCCCATCCCGCCGGGAATGTCGGTCGACTGGGCGGGTGAGGTGTCCGGCGCTGACGCGACCCAGGACGTTCAGCGCCAGTTCTCGGTACAGCAGGGGGAGGGCGCCCAGTATGCCGAGTTCGAAGTCACGACGTATCGAGCCGCGCAGATCGACCTGTCGGGCGTTCCCCTCACACCTGATGGAGACCGAGTGTCTGCGAGCCTGGAGTTCGTGCAGTCGGTACCCTCGTTGGGGACCGCATTCACCGTGCGGCTGCCTGCGGGTGCCACCGATGCGAAGATCGAGCCCGCGCCGGAAGGGTCACCAAGCACCAACGAGGACGGTGAGACCCTCTATACGCTTCCCGCCGCCCGACCGAAGCTCGGGGAGTCGAGCCTGACGCAGGTGAGCTACCTGAAATCGTCTGGCGCCTTGTCCTCGCCCGCAAGCCCTGCCGCCCAGCGCTCCAGCCAGCTGGTCGCCGTCCTTGCGGCGCTCGCAGTGGCGGCCTTGGTGGCCCTCGCGGTCGCTGTGCGCAGGCAGCGTTCCGCCGGGGCCGTGACCCCGACTCCCGACAGGCACGGCGAGGCTGCCGTTCGGCGGAAGAACCAGCGTCGGGCCGAGGCGCCCGATGACGTCGACTCTGACGAGCCGTTCCTGCTTGACGACTAGGTGCCCTTCGAAGGTTGCCACTCGTCGAATCGTAGGGCTAGACTTGTGCTCGGCGGACCGGAAGATGGTCCGTCAGTCCGCGACGAGGTGGGACGACGCCACAGCGACCGGGCACCCCTGAGGGGGGAGACCGAGGCGGGGCACAAGTACCAGACGAGTCGCCAGAGCACATGCCCGCAAGGGCGGAAAGACAGGCAAGCATGGCTGAAGGTACCGTCAAGTGGTTCAACCCGGACAAGGGCTACGGCTTCATCTCGCGCGAGGACGGCGACGACCTGTTCGTCCACTTCAGCGAGATCCAGATGGAGGGCTTCAAGACCCTCGATGAGGGTCAGGCCGTGACCTTCGATGTCACCGTTGGCAACAACGGCAAGGAGCAGGCGAGCAACGTTCGCAACGCGTAGCGTTACTGACTCGATCCTGACCAGGGGCGGTCCCGACGGGGCCGCCCCTGTGCGTCCGTCACGCAGGGGGAACTGCGTGCGACAGTGCTCGGGAGTATCCTCAGGCAGATGAGCGACTCGGCCACAGACCTCGAGACGAAGCGGCTCGCACTGCACGTGTGCTGCGGGCCGTGTTTCATCGAGCCCTACGAGGCTCTCGTGAAGCAGGCGGCCGAGGTGGTGGCCGTCTTCTTCAACCCGAACATCCATCCGGCCGAGGAGTACGAGCGCCGCCGAGACACGATGCTCGGCTACGCGCGTTCGCTGGGCGTCGAGGTCGTCGAGTTGCCCTACGATCCCGCTGCATGGATCGAGGGCCCCGGGAGTCACGCCAGCGAACCGCGCGAACGATGCCGCGAGTGCTACCGGCTGAGGCTGGGTGAGGTGGCAAGCTGGGCGGCGGAGAACGGGTTCGATGCGATGACCACTACGCTTACGGTGAGTCCTTACCAGGACTCCGAGGCGATCGCCACCGAAGGCGAAGCCGCGGCCGCCGGGGCGGGGCTCGAGTTCGTTCGGCGTGACTTCACCGACCGCTATCCGGAAGCCACACGTCGCTCGCGCGAGCTCGGTATGTATCGCCAGAACTACTGCGGGTGCGTCATGAGCGACCTCGAGGCGCGCGAGGAGCGGGGACGCAGGCGCGAGCAGCGCGCCGAGATGCGCCGAGCCGCCGAATCCGGCGGGGAGAAGCCGGAGCTGCGCTAGGCCTGCGGCGGCTTCGCGGCAGCGCACCCCGCACCGCATGACGCGCACGCGTCGCCACCCGCCGCCTCTCGGGCCTTACGCTGGGCGTCGCGTTCGCGGATCTCCGGGACCTTGCGGGCGTAGCGATAGGCGCGCAAGGGCTGGAAGCTCGGACCCAACCCGCGGCTCGTCCGATTCTCGATGGCGCTCCTGAGATCGACAGAGCCGGTGCCTCGATATGACGTACGGCTGGTGCCTATCACAGAGAGCATATGGGCGTCGCTCCCGCCTGTGCATGCAAGGCGCTTTGTGTGCGCGCTGTGGTACTTGCGTGCACGGAAGTTGGCCAGGAACAGCAAGGGCGTGGAGTTCGCGACCTCGATGCCGTCGAACGCCACCCTGTCGTAGACCTCGCGCTCGCCCCTGCACAGCCCGTGCTTGTGCCACCAGCGTGGCGCGAACGGGTGCGCGGCTATGGCAAGCCCGCCTTGAGCATGAATGCGCGCGACCGTCTCTTCGGCAGGCAGTCCCGGCTGTACGGCATCGGGTGCCCACAGTCCGAGAATGTGCCCGTCGGCGCTTTCCACTTCCTGTCCCACTATCACCTCTACGCGATAGCGAGGGGCAAGCGCGACAGCCTCGAGCGCGCCTTCAGTCGTGTTGTGGTCGCAGATAGCGACCACTGCGAGGTCGGTCGCTTCGGACGCGAACTCGAGAACCTCGGCGGGCGAGCACGTCCCGTCCGAAGCTGTTGTGTGAACATGGAGGTCCGCAGTCGAGTAGCCGTGTCTCATGGCGCGCGTATCGTAGCACGCGCGGGGCCGTGCGAATCCTTGCCTGCGCTACACTCGCTGTTGTTGTCCCTCGCCAAGGAGGCTGCGCGCGGATGCGCACCGATGACTTCGACTACGAGCTACCCACCGGCCTGATCGCGCAGAGCCCCGCCGAGCCGCGCGACGCGTGCCGGCTGCTGGTGCTGGACAGGGCCAGCGGGCAGATCGATCATCGCGACTTCTCTGACTTGCCGGAGTACCTGCGCACCGCCGATCTGCTCGTTGTCAACGAGACCCGGGTGTTGCCCGCGCGGCTCTCGGGCCTGAAGGACGAGACGGGGGGAGCGGTAGAGGTCCTGCTGCTGCGTGAGCGCTACGAGAACACGTGGGAGTGCCTGGTCAAGCCTGGCAGGCGTCTCAAGCCCGGGGCGCGCATCGTATTCGCCGAGGGCGCCATGACAGCACTCGTCGTGGACGTCTTGGAAGATGGCGGTGGGCGACTCGTGCAGTTCATGCCGCATGGGGGGCGATTCCTCGACATCGTGCATCGCATCGGCGAGGTTCCGCTGCCGCCCTACATCACGCGGCCTCTCGAGGACCCTGAGTCGTATCAGACGATGTTTGCTAGAGACGAGCGCAGCGCGGCGGCGCCGACCGCGGGGCTGCACTTCACGCCTGAACTGCTCGAACGGTGCAAGGAGGCGGGTGCGCGAGTCGAGACCGTCGAGCTCGACGTGGGCCTCGACACCTTCCGGCCCGTGTCGGAAGCCGACCCGACCGCTCACCGGATCCACACCGAGCACTTCAGGGTCTCCGAACTTGCCGCGGATTCGGTGAACTACACGCGCGAGCGCGGGGGGCGCGTTATCGCGGTGGGCACGACGAGCGTGCGTGCGCTCGAGAGCGCCTTCGATCGCGATGCCGAGAAGACCGAGTCTGCCGAGGCGTCGACGAGCCTGTTCATCCTCCCGGGCTATCGCTTCCGGTCCGTCGACGCCATGATCACGAACTTCCACGTACCACGATCGACTCTGATCATGATGGTCAGCGCGTTCGCGGGACGTGATCTCGTCATGCGTGCCTACGAGGAGGCGATCGAGCGCCGCTACCGTTTCTTGAGCTTCGGCGACGCGATGCTGATCCTGTAGCAAGCTACTCCGCGACCGGTACCCACCATGTCCAGTTGGGATTGCCTGCGGCAGGGTCGTCGGCGGAGGTCCCGGGTGCCACTGCGATCCCGATCGAGGCTTCCCCGCCCACCGGCCGGTACACCTTGACTCCACCGGAGTCGGTGCCGGCCTCGACGTACTGCGGCGAGCCGTCCGGATTCGTGGGAGTCTCGCACGCCCGATGGAAGCGTGGGCCACGTGCCATAGGCGGTGATCGAACCGCCGGACAGCGCGTATGGCCTGGCGCTGAAGGTCCGAGTTGCGCGCTCGAACGCGATCAGCTTGTCCTCGGCGGCCTTCACGTAGACGACGGACCGGTCCGGCCCGGCTAGCACGTCGTGCGCGCTGACCTGCGTCCCTCCCAGTGAACTCGACGTCGTACCGATCGTGCTCAGCGTCGTTTCGTCGACTCCGGTCGCGTCGCCCGTCAGGCGGTAGATGAGTGTCCCAACCGTTATGTAGGAGGGGGCGGTGTCAACTCCTGGAGCGCTCTTCGAAGCGCCGGCAGCCGAGTCTTGGGTCGCGGAGGGGGCGGCCTCGAACTCCTGGGCGGCACCGCCCGAGTAGCGGAACTCGGAGGTCGCCATCGTGGAGCTGCGAGCGGGGGAGAGGATCTGGCGAACGCCGGCGATGGCACCGATACCGGCGATGACGAAGACGACCGCTGCCGCGGCGACCCAGCCGATGATGGCTTTGCGATGGCGACGGTCTTTGAGTTGCTCGGCCAGCCGATCGAACGAAACGGGTTCTGCCTCGACCGGCTCCTCGGGCGCGTTGGCCGCTTCGCTGAACGCGACCGCGCTGTTCGCGGCCAGGACCGCCTTCTCGGTCTGGACCGCTTCCATGATCCGTTCTGTGAGGTCCGCGGGTGGCTCGGGCAGCGGCATCATGCGTAGGGTCGCGAGAGTCCTCACGAACGCCCCGCACTCGTCGCACGAGCGGCAGTGCTCCTTGGCCTTCTCGAGCAGCGCCGGGTCGATCTCATCACGGTCGAGCCGTTCTGAGACGATCCCTTGGGCCTCGAGGCACTCCATCAGGCACCCCCCTTGTGCAGCTGCAGCATGGCTGCCAGCGAGCGGCGTGCGCGAAAGACCCGCGACTTGACTGTGCCCTGTGGCACGCCGAGAACCCCGCTCGCCTCGGCATACGACAGGCCGAACAGCGATACCGCCGACAGGGCGTCGCGGTCCTCGGGTGGAAGCGAACGCATCGCGAGCTCGATCGCCGAGGAAAGGACGACTTCATCCGCGAAATCGTCGCGCCTCTCGATCACGCTCATGGGATCCACCGGTACGGGCCGACGCTTGCCTGCCCTCACCTCGTCGAGGCACGCGTTGCGCGTGACCCGGTACAGCCACGTGGAGAACTGGGCCCGCGAGTCGTAGGAGTCCAGCGAGCGAAACACCTTCACGAACACCTCCTGCACCACGTCCTCGGCGGAGCTTGGCTCGCCGAAGAACCGCAGCGCATGCGCGTAGACGACTCTGGAGTGGCGACGCACGAGTGCCTCGAACGCTCCGAGGTCACCTTCGGTCGCCGCCGCCACGAGAGCGGGGTCGTCGGCGCTGTCGTAGTTCATGTCGCTCCGTTAAGACGTCTGCGGGTCGCGATGGGTTCACCACGGATTCAGTCTACCTGTTGGGCCCGGCATCTTGCCGCTCGGGTAGAATCGCCGGCATGGCACTGTTCAGTTTCCAGCTTGATGCAACGGACTCCACTACCTCGGCGCGTGCTGGCGTCTTCACGACCGCGCACGGCGCCGTGCAGACACCCGTCTTCATGCCCGTGGGGACGCGCGCGACGGTGAAGGGCGTGATGCCCGCGCAACTAAGCGAAATGCGCGCACAGGTGGTGCTGGCCAACACGTACCACCTGTACCTGCGGCCGGGCGCAGACATCGTCGAGCAGGCCGGAGGGCTTCACCGGTTCATGAACTGGGATCGCGCGATCCTCACGGACTCGGGCGGGTTCCAGATCTTCAGCCTGGCCGACACGCTCAAGCTCACCGACGATGGCGTGCGCTTCCGGTCGATAGTCGATGGCGCGTGGCACTTCTGGTCCCCCGAGGACAACATGCGTATCCAGGAGCAGCTGGGCGCCGACATCATCATGCAGCTCGACCAGTGCCCGCCGTACCCCGCCGAGCGAGAGCACGTGGCGACCGCGGTGCGCAGAAGCGCTGAGTGGGCGAGGCGCTGCAAGGACTCGCATCGCCGAGAGGACCAGGCCCTGTTCGGCATCGTGCAGGGCGGAGTGCATGCCGACTTGCGCGCCGAGAGTGTCGAGCGGTTGGCCGAGATCGGCTTTCTCGGATACGGGATTGGCGGCTACTCTGTGGGCGAGCCGCACGATCTGATGCTCGAATCGCTCGCACCGGTGTGTGGGGCGTTACCGGCCGACCGGCCCCGCTACCTCATGGGAGTGGGGAGCCCCACCGCCATGCTCGAAGCGATCGGGCTGGGTGTCGACATGTTCGACTGCGTGCTTCCCACCCGCACTGCTCGCCTGGGGACGGCCTTCTCCAGCGAGGGTCGCCTGAACATGCGAAACGCCCGCTTCGCGCGCGACTTCGGCCCGCTCGACCAGTCGTGCTCCTGTGGGACGTGCACGGGCTTCTCACGCGCCTACATCAGACACCTTGTGAACACCAAAGAGATGCTGGGTGCGACGCTGCTCTCCGTACACAACCTGCACTTCCTGCTCGATCTGGCGAGGCGGGCGCGCGAGGCCGTGCTTGCCGGACAGTACGGCGCGTTCCTCGGTGCGTGGCGCGCCTCCGCCGCCCATGACGACTACTGATTCCGCCGCGAGGACGAAGAACTCACATTCTCGCTTCCGCGAAGGGCGTTTCACAGGTAAGATTGTCCGTTGGCTGTGCGCTTGGGGCGTACAGCGGCCCTCACGCTAGAAAGGCGCGCGACCATGGCGCAGTTGCAGCAGTTCCTGCCGATACTCCTGATCATCGGGGTCTTCTACTTCCTGATCATCAGGCCGCAGCAGAAGCGCGCGACCGCTCAGCGCGAGATGCTCGCCTCCATCAAGCCTGGGGATGAGATCGTCACGGTAGGCGGCATCTACGCCGTGATCATCGAGGTGGGCGAACGGATCCGCGTTCGTGTCGCCGATGGCTCGGAGCTAGAGCTGGCCAAGGCGGCGATCGCACAGGTGGTCGCGCCGAAGGATGCGGCGGCCGCGGAAGCCGCAGACGATGTCGAGGACGCCGACGATGAGACGGTCGAGGCCGAGTCTGGTCAGGATGCCGAGCCTGACGACGAGAGCGCGTCGCCGTTGTCATAGCCGGTGGTGGCGCGGGCGGTTGGCGCCGGCCGCGTCGATGTGGAACAAGGCTCCTGCACGGAGCTGTGACTGAAGCAAGGTATGGAAGGCAGGAGCATGGACCAGAAGCAACAGAACATCCTATTGCTGGCGCTCGCGCTGGTGCTCGTCGTCGCCTCGTGGGCGATACTGTGGCCCCCGGCTCAGAAGATCACCCAAGGCCTCGACATCCAGGGTGGCCTGTCGGTCATCCTCACGGCTGAGGAGTCGACGACGACGCCGGTGACCGCTGCGGTCATGGAGCGTGCCGAGCTGATCGTCCGCAACAGGGTCGACCGTCTCGGCGTTCGGGAAGCATCGATCCAGCGCCAGGGCAACGACTCGCTGCTCGTTCAGATCCCCGGCATCAAGAACGCCCAGGAGGCACTCGCTGTCCTGGGCAGTACCGGTCAGCTGGAGTTCGTGGACGTCGCTTCGATCACGGACTCGGCGACGGTCGCGGCGATCAGCGCGGGCGAGCAGGGCGTCCAGGTCAAGAAGGGCACCTACCAGCCGTTCCTGACAGGCGAGGTCGTGCGAAACGCCGCGGTGTCGCAAAACCCGAACACCGGTGAGATCGAGGTCAACCTCTCGATGAACGCCGAAGGGACGAAGAAGTGGGCTGAGTACACGTCCGCGAGCGTGGGTAAGCTCGTCGCAGTCGTGCTCGACGGCACCGTGCAGTCTGCTCCACGAGTGAACGAGCCCATCCTCGACGGCAGTACGGCGATCTCGGGCAGCTTCACCGCCGAGACCGCCAAGCAGCTCAAGACGGTGCTTGAGACCGGATCGCTCCCGGTTACGCTCGTGTTCTCGGAGTCGAGGGTCGTCGGGCCCACACTCGGCCAAGACTCGCTCAGGCAGGGTGTGCTGGCGATGGTCATCGGCCTATCGCTCGTGGCGCTCTACGTTCTGCTGTTCTACCGCGGCCTCGGTCTGCTGACTGTCGCGGCTCTGATCACGTTCGCGTCGTTCTTCCTCGGAATCCTGGCCCTGCTGTCGCAGTTGGGCTTCTTCGCGCTCACGCTGCCGGGCATCGCCGGCATCGTGCTCACGATCGGTCTGGCCGCCGACTCGTCGATCCTGATTCTCGAGCGCTTCAAGGAGGAAGTGCGGATGGGCAAGACCATCCGCTCGGCTGCCAACTCGGGATCGCGCCACGGCATGTACACGAGCATCGACGCAGACCTCGTGACACTGGTCTCGGCGGCGGTGCTCTATTTCGTCGCGATCGGCCCCGTCCGCGGCTTCGCGCTGACGCTCACGATCGGAATAGTCTGCGACATCGTCATGATGGTCCTGTTCAAACGTCCGAGTCTCGTCCTTCTGGGCGAGTCAGTGATCGGCAAGGCGCCGGCGTTCTGGGGCCTGACCAAGGACAGCGCAGCCGCGCCAACCGGCAAGGCCCCGAAGGGGGGTGTTGCGGGTGTCTAGGTTCCATATCGACTTCCTCGGCCACCGCAAGATCATGTTCGCCATCTCAGGCGTGTTGCTCGTCCTGTCCATCGCGGCGTTGCTGCTGCCCTCGTTCGGCTTGAGGTTCGGCATCGAGTTTCAGGGCGGCACCTCGATCAGCGTGGTGAACTCCGGGGAGGTCACCATCGAACAGATGCGCAAAGCATTCGAGGACGCGGGTGTGACCAATCCCAACGTGCAGACCACCGAAGCGCAGGGCGTGAAGGGCTTCATCGTCCGCACGGAGGTGACCGACCCCGACGAGGCGTCCGGCGATGCCGCCGCTGTCGCGGTCGCTGTCAAGCTGCCGCCAGCCTCGTTCCAGGTCACCACGATAGGTCCCGGGTGGGGCAAGAACATCACGAACCGTGCACTGATGGCGCTCGGTCTGTCCCTCGCCGCGATCCTGCTCTACATCTCGGTACGCTTCGAATACAAGATGTCGGTCACCGCGGTAGTCGCCCTGGTTCACGACATCCTGATCACGCTCGGCATCTACGCGCTGCTGGGCTACGAGGTCACGCCGAACACCATCGCGGCGTTGCTCACGATCCTGGGATACTCGCTCTACGACACGATCGTGGTCTTCCACCGAATCAAGGAGAACTCGCAGCATCTGGCGAAGCAGTCGTTCATGCAGATGGCCAACGAGTCGATAAACGAGGTCTTCGTACGGTCCATCAACACCACCATCACCTCACTGATTCCGGTACTCGTGATGCTCTTCTTCGGCGGCGAGACGCTGAAGGACTTCGCGCTCGCGCTCTCGATCGGCATGCTCGTCGGGGCCTACTCCTCGATCGGTGTCGCCTCGCCGCTCTACGCCATGTGGAAGGAGAGCGAGCCCAAGTACGCCGCGCTCAAGAAGAAGTACGCGGACGCCTAGGGCGCACCGCGTTCGCAGTTGCATTCGTGGGGTCGGCACCGTAAGCGGTGTCGGCCCCGTCGGCTAGGATGGGGCCATGTCCGAGGTGTGTGACTCCAGGAAATGGTCGTTGGCTCCCGCCGACGAGCACAGCGTGGCGCGTCTGGCCGCCGATACCGGCCTGTCGCACGTTGTCGCGCGCATCCTCGTTTCCCGCGGGATCGAGAGCGCCGAGCAGGCGAAGCGCTTCATCGAGCCATCGCTGGGGCGGGACTGGCTCGACCCGTCTCTGATCCCAGGAATGGACGCGGCTGCTGAGCGCGTCGCTAGGGCGGTGCAGACCGATGAGCGCATTCTCGTATTCGGTGACTTCGACCTCGACGGCATCAGTGCCGCGGCGGTGGCGCGACGCGGCCTTGCAGCGCTTGGGGCGTCGGTCGAAGCGATCGTGCCGCACAGGTTCCGTGAGGGCTACGGTTTGACGCCCGCGGCGATCGAACGCGTGCTGAAGCACTCGCCGGACCTCGTGGTGACCGTGGACTGCGGCATATCCTCGGCCGACGAGGTCGCGCAGCTGCTGTCGCACGGCGTGGACGTGGTCGTGACCGATCATCACGAACCGGGCGAGCACGTTCCCTCCACGATCCCGGTGGCCAATCCCAAGCTCGCCGAGGAGTGCCCGTCACGCGACCTTGCCGGCGCCGGTGTCGCGCTGAAGCTCGTTCAACGGGTTGGCGCCTTGCTCGGAGACGAGGATGGGTGGAAGGATCTCGCCGACATGGCGATGCTGGGGACCGTCGCCGATGTCGTTGCGCTTATCGGCGAGAACCGCGCTCTCGTCGCCGCCGGCGTGCGACGGGCTCGCGCAGGCGGCACGCCGTCGATCGCGGCGTTGTGTGCAGTGGCCGGTGTCTCGCTCGACGGGTTCTCGGCCGACGATGTGGCCTTCGCGATCGCCCCGCGGCTCAACGCCGCCGGACGCGTCGGCGACCCGCAAGACGCGCTGGACCTACTGCTCGCCGACGATCCAGTGGTGGCCGAGGGACTTGCCCTCAGGCTCGACGAGCACAACCGGCTGCGGCAGACGGTCGAAGCCGACCTCACCGAAGCTGCCACCGCGCTCGCCGAGCGCGTCTACTCCGGCGAGCGGGCGCTCGTGCTGGCGGGCGAGGGGTGGCACGAGGGAGTCAAGGGCATCGTGGCGTCGCGCCTCGCGCACTCCTTCGGTGTGCCCGCGTTCCTGTTCGCTCTCGAGGACGGGGTGGCGAAGGGCTCCGCGCGCTCGGTGGGGTCGGTCGACCTGTTCGCGGCGGTCTCCAAGTGTTCGGGCGTGCTCGAGCGATTCGGAGGGCACGCAGCCGCGGTGGGACTCACCCTCAAGGCTGAGAACCTCGAGTACTTCCGAGAGATGCTCCTCGCCGAGTTGGCCACCCTGCCTGCCGAGGACTTCGAGGTCGCGACCGTGCTGGACGCCGAGATCTCGCTCGACGAGGTCAGCACCGAGCTCGGTGCCGAGATCTCGCTGCTCGGGCCGTTCGGTCACGCGAACGCCAGGCCGGTGCTTGCTGCGCGCAGGGTGTTCATGAACGATCGAGGGCGCGTGGGCAAGACCGGGAACCACCTGCGCTTCGTCGCTTTCGACGGTGTCGCGTCCGTGCCCGCCATCGCGTTCAGGTGCCGAGACATCGAGCAGCTGGCGGAGTGTGGGAACGCCGTCGACCTCGCATTCCAGCTTGAGGTGGATCAGTGGCGCGGTCGCAGCAGGACCCAGCTCATCGTGCGGGACATCCATGTCAGGGAGGCGCTTCGTTCACCAGCGGCTGACTTGGTCGACGACCTCTTCGCTCACGCCGATGAGATCCTGGCTCGCGAGGAGTATGCGGGCATAGAAGACGCGCCTTCGTTTCACACGAAGCTCGCCGGCGTGACCTTCGAGGGGCGCCAAGACGTGCTAGCCGTGCTCACGGCAAGTACGCCGCTGCGGCTTGTGAGGCAGCCGGACAACGAGTTCGACCCCAACGCCTGCGCGTTGGTCGACCCGCGCGGCAATCAGGTCGGGTACCTCAACCGTCGACTCGCTGCAGCTCTTGCGCCTGCTATCGATCGGGGTGTCGAGTACGACGTCGAGGTCACCGACATCACGGGTGGCGGCGAGCATGCGTTCGGCGTGAACGTCTTGCTCACCAGGCGCGATGCTGTCCAAGATGAGGCCGAGGCAGCCGGCGTTCGCATCGGCAACCGCGAGGAGTTGGCCGGGCTGCTCCCTGCCGAACTCGACGCCGAGCTGGTAAGGCGCTTCATCGGAGATCGCAAGTTGCACTCGGCGCAGGTCGAGGCTCTCGCGGCGCTGGCCGAATCGCGTAGCACGCTCGCTGTCATGGCGACTGGTCGTGGCAAGTCGCTGATCTTCCACCTGCATGCCGCCAGGCTAGCACTGCGAGACAACGGCGCGAGTGTCTTCGTGTTTCCGCTGCGCGCTCTCGTCGCCGACCAGGCCTTTCACCTGGACGAGGTGTTCACGAGCGTCGGTCTGGCCGTGCGCACCGTCACCGGGGAGACCTCACAAGGTGACCGGGACGCCGCCTTCCAGGCGCTCTCCAACGGCACGCTCGACGTCGTTCTGACCACGCCCGAGTTCCTTCACTTCCATGCGGCACGATTCGCCGAGTGCGGCCGCGTGCGCTTCATGGTTGTCGACGAGGCGCACCACGTCGGGCGCGCGCGGGCCGGTCACCGGCCGGCGTACTCGCGATTGGGAGAAGCGCTCGAGGTACTTGGCGGACCCACCGTGCTGGCCGTCACCGCGACCGCTTCGAACGATGTGGCCGCCTCGATCCGAGAGTCGCTCGGGATCCACTCCGTCGTGCTCGACCCCACGGTGCGCGACAACCTTGCTGTCGAGGACAGACGCTCCGGCGCCGACAAGGACGAACAGATCCTGCGGTTGGCCGCATCGGGCGGCAAGACGGTGATCTACGTCAACTCGCGGGATGCTTCTGTGCGGCTTGCGCGCCTGTTGCGCAAGCGCGTACCCGAACTCGCGTGGCATGCGGCGTTCTACAACGGGGGGCTCTCCCGCTCGGTCCGCCATGCGGTTGAGCACGCCTTCAGGGCCGGCGACGTGCGCGTGGTCGTCGCGACGAGCGCCTTTGGCGAGGGCGTGAACATCCCCGATATCCGCAACGTCGTGCTCTACCACCTGCCCTTCAACGACGTCGAGTTCAACCAGATGGCGGGTCGGGCAGGCCGCGACGGGGCGATGGCTCGGGTCCACCTGCTCTTCGGTGACAAAGACGCTCGAATCAATGAGCGGATACTCGCCGCTTCTGCACCTGAACGCGACGACCTCGCTGTCCTCTACCGGGTGCTACGCGACCTCCATGCCGCCGAAGGGGGGGCATTCGAACTCACCAACGCCGAGCTCGCCGAGCGGTGCCGCAAACTGGATCGTGGCTGCGGGCTGGACGATCGAGGCGTGTCCTCCGGACTCGGTATCTTCCGCGAGCTGGGGTTCGTGGTCGGTGAGGGCCACGGCGCCTACCGAAGGCTGTCCTTGGTTCCCGCTGCCGGCAAGGTCGACCTGACGAGCAGCGTGCGCTACTCGGAAGGGCTTGACGAGATCGCCGAGTTCCAGGTGTTCCGCGAGTGGGTCATGTCGAGCCCGCCCGAGGAGCTTCTGGAGCGGTTCAACCGTCCGATTCTTCCGTCCTAGCGAAGGCGAGCGAGGCGATCGGCCATGCTACTGTCGGCGCCTCGGCACCTGCGGTGATGGCACGCGCAACGTATACTACGCACGTGACGGTTGTTGAGCTCGGCCACCGCTTCCGCGTGAGCCCCCAGTACCGTCAGCGGTGCCAACACTCACGAAGGACGACGATGGCCGCCACGCTCGAACAGATTGAGGCGCAGGTCAGGGCCTACAACCCTGACGCCGACCTCACCGGGCTCGACTTGGCATACGAGTTCGCCGTCAGCGCGCACGAGGGCCAGTCGCGCAAGAGCGGCGAACCCTTCATCAATCACCCCATCGAGGTGGCGCTCATCCTCGCCGAGCTCCACCTCGACACAGCCACTCTGAAGGCGGCGTTGTTGCACGACACCGTCGAGGACTCCGATGTCACGATGACGCAGGTCCGCGAGCAGTTCGGCGACGAAGTCGCGGAACTCGTGGACGGAGTGACCAAGCTTGGTCGTATCGAGTTCGAGACGCTCTCCGAGCAGCAAAGCAACAACCTGCGCAAGATGCTCATCGCGATGGCCAAAGACATACGGGTCATCCTCATCAAGCTGGCGGACCGCCTCCACAACATGCGGACCCTCGCGGCCCTGCCTCCCGAGAGGCGAGTCGAGAAGGCCCGCGAGACGATGGAGATATATGCGCCGCTCGCACACAGGTTGGGCATCAGCCAGGTGAAGTGGGAACTCGAGGACTTGGCCTTCTACTATCTGGAGCCCCTCAAGTTCCACCAAGTCGGCCGGATGGTCGCCGAGAGCCGCACCGAGCGCGAGGCATACGCCGGCCAGGTCATCGACCAGTTGCACGACGAACTGGCTCAGGTAGGCATCACAGCTGAGATCGCCGGCCGGCCCAAGCATCTTTACAGTATCTACCAGAAGATGGCGGGCAAGGGTAAGGACTTCAACGAGATCTACGACCTGATCGCTCTCAGGGTCATCGTCGACTCGGTCAAGGATGTCTACGGCGCGCTCGGCACGGTCCACAGCATCTGGAAGCCGGTGCCCGGACGGTTCAAGGACTACGTGGCGATGCCCAAGTTCAACATGTACCAGTCGCTGCACACAACCGTCATCGGCCCCTCCGGCCGGCCTCTCGAGATCCAGATCCGTACCGAGGACATGCATCGGACCGCCGAGTACGGTGTGGCCGCCCATTGGCGCTACAAAGAGGGGAGCCGCGGCGACGAGTCCTTCGACGAGCGGCTGGCGTGGCTTCGGCAGATGCTCGAGTGGCAGACGGAACTCAAGGACCCGCGCGAGTTCATGGAGGCGCTCAAGATCGACCTGTTCGAAGAGGAGGTCTTCGTCTTCACGCCCAAAGGCGACGTGATCTCGCTCAAGACGGGGTCGACACCGATCGACTTCGCGTACGCCATCCACACGGAGGTGGGGAACCACTGCGTGGGCGCCAAGGTCAACGGCGCGATCGTCCCCTTGAGCTACGAGCTGCAGATGGGCGATAGGATCGACGTGCTCACCAACAAGAACGCGAGTCCCAGCCGAGACTGGCTCAACATCGTCAAGACGTCCTCGGCGCGATCGAAGATCCGCAACTACTTCTCAAAGGCTAACCGTGTAGATGACCTTCATGGTGGCAAGGACGAACTGTCCAAGGTGATGCGCAAGCACGGCATGGGCATCGGGAGCAAGGCAGCCGAGAAGGCGCTCGATGCTGTCGCCGGCGAGATGAACTACGCCAAAGGCGAGGACCTCTTGGCGCAGATCGGCGCCGGCAAACTCTCGGCGAAACTGGTGGGCACGCACCTGCTCAAGCTTATGAGCAAGGAGGGCGATGCGGCGGCAAAAGAGCAGGTCAAGGCGGAGGAGCTTCCGCTGGATCAGCCGATGGTCCCGCCTCGGCGCGCACGCCACCGGACCGGCGGGGGAGTTGTGGTCAAGGGCATCGACGACGTGCTCGTACGGCTCGCCCGCTGCTGCAATCCTGTGCCCGGCGATGAGATCATCGGCTTCGTGACTCGCGGGCGCGGTGTGAGCGTTCACCGGACGACGTGTCCCAACGCCGCCGAGCTACTCTCGAGCCCAGAGCGGATCATCGAGGTCGACTGGGACTCGGGCAGCAAGGCGACGTATCAGGTCGAGATCTTCGTCGAAGCACTCGATCGCCTTCGCTTGCTTCAGGACGTCACCATGGCGATCGGCGAGTCCGGGGTGAACATCCTGTCCTCGGCGACCACCACGCACAGAGACGGCCTCGTGGACATGCGGTTCCTCTTCGAGATCGGAGAGATGGGCCGCCTCGACGCCCTGCTCCGTGAAGTCCGACTGGTGGATGGTGTGTTCGAGGCGCGAAGGATGCTTCCGGGCGAGACCCAGGTCAAGAAGGGCCAGCGGTAGGTGCAGGTCACTCGGGTACAGGTGGGCCCGCTGCAGTCGAACTGCTGGCTCGCTGTGGGAAGGGGACGGCCCGGCCCTCGTCATCGACCCCGGAGACGATCTCGAGCGGATCCTCGATGCGCTCGGCGGCCGTGAGGTTGAGGCGATCGTGCTCACGCACTGCCACTTCGATCACCTCGGTGCAGCGGCCGGACTTGTCGAGGCGACCGGCGCGCCGCTCATGGCGCACGCCGAGGACGCGGCGTTCGTGAGTACGCCGCAGGGCACCGGCTCGGCCCTCTTCGGCTTCGAGGGCGGTCTCGCGCCGCAGCCCGACAGGGTCCTCGAGGACGGGGACATCGTGACGGCGGGCACTGTGAGTGTGGAGATTCTGTCCACGCCCGGGCACACGCCGGGCGGTATCTGCCTGCTGGCTGCGAGCGCGAGCGAGAGTGTCCCGCATCTGTTCTCGGGAGACACGCTGTTTGCGGGCAGCGTTGGCAGGACGGACTTCCCCCGCGGGGACGCGCGGGCTCTGGCGCAGTCCATCGCACGGAAGCTGACTTCTCTACCAGCGGAAACGCTGGTTCATCCCGGGCACGGTCCCGACACGACGATCGGCCGAGAGGCGCGGCTCAACCCGTTCTGGCCGCGCGCCTAGCGTCGGCGGCCCTTCCACGGCGGGGCGGACACACGGCGCCGCCTGCGGCGCCGAAATCACCTTAAGATTCACTAAATGCACATTACATGGCACTAATTTCGCGTGAAGTGCGGGTGGTTTCGGAGGGGCGCGCGATGGTAGAATCGCAGGGTCAACCGCGTCCCGCTGATACGGGTGTCTGCCGCGTCGCCAACTGACCAACCGACGTCTCTCGGAAGCTGGCAAAGCGACCTCCCTCGGACGAAGAAGTGGAGTGGATTGGTAAGGCGCGTTCGAGACCGCATCAGAACGCTCCCGCCGGCAGTGGTGCTGGCGATCATAGTGGCCGTGGCGCTTATGCCGGCCGTTGCTTTCGCGCTGGCTCCTGACCCCCCCACGAACCTCCAGGTGCAGCCGGGCGCGGCTTCGCCGGTCATCGCTCAACTCACATGGGATCCCCCTGCACAAGGGGTCGGTCGCGCGCTACGTGGTCTACGTCTCGGCGTTCGAGGACTCGGGCTACGGGCCTGCCGGCATCGACCGGCAGCACCGTCGTTCACGTACTCGGCCGGCCTGGGTGGCGTGCCGTACTACTTCCGAGTCGTGGCGGTGAACCCCGACGGCGAGGGCTCGACTCCGGCGCAAGCGGGACCGGTCGCCGCCAGCTGGTCTGACTCACCGCATGAACCGATGACGAAGAGCTCGCAGATGTGCGGCAAGTGCCATGGCGTGCACATGACTCGAGAATGACTTGCTCTTCAGGGCCGAGGTCACGACCTCGACCCTGGCAACGACTGGCAACTGCTACGTCTGTCACGATGGCCGGAACGCCTCTGCGGCCAACATCGCGTCAGGCACGGTCGACTCTTTCGCGCTGAACAGCGGTCATTCGATCGACGCGACCGGCGCCGGCGACCTGACGGTCACCTGCTCGAGCTGTCACGCCTCGCACGGCGCCACCTCCGATCTTCGGATGCTGCCGATCGCTGGCGTGAGCCAGACCGGCCCCGAGTTGGTGCTATGAGTGTCACGACGCTGCCAACTCGTGGTACGCGGGCTCGTACCCGGACGCGGCGACTCCGCAACGCGACGCCTCGGGATACCCCGAGGTGGGCACGTGGCTCGGCGAGACGGTCTACGCAGGCTCGACCAACGCACATCGTCTGCTTCCTGAGACGACTCAGACGGCGCCGGGGGGTGGCGACGTCAGGCGCAAGGCGGGCGACTGCCTGTACTGCCACGCATCGCACCGGGGCCAGGGCACGCATGACTCGCTGCGCGGAGCGTATCGTCCGAGCACCGCCTCGACTGTCGCGTCCGACCAAGCCAACGGCACCTACGCGGCTGCGTGCTTCTCATGCCACGGCGGGGTCCGGCCGAGTGGCTTCGCCACGACTCCTGTCGACATCAAGCAGTTCGTGACGTCAGGCCAGCCGCGCGCCGGCCACCGCATCGAGACCTCCGGCGGGGTGCTGCCGGTGGGTGCGCCGCTGCCGTGCTACGAGTGCCACAACCCTCACGGCTCGACGCCGGGGAAACGCGTCGCTCATCTCGGACGCTCTTGGGTCAAAGCCTCGAACACCAGCACGACGGTTAGTGTTCGGCGGTTCTGCCTGAGCTGCCACACGACGAGCGACACCGGCGCTGGATGGGACAGCGAGAGCGGCCACCTACACGGTCGTCGCCGGTACCGAGACGGTCGTGGGGATCTCGAGGGCCGCCGGAGTGCTCGCGCTGCCGTCTGTCACCGGGCACCGGCAGGCAGACACCACCTCGTGCGGCGGGTGTCACGGCGACAGCTACGGTGCTGGCGGCAACAACGTCCACAGTCCGGGCGAAGGCGCCATGCCCGATCACACCTCGCCGACAACCACGTCTTGCTTCGGCGCCGGATGCCACGACGCATCGCGCAACCTCAGCACGGTCCACGAGCTCTACGCTGGGCCCGGCAGCGAGAACCCTGAGTTCACCAACGCCTGCGAGTCTGTGCCACGACGAACCCCGCGGTGGACACGAGTGCCGCCGCGAGCATGCGCTGCACGCCTGTCTGCCACAGCGGGACGACTCACACCGGCTACGCGGCGGGGCACGCGCTGACGGCGGCCAGCAACGAGTGCGTGTCATGCCACCCCGTCCGACATCTCGACCGTTCACGGCGCGTCCACGCCGGGTCCCGAGTGCGCGACGTGCCACGACGAACGTATGGAACTGGAGCAAGACCGGCGACTGCCTCGGCTGCCACAACGGCACCGACGTGGGCACGCACGTCTACACGCCGACCGACCCCAACCACTACTCCGAGACCACCCACACCGCGACACCGTTCACCGCGGTCTTCCAAGGCGCCGGTCCCGACGGCCTCGTAGCCGCGGGCGGACGCGAGTGCTCGCAGTGCCACAGCTCGACGCTCAAGCTCGCCCACCCTCGACACCTCGACCTCGGGCGGCTCGGTCACCTGCGTCGAGTGCCACAACGACACGACGCTGGGCTCCTCGGCGACGGTGGCCGGCAACTGGCCCACCCGCAAGTGCGTCGAGTGCCACGACTACGGGGCGGCCACGACGCACGACTCCTACGCGACCACCCACACGGTCCAGCCCGGCACGTGCGCCGACACAGGTACGAGCTGTCACAACTTCACCGATCTGGCTTCGCTGCACGCGCAGCGTCAGTCCGGCGGCGCGCCGCGCTACCAGAGCTGCTCGAACGCCGATGCTGGCGACCCGAGCTCGTGCCACAACGTGCTCGACACCCGGCCGACGCCGGTCGACCCGGCGGCCTCGTGCGGCCAAGGCACGAGCGGCTGCCACCAGGACATGACAGTCTCCAATCACGGATCGGGTTCGGCTCATGGATTCGCAGCGACTAGCGACTACGACAACGTCGCCATCGCCGGCTGCACCAACTCCGGTGCCGGCTGCCACGGCTCCGACACCACACACACGAACTTCAGCACGTACCATCCGAACAGTGGCTGTACGACCGGCCCGTGCCACGCGAGCGTGGACAAGCCTGTGTTCACCGCCGCCTACAACGGCGACGCTACCTGTGCGAGCTGCCACGACTCCAACTACGCGGGCGCAGCCGATGTCGTTGCCCTCACGGGTCTGACGCCCGGCGGGCACTACAGCGAGACCACCCACACGGCCGCGGCATTCGGCGGTGCCGTCACATCTGGCGGCTCCGCGCTCGGCGGCCTGCTCCGCTGCCACAACCCGGTCAGCGCGGCCGGGCCGGACCAGCTGTACAACCAGCACCAGGACGCTGCCCGGCCCATACGGCGACACGACGTGCTCGGACTGCCATAACGCGAACCCGGCAGTTACGGGCATCATCTTGGGCGGTTGGCCGTCAGGTGACTGCGCCGCATGTCACGCCGTTGGCGTGCTGCCGACGATGGTGCAGCATGGCACCACGTCGCCAGCGGTGACGGCGACCACGACGGACTCGTGCCTTGACGCGGGCTGCCACTCGAACAACCTGCACGGACTCCACAAGGACTCTGCGGGCTGCAACGTGACCGGCTGTCACGACTACTCGGCACAGGCCGCCAAACCCACTGCAACTACCTGCGGCACCGGCGGGGCGTGCCACAACGCGGGCACTCCGCACACCTACGATCACAGCGCGACCGCCAGTGCCGAGTGCCTCGCATGTCACCAGGATGCCGACGTGAGCTCTCTGCACCCGAGTTGTGCGGTGTGCCACGACAACCCGGCCTATCCGCTTCTGCCTACGGGCAAGTCGCCCGAGTGCGCCTCGTGCCACAACGGCACCGACGTGGGCACGCACGTCTACACGCCGACCGACCCCAACCACTACTCCGAGACCACCCACACCGCGACACCGTTCACCGCGGTCTTCCAAGGCGCCGGTCCCGACGGCCTCGTAGCCGCGGGCGGACGCGAGTGCTCGCAGTGCCACAGCTCGATCCTGGGCGTGGCCCACTCGGACACCTCGACCAGCGGCGGCTCGGTCACCTGCGTCGAGTGCCACAACGACACGACGCTGGGCTCCTCGGCGACGGTGGCCGGCAACTGGCCCACCCGCAAGTGCGCCGAGTGCCACGACTACGGGGCGGCCACGACGCACGACTCCTACGCGACCACCCACACGGTCCAGCCCGGCACGTGCGCCGACACAGGTACGAGCTGTCACAACTTCACCGATCTGGCCTCGCTTCACGCGCAGCGTCAGTCCGGCGGCGCGCCGCGCTACCAGAGCTGCTCGAACGCCGATGCTGGCGACCCGAGCTCGTGCCACAACGTGCTCGACACCCGGCCGACGCCGGTCGACCCGGCGGCCTCGTGCGGCCAAGGCACGAGCGGCTGCCATCAGGACATGACGGTCTCCAATCACGGCGCTGCGACCGCCCACAGGTTCACCACGGCGAGCGACTACAACGCCGCGACTGTCAGCGGTTGCACGAACTCCGGCGTCGGATGCCACGGATCAGACTCGGCCCGCGACAACTTCACCACCTACCACCCCGACAGCGGCTGTACTGGCGGCGCATGCCACACCTCGCCGAGCAAACCAACGTACGCAGGGGACCGGGAATGCGTCAGCTGCCACTCGAACAACTACGTGGGCGCACCCGATGTCGTCGGCCTGACCGATCTGACACCTGTCGGCCACTACAACGAGACGACCCATACGGCGTTCGGCATGACGACGCCGTCGACGCCGGCGGAACCGCCTCGGCACCGTGCACCGCGTGTCACAACCCGGTCAGCGCGACCGGGCCCGACCAGCTCTACGCGCAGCACCAGGGTCTCCCGGCGCCATACGGCGACACCGACTGCGCGGCCTGCCACAGCGCGAGCCAGGAGGTCGCGGACGTTGTGGCGAACGGCTGGAGCGGCGGGCTGTGTGCAGCGTGTCACTCCGCGCTGGTGCTTCCCACGATGACCCAGCACGACACGACCGCGCCTCCTGTCACCGCATCAACGACTGACGGATGTCTCAGCGCGAACTGCCATCCCACGAGCAACCTGCACGCGATTCACGGGGATGCCGCGGGATGCAACCTGACCGGTTGTCACGACTTCTCGCTGCAGGCCGCGAAGCCGACCGCAACGACGTGCGGCACCGGCGGGGCGTGCCACAACAGCGGCGGGCTGCACACGTACAACCACAACTCGACTGCGAGCCAGGAGTGCATCGACTGCCACGAGCAGACCGATGTGAGCACGCTGCACGCGAACTGCGCGGTCTGCCACCGCAACCCGAGCTACCCGTCGCTGCCCGCGGGGAGAACCAACGAGTGTACGGGTTGCCACAATGGCACGGTTGTCGGGACGCACGCGTACACGCCGCACGATCCGCAGCACTACAACCCTGCGACCACGCAGCACACCGCGAGCGCACAGACCGGCAGTGAGAGCGGCTACGCGTGCACGCAGTGTCACTCGCTCGAGATGAAGCCGGCTCACAACGGTCCGACCAACATCACGTTCAACCTGAGCGGCTACGCCGACAAGTGCGTCGCCTGCCACGAAGTTGTGGTCGATAACTTCGCCGGCTCGTGGGACAAGACGTGCGTGCGGTGTCACACGACGCGGCACACGCAGACAGCGACCAAGCACGACGCGACGGCGCAGGTGCTGGCGAGTCCGGGCTCGCGCTACGGCGGCAGCTCGGTCGGCCCTGGCTTCTCGGACGGCTTCGAGGCTGGTAGCTTTCGCGAACTGGACGAGCGCGGACTACCAGGCACCCAGCGGCGGCACTACGACCCTTGCCAACGAGAACTTCGACGCGACCACGTGGCCCGCGGCATGGACGCGCTCGACCGCTACGCAAGTCACTCGAAGCACTACGGTCAACCACACGACCGGCGGCGCCGCTTCGGCGCGGATCGCACCGTCGGCGAACAGCACGACGGCGCGCTACTTCCAGCAGACCTTCAACACGGCGGCGTACACCTCTGCGCGCAGCCTGAGCTACTGGTATCGGACTTCCGGGCTCCTCACCAACGACCGCTATCGCGTCGGCTACTCCACGAACGGCGGGACGAGCTGGACCTACGTCCAGAACACCGTGACGACCAACGTGGGCACTTGGACGCAGATCACCTCGTCGGCACTTCCGGCGAACTCGGCACTGCTCGTTCGTTTCGAGCTCGTGCCGGTGAGCAACGCCTCGACGGCACGCTACTTCTACATCGATGACATCCTGCTGACCGGCACAACCCCGACGGTTTCGGAGGCTGGCTGGAAGGTCCAGAACGTGACCTTCAATTCAGGTGCGTACGCCGCCCAGGCTCTAGGCTCCGGCCCGACGTGGCGCTACGTGACCAAGACCGGTATCAACGTGAGCGGCGGTACGTCGGCCACCCTGAGCTACGCGATCGGATGGACGACACTTGAAGCCGCCGACGACGTCGTGGTGCAGTACACGACGGACGGCGGGACCAACTGGCTCGACGCGCGCAACTACGCGCCAGCAGGTACAGACCCGGCCACGCTACCGTGGACCGCCCAGAGCCTGACAGTGCCCTCGAACACGAACGGGGTCCGGTTCGGCCTCTACGCTGACAGCTCTGCCGATGATGCGCTGTACGTCGACGGCGTGTCTGTCTCGGCAGTCTCGGCGGGCCTCAACACGGCGGGCGGCTCATGTCAGGACAACCCCAATGGCACCGACTGCCACAGCGTGACCGATGTCTCTGTGCTTCACGCGGGGACGGCCACGGGTTGCACCGCGTGTCACAAGAACGCGACGACGGCTCCGATCCTGGACTGCCAGGCGTCCGGCTGTCACGTCGGCATCAACCTGGACGAGCATGTCGCGACTGGAGTCGGCACTCCGGCACACCATGAGAGTGGCATGAGCACCACAGGGCTATTCGGCACAGGTTTCGCCGGGTCGTGGTGTTCCGGCTGCCATGACGACAGCATCGCCAACGAGCACTTCGCGCTGACGGCGTACACCTCGACGCCATGCCGCATCTGCCATGACAAGACCGTCAACAGCGGACCGCCCACAAACGTGACATTCGTGAACACGGCGTCGACGATCGCAAAGGCACCGAACACGGCGGCCTGCACGGACTGCCACCTAACTGTCACCAAGAGCGCCCCGCACGTCCAGCGGGCGGGCAATGGTAGCACCCCGGGCGTCCAGTTCGCCGACACGTGGTCCGGCCACAAGGTCTACGACACCATGCCTGGATCCCTCACCACGTTCAGCGGCAGCACGCTTACGCTACCTCCGGTGGCCAGCATGCTCACCAACTGGTCGGCTCTGACTGAGTCGACAACCATGCCGGTTCGCTGCAACGACTGCCATGGTTCGGTGACCGGCGCGGCCGGGCCACACGGCGCAACCATGAGCGTGAACATCGCGTCGGGATACACCACCAACTACAGCACGGGCGGGGTCTATCTGGACACCGCGAGCCCTTACATCAAGAGCGCGGGCGGCGGCACGCCGTTGTGCGCCAAGTGCCACCAGACGGCGAACTTCCGGAGCATGAACAACACACATAGCAGGAACAACCACAACGGTGCGACGAACGGCCGTTGCATCAACTGCCACGTGAAGACACCTCATGCGTGGAAGCGACCGCGGCTTATCGGCTACCGAAGCGATCCAGCGCCCTATCAGTCGCTCATCGTGAACGGCATCTCCTCGCCGAGTTCCGCGCCGAGCAACTGGTCGGAGAACAACTGCGGTGTGACTGGTTGTGGATCGCACGGAACCGCACCGAGTGGGACAGCGTGGCCGTAGGCGTGGCCCACGTAGTCGGAGCTTCCTGACTGTGGCCCCACGTGCGCGTAAGCTGACATCTCTGCTCGCCTCGCCCCGGCTAGCGGTGGCGTTGCTTGTCACACTCGGTGTCTACTCATTCGTCGGGACGCTCGTGCCGCAGGGTAGGGACGCGGCCGCGACCGTGCGCCAGTGGGACAGCGCACACCAGGGACTTGCGCCCCTCGTTGGCCTTCTCGGCATGCATCAGGCGTTCTCCTCGCCAGTCTTCGTCGCTCTTGCGATTCTGCTCGCATGCGCCACCGCTGTGTGCGCGTGGCGGCGCACAGCGGTGGCCTGGCGTCGGTCATCGGCGCTCCGCGCACTCCGCCGTGGCGAGATCGCCAAGGCCGTTGGATCCCCGACCTTCGCCATCGAGACCGAAGCCAATCGCTCCGAGGCGATCGACCGCGCCGAGATCGCTCTTCGAGAAGCAGACCTGGGCGCGAAACGAGCCGACGACACCCTCGTACTGGCGTCGAACCCCGCGACGGTATGGGGGAGCACTGTATTCCACTGGGCCCTCGTAGCCCTCTTGGCCGTGGTTGTGCTCAGCGCGCTGGTGCGATCCGACGGTCTTGTCGGGATACCGCGGGGCGAGAGCCGGTCCGACGTGCCTGCGTCCTACGGCGTGTATTCGCGAGGACCTCTGCACGCCACAGCCACGCCGCCGCTACGGATTGGGGTGGAGGAGTTCGAAGTGGACTACACCGAGCCTGACGGGACCGTTGTCGGCCCCACGGCGACCGTCGCTGTCACGACTGAATCCGGAGCGGTTCTGGCGAGGCAGCGGGTATACCCGAACCATCCCCTCAAGCACGGATCGATGGTTGTTCACAGCAACTCCTCCGGCCTGGCGCTGAGATTCTTGCTTGAGCGGGCCGACGGCAGCGAGATCGGGCGAACGAGCGCGCTGGTCGACGTGTCGGATGAGACGACGAGCGGCACCACGCCGGCCGTCTTCGTGCTTACAGGCCCGGATGGCCGAGCCGTGGTCGAGGTAGGGGCCGCCCTCGAGGCCCGGTGCACCCGGTTCCACTGCAAGCGACGGGCTTCCTGCGCGGCCCCGCGTTTCACTTACCATGACATCGGCCGAGGACGGAGCTGAGGTCGCTTCAGGCCGAGTGGGCCTCAACCAAGGTGTGGGTCTGCCCGATGGGTCGACCGTGAGATTCGTGGGCATCGACCACTATGCCAGACTGAGTGTCGTGGACGACTGGACGGTCCCGCTGCTGTACATCGTGCTCCTGATCGCCGTGCTCGGTGTCACGGTGGCCTTACTCGGCCGTCAGAGGCTGATCGTCGTGGCTGCTCACGAGTCCGAAAGCGGTACGGTCGTGTCGGTCACTCTGCGGGCTTGGCGATTCGCCGGCTTCGATCGGGACAGTCTTGAGGTTATGCTACGCGCCTGTCTGGCGGCGCCGGAGAGTGAGGGCTGATGTCCGAGATCGTACTCATGTGGGCAGCGGTGACACTCTACGCCATTGGCGCGATCCTGTTCGTCTTCGGTGCGGTGTTCGGGAGCGCCAGGACGCTCTCGATCGCGCTGTGGGTCTCGCTCGCCGGGCTCGTGCCTCAGGGGGCGGCGATTGCGTTCCGCTGGGCCGAAGTCGGTCATGGTCCCTACCTGGGCTTCTACGAAGTCGTCTCGTCGTATGCCTTCGGTTCGGTGATTGCCCTGGGAGCCATAGCCTGGCTCAAGCCTCAGCTTAAGGTCGCCGGTGTCGTGATCATGCCGGTCGCGGTGCTGCTCCTCGGTGGTGCGATGCTTGCGCCCAAGTCGCCGCTGGAGATCACCGCTACCCTCGCAAGCTACTGGCTGACCATCCACGTGACATTCGCGAAGCTCTCGTACACCTCGTTCATCGCCGCGTTCGCTATCTCGCTCGTCCTTCTGGTTAGGGAGAAGCGCGCAGCATCAGGTCGCGGCGGTCCGATGCTGTCGCGACTACCCGACCAGAGCGTCCTTGACGACCTGGCGTTTCGTTTCGTCTCAGTGGGCTTCATCTTCCTGACCATCATGGTCGTCGCAGGCGCCATATGGGCGAACGAGGCGTGGGGAAGGTACTGGAACTGGGATCCGATTGAGACGTGGTCGCTCATCTCATGGATCGTCTACGCCGGCTACCTGCATGTTCGGCTCA
The DNA here is from genome assembly GCA_963702525.1 of uncultured Actinomycetes bacterium. Classification (GTDB taxonomy): domain Bacteria; phylum Actinomycetota; class Coriobacteriia; order Anaerosomatales; family PHET01; genus CAVPCY01. The sequence goes on along the minus strand of CAVPCY010000009.1, from coordinate 235 downwards.
CTCTCGGGTGGCGAGGGAGGAAGGCCGCGTGGTATGCAGTGGTTGCCCTCCCTGTCATGCTCTTCACGCTCATCGGCGTGCCGCTTGCGTACAACTCGATACATGGCGCTTACCTGACGGGCTACTAGCCTGCCCGAATCCTGCCCGAGGACCGGAGTCCGAATGACCCTGCGTGTCGCACTCGTCACACCCCCGTACCACAGCGGCGTGGTCGAGACCGCTGGAGCGTGGCCAA
>CAVPCY010000008.1:0-59443 GCA_963702525.1 uncultured Actinomycetes bacterium | reverse complement strand
GCGAAACCGCTGCTAGAAGCCGGCTAGGCGGGGTGCCCGACAGGTATGAGATAGAGCGGCGTTTCATCCTCGTTCGCACGGAGGACCTTGCGCACCAGCGAATCCTCGAACGAGCCTGCGGTCACGCTGCCAAGCCCAAGGCTCGTAGCAGTCAGAACGAGGTTCTGCGCGGCGTGCCCCGCCTCGAGGTGAACGCACCGCTGCGCCTTCTCGGCAAGCTCCTGCTCCAATATGCCGTAGCGGCCCGTGAGAACGAAGACCACCGGTGCCTGGCCTACCGAGGACTGCCCCGAGGCCTCAACGAGCTCCGGCCGGACGTCCCGATTCCGTACCGGGCTGAATCCGTCCTGGCTCGGATCGTAGAGGCGCAGCGACTCCGCCGTGGCGACGTAGAGCCGAAGCGGATAGGCGGCCAGGGCCGAGGGTGCTGCACGCAGTCCTCGCTCGGCGTTGGTCACGCCCTGTGCGGCCCATGCAAGAAGCGCGATGTCTTCCTCTGGAACAGCGGCTTCAGTGTAGGTGCGAATCGATCGACGTCGCTCGATGGCATCAAGCAGCCCGCCGGGCTTTCTGCCAACAGAAACGGTCGACTCCGCGGATCCGATCGGACGAGTGTCAGCCCCACCCGCCGTGCGCGACGGTTCTGCGCTGCGGGGCGCGCAGCCGACCAGCAGCGCGGCACCGAGGCCCACAACGAATACCCGCCGATCGATCGGTTGGTTTGGGGCCGCCTGGCTGGACATAGTCCGCACCTCCATCTCGAACCAACTGCGCGGTTGTGCGACCCGCCCGCGCCACCTCCAGTATGCGGCAACCTCGCACTCGCAGCGCCTGTGTCTCACGAGACTCCTGCTGCGTGGCATGGGTACATGCTGTCTGAGGGTTGCTCGTTGCGTGCGGCGGCATTGGAGGGGGTTCCAATGAGCAGGCGCGTTCTTCGAATCGCTTGCGTGGCGTTCATCGCAGTGTCGGTCACGATCCTAGGATGCACCCCATCTGGAGGGTCTCAGCCCGCGGCAGACACCGCCGCTGTCCCGAACGTGGTGGGCCTGACGCAATCGGGTGCGTGCTCGGTGATCGAGAAAGAGGGCTTCGCCACGGGACAAGTCACCACCGAGGCAGCACCGGCAGGCGGCGACGCCAAGGTCGTCTCTCAGAGTCCAGGGGCGGATACCCAGAGCCCTGCTGGCGCGAAGATCGATCTGGTGGTTGCCGTGCCAGCAGAGGAGCTTGTAAGCGTGCCCGACGTCATCGGTGGGAAACGAACTTGATCGACACTCGCCCTGCAGGATGCAGGGCTCGCCATTGAGATCGTCACGGAATCGCACGACAGCACGCCGGGCGTGGTCTTCGACCAGAGCCCGGACCCGGGCGAGAAGGTCGAAAGCGAGACGCGCGTGAAGGTCTACATCGCCAAGTAGCCGGCCGTCAGGCGAAGCCGAACAGCGGCGGGAAGGCGACAACGACGGTCGCAGCCCACAGCGCATACACGGGCAGGTAGCGCATCTGCCATCGCTCGACGGCTCCGAAACCGCGTCGCGATCTCAAGAACCCCGTCTGCAGGAACGCCGACCACGCCAAGTTGACCAGCAGAATGAGATTCAGGCCGAGCGCGGCCGTCTTGTTCGCGCTGAAGCCGTACTCGGTCAGGCGGCTTGCGATGTTGAGAAGCGCGAACACGTCCACGGCCAAGGCGCACCCGACGAGCATGAGTTGGATCCAGTCGAAGAGCCCCGGCTCGGAGAGCCGGTCGCGGGCCGAGAACGCATAGAGCAGCAGCGCCAGCACCACCACCAGGAGCAGGTCGAACAGTATGAGCACCTCACGCTCGACGTCGATGACGCCCCGCGTCCAGACGACGCCGACGAGTAGAGCCACGAGCATGAGTGCGAACAGCGGAGTGAACACGCGCGCCAGCATGGGCGCCATCCCACCCACGAGGTTGCGACGCGAACCGACCAGCCACGCCGCCACGATGACGGCGCCCATGGCGCCACACGGAAGCACCCACTCGGACATGAACGCCGTCACGTCGAGACCGATCGCCTCGAAGACGCCGACGGTTATCCCGACGAGAACCCCACCACCCAGCGCTACGAGCGCATATGTGACAAACCACTCCCCCGTGAATCGCACGTACTCCATGCGCCGGGCATCGGACAGCCAATCGCCCGAGACGTAGGCCACACCAACCGCAAGCCACAGAGCGATAGGCAGGTGGATGGCGGTCAGGATCTCCGTAGATCCGCCCGGCGTGAAGGGATATGCATTCGCGAACACCGCGCCGGCGACGAAGGCGGTGGCCAGACCGGCGATGCCTTTCCTGCTCAACCCTCGCATCCAAATGAAGTAGGTCGCCAAGAACGGCAGGACGAACAGGCTCAGATTCCGCGCGTAGAAGCTCCCGCCATCACCGTCGAATTCCAGTCCGAACAGCATCGGGACCTTGATCGCGAGCGCGGCAGCGATCGCACATCCGAGCACGACCCGGAACTCGGCCGTGACACTGCGGGCCGGACCCTGGTCGCCCTCGATCGCGACGGGCTGGCTCCACAGCTCATCGAAGTGCGAGCGAGCGAAACCGCAGGAAGCCTCATCGCTTGCTGCAACGCGCTTGAGAGCCACGAGGAAGGTCTCGTCGGCATCCAAGCCGGCGTCAACGAGACTGGCTGCCTGATCGCGCAGCCTGCCCTCTACCAGAGCGACGTGCGTCTCGGCGTCGCCCTGCGCGAGGGCGTAGGCCCGCCATCGATCGATTCGCGACTCGAGTCCCTGTTGCGCATCCACGCTCACGGCAGCCCTCCCTCCCCCGCGCCTACGCGTCCGGCCGAGAATCCCCTCGCTGCCAAGAATACAGCCCGGGCCGCCGCGCCCGCGACCCGACCGTCTCTGCTCCTGCTGGCGGAGCCCTGGTGGTCGCTTCGTGACCGCTGCTACCCCACTCGAGCGGCTGTCGGGCTCTTGCCCGCTTCTCGCGCAACGCCGACGTCACTACAGTGACTCCGCGACTATGCCGATACAGCCCAACGGGCACACGGCGACGTGGCCAAGTGGTAAGGCAGAGGCCTGCAAAGCCTCTAGCCCTGGTTCGAATCCAGGCGTCGCCTCCAGACCTTTGCCAGCGGAAACGCTGTAACGCATAGTCAGTAGATGCCAACGCGCCGTCACTCGCACGAACGGCTGACGCGCTATGTCACACGCGGTAATCCGGACACGCTCTACTTCACCCGCACGTAGTCCGGCGTGCCGTAGGTCTCAGCGTTGTTCGAGTCCTGCGGGTGGTAGGCCACGAGCTTCCATTGGCCCTTCGACTCGAGCTTGACCGCCGCCTCGTACCGCGTCTTGGTCGTCGAGTGGCGGGAGTAGCTCGCCACAAACGACTTCACGTAGCGGTAGTCGCCGTCTTTGCCCCTCTTGTAGGCCCTGATCCGCACTTTGCTCCTAGAGGAGTGATGCTTCGGCTCTATGTAGCCCTTGGCGTGGTAGGTCCTGCGGCGGGACAGCGTCGACCAGGAGGTCGAACGGGTCATGCGCACCCTGGGCATGAGCACGATCGGACCGGAAACAGAGCCCAGGTAGCCAGTGCCCGCGGCGGTGCGCACACGGTAGTACGTCCTAGACCCGGGAGCGGCATAGAGCGTGAAGCCGCCTCCCGATTGCGTCACAGCCGTGGAGCCGGTGTCCTTCCACGTCCTGTTGTCCGCTGAGTGCTGCGAGCGCACGGTGAGTCCCGAGACGCCAACACCGTCGTCCGAGACACTGCCCCCCATCGCCGTCCTCACTGCATACCCGATCGTTGAGAACTTGGTGGTCAGCGAGGTGGCGGTCCGGTGATTCACGACGAACGACCTCGTCGTATGTGCCGACGCGTTGCCGGCCGCGTCTGTCGCCCAGTACTCGAGCGTGTGCGGGCCCGCGCTCTGCACTACCACCGTCGACCCAACGGCCTCATACCCCGAATCCAGCCGGCTGTACACCGCGTCGATTCCGGAGAGCGAATCAGTCGCGCGAATAACGATTGGCGCGAACTGCGCGTAGGAGCCCTGCGTCTCACATGTCACCGTCGGCTTCGTCTTGTCGACCCTGACGTAGGCGGTTCGGGTTTCCTCGGCGTTGCCTGCGAAGTCGACCGAGCGGAACTCCACGGCGGTGGTGCCCTCGCCGGAGATGCTCAAACCGTTGAAATCCTTAGAGACGAATCCCCACTCGGGCACTGCGAGTAAGGATACGTACGGACTGACGTCGATAGCCGAGACGGTCACGTTCGCCAACTGGTTCGTCCACTCATCAGGCGCGGTCGAGCTAGAGATCGGAGGCGCGAAGTCGTAGTCGTACGGGCCGATGCCAGCCGTAAGCGAAAGACCCTCCGGCACGCGAGAGATATCCGAGATGGTCACACCTGAGCGCGCGCCGTAGTAGGGCGTGCTGCTTGGGGTTGTGCTCGGCCCCAACGTCTGCCCCGGCTGGTAGAGATCGCCTGCGTCGGCCCCGCGGAGGTTCTCGATGTCTTCGCGACCGTCCGCTTCCATCACTCGAGCGAACTTGTGTGATGTGTACCAGTTGTTGAATCGGAAGCCGTAGCCAGGCCACCCGACAAGGCGAGGACCCGCATCAAAGTGCCAGATCTGGAGCGCGGCATCGGCCGGATAGGTGGATGTAGTGTCGTTGCCGGCCTGGCGTCCAGCCTCGAATAGGTAGAACTCGCCAAGCGGATCTGTGATCGAGTAGTTCGGCATGCGACGAGCGCATCGGGATGAAGAGCGGCCGGCCTGAGCTCGACCTGCTGCGATGCAGCCGAGACGATCGACAGCGTCAGCCATCCGAGGAGCCACTTGCTGAACGCATTGTGGTCGCCGTTGTTGCTGTCCATCATGTCCCAGTACTCAACACCGCCCTGGGGTCCAACGGTATCGTCGTAGTCGTAGAGATCCGGCAGACCGAGTGCGTGGCCGGTCTCATGAATGACGACTCTCGCGGTCAGGTTGTCCGCAGTTGGAGCCCATTGCCAGGACCAGGTCGACAGGGTCTTTCCATCCACCCTAAACGCGCTGAAGGCGCGGTACGTAGTGCCCCCACCAGAACGACGACCAGGCCCCCCGAGGGCCCGTCCAGTAGACGATCTCGTAGTCGATCCGGCCATCGGCATTTGCGTCGTAAACCGAGAAGTCGTGCCCTCGCTGATCGAAGTAACTCAAGGCGTCCTCTACGAGCTGCCGTTCTGCGCTGTCTGTCGACGAGTCGACGGCGCTTCGAGGGCCCGGGTAGTGGTAGATGCCGAGAACGTCTGGCCGGATGTCCAACTTGCCGTATGAAGACCGCAGGTAGTAGTTCCGAAGACTCTCGACAGGGGCATATCCGTCAAAGCCGTCTCCAGAGAGGAGCTGCTGGAGTTGGGCCGTCGTCACGGTCGCGGGGTAGTCCTCGAAGTCTATGAGCACGACGGACACGAACGACCCCCGTGGCTGGCATGCGCTTGGGCAAGGCCCAGTCGAGCGGCGGCGTCCATACTGATAGGCCAAACATGTTGCCGGTCGTGGGCAGGGGCAAGTTGCGCGGTGCAAGCTTCGCCGCAAGGTCGGGTGCCAACTCGTGATTGCCGAGCGCCTTCGCCCGCCCCTGAGCCGCCGACAGCGTGCCTTCCCGCCGCATCCGCTCGAGCTCGCCTGGGCGCGGCGGCTCAAGCGCAGAAGCGCGACAGTCGCGAAGCATGTGGTCACCGCCACGACGGCCGCAACGGCCCGCAGTAGTCGGCCGATACTCAGCAACTCGTGCAGCGCGAGACTCGTCGCCCTCAACCTGCCCTCCATCGCACCACCACGCGACAAGCGCGGACGCTCCTGAGCGCCCTTGCGACGGCGGCGGCAGCATCTGAGCGCCTGCGACGCAGTATACAGACGCAAGGCGAGATCACGACTGCTTCCGAGGCTGATGCGAACGCCCATTCGCTGCACCGATGCCCGATCTCCGGCCGCCGAGCAGCACAAGCGGCTCCTCCGCTTCTGAGAGCCGCTTTGCGTTCATCGTGTCTGAGGCGAGAGTCGAACTCGCACGCCCCTTGCGGGCACTCAGCCCTCACTCGGAAGGAGGCGCTCTTCCGGGGCCCTCCGTGGCGTTCCGAGCCATTCATTATCGTGCACGAGCGTGCGGGGCATTCTTCTCCTGTGATACCGGTACTACCGCCAGTTCCGTTGGACAATCCGTCAGATGCGGTCCTCCTTCAGCGTTACGGAGTCGCGTCGAAGGAGCGCCCGCGTCTCCGGTGACTCCAAGCAGTGTCTCCCCTCAGGCGGACTACCTGCGTTATGAAGGGCCGCTTGAGGCAGGGACCCGACCTAGCCCGCGTCTGCCACCTGCTCCACGAATGCCTCGATGCGCGTTCGCAGCTGACCCTCGTCTGCGTCCGAGTAGTCGGTCTCGATCTTCATGCAGGGCAGGTGGAGCTCGTCTCGACAGGCGTCCTGAACAAGCACCGACTCGACGTTGAAGGTGTGGCACGCCTGCCAGACCATGTCGATCACGCCCTGGACGCCGTACGTGTCGACGCTGCTGCGGAGCAGGTCAAGCCGGCCATCGTTGGGGCTCATGCATGCGCACGGAATCTCCAAGGTGTAGCGGGTGAGTGCGTCCAACGGCTCACCGTCTTCGTCGACGAGCCGCTCGAACATCTTGGTGCCACTGCATGCATCGTGCGCGACAACCAGCGCCCCGGCTTCCTCGGCGATGCGCATGACCTTGTTCGTCTCGGGCGACATGGGCGACCCCGTGACGAGCAGCCTCGGCAGCCGCCGGCCGTTCGCCGGCGGCATCGGACTGGGCGTCAGCGCACTCCACCGCGACGGCCAGCTCCTCGAGCAGCTCGAGGTACGGCTGACGGTCAACGACGAAGTCGGTCAGCGATCGCACGGAGAGCATCTGTGTCCACGTCAGAGCGGGCCTCGGCCTCTCGAAGGTGCGCACTATTCGCTGGAGCATCCTGCGCAGATCGTTCTCGATACGAATCTCCGCCGAGAGCCTCTCGTCGGTCGGCTCGACGCCCGTGAGGTCCTGGAGAAAGCTCGGCTACTCGCTCGATCTCGCGGCGCCAGTTCTCGTATGCATGCGGAGCGCTCTTGTCGTAGGGCAGTTGCATGACGTGGACAGGCCGCAACCGCCCGAGCAGCTCGAACACCTTCTTCTTGCCGTCACACGTCGTCTCGCCGATCAGCGCGTCAGAGAAATGGAAGAACGGGCATGTGTCGGTGATCGCCAGCCCGTAGCTCGACTTGATGAGCGGACAGAAGTTGCGGGGCAGCTCCAGTTCCGCCGCGGGAATCGAGTCGGCCACGTCGCCGCACAGTGAGACCGGCACCGCTCCGACGGCACGCACGAGTTCGAAGGGGATGTAGCCGCAGTACAGGCCGACTATCTTGGTGCCGGCCTCCTTCGCCTCCTTGAACCGATCTGCGCCCAGTCCAGACGATGGTCGACCTCGGCGACGATCTCGCTGATGCTGCGCGCCATCTAGGACCCGTCCTCTCGGGCAGACTGTTCGTTCCAGTCGCGAACCGTCTCGAGAAAAGCCAGCACGTTGTCGACCGGCGTATCGGGCGGCAGGTCGCACCCCGGCGCGATGATGAAGTCCGGGTGCCCCCGCATCTCGGAGAGCAGGCGCTGTGTCGCCGCGCGTATCTGCGACGGCGTGCTGTGGAGGAAGTCCATCGGCTCGAGATTGCCCAGGAGCACGGTCCCCTCCGGCAGAGACTCCGCAAGCGCCGGGAAGTCCATCTCCTTCTCGAGGCTCAGGCATTCGAGCGCCACACGCGAGCATCTGCTCCACCAGGTGGTCCACTCGCCCACAGATGTGCATCCCCTTCCAGCAGTCGATGCCGTCGAAGATGTAGCGACACGCGGGCATGACGAAACGCTCGAACTCCTCGGAAGAGATGTTGGCTGCCTGCGGCTCGGAGATGATGATGAGGTCCACGCCGGTCGCCGCCACCGCATCGGCATAGCGCTTGACCACGCTCGTCGAGAACAGCATGAGCTCATCCACGAGCCCGGGATCCTTGACCAAGGAACGCATGGTCGGCCCCATGCCTCCGAGGTCATTCGCCAGGGTGAACGGCCCTTCGAGGGAGACATACACCGGCTTTGCGGACCACTCGCACAGGAGCTTCAGTGCCCGCAGGTCGGCAATCATGCGTGGCTCGCGCTCTGGATCCGGCACCCGCAAACACCTTGCCTCTCCCCGCCCTATCGACTCTCGCTTGCAGAGGCAGGGAAGTCCTGCGGCAGTTCGACGTACTCGGCGCCGAGCACTTCGGAGAAGAGCCAGCCGTGGTCGATTGCGTGAACGAAGTCCGTCGGGAAGGGTCTCGTCGATCCGCATCGCCAGCTCGAGCTGACGCTCCGGCGAAGCATACGTGTCATAGAGCCGCCAAGGCGTCAGTCTCAGACCGACGACACCGAGCCACAGGAAGGCGGGCGTTCGGCCTGAGCTGCGGACCCATTCCGACATGCTCATGGTTGCCGACGGACGCATGGGGTCTCCGTTGCTTGGCGCGCATCGCTCGAGCGCTTGGCTTGCGCTCTGCTGCATCGGGTTCTTCGAGCATAGTATAAGTGTTTTCGAGTACGAACATATCAGCATAGGATATGATTGCCGTGTCTACTGAAGCTGAGGGTGAGCTCGCCTGCCTCATCGGCGAGCCGGTGAGTGGCAAGGAGGAGGGAACAGCGGAGATGAGATGGACAGGTTCGGCACTGCTGCTCGCTGCTGGCATTGGCGCTTGTGCTGACCACGGTTGGCTGCCAGTCCGAGAAACCGAAGGAGACCGCCGAGACGCCCAAGGAGACGGTCACCGTCAAGTTCTCCTACCCGCCGTATGGCTACGACGAGGAGAAGGAGAAGGCGTTCTGGGAGGCGAACATCGCCGAGTTCGAGGCGGCCAATCCCGGGATCAAGATCGAGCAGACCTGGGAGTCCTGGGACAACGTCTACACGAAGTGGGACCAGATGGTGGCCTCGGGCGACACGGCCGACATCGCGTACGACTTCCCGCTGACTGCGGTCCACTACGCGACCCAAGGCGAACTCCTGCCGCTCACCGACGTGGTCAACAACCTCGGCGGCGAGAGTGCCTTCTCCCCCGGGATGCGCTACTTCAAATCGGGCGACGACTGGTACGGCGTTCCCCACGGTGACGCCTCCATGGTCCTGCTCTACCGCAAGGACCTGCTCAAGGAGGCCGGCTACGACGCACCTCCCAAGAACTGGGACGAGATGATCGAGATCGCCAAGGCCTGCACCAAGAAGGGCCAGTACGGTCTCGGGTTCTTCACCGGCGACACCTATCAGTCGTGCCAGATACTGACCGCGTTCATGAAGCAGGCCGGTGGCGTCATGCTCGACGACCAGGGCAAGGTCGCCCTGGACAGCCCGGAGAACCTCAAGGCGCTCCAGCTCGTCGACCAGCTCGTCAACAAGGACAAGGTCGTCCCGAGCGCCGCCGTGAGTTGGGAACACGCCGATCCCGCGAACGCGGTGGGCACCGGCAAGTGCGCCATGGCCATCACGTGGGGCGGCTTCGGCACGCAGCTCGAGGGCATGTTCCCCGAGGAGTACGAGAACATCGGCTTCGTGCAGCAGCCCGTCGGCCCCGGTGGCACGTCAGGCAGCTGGTCCGGTACGGGCGGGTTCTTCATGTTCAAGAACGCGAAGCATCCGGACGAGGCCAAGAAGTTCATCGAGTACATGAGCCAGCCCTCCAAGAGCAAGGAATGGGCGCTCGTCTCGGGCAACGTCTCGCCGTTCGTCGCGATCGCGGACGATCCCGAGCTCCTCAAGCTCGAGTGGTACAAGGCGATGCGCGACCAGTCCGCCACACAGCTGCACCTGGGCTGGGACTACGGCATCACCCCGGGCTGCTTCATGTCCGATCCGGACTTCACCAAGGCGATGGTCAGTGTCGTGTCCAAGGGCACCGCAGCCGGAGGCTGCTCTCAAGACGCTGCAGGCCGACGTCACCAAGACGCTCGCCACCGCCCAGAGCAGCTCGAGAAGAAGTAGCAGCTCGCCGCGGCTCGCTACGATCGGGCGTGGCGGGGCGCAGGCGACAGGGCGACACCAGATGCGATCACAGCACAAGAACGGGCAGCGCTTCCCACACAATGTGGGGAGTGCTGCCCTGTTCTTGGTGCCATCCCTTGTGATCATCGCGGCCGTGCTGTTCTATCCCCTACTGCGCGGGATCGGGATGGGGTTCACCGATCGCATCTTCGGATTGCGGGGATACTCGTTCGTGGGGCTTGAGAACTACCGGCAGATGCTGGCCGACCCGCTCTTCTGGCACTCGCTCGGCAACTCGCTCAAGCTCACGGCGCTCAACGTGGTCTGCATGATCGTGCTGGGCCTCGGCTTGGCCCTGCTTCTGAACTCGCGAGCCTGGTTCAAGAGCCTGTTCAAGCCGCTGCTCTTCGTGCCGTGGGCCATGCCATCGATGGTGATCGTGCTGATGTTTCGGTGGCTCTACAACGACATGTACGGCTGGCCCAACTACGCGCTGACCAGGGCCGGCGTCATCGAGGAACCAGTCAACCTTCTGGCGGGCATGGGAAGCGCGTGGGTAGCGGTACTGATCCCGCTGGTCTGGTCGTTCTACCCCTTCGTGATGATCGTGTTCCTCTCGGCGCTCCAATCGATCGACGCCAATCTGTACGAGGCAGCGGCCATCGACGGCGCGAATGCGTGGCAGTCCTTCCGTGTCGTCACATGGCCTGCGTTGAGGCCGGTCATCCTCATACTGGTCGCTCTCGGAGTCGATCTGGAGCTTCGCGACGTTCGATCTGGTCTACCTGCTCACCAAGGGTGGCCCCGCCGACAGCACGGCGACCTTGAGCCTGTACGTCTACAAGCAGGGCTTCGTCTCGCACTACCTCGGGTACGCATCGGCGCTCGGCACCGTGATGTTCCTCGTGCTGATCTGCTTCACCGCGCTGTATCTCTGGGCGCTCAGGAGGGGGCGGCTCTATGGCGAAGCGACGTAGGCTCACCGCCCTGCTGTGCACGGTCGCGCTTCTCGTGGTCACCTCGGTGCTGCTCTTTCCCGTCGTGCTGACACTGCTGACTTCGCTCAAACCCCTGGGTGAGGTGATCTCGGCCGAGCCGACCCTGCTGCCACAGGATCCCACCATCGAGAACTACGTTCGCCTGTTCTCGCTCACAGCTTCAACACCTACATGGCCAACTCGCTGGTCGTTGCCTCTCTGACAGCCGTGATCGCCACCCTGGCAGCCGGGGCGGCCGCCTACGGGATCGTGTGGCTTCGAGTCCCCGGCAAGCGGTCCATCGCGAACTCCATCTTCGTGGCGTACATGTTTCCCGAGGTCATCCTCGTGATTCCGCTCTTCATGATGGCCTACGAGCTTGGGCTCATCGACAGCAGGCTCGCCCTCGTTCTCATCTACATCGCCTTCTCGCTGCCCTTCAGCATCTGGGTCGTGAAGCTGTTCTTCGAGTCGATCCCACCCGGAATGGTCGAGGCCGCCCGCCTCGACGGGTGCAGCGAGCTGCAGTGCCTGACACGAGTCGTCCTGCCCTTGTCCGTGCCGGCGATCACGACGGTCTTCGTGTTGAGCTTCGTGCTCGGCTGGGGCGAGTACCTCTACGCGAACACGCTGATCATGACCGACAGCCACCGAACGATGGCGGTGGGACTACAGACTCTGGTCGGACAACACCAGACCGACTACGGATTGATCACCGCAGCGGGCATCGTCATGGTCGTCCCCGTGCTCATTCTGTTCGCCCTGGTGCAGAAGTACCTCGTTTCAGACCTTGGTTTCAGCGATATCGGTCGCTGACGGCGGAAGCATGGGCTCGTGCCGGGCGACCGGCCGGAGACAGGAGCTGGGCGTGGCTCAGGTTCGCTTGATCGACATAGGCAAGTCGTATGGCAAGGGCGACCGCGTCATCGACGGACTCGACCTCGACGTACAAGATGGCGAGCTCCTGGTCCTCGTCGGACCATCGGGCTGCGGCAAGTCGACGATCCTGCGCATGATCGCCGGCCTCGAGGAGGTGTCGGCAGGCGAGATCCACATCGACGACGTGGTGGTCAATGACACCCCTCCCAAGGACCGTGACGTCGCGATGATCTTCCAGGACTTCGCGCTCTACCCGCACATGACCGTGCGCGACAACATCGCCTTCGGGCTGAAGATGCGGCGCGTGGCCAAGCCCGAGATCGAGGAGCGTGTCACGAGCACGGCCCGGACACTGGGCATCGAGTCTCTCCTCGGGCGCAAACCCAACAGCATCTCGGGCGGCGAGCGCCAGCGTGTCGCCCTCGGTCGTGCGCTCGTGCGCAATCCGAGGGTCTTCCTCATGGACGAGCCGCTCTCGAATCTCGATGCGAAGCTGCGCGTCCAGATGCGCACGGAGATCCACCGTCTTCACAGAAGCCTGGGAGCGACGTTCGTGTATGTCACCCATGACCAGGTCGAGGCGATGACGATGGGCTCGCGCATCGTCGTGCTCAACGACGGCGTCGTGCAGCAGGTCGACGAACCCAAGCGCGTCTACGAGGCTCCGGCCAACGCATTCGTGGCCTCATTCATCGGCACTCCGCCGATGAACCTCGTTCGCGGGCACACTCGAGGTCGGACCCGACCGGTGTGCAGTTGCGCTGCGAGCGGGGGGTCGTGGATCTTCCGCCGGGGCGCTCAACGAGCAGGCATGCTGGACGTCTGCAGTTGGTCGCGAGGTCATCTTGGGCGTGAGGCCGGAGGACCTGAACTCGGAGTCGCGCACGACGCCTCCTGACGGGATTGCGGGCGAGGTCGAGTTCATCGAGCACACCGGTGCCGAGTCCTACGCCTCGGTGGCCACGTCATGCGCGACATGGACGGTCCGACTCGCCGGCGCCGAAGGCGCACAGGCGGGCCAGCCGGTCCGGCTCGGACTGGACGCGGACCGCATCCATCTCTTCGCAGGCGCAGGAGCGCAAGAGCGTTTGCTCTAGTCGCCAGGCTGGACCCGCCGAGCCACGCGTATCACGCACGGGCGTGCATGGACAAAGCGAGCTCCGCATCGCACTGATAGGCCCATAGGATCACGACGCTGTGTCTCACACTGAGACGGCTGCCCGCCTGACGGCGACGAGCTCGAGGAAGTGCCGAGCAGAACAGCGCGTGAACTGCCCCGCCGCTCGATCGTAGCAGTCCAGTGCCTCGCGCGTGCGTCCTCGCGCCTGATGCAGCCCTGCAAGAGCAAGCCACGCCTCGCCCGATGTTCCGAGCGCGCCTATGTCCTCAGCCGCTTGGGCGGCCTCCTCCAGATAGCGGCGTGCGATCGTGTCGATGCGAGGCGCCCTGAAGGCGAAGAACCGCGGATTACGAAGGACCATACCCATCTTCACGGGCCCGGTGCTGCTCGCAGCCTCGGCGTAGAGTGCTCCCAGCAGGTACAGCGCGAGCACGTGGGCCCAGATGCGACCGCCCTTTCTGAGCTCGCGTTCCGATCGCTCCAGCATGCTGACACCCTCGTCAAGATTCCCAAGACCAGCCAATGAGGCCCCCACGAGGCCGACGGCCGGGATGCTCAGGGTTTCCGCACCCCGGGGCTCGCTGTACTCGATCACCTCTCGGCACAGCCGTAGCGCTTCCTCGTACTCGCCGCTCTCGACGGTACAGATCCCCATGAAGAGCTTGGGGAACTGCTGCAGCCACGGATCGGTGGACACCCGCAACGCCTCGCGGTTCTCTTCGACGGCGCGGTCGAAGTCGCCGTCGATGTGGTGACCCAGCGCAAGCGTCCAGTGACCGAAGCCCAGGCAACGCACGTTGCCCCGCTCCTCACCGTAGGCCACCAGCTCGCGTCCCGCTTCCAAGGTGGGCGCGGGCCGTCCTGCACACCAGTGGGCGTATCCCGCCGCGCTGAACGACTCCTCCCACAGGTAGTAGTCCGAGGGGAACTCCCGCGCTATCCGACAGCACTCCTCGGCGTGGGGCACGGCTTCTTCTATGCGTCCGTTGTCCGAGAGCACGTAGGCGAGCTGCGAGTGTGCGAGCCCTATCAGCGGCCCGTCCCTGCAGCGCTTGGCGAGTTCGAGGCCGACGACCAGGTGATCGTAGGCAGGAAGCACCAACTGGCGATGCCACAACGTCTCGCCGAACCACACCTCATAGGCGGCCTGCACGCAGTCCTCGGCGTGCGAGACGAGCGGATGGTGGAGCTCGAGCAGTCGCTGCAGCTCGCTGAAGCTGCCGAGGTAGTAGCAGACCCTCGCCCACCGCACGACGATCTCGACGAGTCGGCGCTCCCCCTCGACGTCGGTGGCGAGCGACGAAGCGATATCGTAGGCCTCCTTGTATCGGCTGTACGCCTCGTCGACCGCGTACCGGTCCAGGCCCTTGTCCCCCGCCTCGGCGAGGTACTCGACGGCTTTCTCGGCGGACAGCCCGTTCGAGTAGTGCATCGCGATCGCCTCGTAGAACTCGGGCAGCCGGTCCCGGTACAGGTCTTCCATCGCCTCTGCCACGCGCTCGTGGATCTGCTGGCGCTCCTCTCTGAGCAGCCCCTCGTCTATCGCCTCCTGTGTCAGCATGTGCTTGAAGGAGTAGGTGTCCTCGGTCCCGCCGACGGGTCCCGTGACGAGGTCGAGGCGCACCATCTCGTCCAGAGCCGCTGGACACCATCTCGGGCTCCTCGGTGACGCGGCTGAGCAGGTCGACCTCGAAGACCCTGCCGATGATCGACGCCTCTTGGGCAACGCGCTTGTGTTGCGGCCGCAGCATGTCGAGGCGTGCCGCGACGACGCCGCGCACGGTCACAGGCACAGACGCCTCCGTGAGCGGCCGGGTGAGCTGCCAGGTGTCACCTTGGGCGACGAGTTGGCCCGAGCCGACGAGCGTGTTGACCATCTCCTCGATATGGAACGGATTGCCTCCCAGCTCCAGCCGGATGAAGCGTTCGAGCGCCTCGGGGAGCTCTCGCGTCCGCAGAAGCGAGCAAGCCATGGCGACCGCTTCATCCGAGGTCAGATCGTCGAGCCGGATCTGTTCCAGGCGCACGTGCGGCGGTGTGGCCTCCTGCAGCGGCCGTAGCACTTCATCGGACCGAGAGGTGCTCAGGAAGAGAACCGGCTGCTGCACGCGGTGCAGCACGTATCGC
The DNA here is from genome assembly GCA_963702525.1 of uncultured Actinomycetes bacterium. GTDB lineage: Bacteria > Actinomycetota > Coriobacteriia > Anaerosomatales > PHET01 > CAVPCY01. The sequence goes on along the minus strand of CAVPCY010000008.1, from coordinate 44,292 downwards.
AGCAGTTCGAACGATGGCGCGTCGACCCAGTGCATGTCCTCGACGAAGATGACCGTGGGTCGCTGCTCAGCGAGCGATTCGAGCAACTCGACCGTGTCATCGTAGAGCTTGTGGCGCCATGACTCGGGGTCGAGCCCGGCGAGCAGCGGGCTCTCCATGCCGAACAGTCGTCCTATCCTGGCTGCGGCGTGGCCGTCTCCGCCCTTCAAACGCCGCATGCCGACCACTATCTTCGCGTGCACCGTCTCCGGCGGATCGGAAGCCTCTATGCGCCACGCGCGCCCGAACAGGTCGGTCAGGGCGGAGTACGGGACGTGCTCGCTGTACTCGACACAATGCGCCTCACGCCATTGCCATCCGGACGACTCGATCCGTGCGCGAAACTCCGCGACCAGACGACTCTTGCCGGTGCCCGCGGCGCCGACCACACTCACGAACGAGCCGACACCCCGCGTGACGCGTTTCGAGGCGGCAGTGAGGCAGCCGAGTTCCGAGTCCCTGCCAACGAGCTCGGCCCGCAGACCAGTGAGTCGGCGCACTGTCACCGGCTCGAGACGCGGCCCCAGAACTCGGAACGCGCGCAGCGAGGCCTCCCGTCCCCGTATGTCCAGGTCGCCCAAGGACTCGAACTCGAACTCCCCGCAGGCCAGTGCATAGGTCTGTTCGGAGACGACGACCTCACCCGGCCCAGCGATCTCCGTCAGGCGGGAAGCGACGTTGACCGTGTCTCCCAAGACCGTCTCGGCAGCGTCACCGCTCAAGTCGCTGCTGATGACGGGACCGGTCGCAACCCCGGTGTGCATGCTCAGCGGCACGCGCGTCCCGTCTTCACCGTAGACCGACAGGCCGCCTACCCTGTCTTGGATCGCGCGGGCGGCGAGAATGGCCCTGACAGCGTCGTCTTCATGCGCGCGGGGCACGCCAAACAGCAGCATCGCCGCGTCGCCGACGAACTTGTCGACGTGGCCCTCGTACTCGGCGGCCACCTGCGCTACCTGCCCGTACACCCTGCCGAGGAGGTCGCGTATCTCCTCGGTCTCCAGGCGCTCGGACAGTGCCGTGAACGCCGACAGGTCCGCAAAGACCGCCGTTACCCACTTCCGCTCAGTCACCGGGCCGCCTCCCAGGCTCGAAACAACGCGGCTCCGGAACGATCTCGGGGCTTAGAGGGTCTATTCCCGCCATGCCGGCAATGACGCGGCTTTGCGAGACAAAAGGCGGCTCCCCCATCTGGGAGAAGCCGCAGGTCATTCATGGTGTCCGCGGCGAGAGTTGTGATAGATATGTCGGACTTTGTGAGCATTGTCCGACGTCTCTATCACGCCGTCTGAGTATGCGCTGGAATCGAACCGACCGCGACGGACGGCAGATGCGAACAACTGGTCGTTAGACGGACGTTAGATTGCCGCCCTAGCGCAACAAAGCGGCTCCCCCTTTCGGAGAGAGAACCCGCAGGTCAATGCTGGTGTCCGAGGCGAGAGTTGAACTCGCACGCCCTTGCGGGCACTAGGCCCTCAACCTAGCGCGTCTGCCATTCCGCCACTCGGACATTGTGGCCGCTCGCCCCTATCGGGGAGACAGCGAGCGAAAGTATAGCAATACCCCTCGTGACCGCGCTAGACCTTCGCAGCCGCCGATTCGCCCACAACCGCGGCGAGTGCGGCCTCGTCGATGAGCTTCTGGTCGAGCTTGGAGACGTCGATCGGGAACGGCTTCGCGAAGTGGCACGCGGCGCTGTGACCCGGTCCGACGTCCTTGAGCTCCGGATCGCTCTCCGAGCAGATCGGGAACTCGGCGATCGGGCAGCGTGTGTGGAAGCGGCAGCCGCTCGGCGGGTCGATCGGCGAGGGCGGATCGCCCTGAAGCAGGATGCGCTTGCGGGAGTGCTGCACGTCGGGGTCGGGAACCGGCACCGCGGACAGGAGCGACTGAGTGTACGGGTGGTGCGGCTTCTCGTACAGGCCGCACCGGTCGCTGATCTCGACGATCTTGCCCAGGTACATCACGGCCACGTTGTCCGAGCAGTGCTGGACCACCGAGAGGTCGTGCGCGATGAAGAGGTACGCGAGTCCCATCTCGTGCTGAAGCTTGTCGAGCAGGTTGAGCACCTGCGCCTGGATCGACACGTCGAGCGCCGAGACGGGCTCGTCGCACACGATGAGCTTGGGATCGAGCGCGAGCGCCCGCGCGATCCCGATGCGCTGGCGCTGCCCGCCGCTGAACTCGTGCGGGTAGCGGCTGATGTGCTCGGGGTTGAGTCCCACGACCTCGAGCAGACTCCTTGGCGCGCTTCTGGCGCTCGGCGGATGTCCCGATGTTGTGGATGATCAGCGGCTCGGCGATGACCTCGCCCACCGTGAAGCGCGGATTGAGCGAGGCGTACGGGTCCTGGAAGATGATCTGGACGTCTCGGCGAAACGCTTTGAGCTCGGCCGAGTTGAACTTGAGGACGTCGCGGCCCTCGAACATGACCGAACCGCCGGTGGGCTCGATCAGGCGCATGATGGCGCGGCCCGTCGTCGACTTCCCGCACCCCGACTCGCCCACCAGCCCGAGCGTCTTGCGGGCATCGAGCTCGAACGAGACGCCGTCGACCGCCTTCACCACACCCTTCGTGCGCGAGAAGGCGCCGGTCTTGACCGAGAAGTACTTCTGCAGCTCCTGGACCTGAAGCATGACGCTCATCAGGCGCTCACCCCCGCGCAGGCGACGCCGTCGCGAGTGAAGCCCTCGTCGCCGGCGAAGTGGCAGGAGACCATGTGGTCGTCGTGGATCACGCGCAGCTCCGGCACCTCGGTGCGGCACACGTCCTTCGCGTACGGGCACCGCGGGTGGAACGAGCAGCCGGGCGGAACGCGCACGAGGCTGGGGGGCTGCCCCTTGATCGGGCACAGCTCGCTCTTCTCGCCGGCGTCGTAGCGCGGCAGCGAGTCCATCAGCCCCCACGTGTAGGGGTGCAGAGGCTGGTAGAACACGTCGTTGCAGCGGGCGTACTCGACGAGCTTGCCCGCGTACATGACGGCGATCTTGTCGGCCATGTCGGCGACCACGCCCAGGTCGTGCGTGATCATGATGATCGCCGAGTGGGTGCGCTCCTGCAGCTCCTGCATGAGCTCGAGGATCTGCGCCTGGATGGTGACGTCGAGCGCGGTCGTGGGCTCGTCGGCGATCAGGATGTCCGGATCGCAGGAGAGCGCCATCGCGATCATCGCGCGCTGCCGCATGCCTCCCGAGAACTGGTGCGGGTAGTCGCGGACGCGCTTCTCGGGATGCGGGATGCCCACGAGCTTGAGCAGCTCGACCGCGCGGTCCCACGCCTCCTTCTTGCTCAGGCCCTTGTGGACGATGAGCGGCTCGGCAAGCTGACTGCCCACTCGATAGACCGGATTGAGCGACGTCATGGGGTCTTGGAAGATCATCGCGATCTCGTTGCCCCGTACCTTGCGGATCTCGTCTTCCTTCATCGTGAGCAGCGACTTGCCCTTGAACATGGCCTCGCCGCCCTCGATCTTGCCCGGGGGCATGGGGATGAGGCGCATCATCGTGAGCGCGTGCACCGACTTGCCCGACCCGGACTCCCCCACCACGCCGAGGGTCTCACCGGGATCGAGCGTGTAGGTCACGCCGTCGACCGCCTTGACCACGCCGTCGCGGGTGTGGAAGTGCATCCTGAGGTCGTCGACCTTGAGAAGCTCGCCGGCCATCGCTAGTCCTTCATCTTCACGTCGAGCGCGTCGCGGACACCGTCACCAAGAAGCGTGAACGCGAGCACGGTGGTCAGAATCGCCAGTCCGGGCCAGACGATCAGCATCGGCTCGGTGGTCAGAAACGAGCGGCCCTCTTCGATCATGCGCCCCCACGTGGGCGTGGGCGGCTGAACGCCCAGGCCGAGGAAGGACAGCGCCGCTTCGGTGAGGATCGCTCCACCGACCGACATCGTGGCGTACACGACGATCGGCGCTACGGCGTTTGGCGTGATGTGGCGCGCCATGAGCCGCCCGTTGCTGGCGCCGAGCGCTCGGCCCGCATCGACGTAGTCGTTCTCCTTGACCGAGAGGATCGAGCTCCTGAACACCCTGGCTATGCTCGTCCAACCCAAGAAGCCGATCGTGAACACGACCGGCCAGATGGTGCTCTTGTAGCTCTGCGGGATGATCCGAGCAGCAGAATCGCGAACAGGATGTAGGGGAAGGCGAGAAACACGTCGGCCACTCGCATGATGGTGGCATCGGTGGCCCCTCCATAGAAGCCCGAGAACGCACCGAGGAACATCCCGATGATCACCGAGACGCCAACCGCGAGCACGCCCACCGCGAGTGATACTCGAGCGCCGTAGACCACCCGTGCGAAGATATCGCGCCCCAGTTCGTCCGTGCCCATGGGGTGCTCGCGGGACGGCGGCTGAAGCCGATCCTCCATCGCCTTCACCGTGTCGATCGCCGTGGGACTGCCGAAGTTCTGAGGCACCCACAGGTCCGCGGTGAGCGATGCGACCACGATGATCACGATCCAGATGAGCGAGACCAGTGCGAGCTTGTTCTTGCGCAGCCGGTACCATGCGTCGGCACCGAGTGTGCGCTGCGGACCCACGTCATGCAGCCCTGCTTCGCCCGTCCGGTCGGTCTGCGCCTCGGTAAGGACTTCGAACTCGACCTTGTCGGCGTGCTCGTGAACGTGCTTGTCGGGCTTGTCGATCATCGGTCAGTCACCCGCTTCCCCGCCGTAGCGGATTCTCGGATCGAGGAAGGCGTAGCTGATGTCCACCAGAAGGTTGACGATCATGACCGCGATCAGGATCACGGCCGTGCCGCCGAAGACGACCGGGTAGTCCCTGCCCTGGATCGCTCGATAGATGGTGTATCCGATGCCCGGCCAGTTGAAGACCGTCTCGGTCAGGATCGCGCCAGCCAGCATCGCGCCCAGGTCGAGACCGATGAACGTGACGACCGGGATCATGGCGTTCTTGATTCCGTGGCCCCACAGGACTCGCGAGCCGCTCAACCCCTTGGCCTGCGCGGTACGCATGTAATCCTGGCCGAGAACCTCGAGCAGCTGGCTGCGCATGATGCGCGCCGCATACGCCGTCGAGACCGCGGCCAGGGTGATTGACGGGAGGATGTAATACGCCCACGTGGGGAAGATGCCTGATGCCCCTGAGATGGGCAGGTAGAACGTGCCGTTGGTCCACTCCTTGAGCGATGATGCCGAAGAAGTACTGCAGCATCAGGCCCAGCCAGAAGACCGGCATGGCAACGAGAATCGACGTCGACAGCGTCACGAAGACGTCCCAGAACGAGTACTTCTTCACCGCCGAGATGATGCCGGCGCCAACGCCGATGATGATCTCGACGGTGATCGCCGCGAGGGCGAGCTTGATCGTATAGGGATAGCTCTGCTGGATGATCGCGGCCACGCTCTGGCCCGACTTGATGCTCACGCCCAAGTCGCCGTGGAGCAGGTTGTTCAGGTAGTCGAGGTACTGCTTCCACCATGGCTGGTCGAACCCGTAGCGCGCCCGGAGCTCCGCATAGACCGTCGGGTTGATGGCGCGCTCGCCGAACCGCAACCGAATCGGATCGCCAAGCACCGTCGTCATGAGGAACATGATGAAGGTGACGCCCAGGAACACCGGGATGAACTGCGCCACCCTGCGAAAGATGAATCGGAGCATAGACGGCCTTCGGGTCGGGGCTTCCTACCGAGAGGTGGCAGGGTCCCGTGATACGGAAACCCTGCCACCCCCTGCAGTCACTGAGCTACGTACCTGTCCGCGCTACTGAGCAGCGGCTCCGGAGATCCAGACGTTCTGGAAGTCGGCCAGGCTCATGGCGCTGTAGGTCAGGTCGTTGACCCGGTCAGACGCCACGTGGTGGTGCTTGTAGAACATGACCGGGATGTTGGGCAGGTCGGCCGCGATCGTCGTGTTGACAGCCTGATAGCCAGCGATGCGAGCGTTCGAGTCGACCATGGCACGGGCCTCCTGGATCGGCTTGTCGACACCATCGGGGTTCGAGTACTTGCCCTGGTTGTTGCCAGAGCCGGTGGTGAACAGCGGATAGAGGAAGTTGTCCATGATCGGGTAGTCGGCGATCCAGCCGAGACGCCCGATCTGCGAAGTCGCCGCTGTCGTACTTCTTCAGCGTGTTCGGGAAGTCGGCCGTATCGAACGAGACCTTCAGGCCGAGGGCCTGCCAGTCCGCTTGGACGAGCTGCATGATCTTCTCGTGACCACCATCGTTGTTGTAGGTGAGCACGATCTCGGGCGCACCCTTGCCGCCCGGGAAGCCGGCGTCGGTGAGCGCCTGCTCGGCGGCGGCCTTGTCGTACTTGGCGTTCTCCCAAGTGCCGGCCTTGTAGCCTGCGATTCCCGGAGGGACGATGTCGTCGGCCGGATCGCGCGTGCCCTCGAGGGCGATGTCGCAGATCGCCTGGCGGTTGATGCCCAAGGACAGCGCCTTACGAAGGTTCTCGTTCTGCATGTCCTTGTCTTTCAGGTTGATCACGAAGTAGTACGCGCCGTTCTCGGCGCCCAGCAGGACCTGCTCGCCCGGGTTGGCGGTGTAGCCGTTCGGGGACTCGCCGTACTTGGCGACGGCGTCCTTGATCTTGCCCTCACCGATCTGCGTGAAGTCGAGGTTGCCCGCCTCGAACTCGGTGTAGGCGGTGTTCGGGTCCTTGAAGATCTTGAAGTCGATTCCGTCGATGTAGGGCTTGTCGCCGTAGAAGTTCTCGTTCTGCACGACCTTGAAGTACTGGTCGCGCTTCCACGGCTCGGACATCTTGAACGGGCCGTTGCCGACGGGCATGTCACCAAAGGCGACCTTCGTGCCGTTGTAGTCGACCCCTTCTTCGACGAACTTCTTCGGCACCGGCGCGAGTGCGGGGTGCGCAACGACGTACTCGAAGTCGGCGAACGGATACTTCAGCGTGATCTCGAGGGTTAGGTCGTCGACGGCCTTCATGCCGCTGATCGTATCGCCCTCGATGTTGCCGGCGTCATCGGTGCCTGCGACCACGGCGATGTGGTAGCTCAGGACCGACGGATCCACCTCTTTGGTGGAGGTGTTCTTGGTCTTCGGGTTGGCGATGCGGGTCCACCCGTAGATGAAGTCCTGCGCCGTCACCGGAGTACCGTCGGAGAACTTGCCGTTGGGATTGAGCTTGAACGTCCACACGGTAGCGTCCGCGTTGGACTCCCAGCTCTCGGCCGCGGCCGGAAGCACCTTCTCCGGCTCGAGCGGATCGAAGGCGGTAAGCGAGTCGAATATCGCCTGGCCGACCTGCGTTCCCTCGGACTCCTGCATGTTGTACGGGTCGATGTACGCGGGCGTCCCCAATGTAGTAGGAGAGCGTCCCGCCCTTTGTTGGCTCGTTGCTGGCGGGCGCTTCCGTGCCCGTCTGCTGCGGCGCACAGCCACCGAGTCCGACCGCTGCGATCAGCCCGATAGCCAGGACCACGCCCAGAACCTTACGAGTGTTCTTCTGCAACTCCTGCCTCCCTCCGGTTCGACAAGCATCTCCCGGCGAAGTTCGGCGGCTCCGGCCGTCGACCCCATCGCCCCAAGCCCGCACCCTGCATAGTGCATGATCGCACACGTGCAGGAAACCTCGAAGATTGTCCCTGAGAACGCATCAAGTAACAAGCGGAATGCATAACGCGTTCTCTGGAGACTACGGTCTCCCCCGAGGAACAGGCCCGATAGACATTATGTGCCTACAAGTGCTCAACCGCAAAGAGAAACGCCCGCCGCTTCGATAGCGACGGGCGCGCAGGTCGATCGTGAGTCTCGCCTAGCTATACCCTTGGGATAGATCACCATCAGGATGAGCAGCGAGATCATGAAGGCCGCCGCGAATCCGATCGTGATCCGGTCGAGGTTCTTCTCGATGACGCTCGTGCCCATCGAGGTGGGAGACATCACGCCGCCCATCATCTCGGAGAGCCCGGTCCCCTTGCCCGAGTGCAGCAGCACGAAGACGATCAGGCCGATAGCAGACATCGCCCAGATGATCATCACCAGAATAAAGAACACGTTCACGTGAGTTCTCCACTACGAATCGCGTTCGGTCTTCACGCGCCGGGGCGCGGCGCGGTGCATCAGTATACCAGCAGAGAGCGTCCCGTCCACTCCGCCGGCATCTCGATGCCGATCAGGTCGAGCAGCGTGGCGCCACGTCGGCCAGGATGCCGTCCGACGCGAGCGCCGAGACGTCCGGTCGCGACCACGATCAGCGGAACACGCGAGATGGTGTGCGCGGTGAAGGGCGTCGCGCCGTCCGCATCCACCATCGACTCGGCGTTGCCGTGATCGGCGGTGATGAGCGCGATGCCACCGCGCGACCGGATCGCCGCGACCGCCGCGCCCACCCCCGCGTCCACGGCCTCGACTGCCCTGACCGCCGCCTCGAAGACGCCCGTGTGCCCCACCATGTCGCAGTTCGCGAAGTTGACGATGTAGACGTCGGCCTCGCCCGACTCGATCGCGGCCACCAGCTTCTCGGTCACCTCGGGCGCGCTCATCTCGGGCTGCAGGTCGTACGTCGCGACCTTGGGGCTGGGCACGAGCACGCGCGTCTCACCGCGCTTGGGTGGCTCGGCGCCCCCGTTGAGGAAGAACGTCACGTGCGCGTACTTCTCGGTCTCGGCGATGTGGAGCTGCCGCAAGCCGTTCTCGGCGAGGACATCGGCGAGCACGTGCTCCGGCAGCGTCTTGGGGAAGGCGACCTCGGCGGGGATGGTCGGGTCGTACTCGGTGAGGCACACGAAACGGACCGGCGGAAACACCGGTCGGTCGAAGCCCTCGAACGTCGGGTCGGTGAACGCACGGGTGATCTCGCGGGCGCGGTCGGGGCGGAAGTTGAAGAAGACGACCGTATCCCCGCCGTCGATCCGCGCGTGGCTCGATGACCGCGGGAACCACGAACTCGTCGGTCACGCCGGCTTCGTACGACGCGGCTATCGCGCCGGTCGCGCAGTCCGCAGGAACCCCCTCGCCCAGCACGAGCGCCTGCCACGCCTTCTCGACCCGGTCCCAACGGTTGTCGCGGTCCATCGCGTAGTAGCGGCCCATGACGGTGGCGACCGCGCCGGTCCCGATGGCATCCAGGCGCGCCTCGAGCTGCGCGAACGTAGCTCGAGCCCGGACTCGGGCGGGGTGTCCCGGCCGTCCAGGAAGCGCGTGCACCCAGACGCGCTCCGCTCCTCGGCGGGCCGCCATCTCGACGAGCGCATAGAGGTGGTTCTGGTGGCTGTGCACGCCACCGTCGGAGACCAGACCCATGAAGTGCACCGCATGCCCGGAGCTCACCGCATCGTCGATCGCGGAAGCCAGCACCGGGTTCTCGAACAGCGACCCGTCCTCGATCGCGAGGTCGATGCGGGTGAGCTCCTGGTAGACGACGCGCCCCGCGCCGATGTTGAGGTGTCCGACCTCCGAGTTGCCCATCTGCCCTTCGGGCAGCCCGACAGCCAGACCGCTCGCATCGAGCGTCGTGTTCGGGCACGTCGCGAACAGCTCGTCGAGGTTGGGGGTGTTCGCCGCAGCCACAGCGTTGCCGGGCAGCCCGGCAGCCACGCCGTAGCCGTCCATGATCACCAGCAGCGCGGGCAGGTTGCGGGTCATGCGCTACTCCGCGTAGTCGGCGGCGACCTTCACCATCGCGGCGAACGAGTTCGCATCCAGCGCCGCGCCACCGATCAGCGCGCCGTCGATGTCGGGCTCGGGCATGAACAGCCCGATGTTCTCCGGCTTGGCCGAGCCGCCGTAGAGGATGCGCACGCGGATCGCGGCCGGCTGGCCGAACAGCGCGCCAACGGTGGCGCGAATGGAGCGGCACACGTCGTTCGCCGCCTCCGGCGTGGGCGTGCGGCCGGTACCGATCGCCCAGATCGGCTCGTAGGCGATCACGATGTCGCCGGCCTGCTCGGCGGTAAGCCCGTCCATGCCCGCGCGCACCTGCTCGCGCACGAAGGAGTCGGTCTCGCCGGCATCCCGCGTCTCGAGCGACTCGCCGCAGCACATGATGGGCGTGATTCCCGCCGAGAACAGCGCGTGGACCTTCTTGTTCACGGTCTCGTTCGTATCGCCGAACATCTCGCGGCGCTCTGAGTGGCCCACGATGCAGTAGTCGCAGCGCAGCTCCTTGAGCATGCGGGGCGCGATCTCGCCGGTGAAGGCCCCCTCGGCCTCCCAGTGCACGTTCTGCGCGGAGAGCCCGATCTGCAGCCGATCGAGCTCGATGACGGTCGATGCCGCCTTGAGCGCCGTGAACGGCGGGCAGACCACCACGTCGACACGGTCCCAGTACGCCGAGACGCGCTCCTCGAGGTCCTGGACGAGGATCGCCCCCTCGCCGGACGTCTTGTACATCTTCCAGTTGCCGGCGATCATCGGCGTGCGGCCCATGTCGTCTCCCCTCTCGTCGCAGTACCCATGGCGTCGCGGATTGAGTTGCGAGCACAGCTCGTCAACTCGAATCCGCGAGGTTCCGGCGGCCTACGGCCCGCCGGAACCTCTTGTCGAGCAACGCTTCCACGCCGGGAAGCGGTGCGCCCTCGAGCAGCTTCATGCTTGCACCGCCGCCCGTCGACACGAACGTGACGCGGTCCTCGAGGCCGAACTTCTTGAGCGCGGCGACCGAGTCCCCGCCGCCCACGACCGAGACCGCACGGTTGTTGCGCGATATCGCCTCGGCCACGACGCGCGTTCCCGTCTCGAACGGCTTCATCTCGAACACGCCCATCGGCCCGTTCCAGAAGATCGTCTTCGCTCGGCCGATCTCGTGCTTGAACGACTCGTCCGACGCGGGTCCGATGTCGAGGCCCATCATCGAGACGGGTATCTCGCTCCTTGCCGACGATCTTGGTCTCGGCGTCCTCGGCGAAGGCGTCTGCCACCACGAAGTCCACGGGCAAGACGATCTCGACGCCTTTGTCGGCGGCCTTGGTCAGCATCTGCTTGGCGGGTTCGATCCAGTCGCTCTCGACGATGGACTTGCCCACCTCGGTGCCTTGCGCGACGAGGAACGTGAACGCCATGCCGCCGCCGATCAGCAGGACGTCGACGACGTCGATGAGACGGTCGATGACGCCGAACTTGTCGCTCACCTTGCTGCCGCCGAGTATCGCTATGAATGGCCGCGCGGGCTCAGACAGCATGTCCGTGAGCGTCTCGACCTCGCGTGCGAGCAGCAAGCCGGCGTACGCCGGAAGGTAGTGGGTCACGCCTTCGGTGGAGGCGTGAGCACGATGAGCCGCACCGAACGCATCGTTGACGAAGATGTCGGCGAGCGCCGCGAGCTGCTTGGCGAACTCGGGGTCGTTCGCCTTCTCGCCTGGGTTGAACCGCAGGTTCTCGAGCATGAGCACCTCGCCGTCGATCAGCCGCTCGACGGACTCGGTCGTCTCCTGTCCCACCGTCTCGGGGGCGAAGAAGACGTTGCGCCCCAGCAGACGCTGCAGGGTGCGTCGCACAGGCTTGAGGGAGTACTTCAGATCCGGCTCCCCTTTCGGCCTGCCCGAGATGGCTTGCGATGATGACCCGAGCACCCTGATCGACCAGGTAGCGCAAGGTGGGCATCGCCGCACGCACGCGCGTGTCGTCGACGACCGATTCGCCGTCGATCGGCACGTTGAAGTCGACGCGCACGAGTACGCGCTTGCCCTTCACGTCGACGTCTTTCACCGACTTCTTGGCGAACATCGAGCCTCCCCGCTGCGATGAACAGCGGGGCCCCGCGAACGGGGCCCCGCCTGATCTTAGCCGTCCGTGCCTACCCGAACAGGATCTTGGTGAGGTCCACGACCCGGTTGCTGTAGCCCCACTCGTTGTCGTACCACGAGAGGCACTTCACGAAGGTGCCCTCGCCGCCCATGACCATCGTCTGGAGCGAGTCGAAGACCGACGACGCCGGGTTGCCCACGACGTCTATCGAGACGATCGGGTCCTCGCAGTACTCGAGGAAGCCCTTCATCGGCCCATCCGCAGCGGCCTTCATCGCAGCGTTGATCTGCTCCCTGGTGACGGACGTCTCGAGCTCGGCGACCAGGTCGACGACCGAGCCGTCGGGCGTGGGCACTCGCACGGACATGCCGTCGAGCTTGCCCTTCATGTCGGGCATGACCAGCCCGATCGCCTTGGCGGCACCGGTGGAGGTCGGGATCATCGACATCGCAGCGGCGCGAGCGCGGCGCAGATCCTTGTGCGGGAAGTCCAGGATGACCTGGTCGTTCGTGTAGCTGTGGATCGTGTTCATGAAGCCGTGCTTGAGACCGAAGCTGTCGCGCAGGACCTTGGCGAACGGTGCGAGGCAGTTCGTGGTGCAGGAGGCGTTCGAGATGATGTTGTGCTTCGTCGGCGTCGTACTGGTCGTCGTTGACGCCCATGACCACGGTGATGTCCTCGTTGCTCGCTGGCGACGAGATGACCACCTTCTTCGCCCCGGCGTCGATGTGGGCCTTGGCCTTCGTGGCGTCGGTGAAGATGCCTGTCGACTCGATCACCACGTCGACACCCAGATCGCCCCACGGCAGATCGGCAGGATTGCGCTCTGAGAGGACCTTCACGCTGCGCTTCACGCCGAGAAGCTCGCCCACGACGTTCTTCGAGTGGATGACGATCTCGCCGTCGCCGGCCTCGACATCGTGATCGAAGCGGCCGTGGACCGAGTCGTACTTGAGCAGATGCGCAAGCGTCTTGGCGTCGGTCAGGTCGTTGATGGCGACGACTTCGACCCCCGACTCGTTCTCCATCGCGCGGAAGACGAGACGCCCGATACGTCCGAACCCGTTGATACCGACCTTGATCGCCAAGCCGACCCCTCCTTGGATCTTCTGAGCGGCCGCGCCGTTGCGGCCGCGCTTCTACACTCTCCTACCCAGGTCTACCGGGACTTCAACTCCCCTGACCGGACGCATCCCCAACCGTGTCCGGCCCGCTGTTGGCCGCCAGTTCCTCGATCCGGCGCACCCTATGATATACCGCCGATTTCGAAAGCGGCGGGTCCGCCAGCTCGCCCAGTTCGCGCAAGGATACGTCGGGGTTCTCGAGGCGCAGTCGCGCAAGCTCTCGAAGCGCGGGCGGCAAGCTGTCCAGCCCCCGAGTCGCACGCAGCGTCTCGATCGCCTCGATCTGCCCGACCGCGGCCTCCGCGGTCTTCTGCTGGTTCGCGATCTCGGCGTTCACGAGGCGGTTCACGTCGTTTCGCACCGACTTGACGATGCGCACGTCCTCGGTGCGCAGCAGCGCGCGGTGTGCGCCCACGAGCGCCAGGAACGTGATGATCGGCTCGGCGCCCTTCAGGTACACGGCGAAGGTGCCGCGCCGACGCGCGACGCGCGCCTCGATATCGAAGCGCGCCAGCAGAGTCACCAGGTCCTCGGCGAGCTGCTCGGACTCCGCGGTCAGCTCGAAGTGGAAGTCCCCGTGCGGGTCGGCCACGAACCCGCCGCCGAGAAACGCGCCGCGCAGGTAGGCGATCGCGCAGCAGTCGCGCTTCACGAGCGCTGGGTCGATGCCCAGCGAGAAGCCCTCGTCGCCGACGATTCCGAGCTCGGCGAGCGCCGCGCCCAGCTTGGGCTGCGTGGGCACCGTGATGAGGTAGTTGTTCGTCTTGTGCAGCACGCTGCGGCGAACCGTGAGCTCGGTCTTGAGCCCGTACACGCCGTGGAGCAGCTTGATCACGGTGCGGGCGACGGGCGCCGTCTCGGTGGCGACCTCGAGACGGTAGCGATTGGGTCCGGAGATGTTGAGGGTGCCCTCGATGCGCACGAGCGCAGCGAGCTCCGCCTTGCTGCAGCAGCCGCGCGTCGTCTCGATCCGCGAAAGCTCATCTTTCACCTCTGCGGTGAACGACACCTAGCTGAGCACCTCCTCGAGGGCCTTGAGCAGGGCATCCTTCGAATGGCGGACACAGTCGTCCGGATCGGTGAGAGCCGCTGCGAAGACGCGGGGGCCGAGTGCCGCGATCCGCTCACGTGCGCCTTCATCGGCCGAGACGGGCTCGACGACCCGGCCATCATCGCACACGGTCGTCTCGGCCGGACCGTTGGCGTGGACGAGCACCACGTCGATCGCGCCCGCGAGGCCGTGGTCGAGCAACGCCTCGACGTGCTCGGCGGCATCGAGGCCGCCGGTCTCGCCTCGCAGGTTCGCCACGTTGCACACGTACACGCGCAGTGCTTTCGATGACCGCAGGGCCTCTGCGAGACCGGAGACGAGGAAGTTGGGGATCACGCTCGTGTACAGCGACCCGGGGCCGACGACAACGACGTCGGCCGTTTGAATCGCCAGAAGCGCCTCGGGATTGGCGGGCGGGTCCTCCGGCTCCATGAAGACGTTGGCGACGGCGGTGGGATTGGACGCGAGGCACGCCTGCCCCGAGATCTCGGCGCCTTGGCGGTCCACGCCGTGCAGCACCACGTCCGCGAAGGTGGACGGCAGAACACGGCCGCGAGCGCCCAGATAGTGCTCCGCCAACCGCACGGCCTCGCCGAAGTCGCCGGTGATGTCGGTCAGCGCCGCGATTATGAGGTTGCCGAGGGCGTGTCCCACAAGCCCCTCGCCGCCCTCGAAGCGGTACTGGAACACGCTGGCGAGCGTGCCCTCCTCCTCGGCGGCCAGCGCCACGAGGCAGTTTCGGACGTCACCGGGGGGCAGAATGCCCAGCTGGCGACGGAGCACTCCCGAGGAGCCCCCGTCGTCGGCCATGGTCACGACCGCACTGGTCTCGAAGCCGAGCTCGACCAGGCAGCGCAGTACCTGCGGCAACCCGGTTCCCCCGCCGATCGCGACGGCGCGTCGCCCGGCTCCGACGCTCACTGCTCCTCCCGGTCGCGGCCGATGTCGCGGTGGGAGACCCCGACGCGGTACCCGCACTTGCGCAGGTGCGCCGCGGTCGCCTCGGCAAGCGCCACAGAGCGGTGCATCCCGCCGGTGCAGCCCAGCGCGATCGAGAGATGGGTCTTGCCCTCGGCGAGGTAGCCCGGCATGACGCCATCGAGCAGGTCGAGCCAGCGGACCAGGAAGTCGGCGGTCTCTTCACGCCCCATCACGAACCGCTTCACGTCGTCATCGAGCCCTGTGAGCGGGCGCAACTCAGAGATGTAGAACGGGTTGGGAAGGAAGCGGACGTCCATCACGATGTCGGCGTCGGCGGGCGAGCCGTACTTGAACCCGAACGAAGAGACCGAGACGGTCAGTGCGTGAGTGGCCGGCCCGACCAGGAACTGCTCGTGGATCCTGCGCCGCAGCTCTGCCGGCCGGGAGTCCGACGTGTCGATGACGACGTCGGCCCGCGCGCGGATGGGGTTCAGGGCCTCGCGCTCCGTCTCGATCCCCTCGGCCAGCGGCAGTCCCGCCTCGCACAGCGGGTGGCGGCGGCGAGTCTCCTTGAAGCGGTTGAGAAGCGTGGTGTCGTCGGCCTCGAGGAACAGCACGCGATGGTTGGCGCCCCGATCGTGCAGGGAATCGAGCACCCCGGCCAGCTGCTCGAAGAACTCCATGCCGCGCACGTCGCAGACGACCGCGAGGCGACGGATGCGGCTTCCGGGCAGTTCGGCGAGGTCGGTGAGTTGGGGGATGAACGACGGCGGCAGGTTGTCGATGCAGAAGTAGCCGAGGTCCTCGAAGGTATGCATGGCTTCGGAGCGGCCGGCGCCCGACATCCCGGTGATGACGACGAGTTCGGGATCCGAGCGGACCTCGGGCGGCTCGATTGCGCACGCGTCGGTCATGGAGCCCTCCCTGTAGGACGTCTTCGCTAGACGGGGCCAGCGCCCGCGTTTCCACGCACGGATTGTCTCACAACCGCATGCACTTCCTCGGCGACCTGACGCGGGACCCCGGGCACCTCGGCGATCTCGTCGACGCGTCGCCTCACGCAGCCGCTTCACGCTTCCGAACTGCTTGAGCAGCGCCTTCTTGCGCTTGGCCCCCACGCCGGGAACGTCATCGAGCACGCTGGCCGTCATGGCCTTGCCCCGCAGCTCGCGGTGGTACTCGATCGCGAACCGGTGCGCCTCGTCGCGCACGCGCTTGACGAGGTAGAGGGATGCCGAACCTGCTGGGAGCACGACGGGCTCGTCGGCCCACGGCACGAACAGCTCCTCCTCGCGCTTGGCGAGCCCCACCACGGGGATCGCCTCCAGGCCGAGCTCGCCCAGTACGGCGATCGCCGCGTTGAGCTGTGGCTTGCCACCGTCAACGATCACGAGCGACGGGCGGGAGCCGAAGCGGCCGTCGGCCATCCGCTCGGGCGCGAATCGGCGCCGCAGAACCTCGGTCATCATGCCCACGTCGTTCGCCTCGCCGGAGTCGAGCCGCACGCGGAAGCGCCGGTAGCTCTTCGAGTCGGACCTGCCCTGAGCGAACACGACCATCGATGCGACCGAGTGGGTCCCATGCAGCGTCGAGACGTCGAACGCCTCGATGCGCAGAGGCGGAGCGGGAAGCGCGAGCGCGCTCTCGAGTTGGAGCAGCGCCGCGTTGAGGCGCTCCTCGTCGTAGCGCGTGCGCACCTTGAAGCGCATGAGCGTGTGACGCGCGTTGTCCTCGGCCAGGCCGAGAAGGTCGCACTTCTCGCCACGCAGCGGGACGGTCAGATGCACTCGCCCGCCTCGCTGCTCGCCCAGCACGACCTCGAGGACCTCGGCATCCTCGGGCGACTCGGGCACGACGATCTCGCGCGGCACCTCGGTCGCGTCGGAGTAGTAGCGAAGCAGGAAGCCCGTCACCAGATCGTCCATCGAGACGTCGAGCCCCTTGTCGAGCACGAACTCGTTGCCGTAGAGCACGCGCCCTTCTCGGACGACGAAGACGTGCACCCCGGCGACGGTCTCCTCGCGGTGGAAGCCGATGACGTCCATGTTGAGCGGGCGGCTGCTGACCACCTTCTGCCGCTCGCGGATGGACTGCACCGCTTCGAGGCGGTTCCGATGGCGCGCCGCCCCCTCGAAGTCGAGATCGGCAGCGGCGGCCCGCATCTGGCGCTCCAGCTCGCCCTCGAGCTCGTCGTGCTTGCCCGAGAGGAAGCGGATGACCTTGGTGACGTTGGCGGCGTACTCCTCGGGTGTGATCGCACTCGCGCACGGACCCGGACCGAGCCCGACGTGGTAGTCGAAGCAAGGACGGCCCGTCGGCGACGCCACCCTTCGCGGTCAGCCGCTTCCACTCGGCGCAGGTCCCTCGGCAGATCGGGACGATGCGCCGCACCGTGTCGATGGTCTCGCGCGCACCTCGCGAGTCCGTGAAGGGGCCGAAGTACCGGGTACCCGGCCTATGCTTCTCGCGGGTGAACTTGATCGCGGGATACGGGTCGTCGAGCGTGAGTGCGATGAACGGGTAGCTCTTGTCGTCTCGGTAGTCGACGTTGTACGGCGGCCTGAACTGCCGGATGAGGTTCTTCTCGAGGATGAGCGACTCGACCTCGTTGGTGGTGACCACGTAGTCGTAGCTCGCGACCTGCTCCATCATGATCGGGATGGTCGCCCGCTCGTCGGTGCCGGCGACGTATTGGCGCATGCGCTTCCTGAGCGACTTGGCCTTGCCCACGTAGAGCACCTCGCCGCCCTCGTCCTTCCACAGGTAGACGCCCGGGGAGTCGGGCACGCTCGCGAGCTGCTGTCTGATGGTAGGAGAAGTCATTGGTGCGTCCGATGATAGCGTGCGCTACACAACCACCGCTTGCTCTCCCCCGCCGCGCACGAACTTGACGTACGCGTAGGGCACGAGAGCAAGGGCGACGGCGCCGGCGACCAGTCCCGGCGCCGATCCCGAGAACGTGAGCAAGGTCGTTCCGAGTAGGGGTGCGATCACGCTTCCGACGCTCGTGAGGCTGTTCGAGAGACCGAACGCCCCGCCGATCTCCCACGGCCTGACAGACTTCGAGAGCAGGCTCGACGCAGTCGTGTTCTGGATGGCAACCGCGATGCCGAGCGGCGTGAGCGACACGAATACCAGCGTCACGCTGGGCGTGAGACCCCACAGCAGCAGCGACACCGCGGCGACGGCGAGACTGACCACCACGATCGCTCCCTCGGCGAAACGCTTGGTCAGAGGCCCGATGAGCACGAGTTGGACGAGCACCGACATCAGCCCTACGTAGCCGAGTATCAGTCCCGTCGTCCTTGCAGAAACGCCAAGCGAGTCTCTGGCCCACAGCGAGAACGTCGTCTGGAAGATGGCGAAGGCGAACCAGAAGACACCCCGCAACACGAGCGCAGGACCGAAACGCGGGCGTCTGAGAGCCTCGAGGAGCTTGGCCAGCGTCACGCCTCCACGCGGCTGGGCAGCCAGGACAGCCTTGCGTTCGGCGGTGAGCGACTCGGGCAGCAGCGTCGCGACGAGAAGCAGGTTGAGCGCCGACACCCCGGCGGCCACGAACGCAGCGGTACCGTAGCCCCACTGCGACAGCAGTCCGCCCGCTGAAGGCCCCACGATGAAGCCGAGCCCGAACGCGGCGCCGGTGATACCCAGTCCCCTGGCGCGGCTCTTCTCATCGGTTATGTCGGTGATGTAGGACTGTGCGACCGTGATGTTTCCGGCAGTCAGGCCGTCGAGTATGCGCCCCAGGAAGAGCATCCACAGTGCGGACGCCGCACCGAGCACGAGGAAGCCCACCATGGTGCCGACGATGCTCACAAGCATCAGAGGACGCCGACCGAAGCGATCGGAGAGCCGTCCAAGGATGGGGCTGCTGATGATGCTGGCGAGCGCGTACGACGCCGCGAGCATTCCGATGACCCAGTTAGCCGCGTTGAATTCAGCGGCGTAGTACGGCAGAAGCGGCAGAATCATCCCGAAACCGAAAACGTTCATGAATACGACGAGGAAGATCGTGACAAACCGGCTGCGGTGCACGTCTAGACCGCCCTTGGCGCCCCGCGCTGGGCGCGCGCCTTGCCGGGCCTGTTCGCGATGCCGTGGCCGTCGCCCAGCTCCGGCGCGGCGGTCGCCGCCCGGCCCTGCAGCACAGGGCGCAAGGAAGCGACCGGTGTGACTCTGCTCGCAGGCAACCACGTCCTCGGGCGTCCCGCTCACGATGATGTAGCCGCCGCGGTCGCCGCCCTCGGGACCCAGGTCGATGATGCGGTCCGCGCTCTTGATGACGTCGAGGTTGTGCTCGATGACGAGCACGGTGTTACCCCCGTCGACGAGGCGCTGCAGCACGATCAGCAGCTGGCGTACGTCGTCGAAGTGCAGTCCGGTCGTGGGCTCGTCGAGGATGTAGAACGTGCGCCCCGTGCTGCGGCGCTGCAGCTCGCTCGCGAGCTTGACGCGTTGCGCCTCGCCGCCGGAGAGCGTGGTGGCCGGCTGGCCCATCCGTATGTAGCCGAGCCCCACGTCGTAGAGGGTCTGGAGCTTGCGCCTGATGGGCGGGATGTTCTCGAAGAAATGGAGCGCCTCTTCCACGGTCATGTCGAGGATGTCCGAGACGGTCTTGCCGCGATACGTCACCTGGAGTGTCTCGCGGTTGTATCTCGCGCCCTTGCAGACCTCGCACGGGACGTAGACGTCGGGCAGGAAGTGCATCTCGATCTTGATCTGGCCGTCGCCCTTGCACGCTTCGCAGCGACCACCGGCCACGTTGAAGCTGAAGCGGCCCGGCGAATAGCCCCGAAGCTTCGCCTCGGGCGTCGACGAGAACAGCGCCCGCACGTCGTCCCATACCCCCGTGTAGGTCGCCGGATTGGAGCGCGGCGTCCGGCCGATCGGGCTTTGGTCGATGTCGACGACCTTGTCGATGTGCTCGAGGCCCTCGATCGAACGGTATGCGCCGGTGCGTTTGCGGGTGCGGTAGAGCCGGTTGGCCATGACGGGCGCGAGTGTGTCGGCCACAAGCGAGCTCTTGCCCGAGCCCGAGACGCCCGTGATGACGGTGAACGTGCCGATCTCGATGTCGACGTCGATGCCCTTGAGGTTGTGCTCGGCGGCACCCCGCAGCCGCACGGCCCCCTTGCGCGGGTCGCGGCGCTTCTCGGGCATATCGATCTCACGGCGCCCCGACAGGTACGCCGCTGTGAGCGAGTCCTCGCACGCCAAGATGACCTCGGGAGGGCCGATGCACACGATCTCGCCGCCGTGCTCGCCCGCGCCCGGCCCCATGTCGACCACGAAGTCGGCCGCGCGGATCGTCTCCTCGTCGTGCTCGACGACGATGACCGTGTTCCCGAGGTCGCGCAGGCGCTCCATGGTCGCGATCAGCCGGGCGTTATCGCGTTGGTGCAAGCCGATCGACGGCTCGTCCAGGATGTAGAGCACTCCCATGAGCCCGGCGCCGATCTGCGTGGCGAGCCGGATGCGCTGCGCCTCGCCGCCCGAGAGTGTGGCCGTGGCGCGCTCCAGAGTGAGGTAGTCGAGCCCCACGTCGACGAGGAAGCGCAACCGCTCCACGATCTCCTTCACGACGCGACGTGCGATCTGCTCTTCTCGGTCGGTGAGCTCCAGGCCTTCGAAGAACGCGAGCGAGTCTTTCGCCGAGAGCACGGTGACGTCATGGACGTTGCGGTCGTTGATGGTGACCGCGAGTATCTCCTTCTTCAGGCGCGCGCCGCCGCACGTCTTGCATGGGATGACCGCCATGTACTCCTGGAGCTTGTCCTTCACGTTCTCGGACTCGGACTCCTTGAATCGGCGCATGGTTGAAGCGAGCGCGCCCTCGTAGCGCGAGTACCAGTGCGTCTCCCGGCCGTCGCGCGTGAGGTAGTCCACCCGGATACGCGTGTCGCCGAGCCCGTTGAGCAGCATGTCCTGAGCCTTCTCGGGCAGCACCTCCCAAGGCGTGTCGACGTCGACGCCGATGTGGCGTGCTGCGGCCGCCACAAGTTGCGGGTAGTAGTTCATGCCGGGGCTGAAGGGCGCGATCGCTCCGTCGGCAAGCGTCATCGACGTGTCGGGCACCACGAGCTCCGGGTCGGGCTCCAGGCGCGAGCCCAGCCCGTTGCAGTCCGGGCACGCCCCATACGGGCTGTTGAAGCTGAAGTCGCGGGGGGCGAGCTCCGGCATCGATATGCTGCCGTGCACCGGACACGCGAGCGCCTGCGAGAACGGCAGCTCGTCGCCGCCCACCACCGCGACGACCACGGTGCCATCGGCCAGGCGCAGCGCCGTCTCGACGCTGTCGGCAAGTCGAGTACGCACGCCTTCCTTCATGACGAGCCGGTCGATCACCACGTCGATGTCGTGCTTGTACTTCTTGTCCAGCACGATCTCCTCGTCGAGCCCGCGGACCTCCTTGTCCACGCGCACGCGGGTGAAGCCCTCGCGCTTGAGATCGTCGAGGAGCTTGCCGTACTCGCCCTTGCGCCCACGCACGACCGGCGCGAGCACTTGGAACTTGGTCCCATCGGCCAGCTCGAGGATGCGATCGACGATCTGATCGGAGGTCTGTCGCTCGATCGGCTTCCCGCAGATCGGGCAGTGCGGGATGCCGATGCGCGCGTAGAGCAGGCGGAGGTAGTCGTAGATCTCGGTGACCGTGCCCACCGTCGAGCGGGGGTTCTTCGAGGTGGTCTTCTGGTCGATCGAGACCGCCGGAGAGAGCCCCTCGATGTGATCGACGTCGGGCTTGTCCATCTGGCCGAGGAACTGCCGGGCGTACGCCGAGAGAGACTCGACGTAGCGTCGCTGCCCCTCGGCGTAGATCGTGTCGAACGCCAGCGAGCTCTTGCCCGAGCCGGACAGCCCGGTGATCACGACGAGCTTGTCGCGGGGGATTTCGAGGTCGAAGCCCTTGAGGTTGTGCTCGCGGGCGCCGCGGATGGAGATGGAATCGAGGGACAAACCGGTCCTTCCTCAGATGTGCCGTACCAGTCAGACGTTCCAGTATACGCGCTCGAGGCCGCACACCATCTGGCCCTTGGCGACCACGCTTCGGCCCCACGAACGCTCGTCGAGCCATGCCCCCAAGATGTTTCACCACCTCGACCACTCCCCGAAACATCCGCGAAACATCGCGCACGTAGTCTCCTCGAAACACGGCTGGCAACGCCGTGGCGCCACCGAATCCGAAGTCGGGTCGGAGCAACCGGGACGCAAGGGAGATGGACATGGCGGAAATCAACACCGGCGTTACCGCCTGGATGCTCGTGTGCAGCGCGCTCGTGCTGTTCATGACGCCTGGGCTCGCGCTGTTCTACGCGGGAATGGTGCGCAGGAAGAACGTCCTGTCCACGACGATGCACAGCTTCTTCGCGATGGGCTTCGTCTCGATCATCTGGGCGGTGGTCGGCTACACCATCGCCTTCGGCAACGCTGACGGCGCGTTCGGCGCTACGTCGGCGCCTTCGACAAGCTGGGGCTGACCGGCGTGATCAGGCGGTCACTGGCGCCGAAGGCGCGCTGTACCCCGAGTCGGTCTTCGCGATGTACCAGGGCATGTTCGCGATCATCACGGTGGGACTCATCACCGGCGCGATCGCCGAGCGCATCAAGTTCAGTGCGTACGTGATCTTCGCGGGAGTGTGGGTGCTCCTCGTCTACAGCCCCCTCGCTCACTGGGTGTGGGGCGGCGGCTGGCTCGGTGCGAACGGCCTCGGCGCGCTCGACTTCGCGGGCGGCACGGTCGTGCACATCGCCTCGGCCGCCGCCGCGCTCGCCTGCGCGATAGTACTGGGCAGCGCCGGGACTACGGCACCTCGGCCGTGCAGCCCGCACAACCTGCCGATGACGCTGCTCGGCGCCGGCATCCTGTGGTTCGGGTGGTTCGGGTTCAACGCCGGATCGGAGCTCGCGGTCGACGGCGTCACCGCCTCGGCGTTCATGGTCACGCACCTCGCGGCGGCCGCCGGACTCCTTGGCTGGCTCATCCCCGAGAAGCTTCAGCACGGCAAGCCGACCACGCTCGGCGCCGCTTCGGGCGCGGTAGCGGGCCTGGTCGCGATCACGCCCGCGAGCGGCTATGTCGATGCGGTCCCGCGATGATCATCGGACTCTCGGCGGGCATCGCGTGCTACTTCGGCATCAAGCTCAAGGACCGTTTCAAGCTCGACGACGCGCTCGACGTCGTAGGCATCCACGGCGTGGGCGGCACGCTCGGCGCGCTGATGACCGGCATCTTCGCGAGCACGGCAGTCAACGCCGCGGGCGCCGACGGGCTGCTCTATGGCGGCGGATTCACGCTGCTGGGCAAGCAGGTGATCGGCATCGCCGTCGCGTGGGCGTTCTCGTTTCTCGTGAGCTTCGCGATCATCAAGCTCATCGACGTCGTCATGGGTGCGCGGGTTGACGCCGAGGCCGAGGAGAGCGGGTCTCGACCTGGCCGAACACGCAGAAGCAGGCTACGTCCTGAGGGGCACGGGTACGAACCCACCACACACGAGACGGGAGACAGTACCGTGAAGAAGATCGAGGCGATCATCAAGCCCCACAAGCTCGACGACGTGAAGGAAGCGCTCAACGCGCTGGGCGTGCAGGGTATGACCGTGAGCGATGTACGCGGCTACGGACGCCAGAAGGGCCACACCGAGGTCTACCGTGGCGCCGAGTACACCGTGGACTTCGTGCCCAAGGTGAAGATCGAGATCGTCGTCGACGACGACATCGCCGACGCAGCCGAGCACGCCATCCTCATGGCGGCACGCACCGAGAAGATCGGCGACGGCAAGATCTTCACCTACGACGTCGCCGGCGCGGTCCGCATCCGCACGGGCGAGCGAGGCCCTGAGGCCCTCTAGGCCCGCGTGGAGTCGTACCTCGCACAGCGCGCTGCGCACATCGCGTCGGCCCTGCCGGGCGTCGAGGCGGCGCAGACGCTCTCAGCGATGACCGACGAGGCCGTCCGGGAACTCTCCCGGGCGGCCTCGTCGCGCCTGACCGGGCGCTGGGCGATCCTCGCCCTGGGCGGCTGGGGCGCAGGAGCACTCCTTCCCGCCAGCGATCTGGACATCCTGGTCCTCTCGGACGCTCCCACCGCGCGGCTCAAGCCGTTCGTCGAGGCGGTGCTCTACCCGCTGTGGGACGCCGGGCTCAAGGTCGGGCATCAGGTGCGCTCCCCCAAGCAGCAGCTCAAGGCGATGCGCGACGATCTGAAGACGTGCACCGCGACGCTGACCGGTCGCGCCATCGCGGGTGACGTGGACTGGGCCGAGCAGACGCTGCGCTCGTGTGTCGCGTCGCGTGGGCAGGAAGTCCACGCGCCTCCTGGCCGAGATCGCAGCGCCGTCCGCGCCCGGGGTCGCCCTACCTGCTCGAGCCCGACCTCAAGGAGGGCGCGGGCGGGCGGCGCGACTTCGACGAGCTCATGTGGAGCGCGGCGCTGCTCACGGGTGCGCCACAGCGCGACCCGAGCACTCTGTCGAGCGCGGGCGTCCTCACCGCGCCCGAGATCGACTCGCTGAGGCCGCAGCCGGGACTGTCGCCATCGCCCGCTGGGAACTCCAGCGAGACGGCTTCGGCGACCCATGTCGCTCGAAGTCGCTCGATGCGCTCGGCGCGCGTAGACGCCGAGGACGTGCAGGCCGCGCTCGGCGAGACCGCGCTCCTGCTCTCGCGGGCCCGTGCGCGGATCGCCGGCCGGTCGCCCGACTCGGATCGCGCCGATGACCGCCGAGCGAGGTGTTCTCGCTGCTCGGTCTGCGGTGAGCCCGGCGCTCGAGCCGCTCGAGCGCGCGGCGCAGGCCGGGCCGCCTCGATGGGTTGCTTCCGGGCTACCGCCGCCTGATGGCGGTGCGACGTCCGGGCCTGGGTCACGAGCTCACCGTCGGGGCGCACTGCCTCAAGGCAGCCTCGGTCGTCGCCGCCGAGCATGCTGGCGGGGCGCTCGGCCGCTCTAGAGCGGCCGTTGGCGACCTGCGGGTAGTGCAGGTCGCAGCGCTCGCCCACGACGTCGGCAAGGTCGAAGGCGGCGCGGGCCATGCGGAGCGCGGCGCCCCGCCGGCGGCGCAGGCGGCGCGCGCGTTCGGACTCGACGAAAGCGCGGCGGCCGACGTCGCCGACCTCGTGCGGCTGCACCTGGCACTGGTTGAGACGGCGCTGCGCGTCGATCTGGACGACGAAGACGCGATCCTGCGCTGTGCGGCCACGGTGGGACGCTCGGAGCTGCTTGCACCGCTGCACCTGCTGACCGCGGCCGACTCGATGCCACAGGACCCGCGACCTGGACGCCGTGGACCGACGCACTCGTCGGCACGCTGGTCTCCCGTCTCGACGCCGCACTCTCCCCCGCCGTCGACGGCGCCGGTCTCGTCGAGCGCGCCGAGAAGGTGCGGGCCGCGACGATCGCCGCGCTGCCGCGAGAGCTCGACCGCCGAGATCGAGTTCGTGCGCACGGCGCACCTGCGCTACCTCGCATCACGCGAGCCCGCGCACATCGCCCGCGACGCCCGGCTCGTCGCCGAGCTCACCGCCTCGTCGGCCGCCGACGCCGCACTTATCGCGGTCTCGCCAGGGCCGGTCGCGGGTACGCATTCGGTCACGGTTGCCGCCCCCGACCGACCGGAACTCCTCGCCCGACTCGCCGGCGCGATGGCGCTCTCCGGGCTCGACATCCTGTCGGTCGACGCCTACGGCGCCCCTCAGACGGCGTCGCGCTCGACGTGTTCGTGGTCACGTCGGCCACGAAGCGGCCGGTCAGCACCGACACCTTCGCCGTCTCTCGAACGATTCGCGCGCGCCGCGCTTCGCGACCGGCTCGAACTCGCGACGCGCCTCGCCGAGCGCCGGCGTCACTATCCGCCCGCGGCTCGGCGCCCCTGTCAAGGTCGAGACGAACCCAAGCGGGTGGGACACCACTATCCGTGTCACCGCGCCGGACCGTCCCGGACTGCTGCACGATATCGCGCGAGCGGTCTCCTCGGAGGGCGTCGACATCCGCTGGGCGAAGGTGCAGACGATCGACGGCATGGCGCGTGACACCTTCCACGTCGTAGGCCCTGACGGCGGGCCGGTCGACGACGCCGGCGTGCTCGGCCACATCGCCATGCGCATCCGCACCGCTGTGTAGCACTACGCCCACCGCGCTCGGGCATACTCTACCGTGACCACCCGACCCGAGGAGCGCACGATGACCATCTACACCCGCCGAGGAGACGAGGGTAACACCTCGCTGGCGGACGGAGCCCGCGTGAGCAAGGCGTCGGCACGCGTGGAGGCGTACGGCACCGTCGACGAGGCGAACAGCGCCGTCGGGTTCGCGCGCTCAGCTGTGACCGATAGCACCCTCGACGACGTGCTGCACTTCGTCCAGCAGCGCCTCTTCAACTGCTCGAGTTCGATGGCGATGCCAGCGGGACACGCCACCGCCAACACGCCGCACATCGACGTCGCCGACGTGGCGTTTCTCGAGCACGCGATCGACGTGTTCCAGGAGCGCGCCGGCGACCTCAACCATTTCGTGCTCGAGGCGGGCGGCGAGGCCACCACGCGCCTGCACGTCGCCCGCGCGGTCATGCGCCGCGCCGAGCGCAGGGTCGTGGCGCTCTCCGCCGAGGAGCCCGTCGACGAGCAGGTGCGAGCGTTCGTCAACCGCTGCTCGGACCTGCTGTTCGCAGCGGCACGCTATGCGGCGGCGCTCGAAGGCGCCGGCCGAGGAGCAGTGGGACCAGCACGCTCCGCGCCCCACGCTCTAGCCTGGCCGGACCGTACGGCCCGCCTCGGCCTGCTAGAACCGGTCCGCGCCGCCCACAAGCTCCTTGACGATCTTCGGGTCGGTCAGCGTCGAGGTATCGCCGAACGCCTCCATGTCGGTCTCGCCCGCCGCGATCTTGCGAAGGATACGGCGCATGATCTTGCCCGAGCGCGTCTTGGGCAGATCGGACGAGAACTGTATGCGGTCCGGTGTAGCGATGGGCCCGATTACGTTGCGTACGTGACCGGTCAGGATCTTCGCGAGGTCTTCGCTTGCGAACTCGCCGTCGCGCAGCACGACGTACGCGAAGATGCCCTCGCCCTTCACCGGATGCGGGAAGCCCACGACCGCGGCCTCGGTCACCGCCTCGTGCGCGACAAGCGCGCTCTCGATCTCGGCGGTGCCAAGCCGATGTCCCGAGACGTTGATGACGTCGTCGACTCGGCCGAGCAGCCAGAAGTAGCCGTCGTCGTCCACGCGGGCGCCGTCACCGGTGAAGTACACGCCCGGGAACCTTTCGAAGTACACCTCCCGCATCCGAGAGTGCTCGGGGTCGCCCCACGTACCGCGCATCAATCCGGGCCAGGGACGCTCGATCACCAGATAGCCGCCCTCATCGACCGCCGCGTCACTGCCGTCCTCCTTGACGACCTTGGGCACGACCCCCATGAACGGCACGGTCGCCGCCCCCGGCTTCAGTGGTATCGCGCCGGGCAGCGGCGTGATCACGATGCCACCCGTCTCGGTCTGCCAGTACGTATCGACGATCGGACACCTTTCGCCCCCGATGACGGTGTGGTACCACGTCCACACCTCGGGGTTGATCGGCTCGCCCACGGTGCCCAGCAGGCGCAGATGCGACAGATCGTATCGGGCGGACCAACCTTCACCGTGACGCATCAGTGCGCGAAGCGCTGTCGGAGCTGTATAGAACGTGGTGACGCGGTACTTCTCGGCGAGCGCCCAGAATCGCCCGGGGTCCGGATAGGTGGGGATGCCCTCGAACATGATGGTGGTCGCTCCGGCGGCCAACGGGCCGTAGACGATGTAGCTGTGGCCCGTCACCCAACCGATGTCGGCGGTACACCAGAACACGTCCTGATCGCGATGGTCGAAAACCGTCTCGAAGGTCATCTGGGCGTAGAGCAGGTATCCGGCGCTGGTGTGCAGCGCGCCCTTTGGCGTCCCCGTCGAGCCGCTCGTGTACAAGATGAAGAGCGGGTCCTCGGCGTTCATGGCCTCGATCTCGGCCACCCCGCGCACCTCGGGCGCGGCCATCTCCTGATGCCACCAGGTATCGCGCCCCGGCTCCATGTCCACGGAGCCGCTGCCACGCTTGACCACGATGCATCCGTCCACCGTGGGGCACTCGAAGAGCGCTTCGTCGGCGGCGCTCTTCAGCGGCACGTGACGACCGCCGCGCAACCCTTCATCGGCGGTGATCAGGAACTTTGCCCCGCAGTCCTGGATCCGGCCTCGCAGGGCGCTCGCCGAGAACCCGCCGAAGATCACCGAATGGATCGCGCCGATCCGTGCGCACGCCAGCATCGCGATGGGCAGCTCCGGGACCATGGGCAGGTAGAGCGCCACGCGGTCGCCCTTCCCAACGCCCTTCTTCCTCAGCACGTTGGCGAAGCGGTTCACCTCGTAGTGGAGTTGCTGGTAGGTGTAGGTGCGGTTGGAGCCGTCGTCGCCCTCCCAGATGATCGCCGCCTTGGTGCCCCGCCACGTATCCAGATGCCGGTCGAGGCAGTTGGCCGACACGTTGAGAGTCCCGTCGGCAAACCACGTGTAGTCGAGGTCGTCGAAGCCGCCTCGCAACGCCTGAGTCGGCTCGACGATCCAGTCGAGCTTCTCGCGCGCTGCGCCTAGCCAGAACCCCTCGACGTCTTCGACTGAGCGGCCGTACTGGGCGTCGTACTCTTCGCGCGAACCTACACGGGCGCGGCCGATGAACTCCTCCGAGGGCCCGAAGACGCCGCCCTCGGCAGAAAGGCGCTCGAATCCGGCGTCGGAAGCGGGTGAGTCAGGCACGGTTCCTCCTGGGGTCGTCGCGAGAGCCATCTGAGGTGATATTCCCCCGTCGAGCGTTACAGACGCGCGGCTATACTCACGTGGTCGCGAGAACGGGAGCCAGCACATGGACGGACAGGAGCACTACGACGCGCTGCTGGCACGGCTCGAGGAGCTGGGCAGCGTGCTCGTCGCATACTCGGGCGGCGTGGACTCGACACTGCTGGCGTTTTGCGCTCACGCGGTACTCGGCGACAGGTGCAAGGCTGTGCTCGCGACCTCCGACACGTATCCCGAGACCGAAGTCGTCGCGGCCCGCGCTCTTGCCGAACAGCTCGGCTTCAATCTCCTAGAGGTTGAGACGTACGAGTTGGCCGACCCACGGTTCTCGCAAAACACCCCGGATCGCTGCTACTACTGCAAGGGCGAGCTCTTCGGCCTGCTCACTCATGTAGCCGAGGTCAACGGCCTCGAGTACGTCGCCGACGGCAGCAACGCCGACGACTTGGCCGACTTTCGGCCCGGCTCGCGCGCCAAAGCGGAATACGGCGTTGTGAGCCCGCTGCAGGAGGTGGGCATGACCAAGGCCGAGATCCGAACGATCGCCCGCGAACTAGACCTCCCCAACTGGGACAAACCCTCGATGGCATGTCTTGCATCCCGCTTTCCCTATGGCGAGAGCATCACCGAGGATGCGTTGACGACCGTTGCCGCCGCAGAGACCGCGCTGCGTGGGCTGGGCCTGAGCCAGTTTCGCGTGCGAGCACACGGCAAGCTCGCACGTCTCGAGTTCGCCCCTGAGGAGATGGAGGCGGCGTGGGCGCTGCGCGACACGATCTCGCGCGCCGTGCACCAAGCGGGGTTCACCTGGGTTTCGCAGGACCTTGACGGTTACCGCACCGGCTCGCTCAACGAAGCGCTCGACGCCGCACAGCTCGACGAAGGCTAGCCCGCAAGCTCCTTCAGCGCGGCCCTGCATCGCCGCCGGCATCCTCTCGGCAAGTCGCGCCGGATGGAGCATCCAACGAGCGATGAGCCGGGTGGCGTAGGGCTTGGCCGCCTCGGTGATGTCGATCTCGGGGTAGAGCGCCCTCGCGACACCCTCGACCGTCACGAGCGCCTTGACCAGCAGCCCATAGCCGACCGGTACCCTGCACGCGCGCGTCGTCCATGATGCGAAGGAAACCGATAGCGAAACCGCGGACGTCACGTGGCGGCGCCGACAGCGTACGCGCCATGAGCTCGGCCACCTCGCTGCGAACCTTGGGCTGCAGGTGCTCGGGCACGATCAATCCCAGCTCAGCCGAGTACTTGAGCGCGCGGTCGGCGTCGCCGTAGACGGTCGCGGCCAGTACCTGTGCGATCGCGATGCGCTGCTCGGGAGTCGTGGTGCCGGTGATGCCGAAGTCCAGGTAGCAGATACGGCTGTCGGGCGTGACGAACAGGTTCGCGGGGTGAAGGTCGGCGTGGAAGCGGCCCATCTCGAGCACCTGCCGCAGGAACACCGTCGCGCCATGCTCGGCGAGGATGCGACCGTCGACCCCGCGCTCAGAGGCTTTCCCGAGCTCCGATAGCCGCCACCCCTCGATGAACTCGGTCGTCAGCACACGCCGGCTCGTGCGCGGCCATATCACGCGCGGTACGACCATGAGCGGGTCGTCTCGGAAATCGAACGCGAAGCGGTCGGCGACGCGAGCCTCGTTGCGCAGGTCGCACTCTGAGCACAGGGTCCCGGCGAACTCGTCGAGCAGGCCGGGCAGGTTGTAGCGCTCGAAGCGCCCGATCCGGCCCACGCGGGCTGCTATTGGCCGTGCAGCCGCGATGTCGGCCAGAATCGCCCGTTCGCTTCCCGGGCGCACCACCTTGACGGCCAGCGGCGTGCCGGCGGGCAGGGGCGGCCCCACCACCGGACGGTACTCCTGGGTGAGGATCGCTCGATGCACCTGCGCTATCGACGCGCTCGCGAGGGGCTTGTCGTCGAACTCGGCGAAGAGCTCCTCGGGCGCGCGTCCGAAGTCGCCGGCGATCACCTCACGAACTGCGGATACGGGCAGCGGGGCGACGCTGTCTTGGAGCTTCTCCATCTCGAAGACGAGCTCGGGGCCGAAGAGGTCGGGCCGCACCGAGATCAGCTGGCCCAGCTTCACGAACGCAGGCCCTAGCCGCTCGAAGGCGAGTCGTAGTTCCGTCGCCCTGCCCGCTCGGCGCGCCGTGGCGCTAGCGTGCAGCGAGCCTGCCGCGACCGCTCGCCCCAGCGACCACGCTATGTGGCGGCCTCGAGCTGACACCGCGCGCCCTAACCGCGCTCGGTGGGAGTGCGCGCGTCGAGCGCGGCCTGCATCGACTCCATCCGGCCCCTGAGCTCCGCGATCTCGAAGCGAAGCTCCTCGAGCACCTGCTTGAGGCCCGCTTCGTCACCCGGCGCGGCCACCTGCCCGGATGCCAGCTCGGCCTTCAGGCGCTCCTTCTCCTCGGCGATCATGGCCGAAAGGCCGTCGACGAACGCCTCGGGGCCGGACTCCATCTCGCCCGTCGCCTGACCGCTCCCGCGCTCGACCGCGGCCTTCCACCCCTCGTCGGCGGTCTCGTGGACGAGCGCCCACGCCGCCATGAAGCGCATGAACTCCTCGTTGCCGGCCACAGCGCCCTCCTCCCGCACCTAGATGAGCTTGGATGCCAGTCGCGCTGCCGAGTTCCTGAACTTCGCGCCGGCGCCCAGCCCGGTGACGTCATCGAGCGTCACCTCGTGGCACTCCTTGAGGTCGTCGTAGAAGATCTGCTCGTTGATACGGGCGAACTCCTCGTCGTAGACCCACAGCATGAGCTCCTTGTGCAGCTCGAGGCTCCGGGTGTCGAGGTTCATCGTCCCAACAGCGACCGCTTCGCCGTCCACCACCATCGACTTGGCGTGGAAGAAGCCCTTGTCGTAGAGGTGCACGTGCGCACCGGCCTCGAGCAGCGGACGCCAGAACGTCTTGGCGGCGTTGAACGCGATCTTCTTGTCGGGCCATCCGGTCATCATGAAGTGCACCTCGATGCCGGAGAGTGCCGTGTTGACGAGCGCCTCTTGCATGCTCTCGGTGGGCACGTAGTACGGCGACTGGATCGAGCACGCGCTTGTCGGCAGCGGTGATCGCGATCTCGTAGGCGCGGCTCGAAGACTGCCACCAGTCCTCGACGCCGTGCGCGACCACCTGGGTCATGATCGAGCCGGGGTCGCCCTCCCAGCGCGGGAAGTACTTCTCGGTGAACAGGGACTCCCTTTCCACCTCGAACCAGCGAGCGGCAAAGAGCTCTTGGAGCCGCATGACGCCTGGACCCACGATGCGCACCCCGGTGTCGCGCCAGTAGGGGTACTTCGGCTTGCCGTCGATGTACTCCTGGCCGATGTTGAAGCCGCCGGTATGGCCGATCACGCCGTCGATCACGGTGATCTTGCGGTGGTTGCGGTAGTTCAGTCTGCCGATCTGGGCTTGGTCCGACTTCCACTCCGCGCCGGCGTCGCGCAACGCCCTGAGCTGGTCCTTCTTGTACTGGATGTTGCCGAGGAAGTCGTTGAGGATGCGTACCTCGACGCCGGCCTTGAGCCGGTCCATGAGCGCGTCACAGATCGCCTCGGTGAGCTCGTCGCGCTCCCAGATGAAGTACTGCATGTGGACGAACTTCTCGGCACGCCTGATGTCGGCGATGAGCTCGGGGAAGTACGTGGAGCCGTGCGGCCAGACATCGACCGAGACCACCGGCAGCAGCGCGGTGTCGTTCATCTGGTCGATCCCCGAGATGACTCTGCCTTGGAAGCGGTGCGCCATCGACGCCTGTAGCTTCTCGGCCTGCTCGGCGTATCGCTGGTAGATCGGCTTCATGAACGGGGTGCGTATGGCGAGATAGTCGTGGAGCACCTTGCCCTTGCGCGTCTTCGAGGCCCAGTTGCGTCCCGCGAAGAAGTACAGGACGAGCCCGAAGCCGGGCAGGGCCCACAGGAGCAGGATCCACGCGAGAGTCGTAGTGGGATCGCGGTCGTCGTAGATGAGGGCGATCGCGACTGCCACCACGTACATGAGAAAGATGAGCGGCAGAAGCGTTGAGAAAGCGGCCAGCAGGGACCCGGTCATGCGTGCCTCCGAGATACGGGCGAAACGAACCGTTCAGCCTCGCATCTCACAATACCCGTTTCGACCGCCCGGATGGCGGCGCCGGTCACATCCCCGAAGGTCGATGCCGCAGCAGCCGCATGCCGTTCATGATCACGAGCAGGGCGACACCGGTGTCGGCGAACACAGCCATCCACAGCGTGGCGACACCCCCCAGGGCGAGCACCACGAAGACCGCCTTCACCGCGATCGAGAAGGCGACGTTCACCTTGATCGTTGTCAGGGTTCGCCGACCCAAAGCGAAGAACCCGGGCAGGGCGGTCAAATCGTCGCGCATGAGAGCGACGTCCGCCGTCTCGAGCGCGGTGTCGCTGCCCGCTGCACCCATCGCGATGCTGATGTCGGATGCGGCGAGCGCGGGCGCGTCGTTGACTCCGTCGCCTACCATTGCGACGGTCCTGTATCGACGCTTGAGCGCTTTGACCGCTTCGGTCTTGTCGGCGGGCAGCAGCCGGGCCAGGAAGCTCGTGAGGCCCACCTCTCCCGCGACGTGCTCGGCCACGCGCTCGTTGTCCCCGGTGAGCATCACCAGATGCTCGATACCCATGTCGCGCAGGGTGCGTGCGACCGAGGCCGCCTCGGGGCGCACCGTGTCGGCGACGCCGATCACGGCCATCGGCTGGGAGTCGCCCAGCAGGACGAGCGCGGTGGCGCCGATCGCCTCGGCGGTGTCCACAGCGGCCCGCATCGCCTCGTGCGAGGCGTAGGCGACCTCGTCGGCGCGCGTCGGGCTCGCGAGTTCCCACGCCACCCCATCGATGGTGCCGCTCACGCCCACGCCAGGGCGCTCGGTGAAGCCGGATGGCTCGCTCAACGCCGAGGAGCCCGCCGCGCGGACGATCGCGCGAGCGATCGGGTGGTTGGAGTGTCGCTCGAGGGAGGCCGCGAGCGCCAAGACTCCATCGCTGCTGAGCGCGCCCAGTGGCACCACGTCGACCACGTGAGGCCGCCCTTGCGTGAGCGTCCCGGTCTTGTCGAACGCGACCGCGTCGACCGCTGCCGCCGCCTCGAGGAACGCGCCGCCCTTGACCAGCACGCCATCGCGAGTCGCCCGCGTGATGCCGCTGACGATCGCGACCGGAGTCGAGATCACCAGCGCGCACGGACACGACACCACGAGCAACACGAGAGCCCTGTTCAGCCACTCGGCCCACGAGCCCAGTTCGAGTCCGGCGACCGCGCCCAGAAGCGGCGGCACGACCGCCACGAACGCCGCGAGGGCCACGACCGACGGCGTGTACCACCTGCTGAAACGCTCGACCAGGGTCTGCGAAGGTGCTCGAGCAGCCTGCGCCTCCTCTACCAGGTGGACGATGCGGCCCAGGGTGGAGTCGGTCGCGAGCGCCGTCGCCCGCACCTCGAGCACGCCGCTGGCGTTGAGCGTGCCCGCGAAGACCTCGTCGCCTGCGATCTTCTCGGCAGGCACGGACTCGCCGGTTATCGCGGACTCGTCGACGGCGCTCGTCCCGAACAACACGGTCCCGTCGAGCGCCACTCGCTCGCCCGGGCGCACTGCGAAGACGTCACCCACCACCGCCTCGGCAGCGGGCACCTCGACGAACGCGTCTCCGCGCTTCAGCCTCACGGTGGGCGGAGAAAGCGACATCAGATCGCGGATCGAGCGCCTCGTCCGCTCGAGCGAACGCGACTCCAGCAGCCCGCCGAGCGCGAACAGAAAGTACACCGTGGCCGCCTCGCCCCACTCGCCGAGAAAGGCCGCGCCGATGACCGCGATGGTCATCAGGACGTTCATGTCGAGCGACCGAGCCCTGAGCGACAGCCACGCACGCCGCCACACGAGCAGTCCGCCGAAGACGATCGCGACGATGAAGGAGGCGGTCGCCACCGGTTGAGACGCACCGGCCCATTGCAGTGCCAGCCCGATCGCCGTGAACGCCCCGGAACCGATGGTCGCAACGTCGGTGAGGTTGCGGTCGATCCACCGGCGCTTCCGCACGGAGGCCTCGGCGGCCACCTCGTCCAGCGGCGTGATGCCGTAGCCTGCCGCCATCACGGTGTCCGCTATCTCCGTGACGGGCGCGAAGGATGGGTCGAAGTCCACGAGGAGTGTCGCCGAGGCGTAGTTCAGCTCCACGCACACGACACCCTCGACGCGTTCCACCGCCGCGCCGACGCTTCGCGCGCAGTCGGGGCAGTCGAGCCCCTCGACACGCCACGCGCTGCGGGCAACGTCTCGCCGTCGGTCGGCGCAGGGCGCCGCGGTGTTCGGGGGCGCCGCGATGCTCGCCCCCCCGCTCACACCGGCTCCTCGTCGGCGTGCTCGAGGCCCGAAGCGATCAGGACGCGGACGTGCTCGTCGGCCAGCCGATACACCGCGCGCTGCCCGTCTCGGCGGTACGCGACCAAACCTCGATCGCGCAGAAGCCGCAGCTGGTGGCTCACACCGGACTGGCTGACGCCGACGATCTCGGCGAGGTCGCATACGCACAGCTCGCCCAAGGACAGCGCCTCGAGCATTCGAAACCGCGTGGGATCGGAGAGCGCCGAGAAGATCGCGGTGGTGCGGATCGACTCGCGGCTGCCCCGAAAGCGATGCACGCACCCTGGTCACAGCTTCGGCGTCGGTCGCATCCCCCGAGCACTCGGCGTCGCGTACAGAAGGGTCGCCGTCCGACACTGTGTCTGAACGTTTGCTCATATGTTCAGACTAGTGCCGCGACTCGCGGAAGCGCAAGCGGCCCGGATGACCGGGCCGCGAAAGAGCGCTGCATACGCAAGTCGCCTACTTGCCGCCGATCCCGAACTCGTCCATGAGGGGATCGAACGTCTCGACTTCCCAGCTGACCCCAAGCGAGCGCAGCGTGTTGTAGTACTCCTCCTCGCTGTACTCCTTGTTGAGGATGTAGAACCGGGCCCCATTCAGACCAACGCAGTAGGCGCAGTCGCGGCAGTCGATGCACTGTACGCACTCGATGATGGAGTCCGAGTTGTGGCAGTTGATACAGGCGCGGGAGTTGTAGACGTAGTTGCAGTTGCGGCACGCGTCGACATTGAAGCACCCGTAGTTGTTCGCGCCATCGCGGTCGTAGGTGTGCTCGGACTTGATCCGCGCCCACTCGCGCATCAACTCAGCCTGATCCACTGCGTCACCACCTGTGAAGGGAGGGCTCGTGGTCCGAATCGTAGCACGCGTGCCGCCTCACGCGGCTTGGGCAATCGCGCGGTTCGCTGCAGGTCGTACTCGTCCTCCGCTCGATCCAATCCGGTAGTACGATTCCACTTGGAACCCATGAAGGGAGACGGATGTCCGAGAAGACCAAGAGAGCCGTCATTGTCGGCCTGCTCGTCGTCATTGCTGTCGCCGCCTCGGCAGGCGTCACCTACTACCTGCAGCAGCGTCGGATCGATCAGCTGGGTTCCGAACTGACGGCGAAGCAGGCCGAGCTCACCGCGCTTGCCGCTCGGGTCGACCGCCTTGATGCGGCGCTCCAGTCGCAGGCAGACAGCGCCACCGCGTCCGGGGACACAAGCGGCACTGCCGCAGACTCGGACTCTCAGAACGCGGAGAGCAGCGCACCCAAGCCCGAACCCACTACCAGCAGGCAGTTTGCCTTCGTGAAGAAGGCGACGGACAAGAACGGGAAGGTGAGCCTCGTTCTGGACTTCGCGCAGTTCCTGACCGGAGATGCGGCGGCAAAGGCCGCAGCGGCGGCCGGTGATGAGTCACCACCGCCCAACGACTACTACATCTCGAACACCAAACCCAAGCTCCGGACGTTTCCCGTCGACAAGAAGGCGAAGTTCGTGATCGCGTCCGGCGACCCCAACGACAAGACGACACTGTCCGCGGGCCAGTTCCAAGACGCGATCGCCAACAATACCGACGGTGCGGCCGATGCGGTCTACTGGTTCGTCATCACGAACGGTACCGTCAGCGGCGGCGAGCAACAGTGGCTACCGTAGCTGCGAGGGTTCTCACAACGCGGCCGCGGCCCCTGTGCGTCGCCTAGCGGCGACGCTTCTTGCCGTAGGCACTCCCCTTGCGCGCTCCGGACTTGAGCCGGTCGAGCACGTCATCGGCGTCGCTGCCCTCGATCTCGGCGCGCAACTTCACCACCTGGTCCCGCAGACGCGCCGCCTGTTCGAAGTCGAGCGCCTCTGACGCCGCGACCATCTCCTCCTCCATGCTGGAGATGAGACGCAGCGCCTCCGAGCGCGGGAGCTTGGAGAGCTCTCTGGCGGCTTCGGCGGCGCTCGTGTTCATCGCTTCGCCGTCACGTACGTACTGCACTATGTCCGCGATCGCCTTGCGGATCGTCTGTGGCTCGATGCCGTGCTCCTCGTTGAAGGCGATCTGCAGCGCTCGCCGTCTCGAGGTCTCGTCAATCGCAAGACGCATCGAATCCGTGGTTCTGTCGGCGTACATGATCACCTGGCCACTGACGTTGCGCGCCGCGCGCCCGATCGTCTGAATCAGAGACCGGAAGTTGCGCAAGAACCCCTCTTTGTCGGCATCGAGGATGGCGACGAGCGAGACCTCGGGCAGGTCGAGGCCCTCGCGAAGCAGGTTGATTCCCACGACCACGTCGGTGACGCCCATGCGCAGGTCCCGGAGGATCTCGACGCGCTCGAGCGTACCGATATCGCTGTGCAGGTAGCGGACCTTCACCCCCTGTTCGAACAGGTAATCGGTGAGGTCCTCGGACATCTTCTTGGTGAGCGTGGTGACGAGCACCCGCTCGTCTCGGCCGGTCCGCTCCCTGATCTCGTCGAGAAGATCGTCGACTTGGCCTTTGACAGGCTTGACGATGACCTCGGGATCGACGAGTCCCGTTGGCCGGATGATCTGCTCGACAACCTGCTCGGAGACCCTGATCTCGTAGTCTCCCGGCGTGGCCGAGACGTACACGCACTGCTTGACGCGCTGCTCGAACTCGTCGAAGCGCAGAGGCCGGTTGTCGAGCGCGCTGGGCAGCCGGAAGCCGTGCTCGACGAGCGTGATCTTCCTACTGCGGTCGCCCTCGTGCATCCCCCGGATCTGCGGAACGGTGACGT
Source organism: uncultured Actinomycetes bacterium (assembly GCA_963702525.1). Lineage (GTDB taxonomy): Bacteria > Actinomycetota > Coriobacteriia > Anaerosomatales > PHET01 > CAVPCY01. The sequence goes on along the minus strand of CAVPCY010000008.1, from coordinate 6,550 downwards.
GGCTCTCATCTATGACGCACACGAAGTCGTCTGGGAAGTAGTCGATCAGCGTGTTGGGCGGCTCGCCCGGCGATCGCCCGTCGAGATGGCGGGAGTAGTTCTCGATGCCCGAGCAAAACCCCATGGTCTCGAGCATCTCGAGATCGTAGTTGGTTCGCATCTCAAGCCGCTGTGCCTCGAGCAGCTTGCCGGCCGCCCTGAGCTCCGCGAGCCGCACCTGCAGCTCTTCGGCGATGGTCTGAAGCGCCTTGGCGAGTTTGCGCTTCTCGGTCACGTAGTGAGTCGCCGGCCACACCGGCAACGAGTCGAAGCGGTTGAGCACCTCGCCGGTGGTCTGGTCGACCTCGGCGATGGTCTCGATCTCGTCGCCGAAGAACTCCACGCGCACCGGATGGTCGGCGTAGGGCGGGAAGATGTCGACCACATCGCCGCGCACCCGAAACGTCCCGCGGCCCAGATCGAAGTCGTTGCGGTCGTACTGTATCTCGATCAGATCGCGCATGAGCTGGTCTCGGTCGTAGCCCTTCGCGACGTCGAGAAACGCTGCCATGCCCGCGTAGTCCTCAGGCGAGCCGATGCCGTAGATGCAGCTCACGCTCGCGACCACGACGACGTCTCGCCGGGACAGCAGCGCCGCGGTCGCGGCGTGACGCAACTTCTCGACCTCCTCGTTGATCGAGGAGTCTTTCTCGATGAACGTGTCGGTCGTCGGGACGTAGGCCTCGGGCTGGTAGTAGTCGTAGTAGCTCACGAAGTAGACGACGGCGTTGTCGGGCAGGAACTCCCGCAGTTCGGAGGCAAGCTGAGCCGCAAGCGTCTTGTTCGGCGCCATCACGAGTGTGGGCCGCTGCACCGCCTCGATGACCTTGGCCATGGTGAACGTCTTGCCGGATCCGGTGACGCCCAGAAGCGTCTGGTATCGCAGGTCCCTGCCGAGCCCCTCGGTCAACTCCGCGATCGCCTTGGGTTGGTCGCCGGCGGGCTCGAACGACGAGACGACTCGCAGCGGCCGCCCGATCGAACCCGTCTCGGGGATGTTGAGGTGCCTTGTGTCGCTCACTGTCGCCCTTCGAATGCGTCCGGATACAGCTCCTCATAGAGGTCTTTGCCCCGAGAGACCTTCAGCACGAAGTACTTCGTCTCGGGAAACTCTATCTGCCTGCGTATGTCGCCGCCGCGTGCCGACCACGTGTCGGCGTTTGCAAGCCCGGCGTTGTACGCCGCAAGCGCGGTCTCGATCTCGTGGTATCGCTCGACAAGGTATCGAAGGTAGGCGGTTCCGTACTCGATGTTGACCGCCGGGTCTGACAGGCGCGATGCAGGGTACTTCTTGCCGTCCACTCGCCCTCGCCGAGCCAACTCCTCAGCGGTAGACGGCATCACCTGCATCAGTCCCTGGGCGCCCGCTGACGACAGCGCGTCGGCCTGCCAATCGGACTCGGCCTCGATGACCGCAGCCACCAGATTCGGGTTGACCCGGTGTCGTGCCGCGGATTCCGCGATCTGCTCCTTGTGGTCGAGCTGGTAATAGCGCCGCTGCCAGGCGTCCGGCCCGCGCAGGAACAGGAACGTCAGCCCGGCGAGCGCGACAACCACCCCGAGGAGGAGCAGGCGGTAGACAGCGAGCGGGCTCTGACGCCGAGTCATCGAGCAGTGGCACCGCCGGTGGCGACGTTCGCGTCCCAGAACTCGGCCAGCTCGCGCTCGAACGTCTCCAGATCGCCGTCGTTGACGATCACGACATCAGCGAGCTCCGCGCGGTCTTCGTCGCTCGCCTGCCGCTCGATCCGCCTGAGCACGTCTTCGGCCGACATGCCTCGGGTCTGCGCCCGGGCAGCGCGTACCGGAACCGGCGCGGCGATCGCAAGCACCACGTCGGCGACCTCGGCGAACACGGGCGCCTCGGCAAGCAGCGGGACTTCGAGCACGACGGACTCAGGCTGGTGCTCGGGCATCAGCCGCAGCTCCGTGAGTGACGTGCCCACCTCTCGAGCTATCTCCGGGTGCATGAGCGAGTTGAGCTCGCGTGTCTTCTCGGCCGATGAGAACGCTTCGCGAGCGAGCGCCTCGCGATCGATAGCGCCGTCTGCGCCGACCACGTCGGGCCCGAATGAATCGACGATCCGCCCGTAAGTTGGCGTGCCCTTCTCGAGCAGGTAGTGCGCGAGGTCGTCCAGACAGATGACCGAGGCGCCGCGCGAGCGGAAGTACGCGGTCGCTGTGCTCTTGCCCGCCCCAAGGCCTCCTGTGACTGCAACGATTCGCATGTCTCTTGGGTACCACACGCGCGACCGAAAAGACAGAGGTCACGGCGCATGAGTTGCACCGTGACGTCGCGAGGGGACACTCAGACAGACACACCTGGGAATGTACAAGGAACAGCCCAACCGCGTGAGGAGGCCAAGATGACAGGCCGTTCACCCGCGGGCCCGTTGATACACGAGCACCGTGTGATAGAGCGAATGATCGGTGTGATGCAACACCACCTGGACGGCATCGCCACCGAGCACCGCGTCGACCCGTCCACGATCGACCAGATCACCGACTTCGTTCGCACCTACGCCGACCGATGCCATCACGGCAAGGAGGAAGACATCCTCTTCGCCCGCCTCGCCGACAAGCCGCTCGCCCCCGAGCTCTCCAAGGATATGCAAGGACTCATCGAAGACCACGCGCGCGGACGCGTGCTTACCCGCCAGCTCGTCGAGGCGAACCGGCGCTACCGGGAAGGCGACGAACCATCGCTCGAGACGATCGCGAGCAAGATGACCGAGCTTGTCGAGTTCTACCCCGTGCACATCGCCAAGGAGGACCGGCACTTCTTCAAGCCGGCACTCGAGTGCTTCGACGAGGCCGAGCAGGCGCGGATGCTCGCCGATTTCGACGAGTTCGAACGTCAGCTGCTGCACGAGAAGTACGAGGGGGTGGTGGCTGCGCTGGAGGCCGCGTCGTAGAGGTCGTGGAGTTTGTGTGCGCGGTGTTCTCGGGCTCCGCCTCTCGGGTACCAACCTTTACTAGAGCCGAATCCACGAATCGGCAATTCTCGTGCGGCCATGAAGGCCGCGCCCTACTGCAGGGGGGTAGCTATGCGAGACATCCTTCGCGTCAACATGTCCGATCTCTCGATCGCGAGAGAACCCCTCCCTGAGGGGTGGTCGCGCTACGGAGGTCGTGCACTGACCTCGGCGATCGTCTTCAAGGAGGTTCCGGCCACAGCCGATGCTCTTGGTCCGGACAACGTGCTCGTCTTCGCAACCGGTCTCATGGGTGGCACGTCCACACCCAACGGCGGCCGTCTCTCCGTAGGCGCCAAGAGCCCGCTCACCGGAGGCCTCAAGGAGTCCAACTCCGGCGGGCAGGCGGCTCACGCCTTCGGCAGACTGGGCATCGCCGCCCTGATCGTCACCGGCAAGCCGGCCGACCCGAACGCGCTCTACATGCTCACCATCGAGGCGGACGGCAGCGCGTCTCTGTCGCGCGTCGACGAGTGGAAGGGCGCAGGCAACTACGCAGTGGCCGATGCCATCAAGGCAATGAGGCCCGACGACGACCGGTACTCCACGATCACGAACGGCCCGGCTGGCGAGGCCGGCCTGAAGGCCTCGGGCATCGCCGTGTCCGACATGAAGGGCTACCCGAACCGCTTCGCCGGCCGCGGTGGCCTGGGCGCGGTCATGGGCAGCAAGGGCCTGAAGGCCATCGTCGTCTCCGACAAGGGGCTGGGCTACCAGGAGCACGCCGACAAGGAGGCGTTCAACGCCGCGATGAAGCGGTTCTCCTCGGCGCTCAAGGAGCACCCGGTGTCCGGCCAGGGCCTCCCCACCTACGGCACGAACGTCCTCACCAACATCCTTTCCGAGGCAGGCGGCCTGCCCACCCGCAACTTCTCGGAAGGCTCGTTCGAAGGCGCCGAAGCGACGAGCGGCGAGCGCCAGCGTGAGGTCACGCTCGAGCGCGGCGGCAACGTGAGTCACGGCTGCCACACCGGCTGCGTCATCCAGTGCTCCCGGTACTGGGTCGACAAGGATGGCCACTACAAGACCAAGGGCCCGGAGTACGAGACGGTCTGGTCGTTCGGCGCTGACTGCGGCATCAACGACCTCGACGGCATCGCCGAGCTCGACCGCACGTGCGGTGACTTCGGTCTCGACACGATCGAGATGGGCGCCACCATGGCGGTCTACATGGACTCCGGCAAGCTCGCGTTCGGCGACGCCGAGGGCGCGCTCAAGGCGCTCAAGTCGATCTTCGAGGGCGGCGAACCGGGCCGCATCATGGGCGACGGTGCAGAGGCCGTGGGCAAGGCGTACAACGTGGCGCACATCCCGGTGGTCAAGCACCAAGCCCTGCCCGCCTACGACCCGCGCTCGGTCCAGGGCATCGGCGTGACGTATGCCACCTCAACCATGGGTGCGGACCACACCGCCGGCTACGCGGTGGCGACCAACATCCTCAAGGTGGGCGGCGACGTCGACCCGCTCAAGCCCGAAGGCCAGGTCGAGCTCTCCCGTAATCTTCAGATCGCGACGGCGATGCTCGACGCGTTGGGCTACTGCATCTTCGTGGCGTTCCCCGTACTCGACATCCCCGAGGCGTTCGCCGCCATCCACGAGATGGCCGAGGCGCACACGGGCGACAAATGGGACGTCGACGCGCTGATGCAGCTGGGTAAGGAGACGCTCGTCTACGAGAAGCTCTTCAACGATCGTGCCGGCATGACGCCCGAGGACGACCGGCTGCCCGAGTTCTTCAACGAGGTCCCGCTGCCGCCGCACAATGTGGTGTTCGGCGTGACCGACGCACAGCTCGACGAGGTGTACAACTTCGTGCCCGAGACGGCCGCAGGGATGGGCGTCTCGTAGCACGACCGACGCTGACACCCCCCGTGCGCGCTCCGGCAGGCGCGCGTGGGGGGTGTCGTGCGCTCCGCCAAGGAGACCCGCAGATGAACGTCGACGTGGCCCTCTTCGCTTCCCTGTCGCAGTTCCAGCCCGACGGGCTGGGCGGCACCACGCGCGCGCTCGTTCGAGCTCGCCGAGGGCACCACGATCGCGCAGGTCATCGACACGCTCGGGCTGCCCGACCAGCCGCGCGTCATCTTCGTGAACAGCCGCCACGCCGATGAGGACTCCGCGCTGAACGAGGGCGACCGCCTCGCCATCTTCCCGCCGGTCGCAGGCGGGTGAGCGCGTGACATCCGCGCAAGACCTGCCCGACGCCGAGGTGCGCGCGAGACTCGCCGCAAGTCACGTCGCGGTACTGGGCTGCGGCGGGCTGGGCAGCAACGTCGCCGTGATGCTCGTGCGCGCCGGCGTGCGCACGCTCACGCTCGTCGACTTCGACACCGTCGCCGAGGACAACCTCAACCGCCAGCACTTCTTCGCGAGCCACATCGGCATGCCCAAGACCGAAGCGCTCGCCCAGCAACTAGACGAGATCGGTCCCGCGCTCGACCTGCGCATCTTCACCGAGTGCATCACCGCCGAGAACCTCGCTCGCGCTCGTCACGGGCGCCGACGTCATCGTCGAGGCGGTCGATACCGCGGAGACCAAGGCGCTCATCGACAACGTCTGCACGGCCCAGTTCCCCGACACTCCCCTTGTGAGCGTCTCGGGCCTTGCCGGCTACGGCCCCGCGAATCAGATCCAGACGATGCGCGTCACCGACACGTTCTACGTGGTGGGCGACCTCGAGAGTGACATCCGCCAGGGCCACTCCCTGCTCGCGCCCCGGGTGATGGTCGCCGCAGCCCACCAGGCACACGCCGTTGTCCGGCTGCTGCTCGACCTTCCGGAGGTGTAGTGTGGTCCGACCCCGTCGACATCAGGATGTTCGGCATGCTGGCCGCGATGCGCGCCGAGCGCGGCGAGCCGTGCAAGCTCCAGCTCGAGATCGCAGAGGACGGCGAGAGCGCGGGGGCGATTGCGACGCGCCTCGAGCTCCCCCACGACCGCATCGAAGGCGTCTTCTGCAACCATACGGTCTACGGGCTCGACCACATCATCCACCCCGGCGACCGCATCGCTTTCGTGCCCTACGGCACCCCCGGCCCGCATCGCTTCACCTTGGGCCTCTACGACGCCGGCCGAGGAAACCGCAGCGAGGACGCCTAGCCACCGAAGCGCTTGCGCGCCCGCTCCCGAGCCCGCTCGAGTTCGACCTCGCGATCGCGCTTCGGCGCCGAGGTCACGAGTCCCTCCAGCATCGCCGACGTCGCCTCGGCCACGCGTTCCACCGCCCGCTCGAACGCCTCGGCGTTGGCGGCCGACGGCTTCGCGTACCCGCTCACCTTGCGCACGTACTGCAGCGCAGCCGCGCGGATCTCCTCGTCGGTCGCCGGCGGGTCGAAGTTGAAGAGTACGTGGATGTTGCGGCACATGGGTGATGCTCCTGTCCCCGACGGTTCCAGCGCACTGCGCCTGAACGACGACCACCGCTCACCTCAGCAGTCTACCCCGCTCCAGGCGACGGCTCGCGGCACCCTCAGCCATCGGCGCCGAGCGCGACCGGCCTCGCCGCGGCATCTGCAGAGGACTCGGATCAGGCCGG
>CAVPCY010000007.1:0-18177 GCA_963702525.1 uncultured Actinomycetes bacterium | reverse complement strand
AGGAAGCGGAGTCTGCCGGGGCCGACGAGACGAGAGGCCAGGCCGGCGAAGCCGCTTCGACTGCGATCGACGAGCTCGCCGATGCCGGCGATACCCAGGAAGACGGACCCGCACGCTGAGGCAACGCGCTGGTGACGGGCGCGTCCAAGCGTGCGCTAGGGCCCGGGTGGGCATACTATTCTGGCTGTACGACGCGCGCGAGCGCGGCCGGCGGACCACCTTACGGAGATGACTGCGAGCGTGGACTCGAAGCGCATCCTGGATAGCATCGAGACGCCCTGCGACCTCAAGTCGCTCGATGAGGCGCAGCTCGCGACGCTCGCTGCCGAGATCCGCGATGAACTCGTGACCACCGTCTCCGAGACCGGTGGCCATCTGGCGCCCAACTTGGGAGTCGTCGAACTCACCCTCGGAGTCCACCGGGCCCTCGACTGTCCCGCAGACCGGATCTTCTTCGATGTCGGGCATCAGAGCTACGTGCACAAGCTCCTCACCGGGCGTCGCGAGCGTTTTGGAACGCTTCGGCAATACGGCGGGGTGTGTGGCTTCCCCAAGCGCAGCGAGTCGATCTACGACGCATTCGACAGCGGGCATGCCTCGGATTCGCTCTCCGTGGCGTTGGGCGCCGCACTCGCGCGCGACGCGCGGGGGACCGACGAGACCATCTTGGCGATCATCGGTGACGGGTCGATGACCGGTGGTATGGCGTTCGAGGCGCTCAATCACATCGGTCACCTCGGTACCAAGATCGTGATCGTGCTCAACGACAACGAGATGTCGATCTCCGAGAACGTTGGGGCGCTGGCGAGCTACCTTGCGCGCGTGCGGCTCGATCCGCGCTACGTGAAGCTGCGCGACGAGATGGAGTCGCGCTTGGCCGTCACCTCGCTGGGCAAGGGCATGGTGGACGCCGGCGAGGCCGTCAAGGAGTCGGTGAAGCAGCTCCTGCTCAAACCCGGGATGTTCTTCGAGGAGCTCGGGCTGACCTACGTAGGTCCGATCGACGGCCACGACATCGCGCAGGTGGAGGGCGCCGTCGCCCGAGCCCGGGCCACGGACGGTCCGGTGATCATTCACGCCGTGACCAAGAAGGGTGCAGGCTACGAGCACGCCGAGGAGAAGCCCGACGCGTTCCACGGGATCGGACTGTTCTCGGTCGAGACCGGAAAGGCGAACGGCTCGAGCGGCCCAGTCAGCTTCACCGATGCGTTCGCCCAGGCGCTGGTGGCGGAGGCGGAGCACGACGAGCGCATCGTCGCGATCACCGCGGCGATGCCTTCCGGTACGGGTCTGGACCGCTTCGCGGAGCGGTTCCCCGAACGCTTCTACGATGTGGGAATCGCCGAGGAACATGCGGTCGGCATGGCAGCAGGACTCGCCTTGGGCGGCCGCCTGCCGGTCGTGGCGATCTACTCGACCTTCCTGCAGCGGGCGTACGACCAGCTCATCGTGGACGTTGCGCTGCAAGACCTTCATGTGGTCTTCTGTCTGGACCGTGCCGGCCTTGTGGGAGAAGACGGCCCCACCCATCACGGTGTGTTTGACCTCACCTACCTGCGCTCGATCCCGAACATGATGGTCATTGCGCCGGCAAATGAGGTCGAGCTGGCCGACGCGCTGCACACCGCGCTTGCGGCAAGTGGGCCTGTCGCGATCCGCTACCCACGTGGAGCCGGAACAGGTATCGAGGACTCCGGCGAACGGGTGGTGTGGAAGCCCGGCACGGCAGAAGTCAGACGCAGGGGCCGCGACGTAGCGCTGCTGGCTGTCGGCAGGATGGCCGAGGTCGCCGGAGGCGCTGCGGACATGCTCGCCGCTGATGGAGTGTCGTGCAGCGTGGTCAACGCCCGCTGGATCAAGCCGGTGGATACCGAAACGCTCGTTTGGGCGGCTTCGAACCACCGGCTCGTCGTCACTATCGAAGAGAACACCGGAACCGGCGGCTTCGGGGCGAGCGTATGCGAGGTCTACGCCGACCTCGGCATATCTTCGCCGGTGCTGCGGCTGGCGATTCCCGACTGCTTCGTGCCCCACGGCGCGACATCGCGACTGCTGTCCGATATCGGACTCACGCCCGACGGCGTGCGTGGTGCCGTGCTCGCCAGGCTTCTCGACCTCGCTCCCGAGCCCGGGCCTTCGGAAGTGGCGGCTGCTGAGACGAGGACCGATGGCGCGACGCCGCATCGACGCGGTTCTCGTTGATCGCGGACTGTACCCCTCACGCGAACGCGCTCGGGCGGCCGTGCTCGCCGGTGAAGTCCGTGTCGAGGGCCAGGTGGTCCACAAGGCGGGCGAACAGGTTCTCGAAGACGCCGTGATCGAGGTCGCCGAGAAGCCCCGCTACGTCTCTCGTGGTGGAGACAAGCTCGCCGGCGCGTTCGAGCACTTCGACGTCGCCGTAGCCGGAAGGCACGCGGTCGACGTCGGGGCGAGTACCGGTGGCTTCACCGACTACCTGCTGCAATCCGGGGCTTCGGACGTTGCCGCCGTGGATGTCGGCTACGGACAGCTCGCGTGGCAACTGCGCGGCGACGAGCGGGTGCGGGTCTTCGAGCGCGTGAACATACGTCACGCTGATGTGCGCGACCTTGGCGGACCCTTCGAGCTCGTGGTGGTGGATGTCTCGTTCATCTCGCTTCGCACCGTCCTTCCGGCGCTGATCGGATTGATGGGGGAGTCCGCCGATCTGATCGCGCTGGTAAAGCCGCAGTTCGAGGTGGGAAAGGCCAGGGTGGGAAAACGGGGTGTGGTGAAGGACCCGACGTATCACGCTGATGCGCTGCAAGGCGTGTGCGACGCGATAGGCGCGGCGGGGCTCGTGCTGCGCGGACTCGCCTTCTCGCCCATCAAGGGCCCCGAGGGTAACATCGAGTTCTGGGTATGGGCTTCGAGATGCGGCGCATCGACGACGCAGTCGGTCGCCGCGACCGTGGAAGGTGCCCACAAGACGCTGGGAGGATGACGTGCGGGTCCTGCTTGTCCCCAACACCGCGAGCCCCCGAGCGCTCGGAGCCTCCGTCGAGCTCGCCACCTGGTGCACGGCCAACGGCATCGAGCCGGTCCTCGAGTCATCGGATGCCGTCGCTGCGGGACTCGACTCCTTCGCCGTCACTGCGGCCGAGATCGGCGAGCCTGCGCTCGCGGTCGCACTCGGCGGCGACGGGACGATTCTCAAGACCGTCCATCTGATCGGAGATGCCGACGTCCCGCTTCTCGGCGTGAAGTTCGGACGGCTCGGTTTTCTCAGTGGGGCCCGGGCGGAGTCGATGCGTGAGGCGGTCCAGGCGGCGCTTGCGGGTGAAGCCGCCATCGAGCGCAGGGCCACACTGCTGGCCAACGTCGTCATGGACGGCCGCTCGGTCGGGTCGTACCGAGCTCTCAACGAGGTCGTTGTAGGGCGAGGGCTGACCGGGCGGGTCGTGGCCTTCGAACTTGCGATCGACGGCCACCGGCTGATGAACACCCATGCGGACGCCATGATCGTCGCAACGGCGACGGGCTCCACAGCCTATGCATTGTCCGCAGGCGGACCGGTGGTGGCGCCCGGATTCGGGGGCATGGTCGTGGTCCCCGTGGCCCCCCACACTCTCGCGGTCCGATCCATCGTCACCGACCCGGCTGGGACAGTGGAGATCACCTTGCCGGACCCCACGCGTGCCGACGCGTGCATCACCGTGGACGGCGACGCGAAGCCGTGCAGGCGGTCGATAGAGAAGGTCACCGTTTCGCGCGGCACCCACGATGTCTCCTTGGTCAAGCTCGACGGCCGCGACTTCTACGAGACCGCCGCCGCAGAGTTCTTCGGGGGTTGATCGGGTGCTCGAAGAACTGCACGTACGCGATCTCGCGCTCATCGAGGAAGCATGGCTCGAGTTCGGGCCGGGCATGACCGTGCTCACCGGAGAAACCGGCGCCGGGAAGACCGCGCTCCTTGGCGCGCTGAAGCTGCTTCTTGGTGAGCGGGCCGACTCGGGAGCTGTGCGAAGCGGGGCCCGAGAAACGCTCGTCGAGGGACGGTTCGCACTCGACGGGATGGAGCTGCTCGCTCGCAGGCGCGCCGGTGCTGACGGACGGAGCCGCTGCGCGATAGATGGCGAGCTGGCCACGGTTGCCGTTCTCGCGGAGCGGATCGGGCCACTTGTGGACCTCCACGGTCAGCACGAGCATCAGGCACTTCTCGGCGCGTCGAGCCATCTCGGGTACCTCGACCGTTGGGCGGGAGCCGACGTAGAGCGCGCGCGCGACCTCTACACGGCAGCGTTCGGTGCGTACAGAGAGGCCGTCGCGTATCACGCAGGACTGCGGGAGCGACTCGAGCGCGCAGCACACGACGCCGACTACCTTCGGTTCGTCTCCGAAGAGATCGACCGGGTGGAGCCGCAGCCCGGCGAGGACGAGCAGCTCGAGGCGAGACTGCCCGCCTTGCAGCATGCCGAGAAGCTCGCCCAGGCCGCCTCTGAAGCCGCCGAGGCGCTGCGGGGCGAAGGCGGAGCGATGGACAGCGTCGCTCAGTCGCTCTCCTCGCTCGACCGAGTCGCCGGTATCGACCCCGCGCTCGACGAGCTGGCCGTCCGGCTGGCCGAGGTCCAGGCGCTCGCGGATGACGCGGGTGCGACGGCCCGCGCATACCGTGACTCGGTCGAGCACGATCCGCACGTCTTGGACCAGGTACTTGCTCGCCTGTCGGAGATAAGTGGGCTGAAGAAGAAGTACGGGCCCACGCTCGACGAAGTGCTCGCGCGACGCGACGAGGCGGTGCTCGCGCTTGCCGAGAACGAGGACGGTTCTGCGGCCCTGATCCAGGCCGAGACTCGGGTCCAGTCGGCCCGCTCGAGCCTGATCGAGTGCGCGGGGCAACTCGACCGGGCGCGCACAGACGCCGCACCGGGCTTCGTCTCGGCGCTCCAAGAGGCGACTTCCGGCCTGGCCATGGAGGGCGCTCGTTTTGAGTTGGCGTTCGCCGAGCTCGATTTCGAGAGATGGACGTCCGAGGGCTCCCAGCGCGTCGAGTTCCTGTACGCGCCCGCACCTGGTCAGCCGGCTCGACCGCTCGCGCGTATCGCTTCGGGAGGCGAGCTCTCGCGCGTGATGCTCGCGCTCAAGGTGGTTCTCGGCCGGGCGGACGCGGTGGAGACTCTCGTCTTCGACGAAGTGGACTCCGGCGTTGGTGGCGCCACAGCTACGGCGGTGGGCGCGCGTCTTGCGGTGCTCGCCCGGACCCACCAGGTGATCGTCGTGACGCACCTCGCGCAGGTTGCCGCGTTCGCGAGCGATCACCTCGTCGTGACGAAGTCGGTTCGCGAAGGCGCGGTGAGCACCGAGGTCACCAGGGTATCGGGCGGGGAGCGGATCGCCGAGATCGCCCGAATGCTGTCGGGCAGCGACTCGGAAGCGAGCCTGACACACGCCAGCGAGCTTCTGGCGAGTGCCCAAGGAGCGGTCGCAACGTCGTGACACCGCTTTCGCGCGCCTCCTAGGAGGCGCTGTGCTCGTGCTAGGATACGCGAGCAGACAGCCGACAAGAAGCGGCTCGGCGGTGACTCAGTGACAGTGGAGCGGCATGCGGCACCAAGGTATCGCGAAGCTCGATAAGCGCACCAAGGACCTGGTCCAGCGGCTCGGTCCTGACGACATTGCCGTCATCGACCACGTCGATATGGACCGGGTGAGCGCCGAGGCGCTCCTTGCAACCGGCGTCGAGGTGGTCGTCAACGCCGCTGCGTCCATCTCGGGTGCCTATCCCAACGTCGGTCCGCTGCTGCTCACTCGTGGCGGCGTGACGCTCATCGATGCCGCGGGTCCGGAGGTCTTCGAGAACCTCACCGAAGGCGACCCCATCGAAGTAGTGGGCGACAGCGTCTGGAGAGACGGGCAGGTCGTCGCGAGCGGCGAGCGCCTCTCCGTGACCGCCGTCGAGGAGAAGATGGAGGCGGCGAAGGCGGGGTTGAGCGATCAGCTCGACAAGTTCGCCCGCAACACCATCGAGTATCTCGACAAGGAGCGGGCGATCCTGACCGATGAGACGTGGGTGCCGGCGACAACGACCGACATCCACGGCAAACACGTGCTGGTCGTGGTACGGGGCTACGACTTCAAGGAGGACCTCTCGGCGCTGACGCCCTACATCCGGGAGTTTCGGCCGGTGCTCGTGGGCGTGGACGGCGGCGCTGACGCGATCATCGCGGCCGGTTTCAAGCCCGACATCATCGTCGGCGACATGGACTCGGTGACCGACGCCGCGCTCACGGGCGGGGCAGAGCTGATCGTGCACGCGTACGCGGATGGCCGAGCCCCGGGTATGGAGCGACTTGAGAAGCTCGGGGTCGCCGAGGGCGCCCACACGTGGCCGCTCACCGCGACGAGCGAGGACCTGGCCCTGTTGCTTGCCTGGGAGTCGGGCGCCGACCTGATCGTCGCGCTCGGAACCCACGCCAACCTCGTCGAGTATCTGGACAAGGGCCGGCAGGGCATGGCGTCGTCGTTTCTAGTGAGACTCAAGGTGGGATCGAAGCTCGTTGACGCCAAGGGCGTGAACAAGCTCTACCGTGCGGCGATCGGACCTCGCCACCTCGTCGTGCTCGTCGCTGCAGCACTCGCCGTGATCACTGCGGTATTGCTCATTTCGCCCGAGGTCAGGGCGTTTCTCGACTTGCTCGTGTTGCGCGTTCGAGCAATGCTCACCTTCTAGGTCGAAAGGGACCGGCATGTACAACCTCAGGTATCACATCGCTTCGCTGGTGGGCGTGTTCCTCGCGCTGGCCCTGGGGCTGGTCTTGGGCGGCCTGGTCGTGCAGCGTGGTGCTGTCGACCGGCAACAGGGGGCGCTGGTCAAGGGGCTGCGCTCCGAGTTCACCGCCCTGCGCGCCGAGAACAAGGTGGTTACCGCCGAGAACGCGATTCTGAACGACTTCGCGGCCGATATGTCGGGCGCGTGGATAGCTGACAGGCTGGTTGGCAAGAACGTGCTCGTCTTCGCTCACGCTGGTCGCACCGACGGTCTTCGAGCGACGACCGAAGCGATAAAGACCGCGGGAGGAACACCGATCACCGTGACCGTGACCGAAGTGGACTTCGGCCTCAAGGATGCCGCCGTACGCTCCTCCCTGGCGTCCGCCACCGAGTTCACCCCCGACCTCGTGGCGAGCGTGGCGACCTCACTCGCCGCCGAATGGGCGGAGCCGACACGCGAGCGCCCCGTCACGCAGCAGCTGATATCGGCAGGGGTGCTGAGTGCCGAAGGCCTCGACCCGGGTATGGCCGCGTTCGCGATGGTCGATGTGGCGCCCACGAACGGCAAGACCGACAGCGGCTCGCTCGCGCTTGCCGCTGCATTCGCCAAGCGGGACCGCGTTGCCGTTGTCGCCGTGACGCCGGGATCCAAGAGCGACGCGGCGGTTCTGGCGGCCGACCGCAAGCTGTCGGCCTTCAACACGCTTGGCACGGCGACCGGCAGCTACACACTGATCGCGCTGCTCACGGGGGCGGAACCCGGCTACTTCGGCATCGGCGAGGGTGTCGACGCTGTCTATCCGCCGCTTCCGCAGAACTGACTACCTGCGCTCGAATGCGAGTCGCGTGAGCGCCAGAGCGACGTGGACGAACTGCCTGCCTCGATGGACGAAGCCGGCAAGGTCGCGGCCCGTCGCCGCATGCGTCATGGTCGTCTCGACCTCTGCGACGCGCATTCCTCGGCGAAGGGCCCGGATCGTGAGCGCCACTTCGACCCCGTAGCCGGTGGCAAAGGGCCTCACCGCCGCGAAACACTCCCCGGTGAGCGCTCGCTGGCCGGACAGTGGCGCACCGGCCTCGAAGCCGCCGCCCATCCTGGCGATTCCCCAGCGCGCGAGACTCTTCACGAGCCCGAAGCCAGCCTTGCCGCCGGGTTTCGGGAAGGTAGCGATGCACATGTCGGCGTCACCCGCGAGTACTGGCGAGAGCAGGAGCGCACCCTGAGCGGCGGTCTGGCCCAGGTCCCCATCGAGCAGGATGATCACGTCTGCGTTCTCCACGCGCATCGCCCCGGCCTCGAGCGCGGCGCCCTTTCCGACGTTGTTCCACAGGCGCACGACCTTCGCGCCGGCGTCCTCGGCCCGCGCGGCGGTGTCATCGTCGGACGCATCGTCGACCACGAGTACGCGCGTGACGCCCGAGATGGTGAGTGCGGCCGCGACGGTCGTTGCGATACGCTCGGCTTCGTTGTGGGCGGGGATGAGGACAGCGACGTCCATCACGATGCCCCACCCGAATCGGACTTGCGCCCGCTGAGTGCCCGGCGCGCGAGGCCGGTGGCGAACGACACCTCGCGAACCCGCAGAAGCCGGCCCACCCCGAAAGCGACCACGAGTCCGGCGGCACCTCCCGCGGCGACCTGTACGAGCGCGGGGCCGAAACGCGGAACGGTCGGTGCCAGCAGCTCGGCGACTCCCCAAGCCACCGCACCTCCAAGCACACTCGCGATCAGCATCAGACCGAAGCTCGCGCCTACGCCGCGCAGGTCGAATCCACCGATGCGACGCCGCATCAGAACGAGCAGGGTGGACAGAAGAAGGGCGTAGAAGACGCCGTCGGCGATCGGGATCCCGTCTATTCCCAAGCCGCCCCACGTCGCCACTCCGGTAGAGAGAACCACGTAGAGACCGATCTGCACCGGCGTGAGGGCGAGGTTGGCGAGCATGGGCGTGCGCGTGTCCTTGAGTGAGTAGAACGTCCGGAGCACGAACATCATGCAGGCGAAGAAGAGCAGGCCCACGGCCCAAAACCTCAGGATGCTTGCCACCATCGGCACGTCCGTGGCCTTGAACTGCCCCACGCGATACAGCGACACGAGGGGCTCGGACAAGGCGATGAGCATCGCGGCTGCGGGGAGCATCAGCACACCGGTGACCCGAAGCCCACGGCTGAAGTGCTCCTTGAGTGCCGAGTAGTCCTTGCGCCCGGCCGAGTCGGCGAGTTCGGTGAAGACCGCGGTTGCGAGGGCCACGGCGATGATGCCGTAGGGCAGTTGGTAGAACGTCCATGCGTACATGAGGGCCGCAGGCCCTTTGGGGGTCACCTCGAGCGCCGTGGAGTTGCGGAACGAAACGGCGACCAGGTTGGTCGCGACGTACAGGACCGTTGGCACGGCGAGGCGCAGCATACGGTGCACTGCGGGGTCGGAGAGCCCGAGCTCGGCGCTGTACCGGATGCCGCCGCGTACGAGTTGCGGGACCATCACTGCGAACATGGTGAGTACGCCCAGCGTCGTGCCCACTGCAAGGATCAGGAGCGCACGGTCGGGGTTCGTCGGCGCGACTGCGGCGAACACGAACATCGTCACGATCACGACGAGGTTGTTGAACACCGGGCCCAGCGCGGGCCACAGGTACTTGCGCTGCGCGTTGAGCAGCCCCTGGACGACCATGCCCCCGCCGTAGATGACCACCTGGATGGCGAAGAAGCGGAAGAAGAACGCCGCGCTCGCACGCACGGCGGCGGCCTCGGGACCGGTCATGCTGAACGTCTGCGTCCAGATGAACGGTTCGGGCCAGATGGTGCCCACGATCGCGATCGCGCCCAAAGACAGGACGGCGAGGTTGAATACGTGGCTTGCGAATCGCCAGGCGTCTTCGGCACCGCGCTCCGCCTTGAGCTCCATGTAGGTGGGGATGAACAGGGCCGAGAGGATTCCTCCGGCCACCAGCTCGTACACCATGTTGGGGATGTTGTTGGCGACGAAGTACGGTGACGCGAGTGGGGTCAGCGCCAGCGCGAAGCCCGTGGCCCACATGCGCGCGAAGCCCGTGGCGCGCGACAGCGTTGTGGCGGTCGACATCGTCACAGTCGAGCGCGCGATCGAGGGCTTGCTGATGGCGTTCCTCCGCGTATCGAGATGGCGCCGATGCTCGGCCACCGGCCGGGCTTCGCAGCTGCGCCAAGTGTACCTGAGCGGCCCATTTGGCTCGGCCGGTGAGCGGCGACGTCAACGCGTCGTCACCTCGGCCCGGCACGCGTTCGGCTATGATTGGTGCGGATGAGACGACTCCTTGCGACAGTAACGCTGCTCGCCGCCCTTGTCGCGGCTTGGGCACTCGCCTCTCCTGCGTCGGCACAGCCGCCCTCCAAGCGCGTCATCCTCGTCCTCGCGCCCTATCTGACGTGGGAGGACCTGACGGCCACCTCCACGCCCACGATCTGGTCGCTCGCCGAGACGGGCGCGATCGGTGATATCAACTCCAGAAGCCGCACGCGGCTGCCGGGCGAACCACCCTCGCCGCTGGAGGGCGCACTGACGATCTCGGCAGGCGCCTGGGCGGTTCCCTCCGCCGAGGCGGCGGCCGCATATCGGGCCGACGAGCCCTATGAAGTGGGCACGGCCGCCGAGGCCTTCCGCCGCACGACCGGTGACCACGTCGGCACGAATCGCATCGTGTTTCTCGGCATGCCGAGCACACAAAGCGTCAACTCGGAGCGCTCGTTCGATGCCGTGCTCGGTATCCTCGGTCAGACGGTGGTCGATGCCGGGGGGGTGACTGGGGCGATCGGCAACTCGGATGTCGGCTACGTTACGGCCGAACAGCGACGCGTGCGCCCGGCCGCACTCGCCGCGATGAACGAGGACGGGCTTGTCGCGCTGGGGGACATCTCCACCAGCGTGCTGCGCGAAGACCCCAACGCCCCGTTCGGGTTCGAGACCGACCTCAAGGCGTTCGATCGAGCGCTGCGCGTCTTGGCCCGCGACTCGGCCGAGGTCGACGGACCCTCGCTGATCGTGCTGGATGCGGGCGACGCGTACCGCGCGGTGAAGTTCGAGCCGCAGGTCACGCCCGAGATCGCAGCCGAGCAGCGGCTGCACGCGATGAGCACACTCGATAGCGTTGTGGACCTCGCCAGAAGGCGCTTCCCCGACGATGTCGTGGTCGTGGCCTCGCAGTCGACCGGCACGGAGGTCGGCCGCCCCGACGGCTTGGGCCCGATCGTGATCTCCGGCGCCGGTTGGAGCGGGTATCTCACCTCGGACTCGACACAGCGGCCCGGTCTCGTGACGAACCTCGACGTGACGGCGACCGCTTTGGAGTCCCTCGGCCTTGCGCGGCCGGTCGAGGTGTTGGGCAATCCCATGCGCACCGTGGCCGCACCCGCCGATCTCGGGGCTCGCGTCGGATTCCTCGATCGCATGAACCGCACGGCGGTCGCCGTCGACACGGCCAAGCCCAAGGTGGTCAACACGTTCGTCGCGCTCACGGTCGTCGTACTGCTCTTGGGAGCGGTGGTGCTCGTGCGGGCGCGCTACTGGGGAGCGGCAGCGGTCAGACGCTGGGTCATCGGACTGCGGATCGCTCTTCTTGCGGTGTTGTCGATCCCGGCAGCGAGCTGGCTGCTGTTCGGGTGGATGCGCTGGCCCGTCACACCCGGCGGGGCCGTTGGGGCCCTTGTCGCAACGTCGCTGGCGATTCTGGCGCTCGGATGCTTGCTCATGTTCAGGGCGCCGATGCGCGTGCCGGTTGCCGCCCTGTCTCTGCTGACGTCCGCGGTGATCGTGGTCGACCAGTGGTTCGGAGCACCGGCCTCGTTCACGAACTTCTTCGGCTATTCGCCGCTGCTCGCGGCTCGCTTCTACGGCATGGGTAACGAAGCGGCGGCCATCCTCTTCGGATCCTCGATCGTCGGGATCGCGCTGCTGTTCGACGAGTGGCCCGACTCGCGCTGGACTACGCTGGGAAAGCGTGTCGGTATCCCGTTGCTCGCCGTGGTGGTGCTCTCAGCGGCTGCGGCCCCGTTCTGGGGGGCCAACATCGGAGTCGCGATCTGGGGCGTCGTCGGCTTCGGGCTGGCCTGGGTGCTGATGAACGGGCATCACGTCTCGGGAAAGACGGTGTTGTGGCTCTTCGTCACGGTGGTCGTGGTGATTCTCGCGTTCGCAGCCATCGACCTGTTCGGTGGCGGCCCGCAGACCCACCTCGGCAGAGCGATAACCTCCGCCGAGCAGGGGGGCTGGATCGAGCTGTGGAACATCGTCGCCCGCAAGGCCGAGACGAACATGCGTGTGCTCACCCACACCAACTGGGCGTACATCCTCATAGCCACCCTCGCGTTTCTCGGCTTCATGCGCTGGCGTCCGCAGGGGGACTTCGCAGGCACACTCGCCGCGAATCCCGACTTCGCGGATGCGATCACCGTCTCGCTCGTGGCGGGACTCGTCGCCTACTTCACCGAGGATTCGGGAATCGTGATACCTGCCCTGGAGGTGTTCTACGTCGGGGTCGGCGTGGTCTGGCTGATGCTGGCGCGACTGCGGCCCGATCCGGCGCCGCAAGGAGATGGGGCAGGGGAGGGCGCTGACGGCAGGGCGGCAGGTGCGTCGTGAGCTCCACGCAGGCCGCCGCGACGATCGCCATCTCCGCACTGCTGGGCGTCATCGTCCCTTGGGCCATGATGGCGATGCTCGTCCCGTCACTCGAACGTCCGAGAAGGCATCGGTGGTCAACTACCGCGGCCGCCGCGTGTTCTACGGCCTGGGTACCGTGTGGCTCGTATGGGCCGGGTGCGCCATCGTGGGAGGCGTGGCCGCCTCCAGTCTCGAGCGTGGCGGCTCGGTGCTGGCAGCTCTGACGCTGGCCGGGCCGCTCGCGCTCGTCGCGTTCGCGCTCGGCACCGTGGACGACTCGTACGGGTCGGGTGACGCACGGGGATTCAGGGGACACATCACCGCGATGCTCCACGGAAGGCTGACCACCGGAGGACTCAAGCTCGTCGGCATCGGTGCGGCGTGTCTGGTCGTTTCGATGGTGATGTCGGGCGTCGCGCCGTGGGGCAGCCAGCGCCTTTCACCCGGGCTGGTGGTGCTGGTCCTGCTGGCAGGAGCCTCGGTAGCGCTGACGTCCAACTTCGTGAACCTCACGGACCTGCGGCCCGGGCGCGCGCTGAAGGTCTACTCGGTTCTGGCGGTGTGTGCGGTGGCGTCCGCGGCCCTGGGTCTTGCACCGGCCGTGGAAGCGGGAGACACCTCGGCGCTTGGCCGTGCAGTGGGCGCGGTGTGCCTGATGCTCTTTCTACTCGGTCCTGTGGTCGCAGTGTGGCGCTACGACGTCGGCGAGCGCGGTATGCTCGGCGACGCGGGAGCGAACCCGATGGGAGCGGTGGCCGGCATGCTCATCGTCGTGGGCCTACCGGCATGGGGAGTGGCGGCGTACTTCGCGGCCATGCTTGCGCTCAATCTCGCGAGTGAGCGCTACAGCTTCTCGAGGGTGATCGAGTCGAACGCGGCGCTCAGCCGACTCGACATGCTCGGGCGTACCGAGGACCTGCAGATACACGTCGAAGAAGCAAAATCAAGTCGCCAACAGGATGCCAACCCCGAGTAGAATCACTCGAAGGGGCGGCTGGAATGGGACCGAGGGAAGTCGGGGGCTAATGGCCAAGCACATCTTCGTGACCGGGGGCGTCGTAAGCTCGCTGGGCAAGGGCATCACCGCAGCGTCGTTGGGGCGGCTGCTCAAAGCCCGAGGGCTGAAGGTGACGATCCAGAAGCTGGACCCCTACCTCAACGTCGATCCGGGCACGATGTCGCCGTTCCAGCACGGTGAGGTCTTTGTGACCGATGACGGCGGGGAGACCGATCTCGATCTTGGCCACTACGAGCGCTTCGTCGACGAGTCGCTGACGCGCGACTGCAACGTCACGGCCGGCTCCGTCTACCAGACGCTCATCGCAAAGGAGCGCCGAGGCGACTTCCTGGGCGGTACTGTCCAGGTGATCCCGCACGTCACCAACGAGATCAAGGACAGAATCAACCGGCTCGCCGAGCAGACCCAGCCCGACGTCATCATCACAGAGGTCGGGGGTACCGTAGGAGACATCGAGTCCCTCCCGTTCCTCGAGGCCATCCGTCAGCTCAAGAAGGACAAGGGCCGCGACAACGTCGTCTACATCCACGTCACCCTCGTTCCTTGGATCGGCGCGTCGAGCGAGCTCAAGACCAAGCCGACCCAGCACTCGGTCAAGGAGCTGCGCTCCATCGGCATCCAGCCCGACTTCATCGTGTGTCGCAGCGACAGACCCATCGACGCGGGGATACGCCGCAAGATCGGCCTGTTCTGCGACGTGGATCCGGTCGCCGTCGTCTCGGCGCAAGACGCCCGCAGCATCTACGAGGTGCCCAAGAACCTACGGGCTCAGCAGCTCGACGAGATGGTCATCGACCGTTTGGGTCTCGAGTGTGGCCAGCCCGATCTCGTCGAGTGGGACGCATTCGTGGACCATTCAGCATCTCTGGCCGATGAGGTGCGGATCGCTCTGGTCGGCAAGTACGTCCAGCTCCCCGACGCGTACCTCTCGGTCAACGAGGCGCTCGACCACGCGGGCATCTTCCACGACCACAAGGTCAACGTGCAGTGGGTGGATGCAGAGTCGCTGACTCCCGAGGAGGTCGACTCGACACTGGCCGAGTTCGACGGGATCCTCGTTCCCGGCGGTTTCGGGATCCGCGGGGTCGAGGGCAAGATCCGCGCTGCGAGGTTCGCTCGTGAGAACAAGCGTCCCGTACTTCGGAATCTGCCTGGGCATGCAGGTCGCGGTGGCCGAGTTCGCACGTCACGTGGCCGGCCTCGACGGCGCCAACTCGGCCGAGTTCGATCCGGTCACCGAGCATCCTGTCATCGACCTGATGCGCGACCAGCAGGGTGTGGCCGACATGGGCGGCACGATGCGTCTGGGTGCCTACCCGTGCAAGGTCACTCCCGGCACCAAAGGCATGGCGGCCTACGCTGAAGAGGTCATCTACGAGCGCCATCGCCACCGCTATGAGGTGAACAACGCGTATCGCCAGCAGCTTGAGGACGCAGGGCTTGTCGTGAGCGGAGTGAGTCCCGACGGCAAGCTCGTCGAGATGGTCGAGCTCCCCGACCATCCGTGGTTCCTGGGCAACCAGGGGCACCCCGAGTTCAAGAGCCGTCCCACGCGCCCCGCGCCACTGTTCCGGGACTTCATCGGCGCGGCGGTGGCGTTCAAGAACGCTCGGGGGGCGTAGCGGTCGTGACCGGACCGTCGCCGGCCGCCAACGAACGTCTGCTCGACGACCCTGCTCGACCTGCTGCGAATAGACAGCCCGACGCGATTCGAAGCCGCCTGCGCGGCCTACTGCGAGCGGGAGCTCGTCGCTGCGGGCTGCACCGTGCGCTACGACGACAGCGCTGCGCTCGACCGGTTCGGACACCGGCAACCTGATCGCGGAGTTGCCGGGGACCGCGCCGCGCACGCTGGTGATCTCGGCGCATCTGGACTGTGTCGAGCCGTGTCGAGGCGTGGAGCCGAAGGTCGCCGACGGGCTGATCTTCTCGGCCGGCGAGACCGTTCTGGGTGCCGACGACAAGGTCGGCCTTGCCGCGGCGATCGAGTGCGTACGGCGACTGTCGAGGGTGCGAGACCCTATCCCACGGTGCGCTGCGTGTTCACGGTGCAGGAGGAGATCGGGCTCGTGGGCGCCAAGCACCTTCCGGTCGGACGACATCGCCGCCGATCTGTGCCTCGTGCTCGACGCCGCCGGCAAGCCGGGAGGGATCGTGATCGGTGCGCCCACGCACTACACGTTCGACGCATCGTTTCTCGGCAAGGCCGCACACGCGGGCGTGGAGCCGGAAGCGGGCGTCTCGGCGATCAAGATGGCCGGCGAAGCGATCGCGGCGCTCCCGATCGGGCGGCTGGACCCCGAGACCACCGCGAACGTGGGCACGGTGCGAGGCGGTACGGCGACCAACGTGATAGCGGCCGCGGTGCAGATCACGGGGGAGTGCAGGTCGCTCGATCGCGATCGGGTCGAGGCCCTCAGGGCCGAGATGGATGCGACTATGCACCGGGTGGCGGCCGAGGGTGGCGGGTCGGTGGAGGTCGCCTGGACCCTCGAGTACGAAGGGTTCAGGCTGGCGGGCGACGACGACCTCGTCCGAACCGTCTCCGAGGCCTGTCTTGACGTGGGGCTGGAGCCTTCGACGTTTGCCACCGGCGGCGGCAGCGACGCGAACGTCATCGCGTCCAAGGGCGCATCCGTGCTGGCGCTCTCGTGCGGGATGCAGGGCGTGCATTCGATAGACGAGTCGATGGCCGTCGTCGATCTGGAGAACCTGACCGATCTCGTTACGGCCATCGCCTGGCGACTCGCGGAGTAGGTGTCCCGATGCGTCTGGTATGGGCGAGCGTGACCTCCATCGTGCGCGAATCCGGCGGGGTTCAGCGGCTCGGCGTGGCAGTCGACGACGGCTCGGCAGGGGAGGCGATCGCCTACGTAGCGCTGGTCGGCGCCTGCGTCATCGGCGACCGCGTGCTGGCAAACACGACCGCAGTCGGCCTGGGTCTCGGCACGGGCGGCCTGCACTTCGTCGTGGCTCGTCAGGGGCAGGGCTCGGGCGTGGCATTGGACGACCCCTCCGGCGGGCACGTGATGAAGCTTCGCTACTCGCCCCATCAACGCGACGTGCTATCGGTCGAATCCCCCGAGTCACCGCACCACGAAGTGATGAGCACCGCAACCACCCTGTCCGGCATGCCCGTCGTGTGCTGCGGGCTGCACAGCCAGGTTCCGCTGGTTGCGGCTGCGGTCAAGAACGCCGACCCAGCCCTCACGGTCGCGTACTGCATGACCGACCAGGCAGCGCTCGGCCTCGGCCTGTCCGACCTCATGGCCCGCAGTGTGGAGGCGGGCCTTGTCGACGCGACCGTCTCGTGCGGACAGGCGTTCGGCGGCCAGTACGAGGCGGTCAACCTGTACTCCGGGCTGCTCGCCGCCAAGTGGGTGGCGGGGGCGGACGTCGCCGTCGTCGCGATGGGTCCAGGCATGGTGGGGACTGCGACCCCCTTCGGTCACGGAGGCGTGGCACAGGGCGAGGCGATCAACGCCGCGAGCGCGCTCGGCGGCACGCCCGTCACCTGCTTGCGGGTGTCGTTCGCGGATGCCCGAGAGCGTCATCGCGGCGTGAGCCATCACACCCTGACCGCGCTCTCGCAGATCGCGCTCGCACCGTCGCTCGTCGCAGTTCCGGCGTCTTCCCGACGAAGAACTGCATGCAATACGTGAGGACCTGGATGATGCGGGCGTGTGGAGACTCCATCGGAGAGCGGATGCCCGGTCGGGAGCCGCGAGCGAACCCGATATGCGCGGCGTAGAGGTCACGACCATGGGCCGAGGCCCTGCCGACGACCCCGCGTTCTTCTCGGCAGCCTTTGCGGCCGGAGATATTGCATTCCGAGTCGCACAGGGCACGCTCAATCTCTGAGAACATATGCAATACGACTGCGAGGTCATGCATTTTGGGCGTTGCGCAGCCAGCGTACGGCGCTAAACTGGTTGAGGCTGGCGCCTGCTGGTAGGGCATCAGGGGAATATGCACAAGGCACGCAGCAGACGCGCATTCGAGATAGAAGGGGGTAGGCTCCCGTGATCGTCGGAGTCCCGAAGGAGATCAAGAACAACGAGTTCCGTGTCGGCCTCACGCCTGGTTCGGCTCGCGAGTTCGTACACCACGGCCACACCGTCCTTGTCGAGAAGGGCGCCGGTATCGGTTCGTCGTTCACCGATGCCGAGTACGAGGGGGTCGGGGCCAAGCTCGTCGACACCGCGGCGGACGTCTTCGCCCAGGCCGAGATGATCGTCAAGGTCAAGGAGCCTCAGGCGGTCGAGATAGAGATGCTCCGGCCGGGGCAGATCCTCTACACCTACCTGCATCTCGCCCCGGACTACGAGCAGACCGTGGGGCTGGTGGGCTCGAAGGCCGTTTGCATCGCGTACGAGACCGTCGAGCTCCCCAATGGCTCGCTCCCGCTCCTGGCGCCGATGTCCGAGGTCGCCGGGCGCATGGCATCCATCGTGGGCGCTCAGTACCTGCAAAAGACGCTCGGCGGGCGCGGCGTGCTCATGGGCGGCGTTCCCGGCGTGCTGCCGGCCAACGTCGTGGTGCTCGGCGCCGGGCGTGGTCGGCATCAACGCGACGTACATGGCGGTCGGCATGGGCGCCAACGTGGTCGTCATGGACGTCAACATGGACCGTATCCGCTACATCGACGACCTTTGGGGAAACCGCGTGCGCACGCTGTACAGCAATCGCCACAACATCGAGGAGGCCGTCTACGCGGCCGATCTGGTCGTCGGTGCCGTGCTTCTCCCTGGTGCCCGCACCCCGTGGCTCGTGACCAAGGACATGCTTCCGCGCA
>CAVPCY010000006.1:0-25745 GCA_963702525.1 uncultured Actinomycetes bacterium | reverse complement strand
CAGCGCGAGAAGCGCGCCCGCATCATCAAGGCCGAGGCCGAGCAGGAAGCAGTCGATCAAGCTCGCCGAGGCATCCGTGGTCATCACCGAGAACCCGCTCGCCCTCGAGCTTGCGGCGCATGCAGATGATCACCGAGGTCGGCGCCGAGCAGAACACGACCACCATCATCATGATGCCGAGCGAGTTCGTGACGCTCGCCGAGGACCTGGCGAGGTCCTTCCGGGTCAAGTCACAGACGCCCGCCGAGTAGCGGGCACCGTTACCACAGCCCGCGGTAGACGTCTCTGCGGTGACCGACCTTGACGACCGAGCGCCGGGCAACTCGGTAACGGCGCAGCGCCCTCGCCGGCGTGCTCGTCGAACCTGGGCGCGAAGTCGGCCGTCCCGCTCGACGAGGTGGTGTGATCACCCATGGTCCGCCCTTCAGAGATCGAGGTGTATGGGGGAGGATTCCCGCCGCAGACCGCAGATGACACAAGGGCCGGGCGTGCCGGCAATGACCTTGACGATTGCCAGGGTTCCAACCAGTGCCCGCCTTGGACTACGCTGGTGCAGATCCAACTGGAACCGGAGGAACCTGTGGAGCCTGACCGCCCTGCCGTCGAGCCGACCGCCGAGACGCCTCGCCGACCCGACTGGCACCTCGTCACCGTCTTCTACGCCGTGTGTTTCGGGCTGGTGTCGCTCATCGCGCTCGGACTTTCGTTCGCGGGCGCGAACTTCAGCGTCACCGGTGCCCAGCTGACCTTCCAGTTCACGATCGCGTTCCTGTACATGCCGGCGCCACTCATCTCGGCACTCATCGCCGAGCGCGTGGGCAGACGCCGACCGCTCATCCGCACCACTTTCGCCGGCTTTGGGTGCAAGCTGCCCCGGCTGCTACTGACCTACGCGGCGCTGAGCACCGCGGTCTACCTGACGTATCTGCTGTTCGCGTACCTCTTCGGCAACATCGTGCACGTGCCGGGCGTAGGCGACCTCGTCACGTCGCAGGCGGGCCTGACGGAGAACGTCACAACGATGTTCGCCGACATCGCAAAGGGCAGAGGCCTCACGCCGCCCGCCGCCGAGTCGCTCAACATGCCGCCGCTGGCGTTGCTCTACGTGATAGCGCTGGTAGGAGGCCTAGTGGCGGGATCACCATCAACGGGTTGTTCGCCTTCGGCGAGGAGTACGGATGGCGCGGCTTCCTGATGGACGAGCTGCGTCCGCTGGGTGCGATGCGCGCGAACCTGTTGACCGGAGTGATGTGGGGGCTGTTCCATGCGCCGATCATCCTGCTCGGCTTCAACTTCGAGCCCTACCGGGTGCCGGGCATCGCCATGATGGTCATCCTGTGCACGCCCTTCTCGTTCCTGCTGTGGCGCGCTCGCCAGTTCACCGACTCGCTGCTTATACCGGCGATGCTGCACGGCGCATTCAACGCCTACGCCGGCTTCTTCCTGCTGCTGCTCGTTGGCCGGAACCCACTCGTCTCGCTGCCGGTGGGCCTGCTGGGCGCCGCAGCGCTGTCTGTGGTCGCGTGGGTCTTCTGGAAGTGGAGCGAGGGCAGGCTTGCCGAGAATCCCGGCAGCTGACGGCATGGTCTCCGAGGCAAGCCGGCGCCGAGTTTCGAACCGGCGCAATCCTCTGCGGAGGCCACCAGTTGGCTCCATTTTCGCAGTTCCCGCCCAACAAACGGGTGTCGGTACGCCACGCTCGGCACGAAGACTGGTAGCCTGCGTGGTGTCGAAGGGGATTTCATGAAGGTCTCGACCATCATCGGACGTATAGCGCTCGTGTTGCTTGCGACGCTTCTGTTGGCGTTGTCCGCGACGCTCGCGTACGGCGTCGTGCTCGACTACCAGTCGCGCGGACTGGTCACCGAGGGCGTCACCGTGGCCGGCACCGACCTCTCCGGCATGACCGAGGCGGAGGCGCGTGCCGCGATCGAGGACTCCGTCTCCACTCCCATGCTTCGCCCCGTCACGGTGACCGGCCTCGAGGGCCAGACTTGGACGCTCGAGCCCGACGGAATCGTCGCGATCGACGTCGACACCATGATCAACGCCACGTACGCGCCCCGGCGTAGCGCCACGCTTGCTCAGCGGTTGTCGAGCCACCTTGCCGAGGTCCCGCTTCCCGCCGACGTGAAGCCGGTCTACTCGGTGGATACGACGGCCATCACCACTTGGGTTGCTCAGAAGGCGACCGAGGTCGACCGCAAGCCGGTCAACGCGAAGCGCAAGATCGTGAAGTACAAGTTCAAGATCACTCCCGAGGTGTACGGCGCCCGCGTCGATCAGCCTGCTGCAGTCAAATCGATAGCGCAGGCCCTCTCGGCAGAAGCCGCGCTAGGCTCGAACAGCCGAACGGTTGCGCTGCCGGTTGAGGACATCAAGCCCAAGATCGTGGCGGCCAAGTTCAAGCAAGCCATCATCGTTTCGATCTCCCAGACCAAGATCCGCCTATACAAAGGCGACAAGCTGGTCAAGACATACCGCTGCGCGCCCGGAAGCTACGCCTTCCCAACGCCCATCGGGGACTTCAAGGTAGTCACCAAGCTCAAGAATGCGCCTTGGATCAACCCCGGAAGCGACTGGGCCAAGAACATGCCGCCGAGCATCCCGCCGGGACCGTACAACCCGATGGGCGTGCGCAAGATCGGCATCAACTACCCGGGTGTGTTCATGCACGGTATCCCGCCCAGCGAGTTCGGCAGCATCGGGACGCGTGCCAGCCACGGCTGCATGCGCATGATGCCGAGCGACGTCGAGGACCTCTTCGGCCGCGTGAGGATCGGGACGCCCGTCTACATCCGGCCATAGCAGCCGCTCAACCCCCAAAACCCACGTGAGAATCCGCCCGGAATCGGGTACTGTACGTTACACAGTGGTTGGCGATGCATACCATGGGGGCACCTGTGGATTTCGACTTGGACAGCTGGAACGCGCAACTGCGTAAGGGCGTCGTGCAGGTGCTGATATTGCAGCTGCTGACCGAGGAACCGCTCTACGGCTATGCCATCGTGAGGAGACTCGAGGAGCTTGGTGACTTCGTCGCCGGAGAAGGAACCGTCTATCCGGTTCTGCGCCGGCTCGAAGCGAACGGTCTGCTGTCCTCGGCGTGGCACAGCGCCGAGACGGGCAATCCACGCAAGTACTACTCCGTGACCGAGAACGGCAGACGCTTTCTCGGCCAGGCGATCAGGGAGTGGAATCGGATCGACGAGGCGATCCGCGGACTGGGGGGAGAACGCGATGAGCTGGACTGAGGCCGACGCGCGTCGCAGCAACCGACGCTGGGTGATTCTCGCTATCGCGATGCTGGCGATACCTGTCCTTATGGTGGTGTCGCTGCGCTTCTTGCCCTACGCATGGTCGTGGACGATGTGGAGCTCCAAGCTCGCCTCGGCGCGACGCATCACTGACTACCAGGCCGTCCCCGCCGATGCGAGCTACACGGTTGCCGTGAAGCGCCTGGGCGAGCCGCTCTACAGCGGACCGGGCTTCGAGAACACCGACGGGCCGATCGCGGGCGTCTACTACTGGCGCGACTCCGATGGCCGAGACGTTCGCGCGCTCGTCATGGACTGGGGAGGCGGCGACGCTCGTATCGTTGGTTCGATGAAGGTGGGTGAGTGGTGATGGGTGCGAAATCCGATCCCATCCGCGAGCTCGAGCGGGAGTTGCGGCGGGCGCTCTCCGGACTGCCGCGGCCCGATGTCGACGACATCCTTGAGGAGGTGCGCTCGCACCTCGCCGAGGAGACTGCGGAGGGCCGCTCGCCCACCGAGGCGGTCGCCTCCTTCGGCGACCCAAGTGTCTTCGCGGCCGACATCGTGACTCGGCGGCTGCGCCTGGACACTGAATCCCCCGTACCGCCGGCCGGTCGTGGACGACGCACGGCGTCGTGGGTTGCCGATTTCGTGATCGGCTGGGGCCCGCTCGTGGTCTTCCCCATCTGGATGATTCTCATCTCGCTGGTGGTCGACCGCATCCTCATGGGCCCGGCCGACGTCGCGTACCTTGAGAACACCTACGGCTACCAACAGATGGGGCTGCCATGGTGGGCCGTGGTCGGCACCTTGGCCGCCGTGACGTGGGGGGTCTTCTACTGGCTGGCGCTTCGCAGGCGTAGCGTGAGCATTGGTATGCGCATGGCCGGGCTTTCTCGGCTGAGCGTCGCCGAGAAGACCGCCATGGTGAAAACTGCGGATCTCGCTGACAGCACACCCGCTCGCATCGTCGCACGACCCAAGTGGTACCTCGTCGCCCCCATCGGGGCGCTCGGAGTGATCGTGGCGTTCGCGGCCTTCTACTACGTGACCTTCGCCGCAGGCTCCTTCCTGCAGCCGTGGGACTCCGTACGCCAGTCGGTGGACTCCTACACCGACCTGACTCGTGCCGAACCCGTGCTGAAGTCGTTCTACGACAAGGTGCTTGAAGGTGACGTCGCCGGTGCTCAG
This sequence comes from uncultured Actinomycetes bacterium, assembly GCA_963702525.1. GTDB lineage: Bacteria > Actinomycetota > Coriobacteriia > Anaerosomatales > PHET01 > CAVPCY01. The sequence continues at coordinate 21,297 of CAVPCY010000006.1, read as the reverse complement.
GAGCTAGCGACCCCCGAGGCGGCGCCCGATGTTGCCGCCCTTGCGGCGCGTGCTGAGGCAGACGACGTGGCCAGGGTCGACTTGGGTCAGAGTGTGGACGAGAACGTGTGGGAAATGAGGGAGTACATACCCAACAGGCCGACGCGGACGGTCGTGCTCACGCTCGTCCGCGAGGAGTCTCAGGAGTCGTCGTCGACGTACGTCACAACCTACAAGGTCGCCAAGATCCAGAGGTAGTGCAGCCCTGATGAACCGCCGCCGGGCGGTGGCGGCGGACGCGTGGGCGGGGACCCTAGCGCATGCGCAGGTACTCTCGCAGGTCGCAACCGAGCACGGCGTGCAGCTCCGATTGATCCGACGTGGGCACCTCGACGAAGGTGAACGCGAAAACGGGGTAGCGGCTGAAGTCGGTGGGCCGCAGGTCGAGTACAGCGCTGAAGCGCGCCCCGAACCGCTCGTAGTCGACCGACTCGATGGCCTTCAGGTCGACCGAGCTGGGCAGGTCGGCGACGATGAGCGCGGTGGTGCGGCCTGCCGCCGTCCCGGCGATGCGCTCCCAATCCGGGCACTCACCGCGCAGGTAGCAGCGGTACGGGTTCACGCCGTATGCGAAGTGAGCGAGGTCGGTCGCGCACCACCCGCCGAAGCGCATCGGGTTGATCTCGATCGGTGCGACGTGACCGCTCGCGTCGATGCGCAGCTCGGCGTGAACCGGGAAGTCGTGCAGTCCGGCTCGGCCACCCAGCTCGGCAAGCAGTGCCATCGCGGGCGGGCCCAGGCGCTCGACCGTCTCGGGGTTGGTGAGATAGACGCGGTCGCTCACGTCATCCTCCGAGGCGAACAGGTGCGCGTAGACGTTGACCAGCACCGGGCGGCCGTTCTGGTCGAAGTACGCGTCGACGGCGAACTCCTCGCCCTGGATGACCTCTTCGACCACGAAGCGGTCCAACCCCAGAACCTGGTCGGGGTAGATCGCGGCGAACGCCTCGACCTCATGCTCGATCTCATCCACAACGCCGGACCACGCCACGGACGACTCGACCACGTGTACGCCCATGCTGAAGAAGCCGACCGCCGGCTTGACCACGAAGGGCGCGCGAAGGGCACTCGGGTCGAAGGCGCGAAGCTCCTCCGTGCTCAGTCCACAGAAACGGTAGTCGGGGTAGAGGTCGGCGACCATCTCGCGAAACGCGACCTTGTCCTTGAACAGCCCCACCATGCGAGGCAGGTCGGTGCCGGCCATGTGCTCGGCGATCCAGCCGATCGCGTTCTCGGAGTTCGAGTACATCCTCGCCTCGGGCCTAGCGGCAGCCTTGGCGAACTCGGCGTCGGGGACAGCCGAACGCCGCGACCGAGGCTGCGGCGCGCCATCGGCGTATCGAGCACCGGCACACCGAGCTCGGCGACAGTGTCGGCAAGCAGGTCTGAGACGTAAGGCTCTTCGAGAATGAACACAGGCGACTCCGGGGGTGTGCGGAAACGGGCTCGCATAGGATAGCTGAGGCGCAGGCGCCGGCGGGTACAGACTCACTCGGAGGTGAGCGCGATGCCGGCCACAACAGCGCGCATCCTGACCCAAGTCCCCGCCGAGACCCTCGAGTGGCTGCTCGAGCCGGAGAACCCGGCCGTAGCCGTCCTCGCGCGCCGCGCTCTGCTCGGCGAACCCGATGACGCAACCGCCGAGAAGCACTGGGCACGGCGCAACGACTACGCGCCAGTCGCCGAGATACTGCGCCAGCAGCGCGATGACGGGTCGTGGGACGAACCGCAGCGCGACTACCAGAAGTACGGCGGATCGCTCTGGCAGATCGTGTTCTTGGGAGAGCTGTGGGCCGACGGCGCGGACGAGCGCGTGCAGCGGGCGGCCGACTATGCCTTCTCACGCCAGAAGCCCAACGGTGGCTGGAGCGCCAATCCCAAGGCCGCCTACGAGATGCCATGCCTCACCGCCAACGTCGGCCGCGGGCTCGCCCGCATGGGCTGGGCGCCAGACGAGCGGATCGTCGCTGCGGTGCACTCCATCGCCGAGGGCTACGAGCACCTCGGCTTCCTGGGCTGCTCGGACATGCAGCCCTACACGCTGAACGGCTACTGCCACATGCTCGCGCCAAAGGTGCTGCTGTTCCTGGGCGAGGTGCCGAGCGGGCTGTGGCCTGATGGCACCCAAGCTCTGAAGGACGCATGCGTCGAGGCGCTGCGCGACAAGGAGATCTACCGTTCGCTTCCCGAGGAGTTCAAGCGGTTCCAGGCCGAGGTCTGGCCGCTGCCGGCCTCGGAGCGTGCGGCGGGACGCGAGCGATTCGTCGCCGAGCACTCGCCGCTCACATACGGCGACAAGCCGGGGTGGATGCGCTTCGGCTTCCCGCTGTCGTACAACTCGGACGCACTCGAGGGGCTCGCGGCGCTGATGGGCGTCGGCGAGAAGCCGCGTGCTGAGTACCGGGCCGCGATCGAGGTTGTTCGCTCGGCAGCCGATGCGCAGATGCGCTGGACGATGCGAAACAGCTTCAACGGCAAGATGCGCGCGAACGTCGAAGCCAAGGGCAAGCCGAGCAAGTGGCTTACGCTGCGCGCCCTGCAGGTGCTGGAGTGGGCGGAGTAGGCGAGGAAGCGACCTGGCTAAGAGCCCAGTTCGTCGGGAGCCTCGTGCTGCGGATAGTGCCGCTCGCGCACGCGCACCACACCTATCGCCCCTGCTCAGAGCGCGATAACTCACTACCGAGAACACCCAGTGCCTCGACTACGAGATCGACGTCGTCCTGGGTCAGACCGTACCCGACGCTCAAGCGCAGCGCGCCGGCGTCGAGCGTTCCGAGTGAACGGTGTGCCCAGGGGGCGCAGTGCAGCCCCGAACGCACAGCAACGCCATAGCGCCGATCAAGCGCGAAAGCGAGCTGATCGGCGGGGGCGACCTCGTGCACGACCGAGACGACCGGTACTCGCGGCTCCTCGGGACCGGGCCCCAGCATACGGTATCCGGCCAGCGAGGCGATGCCGTCGATCAGCCGTCGCATGAGTGCCGCCTCGTGTGCCCGCTGCGCGTCCGCGTGGCCTGCCAGCCAGCGAACGGCCGCGCCCAGCCCCGCGATCCCCGGCACGTTGGGAGTACCCGCCTCGTAGCGGTCGGGACGATGCTTGGGGCCGATCGGCAGCTCGCTCTCACCCTGCCCCGTACCGCCGAAGACGAGCTCGTCGGGCTCACACGCCGGCGCGAGGTAGAGCAGCCCCACCCCTTGCGGGCCGAGCAGCCCTTTATGTCCCGAGCAGGCCCAGACGTCGACCGACAGCGCTGCGAGATCGACCGGGATGTGCCCCCCGGCCTGCGCGCCGTCAACGATTATGAGTGCGCCGTGCTCGTGCGCGATGTCGGCGAGGTCGGCGATCGGCTGGATGGCGCCGGTGACGTTTCCCGCATGCTGGCAGACGACCGCCCGCGTCGGAGCCTCGGCGACAAGCGCCTCCACCGATTCGAGCTCGACGAAACCCGCATCATCGGTCTGGGCGAGCACCACCTCGACGCCGCGCTGCGACAACACGTTGAGAGGACGCGCGACGGCGTTGTGCTCGGCCGGGCACGCGACCACTCTGTCGCCCGGTGCGATCAGCCCGAACAGCGCGAGGTTGAGCGCCTGCGTGCAGCCCGGCTGAAAGACCAGATCCGTCGGCTCGGCCACGCCGAGGAACGCCGCCACATCCCTGCGCACGCTGTTGATGGACCGCTCCGTGTCGACGGCCATCCGGTACGCGCCACGCCCCGGGTTGCCACCCAGTTCGGCCAGCGCGTGCGTCATCGCGTCGGCGACACCGGGCGCCTTGGGCCACGACGTCGCCGCGTGGTCGAAGTAGACCGTGCGTGCCGCGTCGGTGCCTCCTTCCGGAGTGCCGGTGTGAGGAGTCGCCGCCATGTGGCTAGTGGCCCCCGCCGCGCATCATCTCGACGGCGTGCTCGAACTGATCGGCCACGAAGCCGAAGCACTCGCGCGCGGCCTTCTCGGAGCCGGGCAGGTTCACCACGAGCGTCCGCCCGCGAGCAGCGGCCGTCGCGCGGGAGAGCATCGCGCGACCCGTGACCTTGAGCGACTCCGCGCGCATGTGCTCTGCGATCCCGGGGACCTGCCGGTCGCACACGGCGAGCGTGGCTTCCGGCGTCACGTCGCGCGGGCCCAGCCCGGTACCGCCGCACGTGAGGACCACGTCGACGCCGGCCTCGGCCATCGCGACGATCGCAGCCTCGATGCGTGCCGCACTCGTCCGGGCAGACCTCGTAGGCCTCCACCGTCCAGCCGCGCTCGGCGATGAGCCCGGCCAGCGCACGCCCGGCGGTGTCCTGCGCCTCCTTGCGCGTGTCCGAGCAGGTCAGCACCCCGATGCGCAGCTCAGCCATCGACGCTGCCCGCCTTCTCGAGCTTGCGACACTCGTTCGCCGCGCGCACAGACTCCGACTCGGCGAGCGACTCCTCCGGCGAGCGCTCGCAGGTTCCGTCACCCAGCGCGACGATCTCGACGGTATCCCCCACTGCCACGTCGCCGGCCTGCCTAACCACCGCGAACACGCCCTCGCGCGGCATCACGCAGTCGCCGGCCTGGTAGTAGATCGCGCACTTGTTGTGGCAGACCTTGCCGATCTGGCTGATCTCGAGGACGACCTCGCCGCCCACGTGCACGATCGAGCCCACCGGCAGCGTCATGACGTCGACACCCTCGGTGGTGATGTTCTCGGCGAAGTCCCCGGGCCCCACGTCGAGGCCCTTCGCGATCATCTCGTCGATCGACTCCTGAGCGAGCAGCGAGACCTGGCGGTGCCAGTCGCCGGCGTGCGCGTCGTCGGCGAATCCGCGGTCGAGCACGAGCGTGCCTCGGTCGTAACGTTGTTTGCGCATCGTCTTTCGCTCCGAGAGGTTCACGGATACGACGCGGCCCGTGCGGCCCGTGGGCAGATCTGTCATCGCGATGCCTCCTCTCGCGTCCAAGTCCCCGACTTGCCGCCTTCCTTGGATACAAGGCGCACGTCCGAGATGACCATCCCCCGGTCGACTGCCTTGCACATGTCGTAGATGGTGAGCGCGGCTGCCGAGGCGGCCGTGAGTGCCTCCATCTCGACGCCTGTCTTGCCGTCGGTCTCGGCGGTCGCGACGATCGCGATGCCGGGCCGGGCCGAGTCGTCGGAGGCCGCTAGCTCGACGCCCACGTGCGTGAGCGACAGCGGGTGGCACAGCGGGATGATCTCGCTCGTGCGCTTGGCCGCCATGATGCCCGCGATGCGCGCCGCGGCGAGCACGTCGCCTTTTGGCGCGGAGCCGCTGACGATCAGGTCAAGCGTCTCGGGCTTCATGCTCACGAACGCCTCGGCGACGGCCCGCCGGTGCGTGACCGGCTTGCCGGCCACATCCACCATGTGGGCGTGCCCCCGCGCGTCGAGGTGTGTGAGTTCGTCGGCCATCGCTAGCCCCCGATCTGTGACATACGCCGAGAGGTGCCTACCCTCTCGGCGTGGTTCTCAGGCTTGATGCGCAGAGCCTCGCGCACGACGGCGTGGACATCCTCGTCGGTACCGGTGCGAAGCACGGTGCGCACGTCGAGCTCGTTGTCGCTGAACAAACACGGCCGCAGCCGCCCGTCGGCGGTCAGACGCAGCCGGTTGCACTCGGCGCAGAAGTGGTGCGACAGCGGCGAGATGACGCCGATCGTGCCCTTCGAGTCGGCGAAACGGTAGTAGCGCGCGGGACCCCAGCCACCGGGAGCGTCGTCTCTGAGCACCGGCACCAGCTCGCCGAAGCCCGCCGAGACGCCCTCCGCGGAGAGGCGCTCGAGTACCTCTTCGCTGGGCACCGAGTCATCGCGGGTCCATCCGGCGATCTCGGAGGTGCAGCCGGCGCCCTCCTCGGCCTCACCTACCGGCATGTACTCGATGAAGCGCACGTGCAGCGGCCGCTCCAGCGTCATCTTCGCGAAGCCGAGCAGGTCTTGCTTGAGCGAGCGGACCACGACGACGTTGAGCTTCACGGGGTCGAAGCCCACCTCGAAGGCGGCGTCGAGCCCGGCAAGCGCATCCTCGAGCTTGCCGCCGCGGGTGATGCGCGCGTACTCCTCGGCGTCGAGGGAGTCCAGACTCACGTTGATGCGCTCGAGCCCGGCGTCGCGGAGCTCACGGGCGTAGCGCGGCAGCAGCGTGGCGTTGGTCGTGAGCGCCACGCTCTCCACCCCGATGTCATCCAGCAGCCGGTGCACGAAGCCCGGCACGCCCTTGCGCACCAGCGGCTCGCCGCCGGTCAGCCGGATCTTGCCGATGCCCTCTTGCACGGCGATGCGCGTGAACCGCTCGATCTCCTCGTAGCTGAGGATCTCAGACGGGTCCTTCCACGACACCCCGTCGGGCGGCATGCAGTAGACGCAACGCAGGTTGCAGCGGTCCGTGAGCGATATCCGCAGGTAGTCGATGCGGCGGCCGTGTGCGTCAGTCGCCATCGGGGCCTCCCCGGTGGGAGCGGGCGGCGGGGGGTCCGACGCTCAAGAAGCGCTCGACGACGAGGTCGGCCACGCCAGCGAAGCCATCGTCCAGGTCGAAGACGGGCACGCCCGCGGCTGCGATCTGCTCGGCGAGACCTGCGTTGTCGGTCACGAGCGCGAGCATCTCTTCCGGCGAGCAGATCAGCGCGTCGGAACGCGCGCGGCGCGAGATCTCGATGCGGTTACGGCCTGAGCGCTTGTAGCCCTCGGTGATCAGAAGGTCCGCACCCGTGTCGTGTGCGATACGGGCGATCGAATCGAGCGGCATCTCCTCGGTGACCTCGTGGATCATCGCGAACTTCTCGGGCGAGGACACCATCGTCGCGAAGGCACCGGCGCGCGCGTGGCGATACGAGTCCTTGCCGGGGACGTCGATGTCGTAGTCATGTATGTGGTGCTTGACCGTCGCTACGCGAACGCCTCGGTCGGCAAGCTCGCGTATCAGCTTCTCGAGAAAGGTCGTCTTGCCGGAGTCGCCCTTCCCTACCACCGAGACGATCGGCACCGTGTGTGGTGCGTCCGTCATCCCTACCCCACCCTGAGTCTCACGGCGCTCCTAGAAGCAGCCGAGGTCGCAGTTGTGGACACGGACGCCGGCCATGTCGGCCGCGGCGCCCGCCACCTTGTACGGCACGCCCGAGTCCTCGGCGTACTTGCGCAGCACGGGGCAGGTGACCTTGTCGTCGACCGCCTTGGCGCGGATATCGTCCATCATCTGGTCGGTGACCTGCGCGGTCCAGCGCGGGTCGAGTTCCTTGGGTCCCTTGTCGCTCACGGGGTGCCCTCCTCTTGATCGAGCCGCACGCAGTTCGACCTGCGTGCCGGCGGGAAACACTCCATCGCCTTCCGGCAGTACCACGAAGCAGTTGCCGCGGTGCGCGGCCGTGAGCAGCGCCGACGACTGGCTGCCCGACAGCGTCGCCTCGTATCCGTTTCCATCCGGCGCCTGCTCGCAGCGTCCACGCAGGTAGTAGCGCCGGTCCTGTTTCTTCTTCACGTCGTGCGACAGCCGTGCCACCGTGACCGGCCGCGTCAATGCTGAAGAACCCTGCATGCGCCGCAGTGCAGGGCGAACGAAGATCTCGAAGCCAACGTACGTGCTCGTGGGGTTGCCCGGCAGGCCGAAGAACGGGACGCCCGCGATCGTGCCAAGGGTCTGCGGATTGCCCGGACGCATCTTGACCTTGCAGAAGGTGAGCTCGCCCATCTCCTCGAGCACCGGCTTCACGTAGTCGAAGTCGCCTACCGAGACGCCTCCGCTGGTGAGGATGAAGTCGCACTCCTCGGCCGCCTTCGCGAAGGCAGCGCGCGTCGCATCCATGTCGTCGGGCACGATCCCGTAGCGAACGGGGATGCCGCCCGCCGCCGTCACCTGAGCCGCGATCGAGTAGCTGTTCGAGTTGCGGATCTTGCCCGGGCCCGGGCGTCTCGGCGACCTCGACGAGCTCGCTGCCGGTCGAGAGCACCGCCACGCGCGGTCGTCGGTAGACAGCCACGGTATCGTGACCCGTCGCGGCGAGCAGGCCGATACCCGCCGGGCCGATGACCTCTCCTGCCGAGACGACCACGTCGCCCGCGAGCACCTCTTCGCCGCGGCGTCGGATGTGCTCGCCCAGGCGCGGCTCGACCTCGAAGGCGACGGTAGATCCGGTGCCGCCGTCGCCCGTCACCACGCGGGTGCGCTCGACCATGACGACCGAGTCCGCTCCCGAAGGGACCGGAGCGCCGGTCATGATGCGTGCGGCCTGGCCTGACCCGACTTCTCCTTCCCAGAAGTCGCCCGCCGCGATATGCGCCACCACCGTAAGCTCTCCCGGAGCCGCCTCGCTCGCGCCGGCGAGGTCGGCCGCGCGTACTGCGAAGCCGTCCATCGCCGAGTTGTCGAAGGGCGCCACGTCGATGTCGCTCGCGGCATCCTCGGCAAGCACGCGACCGAGCGCCTCGAGCAGGGGAACGCGCTCGGCGGGCAGGGGTTCGGCGAAGCCGAGCACGAGCTCGAGCGCCTGCTCGACTGTCATGGTCTCGGGCATGCGTCAGCCTTCCTCTCCGGAGCGAGACGATGCGCTCCGGGGCCGTGTAGACGGTGAGCTTGCCACCGCGGGCGTAGCCCACGAGCGTGATGCCGAGTTCGTCGGCGATGTCGGCGGCCAGATCCGTGACCGCGCTGCGCGTCACCGCAATGGGCACGGCGGACTTCGCGGCTTTGACCGTCATCTCGTACGAGAGCCGGCCGGTGGAGAGCAGGATCGCGTCGGCGGTGGGGATGCGATCGAGCCACGCTCGACCGAGCACCTTGTCCAGCGCGTTGTGGCGGCCCACGTCCTCGCGCACGATCTCGAGCTTGCCATCTCTCGCCAGGCCGCACGCGTGCACGCCGCCGCTGTCGCGATACATCTCGGCACGCCGCGCCATGTCGCCGATCAGGTCGTAGAGCTCGTCGGCGCTCACGCGCATCTGCGAGGTCACCGGCGCCAGTCCGCGCGCGTGACCCACGCTCGCGAAGGTGATGCCGCGCCCGCAGCCGCTCGTCAGGTAGCGCGCGCGCTCGGCGATGTCGGCCGGCACTTCCTCGGCGGAGGTCACCCAGACGAGGCCGCGCTTGGCGTCCACGTCGATATCGCCCAGAAGCTCGCGGTCCGAGAGCAGCCCCTCGGAGAGCAGGAAGCCTGCGGCGAGGTCCTCGAGGTTGACGGGCGTGGCTTGGGTGGTTGCGATCTCGCGCTCGTTGAGGTGGATCGTGACCGGCATCTCCGAGGGCATCGATCGCGTCGAGCGACGACTCGAGACCTCGACGACCTCGAGCTTCACGCCACCGCGCACGTATCGCGGCTCGTCCTCGGCGGTCTCGCGCGCCTCGATCAGGTCGGCGGGAGTGTTCACGTTGATCAGCGAACGCAACTCCGGATCGACCGAGCGAAGCGCGTCGGCCGGCACCTCGACGGTGGTCACCTTCGAGAACACGGCGACCGGCCGGCGGCGCCCCGTGGCGAGCACCTCGCGGGCAGCGGGCAAGCATGCCGCGACGCGGTACAGGGCCAACAGCGGCTCTCGGCCCTTCTCGGTCACGGGAACCACCGCATCGGCGTTGTCGCGCAGGTCCCACAGGGCGCGCACCACCTCAGGTGTCAGATGCGGCATGTCGGCCGCGACCGCGAGCATCCAATCGCAGTTCGCGGCGTCAAGCGCCGTGGTCAGGCCGCCGAGAGGGCCCTGGTAGGCGACCTCGTCTTGGACGACACGCACCTCTGCCGGCAGACCAGCGTCGGCGAGGGCCTCTGGCCGGTTCGTGACGACGACCGTCTCTTCGCAGACTGCGCTCACCGCTCCGACCACGCGCGCAACGAGCGGGCGACCGTCGACGTCGAGCAGCGTCTTGTCCACGCCCATGCGCAGGCTGCGCCCGCCTGCCAGCACGGCAGCGGTGATGGGGAGCTTGTCGGTGGTCGCGCTCACTCGCCGCCTGCCCTCCGCTGTGGCTGTCGCCGTCATTCAGCGCCGAGAAGACGCCAGCGTACCGCTGTCGCCTTGAAAACCGCCAGTGCCCCTGTCCCGGGCGCCAGGCTCAGGTCCGCTGTCGCCGCGCGAGACACCGACGCTGCAAGGGTCATACCGCCGGCGTCGAGCACGGCGTGGTTCGCCGAGCCGCGACCGGAAAGTGACGCCACCGTGACGGGCAGCTGGTTGCGCGCCGTTGTGGGCGGCAGGTGCGCACCGGCTTCGAAGAGCAGCACGTCTTCGGGCCGCACCGAGAACTGCACGGTGGCACCCACCGGGGCGTCGCCAACCACCACCACGCGCGCGTCGCCGCAGACGATCTCGACAAGCCCGTCCTTGGCAGCTGCCACGCGACCCGTCTGTGCTTCCGCGACGCCGAGGAAGGCGGCGGTCCACTCGTCGGCCGGCAGCCCCATGACCGAGTCGGCGTCGCCGCATGCGACGACCTGGCCCTCGTTCACGATGGCGACCCGGTCTGCGACCATCAGCGCCTCGTCCTGGTCGTGCGTGACCCAGACGACGGTGGCGTCGGTGTCGCGCACGATGCGCGCGAACTCCTCGGCGAGCCGGCGCTTGAGCAGCGCGTCAAGTGAGGCAAGCGGCTCATCGAGCAGCAACACCTTGGGCTCGAGCACGAGGGCGCGAGCGAGCGAGACCCGCTGGGCCTCGCCGCCGGAGAGTTGGTGGGCGCCTCGCCCCGCGTAGCCCTCGAGCCCCACGCGCCGTAGCGCATCCTCGACCAGAGGCTCCCGATCGGACTTCGGCACGCCGCGCATCGCGAGTCCGTATGCGACGTTTCCTGCGACCGTGCCCTTGAACAGGTAGGGTCGCTGGAACACCGCCGCGATGGCGAGTCGTGCCTCGCGGTCGCCCGCATGCACGACGCGCTCCCCAAGCCTTACTTCGCCAGCGTCCGGCTTCTCGAGCAGGCCGAGGAGGTGCAGGAGCGTCGTCTTGCCCGATCCGCTCGGACCCAGAAGCGCGAGCGTGCATCCAGCAGGCGCCTCGATGCTTTCGACGCGTAGCTCGAAGCGACCCTTCTTGTATCTCTTGCGCAGCCCGGTAGCCGCGAGCGATAGCGCGCCGCTCATCGGGCCTCCGCCTCGTAGCGATCGGCCGAAGTCTGCATCCCGGCCAGGATCACGTTCACGAACACGACGATCGCCATGAGCACCAGCGCGAGCGCGAGCGCCGGGCCGTACTGCCCCTTGCGCGTGAACTCGACGATGGCGGTTGTCATGACGCGCGTGTCCCCCGCGAGGTTACCGCCCACCATCTGGACCGCACCGACCTCGGAGATGATGGCGCCGAACCCCGCGGCGATCGCGGCGATCAGCCCGACGCGCGCCTCGGCGAGCGTAAGCGTGCCGACGCGCCATGGCGGCGCACCCAGCGAGACCGCCTGCAACCGCAACTCGCGCGGGACCGCAGAGATCGCAGCGGCACTCACGGCGACGATCACCGGCACGGCGATGATGACCTGTGCGATCACCATCGCAGTCCTGGAGTACAGCAGCGACAGATCGCCGAGCGGCCCTCGACGTGACAGGGTCATCGCGACGATCAGCCCAACGAAGACGGGTGGGAGCCCCATCCCCGCGTTGAACACGACGAGCGCGACCGTCCGACCGATGAACCGCTTCGCACCCAGCAGCATCCCCAGCGGAAGGCCGAATGCCAGTGCGATCGTGACCGCGGTTCCCGAGACGCGCAGCGACGTGACGATGATCGTCCACACGTCGAGCGTGCCCGAGGCGAGCAGTGCCCAGCCGTCGCGTAGAGCTTCACTGTAGATGCTCATGTCGACGGCTGGGCCTGCTACCTACTGAGCGTTTGGCACGAACAGCTGCTGGCCGAACTCCTCGACCCCGAACTCGCCGATGACCGCCTGCGCCTCGGGCGTGAGGATCCAGTCGAAGAACGCCTGGCCGCCCGCTTCGTTCTTTGCGTCGGTCACGACTATGGTGCCGTACTGGTTCAAGAGGGCCTTCTGCGTATTCTCTGCGACGGTGGGCGCCCCCATGAGGATCTCAAGGTCGAGCGAGTCCTTCATGGTGAGGAACGTGGCGCGGTCAGTGAGTGTGTATCCGGCCTTCTCGGACGCGATCTTGAGGGTCTCACCCATTCCCTGGCCCGTGGACAGATACCACTTGTCGGCCTCAGGAGTGGGGGTGGGCTCGACGCCCGCCTGTGCCCAGAGCTTGAGCTCCTTCTTGTGGGTGCCGGAGTCGTCGCCGCGAGACACGAAGACCGCCTTGCCAGCGTCGCCCGTCTTCTCTATCGCGAGCATCGCGGCGGTAGTGTCGGCCGAGGACTTCACGCCCGCAGGGTCGGCGGCCGGGCCGACGATCATGAAGTCGTTGTACATGACATCCTTGCGCTCTTTGCCGTAGCCGTTCGCAACGAACTTCTCTTCGTCGGCTTTGGCGTGGACGAGCAGGACGTCAGCATCCTTGGTCTCGCCGAGCTTGAGTGCTTCGCCGGTGCCCACGGCGATGACCTTGACCTTGTACTCAGGGTTCGCCTTCTCGAAGGCCGGAATCAGCACATCGAACAAGCCGGAGTCCTGAGTCGAGGTGGTCGACGCCAGTACAACGTCCGATGCAGCTGGGGCTTCGGCCTGCGGCTCCTCGGCAGGCTGCGCACATCCTGCGAGCGAGAAGGCCAGTGCGACGGCAAGAAGCAGAGCCGCCGTGCGCCTCAGGCGAGGCGCGACAGTGAAGTGGTGCATGCCTATCTCTCCTTTCCAATGAGGGAGGCGAGGCCGTTTCCGTGCCTCACCCTATCGGTCCGAGGTCCGTGGGCGCGGGGCCGTTAGGACATTCGGACTCGGAGATGTGGACCGCGCTCCCATCGCGGCGTACGAATAGGTTACCCCATTCGCGCAGGTAGAAGCGACAGTGGCGCCCGGGGGACCCTGATCCACGACCCGATGCTCCATGCGTCGTGTGCGAATTGCCCCCGCTACTTGGCCGAATGCTTGCCTTTCGGCGGGCCGATAGCGGCCACACCCGCGGAGTGCCGCCCGCGCGGCGGACCGAACAGCCGCCCGATGACACCGTGCATATCCGAGAGCACGAGCGCCTTGGGCATACGCGAGCCCATCGCCCTGATCACTGGATCGAGCGGGACCGTGCCCGGCACCAGCTCCGCCTTGACCGGGGAGTCGGACGCACGCTCGACCTTCACGGGCCAGTCCGCGTCGGACTGTCGGTCGAGTGCGATGGCCGAGCCAGGCGCAACATCGACCGGTAGCGCAATCGGCGCGACCGGGGGCGTGGAGTTCCGGAACGAGGCCGCACGTTGCTCGCTGGATGGCGGCTTCGGATAGCCGGTCTTCTTGTCGATATCGGCCTGGTAGATCCCGCGCAGACTGGAGCGCGGGTGGCCGAAGACGCAGTCGCCCTGGACCGACAACAGAACGTAGGCGCCGCATGCGGAGCAGTAGGCGGCGGTGTACGTGGACATGGGCTGCTCCTCTCGCGAGTGTGCTTTGGTGTAGAGGGAGTCTGCCCCGATGATCGGCGGTCGTGAACCACCATCCACCAAGCAGCTGTGACGGTCGTCACTCTTCGCACTCGGGCTCGACGAGGCCGCCGTCCGAGAAGCCTGCCGCACCGCATGAAGCGCCCCCCGATGGGAACAGACGTTGTTGGGGTCTGTACCGGGGAGGTGGGCCATGCGGGCAGACGCGCACACAGAAGAGCCGCGCGCGACTGGAGCGCATCCTGACACCCGCCCGCCAACTCCCAAGCCCGTATCGGCACGCATCCACTACATCGACTGGCTGCGAGTACTCGCCGTGCTGTTGCTCTTCCCGTTCCACGTGTCGCGCGTCTTCAACTTCGGCGATCCGTTCTACGTGAAAAGCGAGCACCTCTCGATGGCGCTGAACTACGTGCTGGGCTTCATCGACTACTGGCACATGCCGCTGCTGTTCTTGCTCGCGGGCGCCTCGAGCTACTTCGCACTGCGCAGGCGCACCGGTGGGCAGTACGTGATGGAGCGCGTGAAGCGCCTGCTCGTGCCGTTCATCTTCGGCTGGCTCGTTCTCATCCCGCCCCAGACCTGGTACGGAGCGCGGTTCCATACGGGCTACGACCAGTCGTTTCTGTACTACCTCACGAGCGGAGACTGGCTCGTGTGGAACATCCGCGACGGAGGCGACTACTACGGGGGCTTCGGGATGGGCCACCTGTGGTTCGTGCTGTGGCTGTTCGTGATCTCGCTCGCCGCGCTGCCGCTCCTGCTATGGGGCCGCTCCGATAAGGGCCGCGCCGCTCTCGAGCGTTTCGCCAGGCGCCTCGCCCGACCCGGCTTGGTGGCTGCTCGCCGGCTTCATCATCTTCGTAGGCGAGGCCCTGCCCGACCCGGTGGGCAAGAACCCCTTCTACTACGCCGCCTTCTTCGTACTGGGCTACTGCATCATGTTCGACTCGGCGTTCATAACCTCAGCCGAGAAGTACCGATGGCTCGCGCTCGCCTTGGGCTTCGGCATCGAGATCGCCTGGATGGTCACAGGACCGCTCCGGGACTCACTGCCCGATCCCGGCGTGCCCATCGCGCTGATCTCACTGGTCGGCAACTTGGGCCGCTGGCTGGTGATGGTGGGGCTGCTCGGCGTGGGCAAGCGCTATCTCGACCACACCTCGGCGGTGCTCGCGTACCTCGCGCCCTCCTCGTACCCTGTCTACATCCTGCACCAGACGGTGATCGTGGTCGCCGCGTTCTACGTCGTGCAGCTCGCCATCGGAGGCGTAGCGCAGTGGACGCTGCTGCTCGTGGTCGCGCTTGCGGTCACCTTCGCACTCTACGAGTCCGTACGTCGCGTACCGGGGTTGCGCACGCTGATGGGCATCAAGTAGCCCTGCCGGGACTCCCTAGCCGAGTGCCTCGCCCACCACCGGGATCAGCGCGTCGCGCTCCTCGGGCGAGAGCGCCTTGACCGCCGCCCAGATCTCCGGACAGTGCGCGTCCTCGCCCATCCCGAAGTGCTCGCGCAGCGCCGCATCCGCACGCTTGCGGTTGCGCTTGTCGTCTTCGACTCCCAGGGCATCGAACAGCCACGCCATGTGCCGCATGTAGCACGTCACGCGAACCGCCCCCTCCATACGCTCGCCTACAGTCCGAACTCGCCGCGAGCCACCACGACCGCCGAGCCGCCGACCTCCACGGAGGCCACCACGTCGCCCTCACCACGCGCCCGGGCGTAGAGCGTGCTTGGCCGCCCGATCTCGGCGCCCTGGGCGATCGTGATCTCCTCGCCCCACGGGATCACGCCCCAGCGCGCCAGATGAACCGCGAGCGGGCCCGCCGCCGAGCCGGTCGCGGGGTCCTCGGCTATCCCGACGTCGAGCATGAACATGCGCGTCTTGACGTGCCCGTCTTCGACTGCGAACACGTTGACGCCTGCATCCCCGGCCACCGCCTCGAGCGCCTGCTGGTCGGGGCGCACGGCGGCGACGTCCGCGAAGCTCGGCAGCATCACGTAGACGTGGCGCACCCCGTTGTCGTAGAGCTCGATGGGCAACCGCGACGACTCCACGCCCAAGGCCGACAGCAACGCCTGGTCGTCGGCCCAGGCCTCGAACGTGGGAATCGGCTGCTCCATCCTGCCGAACACGAGCTTCGCACCCTCGCGCTCGAGCGTCACCGGGACGACCCCCATCCCGGTCTCGATGCGCAGCAGCGGGCTTTGCAGCGGCCCCGCCATCGCGAACGCCGTACCTAAGGTGGGGTGACCCGCGAAGGGCATCTCGCGCACCGGGGTGAAGATCCGCATGCGGAGGTCGCCGCCCTGCTCGGGAGGGAGCACGAACGTCGACTCGCTGAAGTTCATCTCGCGGGCGAGCGCCTGCATCTCATCGGTCGAGAGCCCCGACGCGTTGCTGAACACGGCGAGCTGGTTTCCCGCAAACGGCCTATCGGTGAAGACGTCGACGATCACGTAGCGGTACGAGCGCATGCAACCTCCTGAAGCCCGGGCGTCACCGGCGCTGACGCTAGCGGAACCAGCGCAGCACGACGTTGAGAACCACGGTGAGCAGAATCGAGATCACGATCGAGGCGACGATGGGCACGAAGCACGTCCACCCGTCGCCCTCGAACTTGAGGCTTCCGGGCATACCGCCCAGTCCCAAGCGCCCCGCGAACCACAGCATCCCGCCCACGATCGCCAGGGCGAGCGACATGACCACGAGCAACTTGCCGAGTGTCTGCAGCTCCACGGTATCGACGCCCTCCGTCGCTCGCGCCTAGGACAGGGGCCTGCCCATCATGCCCGCGACCATGCCGCCCAGGTACGGGACGAGCCAGAAGATCCAGACCGCCAAGCTGTAGCGGTGGAAGACCTGCCGCGCGCGATCGTCGTTGCGCACGACCACCACCGTCGCCCACACGGTGTGGATCGCCATGAGCGCGATCGCCAACATCCCGGTAATCGTGTGCCACGACGTCCACGTGATTCGCCCGCTGATGAGCTCCATCGCATAGGTCCCGCCGGTGTCGCACGCCAGCCCCAGCCAGAAGAACACGAGGTGCCACGGCTTGAGGTAGCGCGCGAGCCGCTCGGCCCACACCCCGATGGTGTAGAAGACGAGCGCGAGCGTGATCAGTACGGTGGCTATGCCGAGCATCGATGACATGCGCGCGAGCATATCACCGAGCAGCTGCCACGCCCGTCATCGCGGGTGCCGTTCTGTCGACGTCCTGGCCCGGCGCCGGGCGCCCCTTTGCCGCAGGGGTGGGCTCAGTCACGTTCGTGTATGTCCTCCACGCGAGCCACACCGTCGCCGCGAACGCAGTACCGAACATAGCGAACCCGAACACGTCGGCACGCCCTTCGACGACCCACGCCGAGACGAGCATCGCGACTATCGCGCCCGACATCGTGACGCCCTTCACCGCGACGACCGACGCGAGCAGGTAGCCCACCGGACGACGCGCCCACGCGGCGAACGCGGTGAAGACGAGGAGCGGCACTACCAGACCGAGATCGAGCGCTTGGACGACCATCGTCGTCTGTCCCAGGAGCATCGCGGTCTCGTATTCGCCTGCGAGTCCCGCAGGCGATCCGCTGGCTCCACATCCCGACGAGCGCGAGACCCATCAGGCCGCTGAAGACCGCCATGCCCCGCGCCGGGAAGCGAGGCGTCACGGAGCGCGCAAGCTCGGAGAGTGACACGTTCGCGACGAGCCACAAGATGCCGGCCAGACTCGCCGCGTAGAGCGCTATCCACAGCGGGAACAGCGGGCCGAGCGCCCACGTCATCGCGTACATCAGGTATTGGTAGAACGTATAGGCGAGCAGCCCCAGTGCGAACAGCCGGCCCTTCAACGAGCCCCTGGCAACAAGCCATGCAGCCACGAACAGCCCGGGCACGACCACGAACAGCGTGAAGATGTCCCAGCCCACCCCTTCGGCGACCACGCGTTCGGCGTTCAACGCGTACACACCGTTCGTGACGTACTCGTAGCTCTCACCCCGGATACTCGTCGCCGTCTTGGTGGATCCGTCGCCGCGCGCAAACACGCCCAGTCCGGATGCGATGCCCGCCCCCAACGCGACCACGATCAGCAGCAGGGCCAGGCCCCTGCGGGTGTTGATGCTCATCTGCTCAATCCCCTCGTCGAATCGTCAGAACCGCCCGCCGCGAAGCGCGCGGGACCCTACGCCGACAGCGCCGGCATGATCTCGTCGGCCCACGCGTCTATCGCGTCCCAGTCTCGGAAGTCGCCCTCTGGCGTCTTCATCAGTTTGAGGATCGTGCGCTCGGCGAACGAGAACTCCTTCGGCTTGAAGGAGCCGGCGAACAGGCCGACGTCGACCGGGACTATGCCCGTCGCCGCGACGATCGGACCGGTGTAGGCCCGGACCTCCTCGGCCTTGCCCTCCTGAGTGATCATCAGGCCGCAGGTGTAGAACGCGACCGGACGGCTCTTGAGCGCTTCCATGTTCGCTTCGACCCAGCTCTTCACCGGGGCGTGCCAGCTGCCGGCGCGCACACCGCTGCCCACGACAACGGCGTCGTAGGCCGCCGCGTCCGGCGCCGTCTCGGCAGCCACGACCTCGACCGACGACCCGCCCGCAGCGATTCGCTCACCGATGCGCTGCGCGATGCCCTCGGTGCACCCCGACTTCGTGCCGTACACGACCAACGTCTTCATCGCGTCCCCTCTCATCGCCTCTCCCCTCTCACTCCGTTCCAGAACAGCTCGACAAGCTGCTCGATCGCTTCGCCCGACACCAGTTCCTCAGGTCGCCCCGAGTGGCCGAGGAGCTGCCGCGCCATCACCATGGTCGACGTCAGGTTGAAGAACGCCTCTGCCATGAGGCGTGCATCGATGTCGCTGCGCAGGTCTCCCGCCTGCTGCCGACTCGCGAGGTACTCAGCAAGACCGTCGAGGTTCGTCGCCGGGCCGCCACCCATGACCTCGGCTACCTCCGGGACGGTGCGAGCGTCGAACGCCAGCCGCATCGCGACGCCGCCGTCGCGGACCGCGCCCTCGATCTCCATGCGGGCGAGAGCGGCGATGGTGGCGTGCGTGTCCGACGGGTCGGGCATGCCGGGCACCACGATGCCCGCCATGGTCTGCGCCCAGCGCTCGCCCAAAGCGCGCAGCACGCCCGCCTTGCTCTCGAAGCGTCGGAACAGCGTCACTTCGTTGACGCCCGCTCGCTCGGCGATCGCGCGCGTGGTCGTCGCCGCGTACCCCCGCTCGGCGAAGAGGTCTGCCGCCGCGTTGAGGATGTCGGTCTCGGTATCTCTGGTCATCACTCTCGCCATTCGTCCGCTGGGTGTATGTAAGTGGTTGCTTGCATTGTAAGTATACACTTGCATACCTGTCAACACCCCATCTTGAGGGCGGCCTCTCTCCGCTCGCGAGGTGGGGTACAGTCCCCGCGGGAGGTGGGCCGATGTCCGCACCAAAGCCACGACTTGAGGAACTGCCGCTGATCGAGCTCGGGAGTCGCGCCGAGTGGCGGGACTGGCTCGAGGCGAACCATGCGACGTCGTCGGGTATCTGGCTGGCCGTCGGCAAGAAGGGCAACCAGGTCACGACGCTCAGCTACGACGATACGGTCGAGGAGGCGTTGTGCTTCGGCTGGATCGACAGCACGGTGCGCCGGCTCGACGCCGACCGCTTCAAGCAGCTGCTCACGCCGCGCAGACCCGACAGTATCTGGTCGAAGCCGAACAAGGCGCGTGTCGAGAGACTCCAAGGAGCAGGCCTGATGCAGCCGGCCGGACAGGCGGCAATCGACCGGGCGAAGGCAAACGGCTCGTGGCAGATCCTCGACGACGTCGAGGCGCTCGTGATGCCCGACGACCTCTCCTCCGCGCTGGAGAAGGCGAGCGCCGGCGAGTCCTTCGCCGCGCTCACGCCGGGAACACGCAAGATCGCTCTCTACTGGATCGCGAGCGCCAAGCGCGCCGGACACTCGAGCGAACCGGATCGCCCAAACGGTCTCGGCTGCGCTCGAAGGCCGCGGACCGCGCTAGCCTGACTCCTCGCAGTCGCGGGCGCGAGCGCTCTTCGATGCGTACATCGCGTCGTCGGCGGCCCAACTGAGCTCGCCGAGGCTCGTGCCGTCTCTGGGGGTCACCGCGATGCCTATGCTGGCGCCCATCACGAACGGTTCCCCGGAGCACGCGTCGCACGGGTGCTCGGACAGCGCGGTCATGATGCGGTCTGCCACGACGGCGGCCTCGTAGTCTCCCGCGCGCGGCATCATGATCGCGAACTCGTCGCCCCCCACCCGAGCTATCGTGCTGTAGCTGCGCACTTCAGAGCGCAGCAGTTCCGCGAACCAGACCAACACCGCGTCGCCGCAGAGATGTCCCATGCTGTCGTTGATGCTCTTGAAACCATCGAGGTCGAACAGGATGTATGCGACCGTCTGCCCGTTGCGCTCCGCTTCCGCCAGCGCGCTGGCGGTGTCCTCTTCCAATCGCCGCCTGTTTAGCAGTCCGGTGAGGAAGTCATGGTCGGCAGCGTGCTTGAGCGCGGCCTCTGCTTCGGCCAGCCCTTCGAAGTTGCGGTTCAGCGCCCGTGCGAGCTCGGCGATCTCGTCGCTCCCGTCGATGGTGAGCCGGCGTCCATTCGCTCCGCTCGCACTGGTCCTGATCACCTCGTCATGGAGTTTGGTCAGGCGCCTCATGATCGTCGACTCCATGGTGAACCCGAGCGCGACCCCGAAGAACACCGAGAATCCCACCAGCCCAATCCCGACGTAGCGCAGGGTGTCCGAGGCTCGCTCCATCGCCGCTCGGCGCTCCCGAACTGCGAAGACGAGCGCCGCCCTACCGTCCATCCCGCGCACCGTCGCCCAACTCTCGATCGTCTCGCTGTCAAGAGCGCCGGTGTACGCTTCGCCGAGTTCCTCGCCGTAACCATAGGGATGGCGGGGCAGTATCGAAGCGCGGGCCGTGGGGCGCCCTGCGGACACATTCAGCTCGGTCATGCCCTCCACTTCGGCGATCTCCTCGGCACCCACGAATCGCCCGATCACGAGGACACCGTTCGGCTCGACGTTCCCCTCGCTCGAAGTGACTGGCTCCATAGCTATGGCAGCCACACCGCCTGGCAGTGCGACGAGCCCGCTTCGAGTACTCGTCGCACGCGCCGGCGCCGCGATCCGATTCAGGTTGACGATGGCACGTTCCAGAGACCTCTGAACCTCGACGATCTCCCCGGTCGACGGATCCGAGGCGATCGCGTGGACAGGTTCACCGTCATCGTCGATGAAGACCATGAAGTCAGCGTTCATTTTGGCAAGCGTGCCGCTGGGGAGGTTCTCCTCGGGGTACTCCGGCCGGCGCCCGGCCACGAAGTCATATGTCTCGGTCCAGTGCGCCCAATCGGATGCCAGTGCGCGCAGGGTGACCGGGTACGTGTTGAAAGCCGTTCGAGCGCGAGCAGCGTCCTTGAGCACGTTCTCCGCCTCAAGTTCGGAGAACGAGTGCGTCACGACGCTGTTCAGCATCAGCAGGAAGGAGACCGTCGCCACCACGAATACCACGACCATAGCGCCAAGCACGCGGGCGCGAAGGGTATGTCGACCGAACGCTCTCACTGCGCAACGCATCCCGCAGGGGCTGGGCGCGCGTCTCTATGCCCGATGCCATGGCATCGAGATCCGATTCCCGGACCATGGCGACCCATGGCCCGGCATCTTCTGGGCGTGCTTCGAGCGCGCGCAGACAAGCGGGCACACTCCTTTCCCGTCACATCTGGTATCGGGAACGGTCCTGACCTGCTTGAATGCGACTTGGGAGAAGTAGCCGCCCCACT
>CAVPCY010000005.1:0-10915 GCA_963702525.1 uncultured Actinomycetes bacterium | reverse complement strand
CGCATGACCGGGTCCCTGCTGGCCGCTTTCTCAACGCTTCTGCCGCTCATCTTTCTCATGTACGTGGTGGCAGTCGCGATCGCCCTCATCTACGACGACCGCGATCCCACTACGACTCTCGCGTGGATCCTGCTCCTGTGGGCCCTGCCCGGCTTCGGGCTCGTCCTGTACTTCTTCGCGGGACGCAACTGGGCCTCGAAGACGCGCAAGGGCAAGGTGCTCCACGACTATCTCGCCATACGCACCCCGTTCATGAAGCCGATCTACCAGCGATACGCCGAGCAGGCCGAGAAGCTACAGGCGTCGATGGCGCACCGCTTCCAAGGCAGAGTCATCTCGGGGATCGACCAGATGAACGACACCGCGCTGCTGCCGGTGGTCTCGGTCGATGTCTGGCCGCACGGCTCCACGTACTTCCCCGAGCTCATCGCCGACATCAGGCGTGCCGAGAAGTTCGTCCACATGCAGTACTTCATCTGGGAGCGCGACGAGCTCACCGAGGCGATCTGTGACGCGCTCATGGACCGGCTCAAGGCCGGCGTCGAGGTACGCATCCTCAACGACTTCCTCGGCAACATCCAGTACAAGAAGGACCAGCTCAGGGCGTTGCGCGACGCCGGCGCGGAGTGGAAGTCGGACCAAGCCCAGATCGGCAGACTGAACTACCGCAACCACCGCAAGATCACCGTGATCGACGGCGTGATCGGCCATACCGGCGGCTTCAACATCGGCCAGGAGTACATCGACGGCAAGCCGAAGTACCCCTACTGGCGCGACACCGGGGTGCGCATCGTGGGTCCAGGCGTCATGCGGCTCCAAGAGCTCTTTGCCGCTCGCTGGTTCGAGGTGGAAAGGGAGTCCCTGTTCACCGAGAAGTACTTCCCGCGCTGGGAGGGCGACCCCGGCTCGATCATGACCCAGGTGGTCGCGCACGGCGTCGAGGACTGGTGGCAGTCTTCGAGCCGCGCCTACGAGATCGCGATCACCGCTGCCGACAAGCGCGTGCTGATCCAGTCGCCGTACTACGTGCCCACCGAGAGCATGCAAGAGGCGCTCGTCAACACGGCACTCTCCGGCATCGAGGTGCACTTCATGATGACCGGATGGCCCGACAAGAAGATCGCGTTCAACGCCGCCAAGACGTTCTGGCGTCCGCTGCTCGAGGCCGGTGCGCACGTGCACCTCTACGACAAGGGCTTCTTCCACGCCAAGTCGATGGTGGTGGACGGCGAAGCGGTCGCTGTTGGGACGATGAACCTCGACACCCGGAGCCTCGAGCTGCACAAGGAGCTCATGCTGTGGGTCTACGACGAGGAGTTCGCCCGTATCAACGAGCAGATCTTCTACGACGACCTCAAGGAGTGCCACGAGGTGACGCTCGATGACGTCACCGGGCTGGGCGCCGGCGCGAAGTTCAGGAACTCGGCAGCGCGACTGGCATCCAAGCTCATCTAGGTGCGGGAGGAGGGCGCTGTGGCCGGCAACGAGGAGTTCATGCGCTTCATGGCGGCGTGGGCGCTCGTCCACGAGACCGCCGACGAGGGGTGGAAGGCCGCAGTCGAGCGCGGGAGCGGTCAGGCGACGGGCGAGATGGAGTCCGGCCCCGAGGCGTTCGTCGACGGCCTTTCGGCCATGATCGCCGAGGAGAAGGAGCGCCTGAAGGCCGAGCTGGCGTCCGGGAAGGTGGCCGCGCCCGGTGACGAGGCGGGCCTCAGCAGGTGCTCGAGGAGCTCCGCTTCGAGATCGCGGAGCTCAGGGGCCGGATGGAGTCGATGCAGGCCGCGCTCGACGCGCGCACTCCCACCGAGCGCGGTTAGGGCGCGCGGTGTCAGCTCGAGGCCGCCACATAGCGTGGTCGCTGGGGCGAGCGGTCGCGGCAGGCTCGCTGCACGCTAGCGCCACGGCGCGCCGAGCAGGCAGGGCGACGGAACTACGACTCGCCTTCGAGCGGCTCGGGCCCGCGTTCGTGAAGCTGGGCCAGCTGATCTCGGTGCGGCCCGACCTCTTCGGCCCCGAGCTCGTCTTCGAGATGGAGAAGCTCCAGGACAGCGTCGCCCCGCTGCCCGTATCAGCAGTTCGTGAGGTGATCGCCGCCGACTTCGGTCGCGCGCCCGAGGAGCTCTTCTCCGAGTTCGACGACAAGCCCCTGGCGAGCGCGTCGATAGCGCAGGTGCATCGCGCGATCCTCACCCAGGAGTACCGTCCGGTGGTGGGGCCGCCCCTGCCCGCCGGCACGCCGCTGGCCGTCAAGGTGGTCCGCCCGGGAAGCGAACGGGCGATTCTGGCCGACATCGCGGCTGCACGGCCAATAGCAGCCCGCGTGGGCCGGATCGGGCGCTTCGAGCGCTACAACCTGCCCGGCCTGCTCGACGAGTTCGCCGGGACCCTGTGCTCCGAGTGCGACCTGCGCAACGAGGCTCGCGTCGCCGACCGCTTCGCGTTCGATTTCCGAGACGACCCGCTCATGGTCGTACCGCGCGTGATATGGCCGCGCACGAGCCGGCGTGTGCTGACGACCGAGTTCATCGAGGGGTGGCGGCTATCGGAGCTCGGGAAAGCCTCTGAGCGCGGGGTCGACGGTCGCATCCTCGCCGAGCATGGCGCCACGGTGTTCCTGCGACAGGTGCTCGAGATGGGCCGCTTCCACGCCGACCTTCACCCCGCGAACCTGTTCGTCACGCCCGACAGCCGTATCTGCTACCTGGACTTCGGCATCACCGGCACCACGACTCCCGAGCAGCGCATCGCGATCGCACAGGTACTGGCCGCGACCGTCTACGGCGACGCCGACCGCGCGCTCAAGTACTCGGCTGAGCTGGGATTGATCGTGCCCGAGCACCTGCAGCCCAAGGTTCGCGGCGAGGTGGCCGCGCTCATGGCGCGTACGCTGTCGGCGCCGCCACGTGACGTCCGCGGTTTCGCGATCGGTTTCCTTCGCATCATGGACGACGCGCGCGTGCGGGTACCGGTCGGCTACGGGCTGCTGGTCAAGGCCCTCGTGACGGTCGAGGGTGTCGCGAGGGCGCTCTACCCCGAGATCGACATCACCGAGGCGGCCAAGCCCTACGCCACCCGGCTCATCGCTCGTTGGATGCTCCATCCGGCGCGACTTGCCGAGAGGATGCCGGCGGCGATGAGGGCCGCGCTGAAGGAGCTTGCGGGCTAGCCTTCGTCGAGCTTTGAGGCGTCGAGTGCCTCGTTGAGCGAGCCGGTGCGGTAACCGTCAAGGTCCTGCGAAACCCAGGTGAACCCCGCTTCGTGCACGGCGCGCGAGATCGCGTCGCGCTGTGCCCACGCCGCCTCCATCTCCTCAGGAGCGAACTCGAGACGTGCGAGCTTGCCGTGTGCTCGCACGCGAAACTGGCCCAGGCCCAGCCCGCGCAGCGCGGTCTCTGCGGCGGCAACGGTCGTCAACGCATCCTCGGTGATGCCCTCGCCATAGGGAAAGCGGGATGCAAGGCATGCCATCGAGGGTTTGTCCCAGTTGGGGAGGTCTAGTTCGCGGGCGATCGTTCGGATCTCGGCCTTGGTCATGCCCACCTCCTGCAGCGGGCTCACGACGCCGTACTCCGCCTTGGCCCGCGAGCCGGGCCGGAAGTCCGCCAAGTCGTCGGCGTTGCTGCCGTCCGCCACGTATTCGAGCCCGTTGACCTCGGCGACATGCTTGAGCAGCCCGAAGAGCTCTCCCTTGCAGTAGTAGCAGCGCTCGGGGGTGTTTCGTGCGAACCGTGGGTCGGCCAACTCGTACGTCTCCACCTCTAGGAGATTGAAGCCGAGCTGATCGGCGAGAGCGCGGGCCGCGACGACCTCGGTCTCGGGATACGTGTCGGAGGTCGCGAGCACAGCCTTGCACCTCTCGCCGAGTACCGCGTGCGCGCAAAACGCGAGCAGTGTCGAGTCCACGCCCCCCGAGTATGCGACGAGCACGCTGCCCAGCTCCTCGAGCCGTGCCAGCAGTGCGTCGTAGTGCTCCTGTCCGTCCATGTGCAGGCTCCCGTTCTCGCGACCACGTGAGTATAGCCGCGCTCCCTACCGCTCGTCGGGGGAATATCACCTCAGATGGCCTAGCGACGACCCCAGGAGGAACCGTGCCTGACTCACCCGCATCCGACGCCGGATTCGAGCGCCTTTCTGCCGAGGGCGGCGTCTTCGGGCCCTCGGAGGAGTTCATCGGCCGCGCTCGTGTAGGTTCGCGCGAAGAGTACGACGCCCAGTACGGCCGCTCAGTCGAAGACGTCGAGGGGTTCTGGCTAGGGGCAGCGCGCGAGAAGCTCGACTGGATCGTCGAGCCGACGCAGGCGTTGCGTGGCGGCTTCGACGACCTCGACTACACGTGGTTCGCCGACGGGACGCTCAACGTGTCGGCCAACTGCCTCGACCGCCATCTCGATACCTGGCGGGGCACCAAGGCGGCGATCATCTGGGAGGGCGACGACGGGTCCAACCGCACCTACACCTACCAGCAACTCCACTACGAGGTGAACCGCTTCGCCAACGTGCTGAGGAAGAAGGGCGTCGGGAAGGGCGACCGCGTGGCGCTCTACCTGCCCATGGTCCCGGAGCTGCCCATCGCGATGCTCGCCTGTGCACGGATCGGCGCGATCCATTCGGTGATCTTCGGCGGGTTCTCGGCGAGCGCCCTGCGAGGCCGGATCCAGGACTGCGGGGCGAAGCTCCTGATCACCGCCGATGAAGGGCTACGCGGCGGTCGTCACGTGCCGCTCAAGAGCGCCGCCGACGAAGCGCTCTTCGAGTGCCCGACGGTGGACGGGTGCATCGTGGTCAAGCGCGGAAGTGGCTCCGTGGACATGGAGCCAGGGCGCGACACCTGGTGGCATCAGGAGATGGCCGCACCCGAAGTGCGCGGGGTGGCCGAGGTCGAGCCCATGAACGCCGAAGACCCGTCTCTTCATCTTGTACACGAGCGGCTCGACGGGGACGCCAAAGGGCGCGCTGCACACCAGCGCCGGATACCTGCTCTACGCGCAGATGACCTTCGAGACGGTGTTCGACCATCGCGATCAGGACGTGTTCTGGTGCACCGCCGACATCGGTTGGGTGACGGGCCACAGCTACATCGTCTATGGCCCCCTGGCTGCCGGAGCGACCACCATCATGTTCGAGGGCATCCCCACCTACCCGGACCCCGGGCGATTCTGGGCGCTTGCCGAGAAGTACCGCGTCACCACGTTCTACACCGCTCCGACAGCACTTCGCGCACTGATGCGTCACGGTGAAGGTTGGTCCGCCCGATACGACCTGTCGCACCTGCGCCTGTTGGGCAGCGTGGGCGAGCCGATCAACCCCGAGGTCTGGGCGTGGTACCACACCGTCATCGGGGGCGAGAGGTGTCCGATCGTCGATACGTACTGGCAGACCGAGACGGGCGGCATCGTGATCACGCCGCTGCCCGGCGCGATACCACTGAAGCCGGGGGCGGCGACCGTGCCGTTCATGGGGGTCGTGCCCAAGGTCGTCAAGGAGGACGGCAGCGATGCGGCAGTCGATGAGGGCGGCTATCTGGTGATAGAGCGTCCCTGGCCCGGATTGATGCGCGGTACGTGGGGCGATCCGGAGCACGCTCGGATGCGGGAGGTGTACTTCGAGAGGTTCCCGGGCGTGTACTTCACCGGTGATGGGGCCCGAGTTGACGACGACGGTTACTTCTGGCTGCTCGGCCGAGTCGACGATGTCATCAACGTCTCGGGACATCGCCTTGGCACCGCCGAGATCGAGAGCGCTCTGGTTGCGCACGAGGCGGTGACCGAAGCCGCGGTCGTGGGCTTCCCGCATCCGGTGAAGGGCGAGGGGATCTTTGCATACGTCGTGCTCAGAGATGGCGAGTTCGCAAGCGAGGACCTCGCGAAGATCCTGACCGGGCACGTACGCAACGTCATCGGGCCCATCGCTACACCGGACCGCATCCAGTTCTCATCCGATCTGCCCAAGACGCGCTCGGGCAAGATCATGCGCCGTATCCTACGCAAGATCGCGGCGGGCGAGACCGACATGGAGGCGTTCGGCGATACCTCGACGCTGACCGACCCGAAGATCGTCAAGGAGCTTGTGGGCGGCGCGGACCGGTTCTAGCAGCCGGCGGGCCGTACGTCCTGCCCGACTAGAGCGTGGGGCGTGGGGCGTGCTGGTCCCACTGCTCCTCGGCCGCGTCTTCGAGCGCCGTCGCATAGCGCGCGGCAGCGAACAGCAGGTCCGAGCACCGATTGACGAATGCTCGCACCTGCTCGTCGACGGGCTCCTCGGCGGAGAGCGCCACCACTCTGCGCTCGGCGCGCCGCATGACCGCACGCGCGACGTGCAGGCGCGTGGTGGCCTCGCCGCCCGCCTCGAGCACGAAGTGGTTGAGGTCGCCAGCACGCTCCTGGAACACGTCGATCGCGTGCTCGAGAAATGCTACGTCGGCGACGTCGATGCGCGGCGTGTTGGCCGTAGCGTGTCCCGCTGGCATCGCCATCGAACTCGAGCAGTTGAAGAGGCGCTGCTGGACGAAGTGCAGCACATCGTCGAGGGAGCTGTCGGCCACCGCTGAGCGCGCGAACCCGACGGCGCTGTTCGCCTCGTCGACGGTGCCGTACGCCTCCACGCGTGCCGACGCCTTGCTCACGCGGGCTCCGTCTGCCAGCGAAGTGTTCCCCTCGTCTCCCCGGCGGGTGTAGATAGTCATCGTGCGCTCCTCGGGTCGGGTGGTCACCGTAGAGTATGCCCGAGCGCGGTGGGCGTGCTGCTACACTGCGGCGCGGATGCGCATGGCGATGTGGCCGAGCACGCCGGCATCGTCGAGCGGCCCGCCGTCAGGGCCCACTACGTGGAAGGTGTCACGTGCCATGCCGTCAATCGTCTGCACCTTCGCCCAGCGGATGTCTACGCCTTCCGAGGAGACCGCTCGCGCGACGTCGTACAGCAGTCCGGGCCGGTCCGGCGCGGTGACGCGGATAGCAGTGTCCCATCCGCTGGGGATCGTCTCGACCTTGACAGGGGTGCTGAGCCGCGCGCGGTAGTGGCGCCGGCGCTCGGCGAGGCGCGTGGCGAGTTCGAGCCGGTCGCGAAGGGCTGCGCGCGCGAATCGTTCGAGTGACGCGAACGTGTCGGGGCTGACCGGTCGCCTCGTGGCCGACGTCACCACGAACACGTCGAGCGCGACGCCGTGTGGAGCGCCGTAGGCGTCGACCGAGAGGATGTCGAGCCCGGAGAGCGCCATAGCGCCGGCGAGTCGCGCGAGCAGTTCCGGCCGGTCGGGGGCGGCCACCGTCACCGAATGCGTCCCCGCGACGGGCCCCGGCGAGACCGCGATGAGCGCGGCATCGGCGGCCGAAGAGGCGGTGAGCTCAGCGACCAGCCGGGCGTCGCGGGCGATGTGTCCCGGCTCGCGTGATGCAAGGTAGCGCAGGTGTGCGGTGCGCACGAACTCGATCTCGGCGGCCGAGCCCTCGGGAAGCGCGGCGACCGTCGCGGCCCGCACCTTCTCGGCGCGCCCGACGAGACCGGCGCCGTCGATGGCGGGGGAGAGCGCGGCGTCGAGACGCGACACCAGCGTTCCGACCAGTGCGTCGGTCCACGGCGTCCAGGTGGCCGGCCCTGTGGCTATCGAATCGGCCGCAGTCAGCAGGTGCAGCGGTGTAAGCAGCTCGCGGCGTCCCACCGTGGCCGCACATCGCAGGATCGCGTCTTCGTCGTCCAGATCGACACGCAGGGCCGTTTCCACGAGGACCAGGTGTAGCCGCACGAGGTCAGCGACGTCGGCCGCCGCGCTCTCGTCGAGTCCGAATGCGCGCGCTGCGTGCGCGGCCAGTGGGGCGCCGCGCTCGGCATGGCCCGAGCCACCTTCGACCTTGGCGACGTCGTGGGAGAGCGCTGCGACCCGCACCACCCGCAGATCGCCTGCGTCCGCACGAGAGCGGCCTAGCGCCCCACCTGCCTGTTCGGCGCCCACCACCGTCGCGGTCTTGAGGCAGTGCGCTCCGACGGTGAGCTCGTGACCCAGGCCCGGACGTCGCACCGACATCAAACGGCGGTAATCGGGGAGCAATCCATCAAGCCGCCCGGCCTGTCCCTCGCGTTCGAGCCGCTCGGCGCCCTGCTCGCCCAGATCGAGCAGAGAGAACACCTGCTCGGGCGTGAGCGGATCACCGTACTCGTGTGACTGCCCGGCGATGCGTGCGCGAGCCCGTGAGAGCAGCAGCGCGGTGTCCCCAAGCGCCGCCTGCACATCCTCGGCGTCTATCGCGCTGAGCGCCTCGAGCGCCTCGAGCGACATCAGGTCGCCGAAGCCGTCTCGCTGGAGTTCCCAGCGGGCGATAGCGACAGTCTCAGCCGCTGCGCTCAGCGTGTCGAGTTCGAGGCCCAGCAGGACGCCCACACTCGACAGGGCGCTCGGGTCGCGCTGTGGCGTACCCGTGAGCAGCGCCGCGCTCCACGTGAGCTCGTCGAAGTCTCGCCGCCCGCCGGCGCCTTCCTTGAGGTCGGGCTCGAGCAGGTACGGCGACCCCGGGCGCGGACGGCCCTCGATCTCGGCCAACAGGCGCTTTGGCTTCTTGGCGGTCGTTGCCACACAGGACCGCAGGGTTTCCTCGGCCCATACGACGTCGCCAGCGATCGGCCGTCCGGTGAGCATGGCGGTGCACGTCTTGAGGTCCTCGCGCACCGCTTTGAGTTGCTGCTTCGGGGAACGAACCTGGTGCCCGACCTTGAGTCCGGCGTCCCACAGCGGGTAGAGCACCGCTTCGACGAACGGCCTGAGCCGCTCGGTGGGAGCGTCCGAGAGGACGAGGATGTCCAGGTCGCTCGCCGGGAGCAGTGCGCCGCATCCCCAGCCTCCGAGGGCTAGCACGGCCCAACGCCCATCGAAGCGCGACGAAGCCGCCCGGGAGAGTCCCCGGACGGCCTCGTCGGTCATGACCGATAGCTGTCGCGACGCTTCGACACCGGGCGTCGCCGATGCGATGTGTGAAGCGCGCTGGGCGAGGTACGGCTCCACGCGGGACCTACAGGGCCTCGGGACCCCGCTCGCCGGTGCGGATGCGGACCGCGCCCGCCACGTCGTAGGTGAAGATCTTGCCGTCGCCGATCTTCTCGGTGCGTGCAGCCATGAGGATCGTGTGCTCGGCGGCATCGGCGATGTCGTCGTCAACGACGATCTCGATCTTCACCTTGGGCACGAAGTCGACGGTGTACTCGGCGCCTCGGTACACCTCGGTGTGGCCCTTCTGACGCCCGTAGCCGCGGACATCGCTCACAGTCATACCCTGCACGCCCAAGCCCTTCAGCGCTTCCTTCACCTCGTCGAGCTTGTAGGGCTTGATGATCGCTTCGATCTTCTTCACTTCTTCGCTCCTTAGTGGACGCGTTGCCGCGCGCTCAGTACGTACCCGAGGTTGCCAAGCGGGCTCTAGAAGGTCGTGTCAGTCGGACGAAGTCGGGGTAGGCCCTGTTGCCGTGCTCGCCGATGTCGAGACCCTCGATCTCCTCTTCCGCGGTCACGCGCACGCCCGAGAGTGGCCTTGATGGCCAGCCAGGCGACAAGCGAGAGAGCGAACACGAACGCGCCGACCGCGGCCACGCCGATCAGCTGCTTGAACAGGAGCGTGAACCCGCCACCGAAGAACAGGCCGTTGCCGGTCGTTCCCGGCGCGATCTTGTCCTGTGCGAACAGGCCGACCGCCAGTGTGCCGAAGACGCCGCCCATGCCGTGCACGGCGAGAGCGCCGACCGGGTCGTCGAGCTTGACCTTGTCGAAAAGAGCACGCCGCAGGACGACCAGCACGCCGGCGATGACGCCGATGATAAGCGCGCTTGTGAGACTCACGAACGCGCAGCCGGCCGTGACGCCGACCAGTCCGGCGAGGCACCGTTGATCATCATGCCGATGTCCGGCTTGCCGAGCAGCCCCATGCGAGCGCGGTCGCTGCGAGCGCGCCCGCCGCCGCCGCGATGTTGGTCGTCACCACGATGTGGGAGATGGAGACCGGATCGGCGGCCATCGTGCGACCCGGGTTGAACCCGAACCAGCCGAGCCACAAGACGAGCACGCCGGTCATGGCCGAGGTCATGTTGTGGCCGGGGATCGCGTGGACGCTTGCCGTCCTTGCCGTACTTCCCGATCCGCGGACCGAGCACGATGACGCCCGCGAGCGCCGCCCAGCCGCCGACCGAGTGCACGACCGTCGAGCCCGCGAAGTCCCAGAAGCCGAGCTCGGCGAGCCAGCCGCCGCCCCAGATCCAGTGGCCCATGATCGGGTAGACGAAGGCGACGAGCAGGAACGAGAAGACGATGAACGAGAGGAACTTGATCCGCTCGGCGACCGCGCCCGAGACGATCGTCGCGGCGGTTCCGCGAAGACGAGCTGGAAGAAGAACTTGGCCCAGAGCGGAACGCCCGTCCAGCTGATCGCCGAGTACACGCCGCTGGTACGCGTCGCCGATCGCCGGGCTGTTGTCCGCGCCGCCGAGGAAGAACAGCCCCTTCAGCCCGACGAACGGGCTTCCGTCGCCGAACATCAGGCCCCAGCCGATCGCAAGAAACGCGACCGTCGAGACCGCGAACACGATGAAGTTCTTCGAGAGGATGTTCACCGTGTTCTTGGCACGAGCAATCCGGACTCGACCAAGCCCGAAGCCCAGGTTCATGAAGAACACGAGCATCCGGCGACGAGCACCCAGACGGTGTCCAATGCCACCTTGAGTTCCATACCTGCTCCCTCCTGGCGCTGCAGGTCGCTTCACGACCACGTAGCGATAGGTTCGGGGCAGTTTGTTTCGAGCGCGTGTCGGTGCGATGAAATGTAGGTGAGCGATATTTCGCCGGCGTTTCAGGTCGTGACGTCCGGAGCCGTGCCGGAAGCCTGCGCCTCAAGCGCGGCCGGTTCCGATGGTCGTATACTGGAATGTCTGACTGGTACGG
>CAVPCY010000004.1:0-26452 GCA_963702525.1 uncultured Actinomycetes bacterium | reverse complement strand
GCGAACATGATGTCGGCGTTCACGGAGGCGAAGTCGCTCTCGGCCAGCAGCGACAGGGCCCTCTCGGCGACCTCGGGTGCGTAGCGCCGTCCGATCACCTTCAGGCTCTCGGGGCGGAAGGACTGCACGCCGAGCGACACGAGCGCCACTCCGGCGTCATGCAGCTGCGCGACGGTGGCTTCGTCGACGTCGGCGGGGTTGGTCTCGATACATACGTCGCCGGTCAGCCGAAATCGCTCGCGCATGCGGCCGAGTACCGCCGAGACTGCGTCGAGCGCGAGGGTGGGCGTGCCGCCGCCCACGTAGACGCTCGTGGCCTCGGCACGGCCGACGGCGTCCGCCCACAGATCGACCTCGCCGAGCGCGGCGCGTGTGTAGGGCTCGATCAGCTCGGCCTTGTACGGCACCTTCGTATACGGACAGTACGGGCAGGCGTTTCGGCAGAAGGGAACGTGCAGGTAGAGCGATGTCCGCTCGACCGAAGGCGGCGCCCATTCGGGGTCGGGGCGCTCGAAGGCCCAGCGCTGCTCGGGCCCCACCAAGTGGCGCCTCATCGCTCGCGTGCACCGACAGGCGAGATTCCTGTCCCTGGAGTGCTCACCAGTACCTCGCCATCGCCAGGCCGCGCTGGGCCGCAGGTGTTGCGCCTCGACGATCTCGGTGCACGCGGCGTACCCGCACTCCTCGCAGCACCGTCGGGCGCTCGGCAGCACACCGACTCACCGGCAACGTCCACCACAACCGCCGCTGGCGTGCGCCTCTCCCACTTCCCCGTCTCGAGGGCGTGGAGCCCCGCATGCGAGTTGAGCACGGGCAGCCCCTCTCGGATGCAGCGTTGGAGCCGCTCGATCACCGGCGCGCGCTCCTCGGCCGCGAGGAACAGCTCGTCGATTCCGTAGTACGGCGTGTGGAAGTAGAACATCACGCCGATGACCGGCAGGTGGAGCGTTTCACCCACTCGAGGAAGGGCTCGATGCCCGACTGTGTGTTGCGGTCAATCGTGTAGATTACGGCGAGCTTGGGGTGCGCGCTCTCACGGACGGCCCGTTCGACCTCAACGAAATGGTCTCCTCGGCGGAGGGTGAACGTCGGGCAGGCCGTCCATGCTGACCCACTCCAGATCCACCGGCCAGTCGAGGCCCTGCGTGCCGTTCGTGTAGAGATGGACGTGGAAGAAGCCGGCGTCGCGCGCGGCCTGAATCGCGTCGAGAAGTCCGCGCTCGCCGTCACGCCACAGCGTGGGCTCGCCACCGGTGAAGTAGACCTCCCGAAAGCCGCGCGCGTAGGCATCGCGCAAGTGCGCGACGAGCGCGTTCCACGTCATGTCGGGGCGGCCGGTGTTGGCGACGTGACAGCCCTTGCACGAGAAGTTGCAGCGGTCGGTGATCGCCATGCCGTAGATGAGCGGCTCGGGCCGACGAAGCACGGCGAAGCGCCACGCGTAGCGTGCGTAGAATGCCAGCCGGCCGACCATGGTCCCCCGCCCCCTCCGAGAGCCGGGCGAGACGCGCCTCTACGGAGATTGTTCCACGAATCGCCAGGGGAACCAGTGCCACTCGGCAAGGCAGAGCAGCCGACTCAGCGCGGCGCCGCCCGCAGCACGATCCACGCGCCGGCAAGGATCGCGACCGCAGCCGCATAGGTGACCGGCGCCGGTCGCTCCTGCAAAACGACCGCCGCGAGCGCGAGGCCGAAGAGCGGCTGCGTGAACTGGATCGGGGCGATTCGGCTGATGCCGCCGCGCGCGAGAGCCCAGTACCACGCGACGTACCCGAGGATCGAAGTCAGGAACGCGAGCACGAGCACCGAGGCCCATGCGGCGGCACCCGCCTGCGGCCAGCCCTCGCGGCCGACCGACCAGAGCATGAGCGGCAGGAGCACCACAGCCGCACCCGACGCCCCCCACAGGGTGGTCGGCACGCTGCCGTACCCGTGCTGTGTGAGCCGCGCGCCCGCTACATAACCGGTCGCGCAGATCACCGACGATGCGAGCACCACCAGGTCACCGGCGACCGTGGCCCCGGACGCCGCGCCGCCGTTGCGCAACACGATGACGGCCGCCTCACCCAAGAGCGCGACCGAGCACCCGACAACCCACATCGCCGTGACGCGCCTGCGCTCGACCAGAGTGCCGAAGAGGCTCGTGAAGACCGGTAGCGTCGCGAGGATCAGGGCGCCGTGCGTAGCCGACGTGCGGGCCTGCCCAACCGTGAAGAGCAGCGGGAAGGCGACGAACGCGGCGAAGCCCGAGAACGCGAGAGTCACGCCGTCTCGGCGGGTCGTGGGCAGCGGATGGCGAAGCAGCAGCACCAGCGGCAGGGCGAGCGCGCCAGCCAACACGGTCCTGAGGATTCCCACCATCAACGGGTCGATCTCCCCGACGGCGATCTTGGAGAACAGCGGGGTCCCGCCCCACACGAGCATAGTGCTCAGTGCGACCACGACGGGGAGTGCCGAGTGGTCGGGCGCCGCTGCGGAATCACGCCTGCTCGGCGTCTCAGCCATCTATCCCCTGTCGCGCGGATGGTCAGTTGCCCAGCGTAGCAGGAGTCGGCGGCCGCGCGGAGGCGCGATCAGGGTGCGGGAGCGCTCCTCATGCGCGACGAACGGGCCGAAGAACGCCGGATGCGAGGCCGGCGTGCCGAGCGGCACGAACGCCACCCGGTCGCCGGGGTGCACCACGGTGTCCAGGTCGGCGCTTCGGTAGTTGATGAACTCGCCGTCGATGCGCTCGAGCGGCAATCCCAGCGAGCTCGCGAGCTCCCGAGCGGTCATGCCGCCCTCGGGAACGTCGACTTGAACCGACGGGGCCAGCCCACGTTCGACTCGATGGGTGTGCAGAAACCCAAGCATCCGCACGGTGCTCTTCGTGGACTCCGACACGGCGTCCACCTCCTTGTTCGCATCGCTGGCGGCGTGCGACCTACCAGCGCTCGCCGTGGATCCTGCTCTCGTCGTAGCGCTCGGCAGGCGGCTTGTCCTCGGCGGGCCAGCCCACCGCCACCATGCCAAGTGGCTCGACGTGCTCCGGCAGTCCCAGCAACTCACGCACCGAGTCTATTCGTTCCTGTGTGGGATGGATGCCGAGCCACACGGCACCAAGCCCGCGCCCTACCGCGGCGATGAGTACGTTCTCCAGTGCTGCCGCGCAGTCGAAGATCCAGTAGACGGTCCCTGGCCTACGCAACGCCTCGGTGTCGCCGCACACGACGATGCCTGCCTGCGCGCCGGCCATCGGTCCGGACCACTCGGATATCTGCGAAAGCCGCCCGCGCATCGATGCGTCACGCACCACCACGAAGTGCCACGGCCGCTCGTTGAACGCCGAGGGCGCGGCCATCGCAGCCCTCAACAGCACTTCGAGGTCCTCCTCGGCGACCGGATCTGCCGAGAACTTCCGGATGCTGCGTCTAGCCAGAATCGCCTCGATCGCGTCCATGATCACTCCCCTGCCTCGAGATCGGCTACACCTGCAGGCTTTGTGCCGCTCCGAACACCAGCACCAGCCCTATAGCGATCAGGAACCCACCCATCACGCCCGCGCCGTTGCGAACGAGCCACCGCTCCGTTGCATCGAGTCGAGGCTGTGCTCGTTCGCCAGCCACCACGAAGTAGCCGACCGGGACGAGAACGCTGATGCTCGCCACGAGCACGAAGATCGCGAAGACCGTCCACGTGTCCCACGGCTCGAGCCCGCTTTGCAGCAGCGCGACCATGCCTGCAACCAGCAGCGCGAGATTCTTGGGCTGAAGCGAGCCCCACATGGCCGCGAAGCCGAACGCCTTCGGCACCGAGATGCCGTCGAGCGCCTTCATCCACTTCGGGTCCGCCTCGGCGGCGTCGTCATCCCTCGGGCGGAGCAACTGCCACGCACCCAGTCCTATAAGCACAAGCCCGACCAGCAGCTTCAGCCAGAGCAGCGCGGCCCGCGGCGTGCTCTCGGGTGCGAGAAGCAACTCCCCAAACAGCAGGATGAGGATGCCCACGACAGTGATGCCCGTCATCCATCCCAGGGCATAGGCGATGCCCACCGAGCCGGAGCGCGCCCTGAGCAGCACGAGGATGACGGCCGCGATGGAGAGCGGGCTCATGGCGATTCCAACCGCCGCAAGCAGCACCTCTACAGGTACCGTCGTCATTCCACACTCCGTCTTCGTCAGCGCGAACCCGTGTGGCTATTGTGCCCCTATCGGCAGCGCCCACAAGTCCCCCTCCAACGCGCTCGTGCCCCCGCCAGATGGGAACCTTCGCTACGGAGGTGTTCTCATGCAGCGCATGTTCGATCCCAACTCGATCGCCGTCATCGGCGCGTCGGAGACCGAAGGCTCCATCGGCAGAACCATCATGGAGAACGCGATGGCGTCGGCCGGGCGGACGGTCTACCCGATCAACCCGAAGCACCCGACGATCCTCGGCCTGCCCACTCACGCCGGCGATCGGCGACATCGCCGAGCAGATCGACCTCGCGATGGTCGCGACGCCGGCAGCGACCGTCCCCGACGTGCTGGCGCAGTGCGCCGCGGCAGGAGTGCACGGCGCCATCGTCGTCTCGGCCGGATTCTCGGAGACCGGGGAGAAGGGCGCCGCGCTCGAAGCGCAGATCCGCGACATCCTGCGACGACAGCCCGATGCGCGTCGTGGGACCCAACTGTCTGGGCGTGATCCGCCCCACGGTTGGGCTCAACGCATCGTTCCTGCGCATCAACCCCGAGCCGGGCAACATCGCGCTGATCTCGCAGAGCGGCGCGCTGGGCACCGGCATGCTCGACTGGGCGATCGACGCGCACATCGGCTTCTCGATGTTCGCCTCGGTGGGCGGCATGGTCAACATCGACTTCGCCGACCTCGTCGACTTCCTGGGCGAAGACGAGCACACGCGCGCGATCCTCATCTACATGGAGAGCATCGGTAACGCCCGGCGCTTCATGAGCGCGGCGCGCGGATTCGCTCGCAACAAGCCGATCATCGTGCTCAAGCCGGGACGGTACGCCGAGAGCGCCAAGGCGGCGCTGTCCCATACCGGCTCGATGGCCGGCGGCGACGAGGTCTACGAGGCGGCGTTCCGCCGAGAGGGCGTCGTGCGCGTGCACGAGGTGGCCGGCCTGTTCCACGCCGCGGCGGTTCTCGACTCGAAGCGTCTGCCCAAGGGCCGCGACGTCGCCATCGTCACGAACGCGGGTGGCCTGGGCGTCATGGCCACCGACGCCCTCGTCGAGCACGGCGGGCGGCTCGCATGCCTCTCGGAAGCCACCATGGCCAGGCTCAACGAGGTGCTCCCGCCGTACTGGAGCCACGCCAACCCCGTCGACGTGCTCGGAGACGCGGGATCCGACCGTTTCGTCGCCGCGGTCCAGGCATGCCTCGACGACGCCGTCGGTCAACGGCATCCTGCTCATCTACACGCCGCAGGGCAACGCGCGCCCCGACGAGATGGCCGAGAAGGTCGCCGCGCTCGTAAGGGACTCGGACAAGCCGCTCATCACGGTGCTCATGGGCGGCGAGACCGTGCGCAACGGCAGGCGCATCTTCAGCGAGGCCGGACATCCCCACCTACGAGACGCCGGAAGACGCGGTCAAGATCTACCTGGGCATGTACCGCTACTCGCGCAACCTCGAACTCCTCTACGAGACCCCCTCGGAGCTCGCCATCGACGTCGCACCGCCGCGCCACAACCTCGAGGCGATGCTCCGCCGCACCGCGAAGACCGGCCGGATCGTCCTCACCGAGGAGGAGTCGAAGCGCTTCCTCACGACCTACGGCATGCCGGTGGTCGAGCAGCGCACCGCGCACGACGTCGACGAGGCGCTCAAGGCCGCCGAGGAGATCGGCTACCCGGTGGTGCTCAAGGTCGTCTCGCACGACATCACTCACAAGAACGCCGCCGGCGGCGTCGAGGTGGGCATCTGCTCGCCGCCCGACCTCGAGCGTGGCTACGCCGAGATCATGCGCCGCGTCGCCGAAGAGCGAGCCCGACGCCGCGATCGAGGGCATCTCGGTGCAGAAGATGGTGCGGCGCGTCGACTACGAGCTGATCCTCGGCATGAAGAAGGACCAGCAGTTCGGCTCGGTGATCGTGTTCGGCACCGGCGGCGTGCGCGCCGAGGGGCTCGCGGACTTCTCGGTCAGCCTGCCGCCGCTCAACCAGGTACTCGCCCGTCGGATGATGGAGGAGACGCGGATCTACCGCTCGCTCACCAAGCCCCCGCGCGGAATCAAGCAGCCAGACCTCGGCGCGATCGACGAGATGATCACCGATGCTGTCGAACCTCGTGGTCGACTTCCCCGAGATCGCCGAGATCGACATCAACCCGGTGGTCGTCTCGGAAGGGCAAGCCCTTCGCGGTCGACGCGCGCATCGTCATCGACCAGTCGGTGCTCGACGGCCGTCCCGAGACGCCGCACCTTGTCATCACCCCCTACCCCACGCGCTACGTGGCGCCGTGGAAGCTCACCGACGGCACCGAGGTGCTGATGCGCCCCATCAAGCCCGAGGACGAGCCGATGATCGGCGAGATGCTCGCGACGATGGACGAGGAGTCGCTGCAAGGGCCGCTTCTTCGACGGCATCCCCGAGTGGACGCACGAGCGGCTGGTGCGCTTCACCAACATCGACTACGAGCGCGAGCTGGCGATCGTCGCCGAGCTCACCGAGGCTGGCGGCCGCAAGCGCATCATCGGCGTGGGGCGGCTGCTGGGCGAGCCCGAGCGCGGACCGGAGGCGCAGCGCGGCACGGGCGAGTTCACGGTGCTCGTGCACAACGAGTTCCACGGCAAGGGGCTGGGCTTCAAGCTGGTGGACATCATCATCGGCATCGCCGAGGAGAAGGGCTTCGCGCAGATCGGCGGGACGTTCGCCGAGGACAACGCGCGGATGCTCGAACTGACCGAGTCGCTCGGCTTCCGCGTCGATTCGACCGCCGACGGCATCACCCGGGTCTGCCTCGACCTGGGCTAGCCGGCGCGACGAAACGGGAAGGCGAGACATGGCGCACCTCAAGTTCGACCTCGCGAAGATGGAGCGCCTCAACGACGA
Source organism: uncultured Actinomycetes bacterium (assembly GCA_963702525.1). Lineage (GTDB taxonomy): Bacteria > Actinomycetota > Coriobacteriia > Anaerosomatales > PHET01 > CAVPCY01. The sequence goes on along the minus strand of CAVPCY010000004.1, from coordinate 19,418 downwards.
GGGGCGCTTCGACTCGATCAAGCCCGAGGTCATCTGGGCAGCGATCGACCGACCCGCGCCGTCGACGATCGTCGACATCGGCGCAGGTACCGGGCTGTTCGCCGCGCGCTTCGCGCAGATGGCACCCGCTGCGACCGTCTATGCGGCCGACCTCGAGCCCTCGATGATCGAGTGGATGCGCGCCAACCGTCCCGAGGTCGCCGAAGGCCGCATCGTGCCGGTGCTCGCCGAGGAGACCACCGTGCCACTCGACGATGGAGTGGCCGACGTGGCGATCATGATCAGCCTGCACCACGAGCTCGCCGATCCGCTCGAGAGCTACCGAGAAGCGCTGCGGCTGCTCAGGCCCGGCGGGCGCTTGGCCGTAGTCGACTGGACCGATGCGGACACGCCCAAGGGCCCGCCGCGCCACATTCGGGTGAGCGCCGAGCACATCGCCGCGATGCTGCGCGATGCGGGCTTCGCCGAGGTCGCGGCGTGGGGCGGACTCGAGTGGCACAGCCTCGTGACGGCCACCAAGCCCGCGTAGCTTCGACCTCGAGCTTCACCACGGGTACGCCGTGGTCAGGCCCGCATGGCGCGATGACGTCGGCTGAGCTAGCCAACCGTAGGCCGAAACACGAGGCGCCCGCACCGGTGGTCCGGATACGGGCGCTCGATTGCCGGTCGGCTGCCTAGGCGCCGCCCTTGATCAACCTAGTCGTCGTGACGATCGGAGTTGTCGCTGTTGTCGCCATCTGTGCCGCTCTCGTGCTGCGAGTCACTCGACTCGTGGGCCTCCTCGGCGTCATCGTGTGACTTGGAGGGCTTGCGGACCTCGTCGCGCTCGTCCGCGTCGTCGTCGTCGTCGTCGGCGTCGTCGGCAATCGTCTGTCCGCCTCGTCGGCGTCGTCCTCGTCGATGTCGTCGATATCGTCGGCATGTCGTCGGCATCATCGTCCGCCTCGTCCATGTCGTCATCGGCGTCGCCGGTCGGCGCGGGTGCGGGCGCAGGGTCGACGACAGGGTCAGGCGCGGGATCGACCACGGGGCCGGGCTCAGGAGCCGGCGCTGGATCGACCACAGGTGTCGGCGCGGGCTGGACACTGTGGCAGTCCGCACACGGCTCGGTAGATCTGCCATCGCTGTGGGATGAAGGCGCCGTGGCGCTTGACCCGATGGTCGGTGCCGCCTGTGCGAGTGTCGCCGCCGCCAAGACCATCGCCACAACGCCCGCTGTCAACCACGCGACCTTCGATGACATCAACTTCTTCAGATTCAATGCTGACCTCCGACTTCGGTGGAATAGGTACTTGCGTAGGTTCGGCGTTGTAGGTGAACCTGCGATGAGAACGGAGTGAGACTGTCCTCATGCGCGCACTGTGGCAAGCTGGGCGCAGTGTGTGGCACGCTTGAGCCGCCCCGAGACCCCAATCGCCGAAGGGACCACGTAGAGCGTGAGTGCGCGCCACCCGACCGCAGCAGGCGAAATGACCCGCGTCCGAGGGCCGCGCGCCATCGGGCTGCTTGCTGCAACTGCGCTGCTCTTGGCGGCGGTCTGCTCGTGACGCGATCGCTATGCTGCTGCTCCCCTGCCGCAATGGCTGCGCGGCTCGCAACCGACCAGATCGGCGGCGTCGCTCTTGGCTCGCCCGACCGTGACTTCGTCGGCGGCGCCCGACATCGAGCGGCCGCGGGGCTGCTCGAGAGCGCGGAGGGGCGGGCGCTGTGGGCGCGCAAGCCCGCGACCCGCCGAGCGATGGCGAGCATCACCAAGATCATGGTCGCGCTCGTGGTGCTCGACCGGGCGAACCTCGACGACAAGGTGACGGTCTCGAAGACCGCCTCGAACGTGGACTACGCGCTTGGCCTGCGAGCAGGCGAGACGCTCACGGTGCGGCAACTCCTCGAACTTGCGCTTGTTGCCTCCTCCAACGACGCGGCGTACGCACTCGCCGAGCACGTGGGCGGGACGATGCCTGCGTTCGTCCGAGAGATGAACGAGCGGGCGGCCGAGCTGGGCCTGAACGACACCCGCTTCTCCAACCCGCACGGTCTCGACGCTCCCGGGCACCGGAGCTACGGCAGCCGACATCGCTTCGCTCATGCACACCGCGATGAAGAACCCCGAGTTCCGGCGCATCGTGGCGCTGAAGAAGGTCACGCTTCCGGCGTACAAGAAGCGCAAGGCCCGCAAGGTCGAGAACACCAACGAGCTGCTCGGCGAGTATCGCGGCATGCTGGGCGGCAAGACGGGCTACACCGGCGATGCGAAGTACGGCGTGGTCACGACGGCAGAGCGCAACGGGATCGCGCTTACCGCTGTGGTGCTCGGCGCGCCCAGCAACAAGGCGCGGTTCACCGACTCGAAGCGGCTGCTCAACTGGGGGTTCAAGCACCTGCAGACGGCAGACGGTCGCGACCGCAACCGAGACCGTCGGCGCGGTGCCGCTCGTTGCCGATCCGTCTCGCACTGTGCAGGCGCGTTTCGCCGAGACGACCTCGGCGGTGGTGTTCGACATCGACGGTCCGGTCAAGCGCGCGCTCTTGCTCCAGCAGCAGGTGGCGCTGCCCGTCTTCGAGGGGCAGGAGCTGGGCCGGATCGAGCTGACGCAGGGCGAGCGGTTCGTAGCCAGCGTCCCGGTCGTAGCGGCCACAGACGTCGCCTCCGCCGAGGAGACCGTGGGCTCGGTACCGGTCTCCGACTACGTCGACCGCTCGGTCGTGGCCCGCGCCGCGGACGCATCCGTCTCGGTCGAGCCCTTCGACCCGGCGGCGCCGGTCGAGCGCGCGGTCCGTCTGCGCCGGAAGGTCCGCGCGCCCGTGACCGCCGGCGACCGACTCGGCGAGATCGTCTACTCGCAGAAGGGCACGACGGTCGCGCGCGTTCCCGTGGTTGCGACCACTGCGGTCGATGCCCCCGGGTTTGCGGCTCGCATCGGCATCTGGTTCGAGCGCCGCTTGCGCGCGCTCACCGGCAGGCCCACGGTCGCGTCAGTTCGAGTGAGTCCGGTGCCAGGCGCGCCGTAGCCGACTCCTCCTCGAACACCCGGCCTCCTACTGGTACCGCAGCGCTTCGATCGGGTCCAGCTTCGCCGCACGCCTCGCGGGGTAGTAGCCGAACACCAGCCCGATCGCCGTCGAGACGCCGAACGCCAGAGCCACCGATCCCACACTCAGGCTCATCTCGAACGTGGACACCGCCGAGACCATCGCCGCGATCGCCCATCCCAGCGCGATGCCGATCACGCCGCCCACCATCGTAAGGGCGACCGCCTCGGCCAAGAACTGCGAGGTGATGTCGGTGCGCGTCGCGCCGATCGCCTTGCGCAGGCCGATCTCCCGGATCCGCTCGGTGACGTTGGTCAGCATCATGTTCATGATCCCGATGCCGCCCACGAGAAGAGAGATGCCGGCGATCGACCCCAGCACCACCGTCAACAACGACGTGATGGTATCGACCGACGCCGCCAGCTCGGCCATCGAGCCGACCTCGAAGTCCGCGTCGGCGGTGTCGTTGATATCGTGCCGAGACATCATCAGGTTCTCGATGCTGTTCTGCGCGGCGTCCATCTGCTCCTGACTGGCGGCCTGGACATTGATCATGCTCAGCGCATCGGTCCCACTGAGGTACCGGCTCGCAGCGCCAAGCGTGACGTACACGGCCTCGTCGGTGTTCTGCATTCCCGAGGAGCCCTTCGACTTGGCGACCCCTGCCACCGTGAACTGCGTCCCACCGATGCGAACTCGTTGCCCCACCGGGTTCGACCCGGCACCGAACAGATCCTCGGCGGTCTCAGAGCCCAGTACCGCCACCTTCGAGCTACGGGCCACTTCTTCGGCAGTGAACCACCCGCCCAAACGATGTCTCCATGCTCTTCACGGCGGGATACGCCTCGGTAGCACCGGTGACACCCACGTCGACGCTGTTCGAGTCAGCAGTCACGGAGTACTGCCCGGTCGATTGGTGAGCCACCGCGGCCACTCCGGGAACCGGCGCTATGGCCTCCGCGTCCGCTAGCGTGAGGTCCCTTGCCCCGGGCGCGTCGGAACGTGGCGTGACCATCAGGAGGTTCGAGCCTACCGCGGAGAGCTCACCTGTGATCGAAGCCTTGGTGGCGTCGCCGATCGAGATCATCACGATCACCGAAACGATACCGATGACGATGCCGAGGATGGTCAGCAACGAGCGGGCGGTGTTGGCCGTCAACGACAACATCGTCTCGCCGGTCAGGTCGCGCGCCCTCATGCCGCCACCTCCGCGGCGTCGCAGCATAGGCCGTCTCGGATGTGAAGCGTACGGTCCGCGTGCGCAGCCACGTCAGCCTCGTGCGTGATCAGCACGATGGTGTGGCCCTCATCGCGCAGCCGCTCGAAGGTGGCGAGGATGAAGTCGCCGGTCTTGGAGTCGAGATTGCCGGTGGGCTCGTCGGCGAGGATGAGCGTGGGGTCGTTGACGAGTGCGCGTGCGATGGCGACGCGCTGCATCTGCCCGCCTGAGAGCTGGTTGGAGCGCTTGTCCCAAAGCACCTCGTCGAGGTCGGCCGCTTGCAGGCTCGCTACAACCCGAGACTCGCGCTCCGAGACAGCCAGCTCCGAGTAGATCAGCGGCAGCCCCACGTTGCGGCGCACCGTCGCCCGCGACAGAAGGTTGAACGACTGGAACACGAAGCCGATGGACCGGCTGCGTGCCTCGGCAAGCTCGTCGTCGTCGAGCGTCGAGACGTCGATGCCGTCGATGAGGTACTGGCCGCTCGTGGGCGTGTCAAGCAATCCCATCAGGTTCATCAGCGTCGACTTGCCGGAGCCCGACGGCCCCATGATCGCGACGAACTCGCCGCGCTCGACCGCCAACGAGACGCCGGCCAGCGCGTGGGTCTCGGTCTCGCCGTTGTAGTAGGTCTTCACGAGATCGCGCGCTTCGACGATAGCGGTCATCGGTTGCCTCCCATGCCTGGGGGAGGGGCTGCCGGCATTATTCCGCCGCCGCTCTTCTCCTCCGGCGCAGTGAAGTTCGTGGTGACCTTCTCCCCCGCCTTCAGGCCCGTGAGCACCTGGATGTTCACGTCATCCGAGCGCCCGGTGGTGACGGTGCGCTTCTCCTGTGAGCCGTCCGGCTTCACGACCGTCACGAACTTGGTGGTTCCGTCGACGCGCACCGCGGTCTTGGGAATCAGCAGCGCATCCTCGACCATGAGCGTGGCGATCTCCGCCGAGGCGGTCATGCCGGGTCGCAGCTGTTCGTTCTGCTCGGCGAGATCGAGCTCCACGTCGTAGGTCCGCACGTTGCCGCTCGTCACCGAGTTCGGCGACACCCACCGCACCGTCGCGGGAATCGCGAGACCGGTCGCGGCGTCGAAGGTCACGGTCGCCTCCTGACCCTTCTTCACGTCGGCGATATCGACCTCGTTGACGGCGACGGTGGCGATGAGCAACGAGTTGTCCGAGATGACAACGGGCGCCGAAGACCCCGCCGATGCGGCCGATGCGCTTGCGCCGGCCATGCTCGCCGAGGAGCCCGAGCCGCTTGAGACGCTACTCGCGCCGCTGCCCGTCGAGACGCTGCCGCCCTCAACTACGTTGACCGCGGTCACCACGCCGCCAGCCGGAGCGGTCACGACAGCCTTGGCGAGGTCTGCCTTGGCTTCGTTGTAGTTGGTCTGGGCGTTGTTGCGCGCCACCCGGGCGCTCGAAAGCGACGCTTTCGCAGCCTTCTGGGAGGACTTCGCGGTCGTGACACCGGCCTTCGCAACGTTGACGCTCTGCTCGGCTTCGTCAATCTGGCTCGAGGTGGCCGTCCTGGTACCGGTCTGGCTCTCAAGCCGGTCGAGGTTGTTCTCGGCCTGCAGCTTCTGGAGCTTGGCCGCACTGACCTGCTGATTGGCCGCAGCCACCTGGTGTTGGCTGCAGCAACCTGCTGATCGGCCTGCGAGAGTTGAGCTTTCGCCTGGCGCACCGCCGATTGGAGCGACGCGTCGTCGACGGTGAACAGTTCGTCGCCCGTCTCGACCTTGTCGCCCACCTTCACGTCGACTGTCTCCACGGTCCCCGACACTTCAGGGTAGACGTCGTACGCGTCGTCGGCCTCGGTCTGCCCGTCAGCCGAGGTTGTGACAGAAAGGGTCCCGACCGCGGCTGCCGTCGTCGGGACGGAGGCAGTCGACTTCTTGGGGCCACCCAACACCATCGGGGCCGCGACCGCCACCACGACCACCACTGCGACGACGATCGCGATGATCGCCCAGCGCGTGCGCTTCTTCTTGGCGGTACGCGGAGCGGCTGCGGCGCTCATCGGGGCATCCCGGCGGCAGCGGAGACAGAAAGCATGGTTCCTCCTCGGTTGACGTTCTCTACCGAGGACCACGTTACCCACGGACGAGGGAGTGCGCGTCTGCCCGAAGGCGCGTCCCTGTACGCCAAATGGGGTACGCCAGAAGGCGTGGCCGTACGGCTACGCTGAAGCGCGAGGAGTGACGAGCCCGGTCTCGTAGGCGATGACGACGAGCTGCGCGCGGTCGCGAGCGCCAAGCTTCTGGAGAACGCGGCCCACATGCGTCTTCACCGTCGCCGGGCTGATGAACATCTCGGCGCCGATCTCGGTGTTCGAGAGCCCTCGACCCACGGCGGCAAGGATCTCGCGTTCGCGTTCGGTGAGATCGGTGAGGTCCGTCGATACGGCACGATCGGGCGACGGCTGGCGCACGAACTCGGCCACGAGCCGTGCCGTGACGGCGGGCGCGAGCAGCGTTTCGCCGGCTGCGACGGTGCGAATCGCATCGAGCAGGTCGTCCGGGTCGGTGTCTTTGAGAACGAACCCGCTCGCGCCCGCGCGCAGGGCGCTGAAGACGTACTCGTCGAGGTCGAAGGTCGTAAGCACCATCACGCGAACGTCAGTTGTAGAAGGATCCGCGCAGATTCGTCGCGTCGCTTCCACGCCGTCCATCTCGGGCATGCGAATGTCCATCAGAACGACGTCAGGCAACAGCTCATGTGTCATTTCCACCGCCGCCGCACCGTTGGCCGCCTCGCCCACGATCGCGATGTCGTCGGCGGAGTCCACGAGCATGCGCAGCCCGCTTCGAACTAGCGCCTGGTCGTCGGCGATCAGCAGGCGAATCTGGGTCGTGGTCTCAGCCGTCACGGCGCTGTGCTCCTCTCGCGAGCGGGAGCCGAGCAGCCACTCGGAACCCGCCTCCTACTACCGGACCCGCCTCGAAGGTTCCGCCGAGCGCCGCCACGCGTTCGCGCATGCCGGCGATGCCATGGCCTTCCGCCGCCGCTTCGGCGGTCGTGCCGCGGCCGTCATCGGCTATCTCGAGCACGAGCTCCTCGCCCTCTCGCCGCACGACCACGCGAGCGCTTGAAGCGTGCGCGTGGCGAACCACGTTCGTGATCGCCTCCTGGACGATCCGATACGCCGAGACGTCCGCATAGGCCGGAACATCACCGAGATCATCGGCGACTTCGAGGGTTACGTGGACGCCAGCCTGCTCGACCCCGGCCACGAGCTCGGGCAGCCGCTCCAAGCGGCCGGCCGGCGAGAGCGGCGCGTCCTCATCGGCGCTACGGAGCACGCCGAGCATCGCGCGCAGCTCTTCGAGCGAGTCCTTACTCGTGACGCGGATGGTGTGGAGCGCGGAGATAGCCGAGTCCGGATCGCGGCGCACCGCCTTCTCGGCAGCTCCGGCCTGCAGGGCGATGATCGAGAGCGAGTGGGCGGTCACATCGTGCAGCTCCCGGGCGATGCGAAGGCGCTCCTCCTCGACCCGGCGACGCGCCTCGTCCTCGCGGGTGCGCTCGGCATCGATGGCGCGCTGCTCGACCGCAGCGATGTAGGCGCGTCGCGAGCGCGTCGCATCGCCGAGCGCGGCCGCGACCCCGAACGACGTGGCGATGCTGACGGCGTCCGCGATCCACGAGATGCCCGTGAACGGGCGCACCACCATGCCCATCGTGAACGCGGTGACCAGTGCGTAGCAGGTCCAAACCGTACGCCTGTCGCGAAGCGTCCCGACCGTGTACAGCGCGAGCAGCGGCGCGAGCTGTGTTGGCGCGGGTGGATTGGGGAGGAAGGCGAAGAGCCCCGAGAGAACCGTCGTGGCAGCCAGGACCGGCAACGGGTACTTGCGGCGAACCACGAGCGGCAAGAAGACCGCCGTCACGAAGAAGTAGGTCATGCCCGTGGCGTAGACACCCGCCGAGCCCCGGGGGCCAAGCGGTATGCGCACCTCGCCGCTGGCCATCAGTTTCGGAGAGACCCATAGGATGAGCAACACCGGCACGAGGAGCAGCAACGGGATGCCGTAGTCGATCAGCGCCTCGCGCAGCCGTGGCTTGGGGGTAGTCCTATCCATAACGCGATAGTAGCCCTCGCCGCGCACAGGCGCATGGGCCGACAGGCGTGTAGCCGTACGCCTCTCGGTGTACGCCGTGAGACGCTGCGGGGTGGACTCAGCTGGGACTGGCCTTACGCCTGCGCATCCACAGCACGACGCCCACGACGGCTCCGATGGCGATCACCGCGACGACAACCGATCGGCAGCACGCTCCCCGATGCGGGCTCCTCCTGCGAGCTTGCGCCCGACTTCCCGTCCCAGTCGACAGGCCTGAGAGACGCGCTCGCGGCCGCCATCTCAGTGGTCGGCAGCTCGACGCCGGCTTTTGCCGCCATCTCCTCTGGCGCGGAGCGATAGTAGAGAGTCGCGGCGACCGTCACCGGCGCCTCTCCCACCGTGATGGTCGTCGTCTGGGTCACGCTCTCGAGCGGCGGGATCCTGTCGTCCGAGTGGATGGCGGCGGCCTCCCACAGCTCGACGGGGTGCTTGCCCTTCGCGTCTTTCAGGACGGTTCCGAAACGCCGCTCTCCGACGACCTGCTTCTCGCCGTCCGCGCCCTGAGTGGTCACCTCGAGCCACATCTCGCGGACCTCGGTCAGACCGGTCGGGAGGTAGTGCCCCGCCCCGATGTTGGCCACCGTGGCGGTCACCACCACGCTCTCGCCGCTCTTGGCACCCTCAGGGACCGACACCGTGACGGCTGCGGCGGCCTTGAGCCGCTCCTCGGCCAAGGCGGAGTCGCCGAGCCCCACGTTGCCGCCCACGAAGGTCATCGAGTGTATGCCGAGACGCTCCGGGCCCATAGCCGCCGCCCTACGCGGTCCCGGAACGGTCGGCCCGGGGCCCCGCGTCATGTGACAGTCCTGGCACACGATCCCCTGCTGGGCGTACGGGCTGGCCTTCCACTCCGTGTAGGTTGCCTCCAGAAGCAGCCCGGGGACAGCGGGGTGGATCACGTCGTGGCACGCTCCGCAGAACTCCGCGGTCTTGTGGAACTCGCTGTAGGCAGCCGGGTGTGGCGATTGCGGGTCCTTGATCTGCGCGCGCTTCACCTGATCATTCGCAACCGTCTGCGAGACGTTGGCCACCGGCACGCCCGTGCCGGTGACACGGTGACAGAAGTCGCACGTGACACCCTCGGCGGAAGCCGAGGTCAACTTGGACTGATCCACACCCCTGAGCTGGCCCGACATGACGGCGATCGGACCGTGGCAGGAGTTGCAGAACGGGCCGAGAGCACCGTTCGTGGCCTTGTCCGCCTCGGCAAGCTTGTACTGGTAGAGCGGGTCGCTCAGCGCCTTGGCATGCATCGACGGCCGCCACTCGGCTGCAAGGCCTGCGTGGCACCCACACTCCGCTCGAAGGCTGAAACGTCTTCGCGGGAATCGATGGCAGCGTCAGTGCGGTCGCCGGCACCATCCCCACGACCAGCACCGCGAGAGCCAAGAACCAACGGAGCCTCATCATGTCACTCCCCCCGCCGTGAGTGCCGCCGACCCTACCCTCAGTCACCGCCGACATCGGCATTCCTCCAGATACATCTCAGTACTCGGGAGATTCCCCACGATGATTCCCGCTAACCTGATGACGAGCGAGCGTGTGCCGAGTCTGGGTACCATCAATCTGGGCTCCAAGGAGGCACGCCATGACCGGTGCGGCGCCCGTTCTCGAGGTGGAGGGGCTGCGGGTCCGTGTAGGTGAGCGGGAGATACTCTCGGGCATCGATCTGGTGATTCGAGAGGGCGAGACGCACGTCCTGCTCGGGCCGAACGGAAGCGGCAAGACGACGCTGCTCAACACCATCGTGGGGTTCCCCGGCTACGAGGTGACCGCGGGCCGGATCGGATTCCGTGGGCAAGACCTGCTCCCGCTCGAGATCGATCAGCGAGCGCGTCTGGGAATCGGGCTCGCATACCAGCATCCTCCGGCGGTACGCGGCGTGCGGCTTCGCCAGATGCTCGCGGTGGTCTCGGCGGGTGCTCGCAGCGCTGAGGAACTGCAGAGGATCGCCGAGCATCTCAACGTCGATGCCATGCTCGACCGCGATGTCAACACGGGCTTCTCGGGCGGCGAGACGAAGCGCTCGGAGATGGCGCAGGTCGTCGCCCAGGCCCCGGCGCTCGCGATGTTCGACGAACCCGAGAGCGGCGTGGACCTCGAGAACGTCGAACTCGTGGGAGACGCGATCTCGGCCCTTCTGAAGGGCGAGCGACCGACCGATCACCCGCGGGCAGGACTCATCATCACGCACACGGGCCATATCCTCGACTACGTGAGCGCAGACATCGGCCACGTCCTGTTCGACGGCCGGCTGGCCTGTCAGGGCTACCCCCGCGACCTCATCGACGAGATCTCGCGGCAGGGCTACGAGAAATGTGTGGGGTGCGTGGCATGCAGACGGTAGAAACACCGTGTCCGCGGTGCATGACCGCCGAGGTCGCGGAGAGGCTCGACGAGATCCGGCGGCGTGCCGAGGCCGCGGCGAACAAGCCTGCTGGGCTCGGGCCCGACGTGGACCTCGACGAGTGGCGCACCGCATCGGCACGAAGCGAGATCGACTCTCTGGACTCGCTGCAGCGACAGGTCCGCGAGACAGCACTCATGAGCGGCTTCGTGACCGACGAGTCGCAACGCTCGGCGAGCTACTTCCAGATGGATCGCTCAACGATCTACGAGCGCGTGATGGCGGCATACGACAACCAGATCGAAGTGATGGGCAGCGAAGAGGCGCTGCTGGCGTGGCCCGACGAGATGGCCGAGAAGTACTGGTGGCGTGCGGTCGCCCCCGATAAGGACAAGTACACCGCGCTGGTGGCACTCCACCAGACCGGAGGCTACTTCATCAGGGTCCGGGCCGATCAGCACGTCGACCGACCGATCCAGGCGTGCCTGTTCATCAGCGAGAGCGACGTCACCCAGAACCTTCACAACATCATCGTCGTCGAAGACGGAGGCGAGGCGAACGTCATCACGGGCTGCAACGTGGAGCCCGGCGTGCGCGAAGGGTTGCATGCGGGCATCTCGGAGTTCTACATCGGCAGGGGCGCCTCGCTCACCTTCACGATGGTGCACAACTGGGGCGAGCACTTCACCGTGCGCCCGCGCACCGGCGTCGTCGTAGCGGAAGGCGGCACCTACGTGAGCAACTACGTGCTGCTCCGGCCGGTCCGCTCGCTTCAGGCGTTCCCGACATGCCGGCTTGAAGGCGACGGGTCGACGGCCGCATTCACCACGATCGTGTGCGGTCTGAAAGACTCGTACGTCGACCTGGGTACCGAGGTACTGCTCATCGGTCGACACACCCGGTGCGAAGCGATCGCGAGAACCGTGACGAAGGATCGCTCGACCGTCTACTCGCGTGGACGGCTCATCGCCATGACCGATGAGTGCACGGCCCACTTGGACTGCCGAGGGATCTTGCAGAGCGCCTCCTCGACCCAGTGGGCGATCCCTGAGCTCTCGAGCGAGGGGGCGCCGGGAGCCGAACTCTCGCACGAGGCCGCCATCTCGCCCATCGCCCAGGAGGAGGTGTACTACCTCATGAGCCGTGGAGTGCCCCGCGACGAGGCCATCTCGATGATCACGCGCGGGTTCATGAGCGTCGACATCCCAGGGCTTCCCGGGCCGCTGCGACGCAGGATCGACGAGGCGATCGCAGAAGCGAGCGGGGAGTCACTCTAGGTGCCAAGCGGTCGACCGCCCGCCCGGCACCTCGCCCGCAGGCGCGGGGCTACTTCCCCGCAGTGAAGGAGTAGCGAATCACCTTGGCCGGGCAGTTATCGGCGCACGATCCACAAAGCGAGCACTCGGAGGCCTCCATGTGGCTGCTCGCGACCAACGTCTGCACGTCGAGGCTCATCGGGCACACGCCGGTGCAGGTGCCGCACTTGGTGCAGCGCGGCGAATCAGCCACTAGCCGCAGCGACGGCCATGCGCCGAGCCGGTTGCGAGCTTCTCGGCCGAGGATCATGAACGGCGCCATCCAGCAGATCGTGTGACATCCGCCGCGCCGCCCCACCGCAAGCGCCAGCCCGAAGAAGAGCAACACCACGGCGAGATAGATCGCGTAGGCGGCGACGATGGGCCTGTCGGCATCGCCAGCGACCGAGATGCCCCCGACGGTGCCGTAGAACGGCTGCACAGAACTGTAGCCGCCGGCGCGCACCACGGCGAAGACGATCAGGGCTATCCACGGGACCCAGATGAGCCACTTCACGAGGTCGGCTCGCTTGCCCACGCGGCGGCCGTTGACTCGGAGAAGCGGCTCCTGCAGCCCTGCGGCGGGACACGCCCAACCGCACCAGAGACGCCCAAAGAGCAGTGAGCCTAGGAACATCGACCCGAAGACGATCGCGCTGCCGTTGAGGATGCCCTGCAAGCTTGCGTCAACGATCAGGTACGGCGAGAAGTAGTTCATCGTGAGAGGGAACGCGATGAACGACAGCAGGAGCAGCGTTCGGCGTACTGCCTGGCGTCGTGGTAGCGGCATGGGCACGGCGCTCATTGCGCGTACCTTCTGAGACGAAGTGGCTCTTCGCAGCCGCGCTTGCGTGCCTGCAGCGACCACATGAACCCGCCGACCAGCGGGTACACCCACGAGGGCGAGAGCGGACGCGCGAAGGCTTCGGTCGAAGCGCTCGGGATCGGAGTCCCCGCGGCGAGCGCGTCGGCCGCGGCATCGAGCGCATCGGTCCGACCTGCGAGCGGCGAGCTCTCGACCGGGCGGCCTTCGATCGCGCCCCCCATACCGAACGCCAGCGCACCTGACCACTCGAGGCCGCAGCGCGCCGCAAACAACCGGCAGACTTCGACTGCGACGTCGCAGTGCGACGCCTCCGGGAAGCCGCACTGAGCCAACACTGCGAGCCGCGGACGGCGGAGGCCCGGCACCGGTGCGGATCCGCGCTCGGCCCATGCCTCGAGCAGCGCGAGCACGGGCGCCGGAAGCGAGTCGACGTAGACCGGGAATGCGAGCACCACGAGGTCCGCCTCGCTCGCAGCTGTCAGCAGCCCGGCCATCCGAGCCTCGTCGCGCAGCGCGGGGACGATCCGCTCGGTGCCGCACTCCCATCCGCGCGCCTGCAACCGGGTTCCCAGCGCCTCGGCGAATGAGAGCGAGGCGCTAGTGCGCGGTTTCGGGCTTCCAACCAGCAGGAGCGCTCGGCTCATGCCGTCACCTCCCTTCCTGCCGACACGTTGTCGAGCAGGTGTTGCGTCACGGCGACTGGGTCCGAGTCCCCCGCGACCACCGCGACGGCGTGCTCCGGGTGGTGCAGGTTCACTGAATTGCGCTCGACGAGTCGTGCGAAGAGGGCTTCTTGCTCGGCGTCGGGACTCGGCAACGTGCCCAGCGCGAGGAGCGCCGGATAGCGGCTGTAGCGCGGCTTGTGGTGAACCTCGCCGTCGACGGTCGTGAAGTGGGGCAGCACGAGGCAGATCATCCGGTCGAGCACGCCTTTCGCAAGCGACCCGTAGCTGCCGAAGGCGATCGGCGAGACGATGGCGAATAGGTCGGATGCGATCGCCTTCTCGGCGATGGAGCGCGCGTCATCGGCAATCACGCACTCGCCCGGCCGAGACACCCAGCAGCCGAAGCAGCCCGTGCACGGCTTCACGCTCAGGTCGCGGACCACGACACGTTCGACGTCGTGCCCGCGACCACGCAGGGCGCCAGCCAAGGCGTCGGCGGCGAGCATCGTGCGGGCATCCCCAGCGGGGGCAGCATCGAGCAGCAGCGTCTTCATGACGGCCCCCCCTCTTCACACGGCTGCCAGCCGGTGCCGGCAGGGTCGTCCACGGTGCCCAGTGCCGCCAGAAGAACCTGACGTGCCATAGGCTCCAGCCCACCACCAGCCTGCGGCATCAGTGAGAGCGGTCCGTTGCGCCACAGCTCAGCGAGCCCGTGAACGAGCGACCACAGGAAGACGGCAAGCACGACCGGATCGCCTTGGGGCAGGTCACCCGAGTGTTGGCAGCGCACAACGGCGCTCACGAGCCGCCCCCACGTGTTCCCGCGCCCTTCCTCGGGCTGCAGGTCGGTGCGCTGGGCCGATGGGCTGTTGATCTCGGGGGCGTTGAACGCCGCGTAGTAGTCCGGGTGCTCCACGGCGAACGTGACGTACGCCATGCCGATGCCCAGCAACTGCGCCTTGGGGTCGTCGCCCGCCGCCTCCTCGGCAGCGGCCATCGCGTCGTCCATGTGTGACATGCCTTCGTGGGCAAGCGCGTGGATCAGCGCCGTCTTGTCCGCGAAGTGGTGATAGGGCGCCGCGTGGCTCACCCCCACCCGATTGGCGACATCGCGCAACGACGAGTCCCTCGACGCCCTTCTCGGCGATGACGACGAGCGCCTCATCGAGCAGCGCCTGGCGCAGGTTGCCGTGGTGGTACGTGTCCTTGGCGCTCACTTCGCGCCACCTTGCGCCGCGGTTCGGTACCACTCGACGGTCCTCGCCAAGCCGTCGTCGAGCGGAGTCGGGGTCAGCCCGAACTCCCCCTCGATCGCCGAGGAGTCCACGACGAACGGTTCGGTGAACTCGTACATCATCTCGACCATCTCGCGCGCTCCCGAGATGAACAGCCCCGCCAGGCGCATCTTGAACGGTGTGACCGTGGTGTACTTGGGCGCGCGACCCACCAGATCGAAGATGCGTTCGAGCACCTGCCGCTGCGTGGGCGCAGGCGCGTGCGGCGCGATCCATACCCGCCCGAGCGCCGCATCCTGCGTGCCGAGCTCGACCGCCGCGCGTGCAACGTCCTCGATGTAGGCATAGGAGTGCGGGATGTCGAGCCCGCCGAGCACCTCGCCCGCCTTGCCCGCCAGTATCGGCGGGAATACCCGGTCGCCCAGAGCTGAGCCGGTCACACCCGGACCGTAGTAGTCGCTGGAGCGCAGGATGGCTGCGCGTACGTCACCGCGCTCGTGAGCCGTCAGCACATCCTCGGCCATGCCCGTGCGTAGCTCGCCCTTCCTCGACGCGGGCGCCAGCCGTGTCTGCTCTATGATCGGCCCTGCCGAGGAGTCGTACATGTAGAGGTTCTCGATGGAAACGTAACGAGCCCCCGATGCCTTCGCTGCGGCCAAGGCCGAGCGCTGCAGGCCGGGGAAGAGCTCGTGCCACTTGTCGTACGGCGGATTGAGCGCTTGGTAGAGCACCGCGGCGCCGGATGCGGCCTCGATGGCCTGCTGCGCATCACTCAGGTCTGCGGAGACGATCTCGACCTCAGCGGGCACGAACTTGGTTCGCTTGCCCGAGCGATTCACGACTCGGACAGCGTGCCCGCGTTCGGCAAGCGTTCTCGCGATCCAGCTTCCAACTGGCCCGGTTCCCAACACAACGTGCAGGTCGCTGCTCATGACACACGTCCTTCGATGGCCGACTTCGCCTCTATCTTTACACTGTCAACTTAGCACTGTCAAGATGCATACCCTGCCGCCGTGCTCCGCGCCCGGTACATCCGCCACGCAGGGAATCCGCCGCGGGCGCCGAACGCCAGTAGTGGGGAGAGGTGCCGCGTTCTTGCGCGCCTGGGTACGTCGTTTGTGCTTGAGGGGGGATGGCGCGTGCGTATCGTCAGCTGGAACGTCCGACACCAGGGTCTCGAAACCCGCCTCGCCGAGGTGGTAGATCGGCTGGTCGAATCGGGCGCGGACATCGTGGCCCTGCAGGAGGTCACCCTATCGCTGCTGGACTCGGCGGCCGGGCTGCTCGAGACCTACGGCTACGGGTCGCACGTCGACAGCCTCGCCCGCGCTCCCGAGGGCCCCTACGGTCGCAAGCCGTTCGGCTGCCTCGTCGCGAGCAAGTGGCCCACCGTTCCGGGACCCAACGACTGGCGCCTCGAAGCGCCGTTCCCCGAGTCGTTCGCCCGCGCTGTCGTCTCGGCACCCGGCGGCCCTGTCGACGTGACCTCGGTTCACGCGCCGAACGGCGCTGGAAACGGGTGGAAGAAGGTCGCGACGTTCCGCGTGCTCGCCAAGGCGCTGGCCGAGTCACCCGGCATGCGTCAGATCGTTGCCGGCGACTTCAACGAACCCAAGGAGCTCCGGGCTGACGGCTCGATCGTGACGTTCTCGGAGGTCGACTTCGATGACAGGTCCGCCGGGCATCGCCTGTGGACCGACCGCGACGGTCAGACCGGCGACCTGCGGGAGTGGGAAGAAGCCGTGCAGGCGGTCTTGGGGACGAGGCCGGTCCATCAGCTCCGAAACGCGCACCTCGTCGTGAACGGCGGCATTTTCGAGCCCAAGACGCATTTCGCCGGCGGGCATGTGGGGCGCTGGTTCGACCATATCCTGGTCTCTCCGGAGTTCGGGGTCGACAAGTGCGGCGTCTACTCGGAGTGGCTCCAATCGGGCACGTCCGATCACGCCGGCGTGTGGGCGGACCTGAAATAGCCTGCAACGCCCGAGCGACGCCGGCCTCGCGCGAGTAGCGCGTCTAGCGCCCGCAACACGCCTTGTACTTGCGCCCGCTGCCACACGGGCACGGCTCGTTGCGTCCCGTGTGAGCAGCCTCCTCGGCGAGCAGCGCCATGATGTCGCCGGCGTCGCGCCCCTCCTGGAGCAGGGCCGCTAGCATCCTCATGCGCCGATCGGTGTGCGCGAAGAAATGCTTGAGGCCCTCACACAGGTAGTTGAGCCCCGGCTCGCCTTCTGGCGTGAGCAGCAGGCGATTCTTGGGGCACTCACCGTTGCACGCGAAGAGGAACTCGCACTCGCGGCAGTAGCGCGGCAGCGTGTCGCGCTTCGCCTCGCCGAACGCCCGCTGCTTACCGCCGCGAACGAGCTCACCGATCGGTGTCTCCATGATGTTGCCGAGCAGGTACGGCGTGTCCACGAAGTGGTCGCACGAGTACACATCGCCGTTGTGCTCGAGCGCGACGCCCTCGCCGCACGTGGGGCGCAGGACGCACAGCGACGAGTAGCCGCGCAGGTAGGACGGCCAGCACGCCGTCGAAGAACTGCACGAACATCTCGCCCACGTCGTGGCGCACCCACTCGTCGAAGATCGCCGAGAGGAACTCGCCGTACGCGAGCGGCGGCACGCTGCGGTCGGTGACCGTGCCGGCGCGGCCCTCGGCTGGCGGAGTCGCGACCTCGACGATCGGGATGAACTGGATGAAGCGCGCGCCGAGCTCGTCTCGGAAGTAGCGGTAGACCTCGAGCGGGTGGCCGGCGTTGGCGGCGTTCACCGTGCACAGCACGTTGAACTCGGCGCCGTGCTTCTGGAGCAGGCGCGCCGCGGCCTCGACCTGGTCGAAGACCGGGCGCCCGGCACCGTCGTGGCGATAGGCGTTGTGCAGCTCGCGCGGCCCGTCGATGCTCAGGCCCACGAGGATGTCGTTATCGGCGAGGAAGGCCGCCCACTCGTCGTCGAGCAGGGTGCCGTTGGTCTGGATCGTGCGCTCGACCTGCCAGCCCTCGGGCAGTGCCTCGCGCTCGACCTCGAGGGCGCGCCGGAAGAAGTCGAGGCCCATCAGCGTGGGCTCGCCGCCTTGCCACGCCAGCGTCACGAACGGCACCTGCTGCGCCTCGATCGTCTGTCGGACGAACGCCTCGGCGACCTCGTCGGTCATGCGCTCGTCACTGCCGGGGTAGAGCGCCGACTTCTCGAGGAAGAAGCAGTAGTCGCAGCGCAGATTGCAGCGCGCCCCGGTGGGCTTGGCCATTACGTGGAATGCGGGGGTGACAGAATCGCTCATGGAATCATGGTACGCGAGCGGCTACCAGCGCGGTGAACAAGTATCATGGCCCTCGGGACTTCGAAGGTACCAGGGGGGTCACGTGGACGAGCAGCACACTGACGGCGCCGTCGCCGAGAAGCACATCGACTCTCGCGAGCTTGCGCGCAGCGGAACGCGCCTGCTGTTGCTCGCGCTTGTCGTCGGCATCATCACGGGGGCGGCCACCTGGCTGTTCCTGACCGTGGACCACCTCGGGGTCAACTTCCTGTGGGAGACGCTTCCCGAGCAGTTCCCGAGCGTGCCCGCGTGGATCGTGCCGGTGGCAGTCGTCATCACGATGACCGCTATCGCCTCACTGATCGCCGTCCTCTCGAAGGGGCGCCCCTTCGACACAGGGCGCCGCCGAGCACGAGTACGACCAGGAAGGGCGGATGGAGTACCGCAAGCTCCTTCCCGGCGCCGCCTTCTCGCTCGCCTCCCTGTTCTCCGGCGCAGCGATCGGTCCCGAGGCGCCGCTCGTCGACATCAACGGCGGGCTCGGCACGCTGCTGGCCGACCGGATGGGCCTCAAGCCGGAGCAAGTCAAGATGATGTGCTACGCAGGGGTTGCCGGTGCGCTTCGCAGCCTTCCTGGGCGGTGCGCCGGTGGGGGCGCTTCTCGCGATGGAGTTCATCAGCCCCAAGGCGATCAACATGAGCCGGATCAACATCGTCGCCGGCTTGGCCTCAGGTGCAACGGCGTGGGTGACGTACATAGTCCTCGGTGGTCACAGCATCGCAGCGCTCTTCCCCTTCCCCAACTACACGACCGTGTCACTCGTCGATCTCGCTCTCGCCCTGGCCCTCGGCGTCACCGGCGGCGCGGTGGGTCTCGTGTACGGCGGCGTGTTCGTGAAGGCGCGCGTGAAGTTCCAGGCGCTACGAGCGAAGCCGATGCTGGCCGGCGTCGCCGGCGGGTCGGTGATGGCGATCGCCGCTATCGCTAGCCCGTACCTGCTGTTCTCGGGTCAGGAGCAGGTGCCTGACGTCATAGAGAAGGCAGCGGCGCTGGGGCTTGTCACCCTGCTGCTCCTGGGGGTTGGCAAGGTGGCCCTGAGCATCTGGAGTCTGTCGACCGCTTACTTCGGCGGCCCGCTCTTCCCCCTGATGTTCACCGGGTTGTGCTTCGGTTTGGCGCTGAACCTCGCGGTACCCGGCATCCCGCAGGGTGTCGCGGTCATGGCGCTGATAGCGGGAATGCTGGTCGCCGCGACCGCGTCTCCGCTGAGCATGACGGTGTTCCTGATACTCATATCGAACCCGCTGCTTGCCTCGGTCATCGCGATCGGCGCCGTCTCCGCCTACATCGTGCGACAGGCCGTCGCTCCCACCCTCCCGGGCGTGTACCGGCAGACCGCAGCTGCCGAGAAGCCCGCC
>CAVPCY010000003.1:0-21688 GCA_963702525.1 uncultured Actinomycetes bacterium | reverse complement strand
TCATCACCGTGCCGCCTGCATTCAAGTGCGACAGCGCCTTTGGTCATCGTCTTGAACGGCTCGGCGGTACTCGTACCGTCGTTCGAGTTACTGCCGTTGCCGGCGTCGACCCAGTAGGTCACGGTGCGACCGCGGCTGCCGGCTCAGCCGGCACCGACGCCATCAACCCGACAAGCCCCGCTAGCACGCCAAGCGCACAGACAACGCGAACCCACTGATGCGAACGACCTACCGCGTACTTCATCGTCGACCCCCTCGGCTCTGCCCCGGCCCCCGCCGGTGCTCAAGAACCATACGTGTCGCGGTCGACGATCCCAGCTTGAACGGCCCTGCCCGCTACCGAGTATGGTTCCCCGGCAGACGCGGGTTGACGCGGAGGCCGCTCGCGAACGCACACCGTCCGCGCGACGTCGCAGCTCAGCGCGGCGCCGCCCGCAGCACCATCCACGCGCCGGCAAGGATCGCGACCGCAGCTGCGTAGGTGACCGGCGCAGGCCGCTCCTGCAGAACGATCGCCGCCAGCGCCAGCCCGAAGAGCGGCTGCGTGAACTGGATCGGCGCGATGCGGCTGATGCCGCCGCGTGCGAGAGCCCAGTACCACGCGACGTAGCCGAGGATCGAGGTGAGAAACGCGAGCACGAGCACCGAGGCCCACGCTGCGGCACCCGCCTGCGGCCAACCATGCGGCTGACCGACCACAGCATGAGCGGCAGGAGCGCCACGGCCGCACCCGACGCCCCCCACAGGGTGGTCGGCACGCTGCCGTACCCGTGCTGTGTGAGCCGCGCGCCCGCTACATAACCTGTCGCGCAGATCACCGACGACGCGAGCACCACCAGGTCGCCGGCGACCGTCGCCCCGGACGCCGCGCCGCCGCTGCGCAACACGATGACGGCCGCCTCGCCCACGAGCGCGACCGTGCACCCGACAACCCACATCGCCGTGACGCGCCTGCGCTCCACCAGCGTGCCGAAGAGGCTCGTGAAGACCGGCAGCGTCGCGAGGATGAGGGCGCCGTGCGTCGCCGAGGTGCGCGCCTGCCCCACCGTGAACAGCAGCGGGAAGGCGATGAACGCGGCGAAGCCCGAGAACGCGAGAGTCAGGCCGTCTCGGCGGGTCGTGGGCAGCGGATGGCGAAACAGCAGCACCAGCGGCAGGGCGAGCGCACCCGCCAACACGGTCCTGAGGATGCCCACCATCAACGGGTCGATCTGCCCGACGGCGATCTTGGAGAACAGCGGGGTCCCGCCCCACACGAGCATCGTGCTCAGGGCGACCACGACGGGCAGTGCCGAGTGGTCGGGCGCCGCTGCGGAATCACGCCTGCTCGGCGTCTGAGCCATCGGTCTCCGATCGTTTCGGATGGTCAGTCGCCCAGCGTAACAGGAGCGCCGGCGTCCGCGCCGAGACACGATCAGCGTTCAGGCGCGTCCTCGTGAACGACAAACGGCCCGAAGAACGCCGGATGCGACGCCGGCGTGCCGAGCGGCACGAATGCGACCCTGTCGCCGGGGTACACCACAGTGTCCATGTCGGCGCTTCGGTGATTGATGAACTCACCGTCGATGCGCTCGAGCGGGAGCCCCAGCGAGCTTGCCAGCTCCCGCGCCGTCATGCCAACCGCGGGCACCTCCACCTGAACAGACGGGGCCAACCCCCGCTCGACTCGATGCGTGTGCAGGAACCCAAGCATCCGAACGGTGCTCCGCGGGAGTCCGGCACCCAACTCACCTCCATGACGCGACACGAGCGCCCTTCGGGTGCGAGCGACCTACCAGCGCTCGCTGTGATCCTGCTCTCGTCGTAGCGCTCGGCGGGCGGCTTGTCCTCGGCGGGCCAGCCAAGTGCGACCATGCCGAGCGGCTCGACGTGGTCGGGCAGTCCGAGCAACTCGCGCACCGCGTCGATGCGCTCAGGCGTGGGATGGATGCCGAGCCACACGGCACCCAGTCCGTTCCCGTTCGCCGCGATGAGCATGTTCTCGAGCGCCGCCGCGCAGTCGATCATCCAGTAGACGGTGCCTGGCCTGCGCAGTGCTTCGGTGTCCCCGCACACGACCACGCCCACCTGCGCTCCGGCCATCGGCCCCGACCACTCCGAGATCTGCGAGAGCTGCCTACGCATGGACGCGTCGCGCACCACCAAGAAGTGCCACGGCCGCTCGTTGAACGCCGATGGGGCAGCCATCGCGGCCTGCAGCACCAGCTCGAGGTCAGGCTCCGCGACGGCTTCTGCCGAGAACTTACGGATGCTGCGTCTACTAAGAATCGCCTCGATGGCGTCCATGGCACCCTCTCGTGTCGCGATCGCTTCGACAGTCCACTCTCAACGGCCGTGCTAGGTGTATCCCACATCTCGGGACTCGTGAGCCGCTTCTCCGGGCCGCCTACCCGAGCGGGGCTGACGCTGCACCGTTCGTCGACGCGAGCCAGCCGCTCGCGGGCGTGGGATTGACCCACCCGCGTATGCCGCAGCAGAATCGGGTCAACCTAATAGCCAGACGGGTCCGGGATTCGTCCCGGAGGTCGCTGAGAACGGTCGGGCCGCCGTCTCGAGTTCACGCTCGAGTGGCGGCTTTCTTCGTTCTCGGAGCCGTCGCCAGGGTCCGGTGCTTGCACCGGAGGTTAAGCGCTCAGCGGAATGGTCGGGCCGCCATCCGGATGTCTTCGTGCATCCGGGTGGCGGCCCGTCGCGTTCCGAGAGGAGCTGCATCATGGGCCTGTTCGATGGCATGTTCGGTGCCAAGTACCCACCACTTCCCGACGACGCCGAGGAGGCTCGCCTGATCGCGGAGAACAGCGTGTTCGGGAGCTTCGTCAGAGCCGCCAACGACAGAATCGAGGTCTTGGCAGGAGAAGACGCGCTCTACGCCTTCATCGGCAAGCCGCCTAAGGCCTTCGGGGTGGTGTGGTTCGTCGGAGAGCAACGGCTCGACGTCAGGTCTCTGATGGAGCGCGGTGAGATCACGCGCGACGCCGCGGCCGGGCTGGTTGCAGAGCTGGCGAACGTCTACCAGGCAAACGCCAGTGCACCGCGCAGCGAATACAAAGTAGGTGGTCATCGCGTGATCGTCGCGCAGTCGCACCAGATGTACGAGCAGACGAAACACGCCGTGGAACGAGCCATGTCCTGATCGGTGCGAGTGGCCTGGGATGTCCCACCCTGCTCGGACGGAGGGGTTAGGCCGTCCGATGCTGCCGCCTGTGTGGAGCGAATAGCCACGGGAACAGACGAATAGGCAACGCGGAGTATCTCGGCAAGATCGAGCGCCGATAGGCCCGCCTCGCGCGTTCGCGCCTCCCCCAGATGGGAACCTTCGCTACGGAGGTGTTCTCATGCAGCGCATGTTCGATCCCAAGACGATCGCGGTGATAGGCGCGTCAGAGACCGAGGGCTCGGTCGGCCGGACCATCATGGAAAACGCGATGGCGTCGGCAGGCCGGACCGTCTATCCGATCAACCCGAAGCACCCGACCATCCTTGGCCTGCCCACGCACGCGGCGATCGGCGACATCGCCGAGCAGATCGATCTCGCGATGGTCGCGACGCCGGCAGCGACAGTCCCCAACGTGCTCGCGCAGTGCGCGGCCGCCGGAGTGCACGGAGCAATCGTGGTCTCGGCCGGCTTCTCGGAGACCGGCGAGAAGGGTGCGGCGCTCGAAACGCAGATCCGCGACATCCTGCGCGACAGCCCCATGCGGGTCGTCGGACCCAACTGCCTGGGCGTGATCCGGCCCACCGTGGGGCTGAACGCTTCGTTCCTGCGCATCAACCCGGAGCCTGGCAACATCGCGCTCATCTCACAAAGCGGAGCGCTTGGCACAGGCATGCTCGACTGGGCGATTGACGCGCACATCGGCTTCTCGATGTTCGCCTCGGTGGGCGGAATGGTCAACGTCGACTTCGCCGACCTCGTCGACTTCCTCGGCGAAGACGAGCACACTCGCGCGATCCTCATCTACATGGAGACCATAGGCGACGCCCGCCGCTTCATGAGCGCCGCGCGCGGCTTCGCTCGCAATAAGCCGATCATCGTGCTCAAGCCCGGCCGGTATGCCGAGAGCGCCAAGGCCGCGCTGTCCCACACCGGTTCTATGGCGGGGGGCGACGAGGTCTACGAGGCCGCTTTCCGCCGAGAAGGTGTCGTGCGCGTGCACGAGGTCGCGGGCCTGTTCCACGCGGCGGCGGTCCTCGACTCGAAGCGCCTGCCACTGGGCCGCGACGTGGCCATCGTCACCAACGCGGGTGGGCTGGGCGTCATGGCCACCGACGCGATCGTGGAATACGGCGGACAGCTAGCGTGCCTCTCGGACGCCACGATGGCGAGACTCAACGAGGCGCTCCCCGCGTACTGGAGCCACGCGAACCCGGTCGACGTGTTGGGGGACGCAGGCTCCGAGCGCTTCGTCGCCGCGGTTCAGGCGTGTCTCGACGACGAGTCGGTCAACGGGATCCTGCTGATCTACACGCCACAGGGCAACGCGCGGCCCGACGAGATGGCCGAGAGAATCGCGGCGCTCGTCCAGGGCTCGGACAAACCGCTCCTCACGGTGCTGATGGGCGGCGAGACTGTACGAAACGGCAGGCGCATCTTCAGCGAGGCGGGCATCCCCACCTACGAGACGCCGGAGGACGCGGTCAAGGTCTACCTGGGCATGTACCGATACTCGCGCAACCTCGAGCTCCTGTACGAGACGCCCTCCGAGCTCGCCATTGACGTCGCGCCGCCACGCCACAACCTCGAGGCGATGCTGCGCCGCACCGCCAAGACCGGACGCCTCGTGCTCACCGAGGAGGAGTCGAAGCGCTTCCTCACCACGTACGGCATGCCCGTGGTCGAACAGCGCACCGCCCACGGCGTCGACGACGCACTCAAGGCGGCCGAGGAGATCGGCTACCCGGTGGTGCTCAAAGTCGTCTCGCACGACATCACCCACAAGAACGCCGCCGGCGGTGTCGAAGTGGGCATCTGCTCGCCGCCCGACCTCGAGCGTGGCTACGCCGAGATCATGCGCCGCGTCGCCCAGAGCGAACCCGACGCTGCGATCGAGGGCATCTCGGTGCAGAAGATGGTGCGCCGTGTGGACTACGAGCTGATCCTCGGCATGAAGAAGGACCAGCAGTTCGGCTCGGTGATCGTGTTCGGCACCGGCGGCGTGCGGGCCGAGGGGCTCGCGGACTTCTCGGTGAGCCTGCCGCCGCTCAACCAGGTGCTGGCCCGCCGGATGATGGAGGAGACGCGCATCTACCGCTCGCTCACCAAACCCCCGCGCGGAATCAAGCAGCCGGACCTGAGCGCGATCGACGAGATGATCACCGAGCTCTCGAACCTCGTGGTCGACTTCCCCGAGATCGCCGAGATCGACATCAACCCGGTGGTCGTCTCGGAAGGAAGGCCCTTCGCGGTCGATGCCCGGATCGTCATCGACCAGTCGGTACTCGACGGCCATCCCGAGACACCGCACCTGGTCATCACGCCCTACCCGACCCGCTACGTGGCGCCGTGGAAGCTCACTGACGGCACCGAGGTGCTCATGCGCCCCATCAAGCCCGAGGACGAGCCGATGATCGGCGAGATGCTCGCGACGATGGACGAAGCGACGCTCAGGGGCCGCTTCTTCGACGGCATCCCCGAGTGGACGCACGAGCGGCTCGTGCGCTTCACCAACATCGACTACGAGCGCGAGTTGGCGATCGTCGCCGAGCTCACAGAGGCTGGCGGCCGCAAGCGCATCATCGGCGTGGGGCGGCTGCTGGGCGAGCCCGAGCGCGGACCGGAGGCGCAGCGCGGCACGGGCGAGTTCACCGTGCTCGTTCACAACGAGTTCCATGGCAAGGGGCTGGGCTTCAAGCTGGTGGACATCATCATCGGAATCGCCGAGGAGAAGGGCTTCTCGCAGCTTGGCGGTTCGTTCGCCGAGGACAACGCGCGGATGCTCGAACTCACCGAGTCGCTTGGCTTCCGCGTCGATTCGACCGCCAACGGCGTGACCCGCGTCTGCCTCGACTTGGGCTAGCCGGCCGACGAGACGAGAAGGGCGGAACATGGCGCATCTCAAGTTCGACCTCGCGAAGATGGAACGGCTCAACGACGAAGGGCGCTTCGACTCGATCAAGCCAGAGGTGATATGGGCGGCGATTGGCATCACGGACCCGCGCGTGATCGTGGACATCGGCGCGGGTACGGGGCTGTTCGCCGTCCGTTTCGCGCAGATGGCGCCCGGTGCGATCGTGTACGCGGCGGACTTGGAGCCGTCGATGGTGGAGTGGATGCGCGCCAACCGTCCCGAGGTTGCTGAAGGTCGCATCGTACCGGTGCTCGCCGACGAGACAGCGGTCCCCCTCGACGACGGTGTGGCTGACGTGGCGATCATGATCAACCTGCACCACGAGCTCGCCGATCCGTTCGAGAGCTATCGCGAAGCACTGCGACTGCTACGCCCGGACGGCCGCCTTGCCGTGGTCGACTGGACCGATGCCGACACGCCGAAGGGGCCGCCGCGCCACATCCGCGTAAGCGCCGAGCACATCGCCGCCATGCTGCGCGAAGCGGGTTTCGCCGAGGTCGCGGCGTGGGGCGGGCTCGAGTGGCACAGCCTCGTGACGGCCACCAAGCCCACGTAGCTGCGACCCGGAGCTTCACCACGGGCACGCCTTGGTCAGGCCCGCGTGGCGCAATGAGGTCAGCTGAGCCCGCCAGCCGTAGGGCGAAACACGAAGCGCCCGCACCGGTGGTCCGGATACGGGCGCTCGAGTGCCGGTCAGCTACCTAGGTGCCGCCCTAGATCAGCCTAGTCGTTGTTACGGTCGGAGTTCTCGCTGTGGTTGCCGCCTGCGCCGCTGTCTTGCGGCGAGTCACTCGACTCGTGGGCCTTGTCGGCGTCATCGTGCGACCTGGAGGACTTGCGGGCCTCGTGACGATCGTCTGCATCGTCGTCGCGGTCGTCGGCGTCATCATCGGCCTTGTCGGCACCGTGATGGGCCTTGTCGCCATCCTCGTCGGCGTCGTCCACTTCATCGGCATCATCATCGGCCTCGTTCACTTCGTCAGTATCATCGTCCGCCTCGTCGGAGTCGTCATCGGCTTCGTCGGTTGGCGCGGGTGCGGGCGCAGGGTCGACAACAGGGGCAGGCGCAGGATCGACCACGGGCCCGGGGTCAGGAGCCGGCGCTGGATCCACAACAGGTGTCGGCGCGGGCTGGACACTGTGGCAGTCCGCACACGGCTCGGCAGATCTGCCATCGCTGTGAGATGAAGGCGCGGTCGCGCCTGACCCGATGGTCGGTGCGGCCTGTGCGAGTGTCGCCGCCGCCAGCACCATAGCCAGAACACCCGCTGTCAACCATGCGACCTTCGATGACATCAACTTCTTCAGATTCACGCTGACCTCCGCTCTTCGTGGGACAGTTACCTGAGTAGGTTCGGCGTCTTGCGTGAACCTGCGGTGAGACCAGCGTGAGACTGTCCTCACGCAAGGTGGCGGCACGGCCGGGCGTGAACTCTAGAGTCGCGTGTCGGCCGGGCTCGCGCCCTCCAGTGATCGGTGCTATGGATCATCTGGCGACCGGTACCGCACCCACGTAGTCCCTCGCGCACTCTGGCAAGCCGGGCGCGGTGTGTGGCACGCTTGAGCCGACCTGAGACCAGATCACCGAAGGGACCATGCAGAGCGTGAGTGCACGCCACCCGAACGCAGCAGCAGACGTGACCCGCGTCCAGGGGCCGCCGGCAATCGGACTGCTTGTTGCAGCTGCGATGCTCCTAGCGGCGGTCCTGCTCGCGACCGCGAGCGCTATGCTGCTAGCTCCCCAGCCTGCGATTGCTGCGCGGCTCTCAACCGACCAGATCGGCGGCGTCGCTCTCGGCTCGCCGGACCGGGCTGCGTCGGCGGCGCCCGACATCGACGCGGCAGCAGGGCTGCTCGAAGGCGCTGACGGACGCGCGCTGTGGACTCGGCAGCCCACGACCCGCCGGGCGATGGCGAGCATCACCAAGATCATGGTCGCGCTCGTGGTGCTCGACCGCGCGAACCTCGACGACAAGGTGACCGTCTCGAAGGCCGCCTCGAACGTGGACTACGCGCTTGGCCTGCGCGCAGGCGAGACGCTCACCGTGCGGCAGCTCCTCGAACTGGCGCTTGTTGCCTCTTCCAACGACGCAGCATATGCGCTCGCCGAGCACGTGGGCGGGACGATGCCTGCGTTCGTCCAAGGAGATGAACTCGCGGGCGACCGAGCTGGGCCTGAACGACACCCGATTCTCCAACCCGCACGGTTTGGACGCACCTGGACACCGGAGCTCGGCAGCGGACATCGCATCGCTCATGCACACGGCGATGAAGAACCCCGAGTTCCGGCGCATCGTGGCGCTCGAGAAGGTCACGCTTCCGGCGTACAAGAAGCGCAAGGCCCGCAAGGTCGAGAACACCAACGAGCTGCTCGGCGAGTATCGCGGCATGCTGGGCGGCAAGACGGGCTATACCGGCGACGCGAAGTATGGCGTGGTCACCACCGCCGAGCGCGACGGGATAACGCTGACCTCGGTGGTGCTCGGCGCGCCCAGCAACAAGGCGCGGTTCACCAACTCGAAGCGGCTGCTCGACTGGGGGTTCAAACACCTGAGACGGCAGACGGTCGCGACCGCCACCGAGACCGTCGGCGCTGTGCCTCTCGCTGCCGATCCGTCTCGCAGCGTGCAGGCGCGCTTCGCCGAGACCACCTCGGCGGTGGTGTTCGACATCGACGGTCCGGTCAAGCGCGCGCTGTTGCTGCAGCAGCAGGTGGCGTTGCCCGTCTTTGAGGGGCAGGAACTGGGCCGGATCGAGCTGACGCAGGGTGAGCGGTTCGTGGCCAGCGTTCCGGTCGTGGCGGCCGCAGACGTCGCCTCCGCCGAGGAGACCGTGGGCTCGGTGCCGATCTCGGACTACCTCGACCGCTCGGTCGTGGCCCGTGCTGCGGACGCATCCGTCTCGGTCGAGCCCTTCGACCCTGCGGCGCCCGTCGAGCGAGCGGTCCGGCTGTACCGGACGGTCCGCGCACCAGTGAACGCGGGCGATCGGCTGGGCGAGATCGTCTACTCGCAGAAGGACGCCGCGGTCGCCCGGGTGCCCGTCATTGCGGCTTCGACGGTCGCGGCGCCGGGGGTCGTGGACCGCATCGGCATCTGGTTCGAGCGACGCTGGCGCGGTCTGACCGGCAGGCCTACCGTGGCCTCGCTCGAGGTGGCAGAGTAGCCGGCAGGTTCCCTACTCGGCTTGGGTGCTTGGCGCCGGTCCGAGGATCCTCGCCACCACGGCGGCGGCGAACCAGACCACGACGGGAATGACGTGGAACACGACGCGGTTGAGACTGTCGCCAGGACCGATGCGCCCCTCGTGCGAGAGCCCGTGCACGAGTGCGGCGATAACCAGGAACAGCAGCGTCGACAGGAACGGGGATCGGGTCCACGACGACTGGCCGAAGCGCGTCGCCGGTGAGAACCGATAGTACGAGCAGCACGACGACGCCGTACCACAGATAGTGGTAGCCGCCGGCCCCTGCGAAGAGGTTCGTGCGCGCGTTGTCGAGAGCCCCGCCGGCCGTGTCCCACTTGAGTGCGAGGGCAACCGCGGTGAGCAGGGCGGCGGCGGACACGACTAGCGCTTCGAACCGCTCCCCAGCCAATCGCACACGGCCCACGCGATCGAGGGCCTGCACGATCCAAGGTCCTGCCGACGAGAGCAACAGTACCCCGAGAATCACCAGCGTGATCTTGCCGTCAAGCTTGCCCGACTCCCACAGCCCCAACTCCGCGTACGTTGCCGCGTAGACGCTCAGCTCGATAAAGAGGAGCGGGCCGAAGAACGCGAGTACTGCTCGGCGGTCGACGGTTGAGCGTGTCAGCAGCGAGATCGCGGCCACGACCGGCACGAACTGGTACGCGAGCCCGTCGGGACGGCCCAGAGCGAAGCCAGCGGCGAACGCGCCTGCGAGCACGAGCATCGCCGTGGACGCTCCGCTGCGATTCGCTCGCGCCGTCTTGGCGTCCCGCGAGCCACACGCACGTGAGCGACATGAACAGGTACAGGCCGCTCACCATGTGAGAGTGGACGAACAGCGAGTTGAAGATGAACGAGGGCTCTATCGCGAGCGCAAGCACCGACGCGCAGGCGATCCACATCGCCGTTCTGCGGTCCGACGCGCTGAAAGGTCCGCCGAGCAGCGTGAATGCCAGCCAGGCGACCATCGTCGCGCCCAGCATCGGGTAGATGACGTAGGCCCAGTCGCTGCCGAAGGCGATGTGGATCGCGTTCATGCCCGGAATGAGCGCGCTGCGCGCTGCGGTCAGCGCCCTCGTGAGCTGGCCGGTTCGAGCCAGCTGCACCCCGAGCGGCCAGTACGACATCACCGAGTCGTTGTTCGACACGGTGAGCCGGAGAAAGCCCATGGCCGCCGCCGAGGCCGCCCGAGCGCCCCGCCGGCGATGATGAAGCTCCTCCAACCAACAGCGCCCCGCACAGGCGAGGCCCCGCCGGCTAGCCGATAGACGACCGCACGCCTGCAACGAGAAGTGCGGCGCCTGCAAGCGCGCTCACTACGTCGAGCGGCCGGTTGGCCAGCGTCGAGAACGTCCCTGCCATCGCCGCCGATAGAAGCCCAGTGGGGAGCGCGGCGATGTGGTAGCCCCACGGACCGAGGCAGCGTCTCGCGGGCCACAAGGCCACCCATCCGACGGCGATGAAGAAGAAGACGGCTGCCAGCTCGCTCCACGTCGTGCTCAGAGCGCACCACCTGCCGGACTCAATTCGATCGGAACCAGCAAGAACTCCCGCGTTACGCCCTGGCGGGCGAGCAGCACCCACGTTCCCGAGCCATTCTCGGCGGGTCGTCCCACGAAGAAGTCCTCGGCACGCTTCTGGAGACCGGCGCCGGACGCCAGCGCGGCGGCCTGCTGCGGAGTAAGGAGCGGCCGGTAGTCGACTGTCTCGACGGTGACATCGGTGAGCAGCGCAGCGTAGCGCCGGGGAGGCGCCCACGCCGAACGGAACGCGGTGCCGTCGGTGCGCACCATCGGCGTACCAGGCGGCACTCCGTAAAGCGCGGTCTGATCCTCGGGTACGCGCACGCGTCGGATGTCGACGCCCTTGGCGCGCTCCTGCTCGACCAGCACGCCGAGCACAGCTCCCACCGTACGGACGGAAGAGTGGCGCGACATCACACCCAGATAGTCGCCGCCCTCGCGGTACGGCACGCGCCGAGCCCACCATGAGGCAGCCGGGCCGCTCGCGAGCAGGTTCACGAAGCTGGCGTTGGTTCGGCTCGCTCGCACGTATGTCCAAGGCACCACCGCGCCCACGATCGCGATCCGGACCACCCCGATCGCCAAGCAGATGACGACCGCGACCAACATGACGTTGTCGATCGTCGGACGAGATCGAATGGACGTCATGCGCGACACGGTCATGCCTCCCCAACGGCTGCAGGCTCCGCTGGCAGCGGGTACCCGGTCCAGTCTATCAACCTCCCGGCCGGGCGAAACACAGCCACGTGCGGCGCAAGACGCGTTCGGCGGCGCGCCGCGACCCGCGGTCGAGCATGTCTCAGCTAGCTGGAACTGGGCTTGCGCCTACGCATCCACAGCACCGTGCCGATGACGGCGCCCACGACGATGACCGCAACGACAAGGACCGGCAGCGCACCCCCTGAGGCGGGCTCCTCCTGCGAGCTTGCGCCGGACTTCCCGTCCCAGTCGACAGGCCTGAGAGACGCGCTCGCCGCCGCCATCTCAGTGGTCGGCAGCTCGACGCCGGCTTTCGCCGCCATCTCCTCTGGCGCGGAGCGATAGTAGAGAGTCGCGGCGACCGTCACCGGCCCCTCTCCCACCGTGATGGTCGTGGTCTGGGTCACGCTCTCGAGCGGCGGGATCCTGTCGTCCGAGTAGATGGCGGTGGCCTCCCACAACTCCACGGGGTGCTTGCCCTTGGCGTCCTTCAGGACGGTTCCGAAACGCCGCTCGCCGACGACCTGCTTCTCGCCGTCCGCGCCCTGAGTGGTCACCTCGAGCCACATCTCGCGGACCTCGGTCAGACCGGTCGGGAGGTAGTGCCCCGCCCCGATGTTGGCCACCGTAGCGGTCACCACCACGCTCTCGCCGCTCTTGGCACCCTCAGGGACCGACACCGTGACGGCTGCGGCGGCCTTGAGCCGCTCCTCGGCCAAGGCGGAGTCCCCGAGCCCCACGTTGCCGCCCACGAAGGTCATCGAGTGTATGCCGAGACGCTCCGGGCCCATAGCCGCCGCCCTGCGCGCTTCGGGAACGGCAGGCCCCGGACCCCGCGTCATGTGACAGTCCTGGCACACGATCCCCTGCTGGGCGTACGGGCTGGCCTTCCACTCCGTGTAGGTTGCCTCCAGAAGCAGCCCGGGGACAGCGGGGTGGATCACGTCGTGGCACGCTCCGCAGAACTCCGCGGTCTTGTGGAACTCGCTGTAGGCAGCCGGGTGTGGCGATTGCGGGTCCTTGATCTGCGCGCGCTTCACCTGATCATTCGCAACCGTCTGCGAGACGTTGGCCACCGGCACGCCCGTGCCGGTGACACGGTGACAGAAGTCGCACGTGACACCCTCGGCGGAAGCCGAGGTCAACTTGGACTGATCCACACCCCTGAGCTGGCCCGACATGACGGCGATCGGACCGTGGCAGGAGTTGCAGAACGGGCCGAGAGCACCGTTCGTGGCCTTGTCCGCCTCGGCAAGCTTGTACTGGTAGAGCGGGTCGCTCAGCGCCTTGGCATGCATCGACGGCCGCCACTCGGCTGCAAGGCCTGCGTGGCACCCACACTCCGTCGAAGGCTGAAACGCCTTCGCGGGAATCGATGGCAGCGTCAGTGCGGTCGCCGGCACCATCCCCACGACCAGCACCACGAAAGCCAAGAGACAACGGAGCCTCATCATGTCACTCCCCCCGCCGCGAGCGCCGACCCTACCCTCAGTCACCGCCGACATCGGCGTTCCTCCAGATGCATCTCAGTACTCGGGAGATTCCCCGCGACGATTCCCGCTAACCTGATGACGAGCGAGCGTGTGCCGAGTCTGGGTACCATCAATCTGGGCTCCAAGGAGGCACGCCATGACCGGTGCTGCGCCCGTTCTCGAGGTGGAGGGGCTGCGGGTCCGTGTGGGTGAGCGGGAGATACTCTCGGGCATCGATCTGGTGATTCGAGAGGGCGAGACGCACGTCCTGCTCGGGCCGAACGGAAGCGGCAAGACGACGCTGCTCAACACCATCGTGGGGTTCCCCGGCTACGAGGTGACCGCGGGCCGGATCGGATTCCGTGGGCAAGACCTGCTCCCGCTCGAGATCGATCAGCGAGCGCGTCTGGGAATCGGGCTCGCATACCAGCATCCTCCGGCGGTACGGGGCGTGCGGCTTCGCCAGATGCTCGCGGTGGTCTCGGCGGGTGCTCGCAGCGCTGAGGAACTGCAGAGGATCGCCGAGCATCTCAACGTCGATGCCATGCTCGACCGCGATGTCAACACGGGCTTCTCGGGCGGCGAGACGAAGCGCTCGGAGATGGCGCAGGTCGTCGCCCAGGCCCCGGCGCTCGCGATGTTCGACGAACCCGAGAGCGGCGTGGACCTCGAGAACGTCGAACTCGTGGGAGACGCGATCTCCGCCCTTCTGAAGGGCGAGCGACCGACCGATCACCCGCGGGCAGGACTCATCATCACGCACACGGGCCATATCCTCGACTACGTGAGCGCAGACATCGGCCACGTCCTGTTCGACGGCCGGCTGGCCTGTCAGGGCGACCCCCGCGACCTCATCGACGAGATCTCGCGGCAGGGCTACGAGAAATGTGTGGGGTGCGTGGCATGCAGACGGTAGAAACACCGTATCCGCGGTGCATGACCGCCGAGGTCGCGGAGAGGCTCGACGAGATCCGGCGACGTGCCGAGGCCGCGGCGAACAAGCCGGCTGGACTCGGGCCCGACGTGGACCTCGACGAGTGGCGCACCGCATCGGCACGAAGCGAGATCGACTCTCTGGACTCGCTGCAGCGACAGGTCCGCGAGACAGCACTCATGAGCGGCTTCGTGACCGACGAGTCGCAACGCTCGGCGAGCTACTTCCAGATGGATCGCTCAACGATCTACGAGCGCGTGATGGCGGCATACGACAACCAGATCGAAGTGATGGGCAGCGACGAGGCGCTGCTGGCGTGGCCCGACGAGATGGCCGAGAAGTACTGGTGGCGTGCGGTCGCCCCCGATAAGGACAAGTACACCGCGCTGGTGGCACTCCACCAGACCGGAGGCTACTTCATCAGGGTCCGGGCCGATCAGCACGTCGACCGACCGATCCAGGCGTGCCTGTTCATCAGCGAGAGCGACGTCACCCAGAACCTTCACAACATCATCGTCGTCGAAGACGGAGGCGAGGCGAACGTCATCACGGGCTGCAACGTGGAGCCCGGCGTGCGCGAAGGGTTGCATGCGGGCATCTCGGAGTTCTACATCGGCAGGGGCGCCTCGCTCACCTTCACGATGGTGCACAACTGGGGCGAGCACTTCACCGTGCGCCCGCGCACCGGCGTCGTCGTAGCGGAAGGCGGCACCTACGTGAGCAACTACGTGTTGCTCCGGCCGGTCCGCTCGCTTCAGGCGTTCCCGACATGCCGGCTTGAAGGCGACGGGTCGACGGCCGCATTCACCACGATCGTGTGCGGTCTGAAAGACTCGTACGTCGACCTGGGTACCGAGGTACTGCTCATCGGTCGACACACCCGGTGCGAAGCGATCGCGAGAACCGTGACGAAGGATCGCTCGACCGTCTACTCGCGTGGACGGCTCATCGCCATGACCGATGAGTGCACGGCCCACTTGGACTGCCGAGGGATCTTGCAGAGCGCCTCCTCGACCCAGTGGGCGATCCCTGAGCTCTCGAGCGAGGGGGCGCCGGGAGCCGAACTCTCGCACGAGGCCGCCATCTCGCCCATCGCCCAGGAGGAGGTGTACTACCTCATGAGCCGTGGAGTGCCCCGCGACGAGGCCATCTCGATGATCACGCGCGGGTTCATGAGCGTCGACATCCCAGGGCTTCCCGGGCCGCT
Organism: uncultured Actinomycetes bacterium; assembly: GCA_963702525.1. GTDB lineage: Bacteria > Actinomycetota > Coriobacteriia > Anaerosomatales > PHET01 > CAVPCY01. The sequence continues at coordinate 6,596 of CAVPCY010000003.1, read as the reverse complement.
GCGACGCAGGATCGACGAGGCGATCGCAGAAGCGAGCGGGGAGTCACTCTAGGTGCCAAGCGGTCGACCGCCCGCCCGGCACCTCGCCCGCAGGCGCGGGTGCTACTTCCCCGCAGTGAAGGAGTAGCGAATCACCTTGGCCGGGCAGTTATCGGCGCACGATCCACAAAGCGAGCACTCGGAGGCCTCCATGTGGCTGCTCGCGACCAACGTCTGCACGTCGAGGCTCATCGGGCACACGCCGGTGCAGGTGCCGCACTTGGTGCAGCGCGGCGAATCAGCCACTAGCCGCAGCGACGGCCATGCGCCGAGCCGGTTGCGAGCTTCTCGGCCGAGGATCATGAACGGCGCCATCCAGCAGATCGTGTGACATCCGCCGCGCCGCCCCACCGCAAGCGCCAGCCCGAAGAAGAGCAACACCACGGCGAGATAGATCGCGTAGGCGGCGACGATGGGCCTGTCGGCATCGCCAGCGACCGAGATGCCCCCGACGGTGCCGTAGAACGGCTGCACAGAACTGTAGCCGCCGGCGCGCACCACGGCGAAGACGATCAGGGCTATCCACGGGACCCAGATGAGCCACTTCACGAGGTCGGCTCGCTTGCCCACGCGGCGGCCGTTGACTCGGAGAAGCGGCTCCTGCAGCCCTGCGGCGGGACACGCCCAACCGCACCAGAGACGCCCAAAGAGCAGTGAGCCTAGGAACATCGACCCGAAGACGATCGCGCTGCCGTTGAGGATGCCCTGCAAGCTTGCGTCAACGATCAGGTACGGCGAGAAGTAGTTCATCGTGAGAGGGAACGCGATGAACGACAGCAGGAGCAGCGTTCGGCGTACTGCCTGGCGTCGTGGCAGCGGCATGGGCACGGCGCTCATTGCGCGTACCTTCTGAGACGAAGTGGCTCTTCGCAGCCGCGCTTGCGTGCCTGCAGCGACCACATGAACCCGCCGACCAGCGGGTACACCCACGAGGGCGAGAGCGGACGCGCGAAGGCTTCGGTCGAAGCGCTCGGGATCGGAGTCCCCGCGGCGAGCGCGTCGGCCGCGGCATCGAGCGCATCGGTCCGACCCGCGAGCGGCGAGCTCTCGACCGGGCGGCCTTCGATCGCGCCCCCCATACCGAACGCCAGCGCACCTGACCACTCGAGGCCGCAGCGCGCCGCAAACAACCGGCAGACTTCGACTGCGACGTCGCAGTGCGACGCCTCCGGGAAGCCGCACTGAGCCAACACCGCGAACCGCGGACGGCGCAGGCCCGGCACCGGTGCACATCCGCGCTCGGCCCACTCCTCAAGCAGCGCGAGCACGGGCGCAGGAAGCGAGTCGACGTAGACCGGGAATGCGAGCACCACGAGGTCCGCCTCGCTCGCAGCGGTCAGCAGCCCGGCCATCCGAGCCTCGTCGCGCAGCGCGGGGACGATCCGCTCGGTGCCGCACTCCCATCCGCGCGCCTGCAACCGGGTTCCCAGCGCCTCGGCGAATGAGAGCGAGGCGCTAGCGCGCGGTTTCGGGCTTCCAACCAGCAGGAGCGCTCGGCTCATGCCGTCACCTCCCTTCCTGCCGACACGTTGTCGAGCAGGTGTTGCGTCACGGCGACTGGGTCCGAGTCCCCCGCGACCACCGCGACGGCGTGCTCCGGGTGGTGCAGGTTCACTGAATTGCGCTCGACGAGTCGTGCGAAGAGGGCTTCTTGCTCGGCGTCGGGACTCGGCAACGTGCCCAGCACGAGGAGCGCCGGATAGCGGCTGTACCGCGGCTTGTGGTGAACCTCGCCGTCGACGGTCGTGAAGTGGGGCAGCACGAGGCAGATCATCCGGTCGAGCACGCCTTTCGCAAGCGACCCGTAGCTGCCGAAGGCGATCGGCGAGACGATGGCGAATAGGTCGGATGCGATCGCCTTCTCGGCGATGGAGCGCGCGTCATCGGCAATCACGCACTCGCCCGGCCGAGACACCCAGCAGCCGAAGCAGCCCGTGCACGGCTTCACGCTCAGGTCGCGGACCACGACACGTTCGACGTCGTGCCCGCGACCACGCAGGGCGCCAGCCAAGGCGTCGGCGGCGAGCATCGTGCGGGCATCCCCAGCGGGGGCAGCATCGAGCAGCAGCGTCTTCATGACGGCCCCCCCTCTTCACACGGCTGCCAGCCGGTGCCGGCAGGTCGTCCACGGTGCCCAGTGCCGCCAGAAGAACCTGACGTGCCATAGGCTCCAGCCCACCGGCGGCCTGCGGCATCAGTGAGAGCGGTCCGTTGCGCCACAGCTCCGCGAGCCCGTGAACGAGCGACCACAGGAAGACGGCGAGCACGACCGGATCGCCTTGGGGCAGGTCACCCGAGTGTTGGCAGCGCACAACGGCGCTCACGAGCCGCCCACGTGTTCCCGCGCCCTTCCTCGGGCTGCAGGTCGGGGCGCTGCGCCGATGGGCTGTTGATCTCGGGGGCATTGAACGCCGCGTAGTAGTCCGGGTGCTCCACGGCGAACGTGACGTACGCCATGCCGATGCCCAGCAACTGCGCCTTGGGGTCCTCGCCCGCCGCCTCCTCGGCAGCGGCCATCGCGTCGTCCATGTGTGACATGCCTTCGTGGGCAAGCGCGTGGATAAGCGCCGTCTTGTCCGCGAAGTGGTGGTAGGGCGCCGCATGGCTCACCCCCACGCGAGTGGCGACATCGCGCAGCGACAGTCCCTCGACGCCCTTCTCGGCGATGACGACGAGCGCCTCGTCGAGCAGCGCCCGGCGCAGGTTGCCGTGGTGGTACGTGTCTTTGGCGCTCATTGCGCGCCGTCCTCCCCCGCGGTCCGATACCAGGCGACGGTCCTCGCCAAGCCCTCGTCGAGCGGTGTCGAGGTCAGCCCGAACTCGGCTTCGATCGCCGAGGAGTCCACGACGAACGGCTCGGTGAACTCGTACATCGTCTCGACCATCTCGCGCGCGCCCGAGATGAACAGCCCCGCCAGGCGCATCTTGGTCGGCGTGAGCGTCGTGTACTTCGGCTCGCGGCCCGCCAGTTCGAAGACCCGTTCGAGCACCTGCCGCTGCGTCGGCGCAGGCGCGTGCGGCGCGATCCATACCCGCCCGAGCGCCGCATCCTGCGTGCCGAGCTCGACCGCCGCGCGTGCAACGTCCTCGATGTAGGCGTACGAGTGCGGGATGTCGAGGCCGCCGAGCACCTCGCCCGCCTTGCCCGCCAGTATCGGCGTGAACACTCGGTCGCCGAGAGCTGAGCCGGTGACACCCGGACCGTAGTAGTCGCTGGAGCGCAGGATGGCTGCGCCCACGTCGCCGCGCTCGTGAGCCGCCAGCACGTCGGCGGCCATGCCACTGCGTAACTCACCCTTCTTCGACGCCGGCGCCACCCGAGTCTGCTCGGTGATCGGCCCTGGCCGAGGAGTCGTACATGTAGAGGTTCTCGATGGAAACGTAGCGCGCTCCCGCTCGCCTTCGCGGCGGCCAAGGCCGAGCGCTGCAGGCCGGGGAAGAGCTCGTGCCACTTGTCGTACGGCGGATTGAGCGCTTGGTAGAGCACCGCGGCGCCGGATGCGGCCTCGATGGCCTGCTGCGCATCACTCAGGTCTGCGGAGACGATCTCGACCTCAGCGGGCACGAACTTGGTTCGCTTGCCCGAGCGATTCACGACTCGGACAGCGTGCCCGCGTTCGGCAAGCGTTCTCGCGATCCAGCTTCCAACTGGCCCGGTTCCCAACACAACGTGCAGGTCGCTTCTCATGACACACGTCCTTCGATGGCCGACCTCGCCTCTATCTTTACACTGTCAACTTAGCACTGTCAAGATGTATACCCTGCCGCCGTGCTCCGCGCCCGGTACATCCGCCACGCAGGGAATCCGCCGCGGGCGCCGAACGCCAGTAGTGGGGAGAGGTGCCGCGTTCTTGCGCGCCTGGGTACGTCGTTTGTGCTTGAGGGGGGATTCCGCGTGCGTATCGTCAGCTGGAACGTCCGATACCTGGGTCTCGAAACCCGCCTGGCCGAGGTGGTCGATCGGCTAGTCGAATCGGGCGCCGATATCGTGGCCCTGCAGGAGGTCACCCTCGGTCTGCTGGACTCGGCGGCCGGGCTGCTCGAGAACTACGGCTTCGGGTCGCACGTCGACAGCCTCGCCCGCGCTCCCGAGGGCCCCTACGGGCGCAAGCCGTTCGGCTGCCTCGTCGCGAGCAAGTGGCCCACCGCGCCGGGACCCAACGACTGGCGCCTCGAAGCGCCGTTCCCCGAGTCGTTCGCCCGCGCGGTCGTCTCGGCGCCGAGCGGCCCTATCGACGTGACCTCGGTCCACGCGCCTAACGGCGCTGGCAACGGGTGGAAGAAGGTCGCGACGTTCCGCGTGCTCGCCAAGGCGCTCGCCGAGCCTCCCGGCATGCGGCAGATCGTTGCCGGCGACTTCAACGAGCCCAAGGAGCTTCGGGCGGATGGTTCGATCGTGACCTTCTCGGAAGTCGATTTCGACGACAGGTCCGCCGGGCACCGCCTGTGGACCGACCGCGACGGTCAGACCGGCGACCTGCGGGAGTGGGAAGACGCCGTCCAGGCGGTCTTGGGGACGAACCGGTTCATCAGCTCCGAGACGCGCACCTCGTCGTGAACGGCGGCATCTTCGAGCCCAAGACGCATTTCGCCGGCGGGCATGTGGGCCGCTGGTTCGACCACATCCTTGTCTCACCGGAGTTCCGGGTCGACAAGTGCGGCATCTACTCGGAGTGGCTCCAATCGGGCACGTCCGATCACGCCGGCGTGTGGGCGGACTTGACGTAGCCGCGGCGCTCGAGCGCGGCGGCCTTGGCGAGAGCGCGCCTACCGCCCGCAGCACGCCTTGAACTTGCGCCCGCTGCCGCACGGGCACGGCTCGTTGCGCCCCGTGCGCGCGGCCTCCTCGGCGAGCAGCGCCATTATGTCGCCGGCGTCGCGCCCCTCCTGGAGCAAGGCCGCAAGCATCCTCATGCGCCGGTCGGTATGCGCGAAGAAGTGCTTGAGGCCCTCGCACAGGTAGTTGAGCCCCGGCTCGCCTTCGGGCGTGAGCAGGAGGCGGTTCTTGGGGCACTCGCCGTTGCACGCGAAGAGGAACTCGCACTCGCGGCAGTAGCGCGGCAGCGTGTCGCGCTTCGCCTCGCCGAACGCCCGCTGCTGCTCGCCGCGAACGAGCTCGCCGATCGGCGTCTCCATGATGTTGCCGAGCAGGTACGGCGTGTCCACGAAGTGGTCGCACGAGTAGACGTCGCCGTTGTGCTCGAGCGCCACGCCCTCGCCGCACGTGGGGCGCAGCACGCACAGCGACGAGTAGCCGCGCAGGTAGGCGGCCAGCACGCCGTCGAAGAACTGCACGAACATCTCGCCCACGTCGTTTCGCACCCACTCGTCGAAGATCGCCGAGAGGAACTCGCCGTACGCGAGCGGCGGTACGCTGCGGTCCGTGACCGTGCCGGCCGCCCCTCGACTGGCGGGGTCGCTACCTCGACGATCGGTATGAACTGGATGAAGCGCGCCCCGAGCTCGTCTCGGAAGTAGCGGTAGACCTCGAGCGGGTGGCCGGCGTTTGCGGCGTTGACGGTGCACAGGACGTTGAACTCGGCCCCGTGCTTCTGGAGAAGGCGCGCCGCGGCCTCCACCTCGTCGAAGACGGGACGACCGGCACGTCGTGGCGATAGGCGTTGTGAAGCTCGCGCGGCCCGTCGATGCTGAGGCCCACGAGGATGTCGTTGTCGGCGAGGAAGGCCGCCCACTCGTCGTCGAGCAGCGTGCCGTTGGTCTGAATGGTGCGCTCGACCTGCCAGCCCTCGGGCAGGGCATCGCGCTCGACCTCGAGTGCGCGCCGGAGGAAGTCGAGGCCCATCAAAGTGGGTTCACCGCCCTGCCAGGCCAGCGTCACGAACGGCACCTGCTGCGCCTCGATCGTCTGTCGGACAAACGCCTCGGCGACCTCGTCGGTCATGCGCTCGTCACTGCCGGGGTAGAGCGCCGACTTCTCGAGGAAGAAGCAGTAGTCGCAGCGCAGGTTGCAGCGCGCCCCGGTGGGCTTGGCCATGACGTGGAACGCGGGGGTGACCGAATCGCTCATGGAATCATGGTACGCGAGCGGCTACCAGCGCGGTGAACAAGTATCATGGCCCTCGGGACTTCGAAGGTACCAGGGGGGGTCACGTGGACGAGCAGCACACTGACGGCGCCGCCGCCGAGAGGCACATCGACTCTCGCGAGCTTGCGCGCAGCGGAACGCGCCTGCTGTTGCTCGCGCTTGTCGTTGGCATCATCACGGGGGCGGCCACCTGGCTGTTCCTGACCGTGGATCACCTCGGGGTCGTCTTCCTGTGGGAGACGCTTCCCGAGCAGTTCCCGAGCGTCCCCCAGTGGATCGTGCCGGTGGCAGTCGTCATCACGATGACCGCTATCGCCTCACTGATCGCCGTCCTCTCGAAGGGGCGCCCCTTCGATACGGGCGCCGCCGAGCACGAGTACGACCAGGAAGGGCGGATGGAGTATCGCAAGCTCCTTCCCGGCGCCGCCTTCTCGCTCGCCTCACTGTTCTCCGGCGCAGCGATCGGCCCCGAGGCGCCGCTCGTGGATATCAACGGAGGGCTCGGCACGTT
>CAVPCY010000002.1:0-62896 GCA_963702525.1 uncultured Actinomycetes bacterium | reverse complement strand
CGGCTAGCCGGCGGCGAGGATCTTGGCCTTCTCGGCCGCGAACTCCTCTTCGGTGAGGATGCCCTGGGCCTTGAGCGCGCCGAGGCGCTCGAGCTGGGCGTACATGTCCTCTTCAGGAGCGGCAGGGGCGGGGGCCGCGTAGACGGGCGCGGCGGCCGGCGGCGGAGCGACCTGCTGTGCAGCCTGGTCGTAGGCGGCCATGTTCTTGCTGGCCTGGCGGCGGTTCACGGCGTTCGACGTCGCCGTCGCCGTACCCGCGATGACTGCGGTGCGGGCGATACCTCTTACAAGTCCTGGCATCGTGACCTCCTAATCGTTGCTGGCGAGGGCCGCCAGTGCGTCGTCGACGACAACGGCGGGCACGCGAGTGTGAAGCGCGAGCTCGATGCCCGCGGCCTCGAACGAGTTCAGCAGGGGTACCGCCCAGGCGCTTTCGATCGCGAGCGCGACCACGGCGGAGCCGGCCACCATGCCCTCGGCGAGCGCGGCGGCATCTTCACCATCGAATAGGCCCCTGGTGCCGGTATCGATGAAGCCGAGAGCGGCCTTGTCGGCGTCCGGCAGGTCCTCGATGTCGAGGGTGAGAACAACATCGTCGTCGGCCTTGACGAGCATCATTGCGTCGAGCACGCGAATCGTGCCGCTTGCCGCAAGCTTCTCGAGCTCAGCGAGGATGCTGCCGTCGAACTTGGGCTCGCCGGTGGCGAGTACGAGTACATCAACGGGTCCGTATTTCACCTGAAGCTCCTTTCGTGAATCGAATGGGCGTGTGTCCATATCGTACCCGAACTTACCCGCTGGTAGCGCGCTGTCTGGACGACCACGGGTTGGGGTGGGTGACAGCACGTTGGTCGATCGCAAGCGGGTCGCGCGCTCGGCGAAGCTCGTGCGCGCGGTCGTCGACGAGGCGCTCGATACGGATGCGGGCTCGCTGGCCAGTACCGCCGAACCGTGGGTCTCGCGATAGGCTGCTGCGGCGAGTCCGTCCCGGTCACGAACGAGCCCCGGCCGCCTGAGGTGACCGGGGCCTTCGCGTTCGCTTCAACCCGTCAGTCGTCGTGCCGGAAGCGCTACGCGTTCTTGGCCTTGAAAGCCAACACGATGCCCGCGATGCCGCCGACGACGGCGAAGACTCCGAAGACCCACGGCAGGGCGAGGCCGGCGATGACCGGGTTGGCCATCAGCAAGGCGCCGAACAGGATGCTGACCACGCCCAGGATGCCCACGCCCCAGCCTCCGCCCTGGAAGGCCTGGATGATCTGGATCACGCCGAAGACGATGCCCTGGATCCCTAGAACGAACACGTAGATCGCGGCGAGGCCGACCGTCGCCAGAAGCGGGGTCTTGCCCATGGCCGAGATGACGACCATTCCGGCGAAGATACCCAGCAGGCCGAGAACGAGCTTCCAGCCCCACTGGGTGCGGTCGACGAACAGGGAGACGAGATTCATCACTCCGCCGATGAACCAGTAGATGCCAACCAGCCAGGCGATCCAGATACTGGTGCCGGCGGGGTTGGTGAACAACAGCAACCCGAAGACGATCGCGACGATGCCCATAACGAGCGGCACCCACCACCCGGTGTCATTGGATCCCGCCGGAGCGGCTACTGCGTCTGCCATGAGTCCCCCTCCTTCATGTGAGAACCCGGATCTGTCCGGATTCGTGACCCCCTGCCGGGACAACGATACTGCATGGACGGTCGTGCTGACCACTAGGTAACATGGTATGGCCCGCGTACGCCGAGCCGCTTGGCTCACGCGATCGAGGGCGGTGAGTGGGGGGAAGGTAACAGTCATGAGACTCCTCGGCATGTACGGCGAACGGTGAGCGGCACCAACAGCCCCAAGCACGAAGATGACGCAGTTCCGCTGGAGCGGGCCGCACTGCGAACGCCTCGCGCCGCGGGCGTCGCCGGACTCGTGTTCGCGGTGCTGTTTGCGGCGACGTTACTCCTGCTCCGACCGCCGCGAGGCGATTCGGCGGCGACGCTCGCCCGATGGTACTCAGGCGATGCCCGCTCGATGCTTCTTATCGCAGGGCTCTACGCGATTCCCTTCGCGGGCATCGCCTTCCTGTGGTTCATCGGGGTCATTCGCGACCGCATCGGTCATCGGGAAGACCGCCTGTTCGCCACGGTGTTCCTTGGTAGCGGCCTGCTGTTCGTAGCCATGATCTTCGCGGCGGCCGCCAGCGCCACCGCGCTGGTCCTGCGCTTCGAGGCACTGGGACCCTACGCCGCGAGCAACCCAGGTGTCCTGCAGTTCGCGCAGGCGCTGTCGTATGCCTTCCTGTACGTTTACGCGGCGCGTGCGGCGGGCGTGTTCGTGATCGTCACTTCGACGATCGTCATGCGCACCGAATCCGCACCGAAGTGGATGGCGGTCGTCGGCTACGCGGTTGCGCTCCTGCTGCTTCTAAGCATTCGCTCCTTCCAACTCGTGATCATGCTCTTCCCGCTGTGGGTGGCTGTACTGAGCGTCTACATTCTCATGACCTCCGGCAGAAGCGCCGGTTTGCCCGAGCCTGACGGGGGGAGCGAGTGACCGACTCCAGCCCACAAGGCCGCGCCGAGAAGCCCAAGCGCAGTGCGCTCGCGGCCGACCTGATCGTCGGCGTCACCAGCGGTGTCGCCAACATCCCCGATGCGATGGCGAACGCCCTTCTCGCCGGCGTCAGCCCGATAGTCGGGCTGTATTCCTTGCTGGTGGGCACGCCGACGGCGGCCCTGACCACAAGCTCGCAGTTCATGACGGTCGCGGTCACCGCGGCCATGGCCGTCACCGTGGGGAGCAGCATCGCCGCAGTGCCGGCGGACCAACGTGACGGCGCCGTCGCCATAGTGGCGCTGCTGGTGGGTGGGTTGATGGCGCTGTTCGGGCTTCTGCGCGGGGGCAGGCTTCTGCGGTTCGTGTCGAACGCGGTGATGAAGGGGTTCCTCAACGGTGTAGCCGTGCTCGTCGTGGTGGGCCAGCTCTCGAACGTGACCGGCTACGCGTCCGCTCGGCAGTACAAGTTCGGGAAGACGGTGGACACGCTGCTACACATAGGGCGGTGGGACCTCGTGACCGTCCTCGTCGCGGCGGCCACGGTGGCACTCATCATCGTCGTGAGACGGACCCGCCTGGCGAACTACGCGATGCTGCTCTCGCTTGTCGTTGTGACGACCGCCGTCTACTTCCTGCGCATCGACGTTCCACTGGTCAGCAGCGTCTCAGCGATCCCCTCCGGCCTCCCGCTGCCCGAGCTGCCCGACCTCGCGCTGATCCCGGGGCTGGTGGTCCCTGCGCTCTCGGTGGCGCTCATCGGCCTGGTGCAAGGCGGCGGGATCAGCAAGTCGTTTCCCAACGCCGACGGGACCTTCCCAGACTCGTCGCGCGACATGATCGGCCAGGGCTTCGGCAACGTGGCTGCCGGCGCGTTCGGCGGCATGCCCGTCGGGGCGTCTGTCTCGAGCACCGCGCTTGCCGTCAGCGGCGGCGCACGCACCCGTCTCGCGAACGTGTCGATCGGTGTCGTGATCGCCGTTGTGCTCCTGGTCTTGGGACCGGCGGTCGAAGTCGTTCCGCTCGCCGTGCTCGGGGGGATCCTGATCGTCGTCGGCGTCTCCGCCTTCGACGTCGCCGGCATGCTCGACGTGTGGTACGCGAGTCGAGAGTCGGCCGTGATCATGGCGATCACGCTGGGCTCGATGCTGTTCATCCCGGTGCAGTTCGCGGTGCTGTTGGGTGCGGCGCTTTCTGCGGTGCAGTACGTGTACAGCTCGTCGAAGGACGTGCGTGTGGTGGCGCTGCGCAGACTGCCCGATGGCCGGTGGTCCGAGACCGAGCCGCCGCTCGTGCTGCCGAGCCACGAAGTCACTGTGGTCGACATCTACGGCAGTGTCTTCTACGCGGGCGTCGATCTGGTCGACAAGCTGCTCCCCTCGGTGGGTGACTCGGTACACCCGTGCTTGGTTGTGCGCCTGCGCGGCCACTCCGAGTTGGGGAGCACCGCGATCCTGATGGTCCGCCGCTACCACGGACAGATTGTGGCGGCGGGAGGCCGGCTGATTCTGACGGGCGTCAGCGAGCGCCTGTTCACCCAGCTAGGCACTACTGGGGTGCTCGACGAGATCGGTCGCGAGAACGCGCTGCGCGAGACAGACATCGTGTTCAGGTCGACCGACGCGGCTCTCGAGCTGGGGAGGAGCTGGCTGGCCGAGACGGACTCGGCCGATCCGGCATCGGCGGACTAGTTCGCGGGCAGATCGGGAGTTCGTGAGGAGGGGGGTTCACTATGCCGGCGCAACGGTCAGAGGAGCTCAAGAACACCGGCTACGAGATCTTCATCGGCATGCTGTCGATCCTGTCGATCTTCAACCTCGTCTTGGTATTCGCGCTCGTTGAAGACCAGAGCCTGCAGAACATCCTGCAGGCGATGAACGCCGTGCTGAGCGGCGTGTTCCTTATCGATTTCGTGTACCGTTTGTCGACCGCCGCGTCGAAGAGCGGCTACTTCTTCCGGCAGTTCGGGTGGGCCGATCTGCTTGCGAGCATGCCGCTGCCGCAGTTCAAGATCTTGCGCCTGTTCAGGCTCTTCCGCGTATACCGTCTGCTGCGCGAGTTCGGGCTGAAGAACATCGGGCACGGCCTTGTGAAGGACCGCGCAGGCAGCGCTCTGTACTCGCTGCTGCTCGCCGGCATGCTCGTGCTGCAGTTCGGCAGCCTGGCGGTGCTGCGCTTCGAGCAGTACGCGCCCGGCGCGAACATAACGTCCGCTTCGGATGCGCTGTGGTACACGATCGTGACCATCTCTACGGTTGGCTACGGCGACCAGTACCCGACGACGAATGCGGGTCGGCTGGTGGGCGCCCTGATAATCGTTGTCGGAGTCGGCATCTTCGGCACGTTCACCGGCTACCTCGCGAACTTCTTCCTTGCGCCGCGCAAAGGGGAGCCGGCGACGGGGCAAGAAGGCTAAGTGGTCGCGGCTCGGGCGGTCGCGTCGTATCAGGTAGCCGCACGGGGGGTCGAGCATGAATGACACGCTGCTGAACGCGGTGCTGCTCGGAACGGTGGCGCAGTCTGCGCTTCTGATCAGCGGTCTCGTCGTCTATCGGGTCACGTTCTCGGACCGGTTTGTCGGGGTGCTTGCGGGATTCGGCGTTGGCGCGCTCATCGAGGCGATCTCATTCGATCTCATCGCCGAGGCCAAAGGCCTGAGCAGTGTGGAGTTCGCCGTATGGATGCTGCTGGGGGCGGCCGTCTTCCTCGCCGGTGACGCTTTCGTCGAGAAGCGCTTCGGCGGTGAAGGTGGCGGTAGCGCGATGGGGATCGTCGTGGGCTCGATCGTGGATGGAGTCCCCGAATCAGCGATCTTCGGCATCCAGGTGGCTACCGCGTTCCCGATCTCTGCCGGCTTCCTGATGGCCGTCTTCGTCTCCAACTTCCCGCAGGCACTGGCGCCCTCGGCCGACCTGGCCAAGAGCGGCTGGAAGATGGGCAAGCTCGTGGGAATGTGGGCACTCGTCTTGGTGGCCTGCGGCGTGGCCTCCGGGCTCGGGTACGTGCTCGCGGGCTCCTTCTCGGAAGTGAACGGGGACCGGATGGCGGCGCTGGCTGCCGGAGGCTTGCTTTCGATGATCGCGGACTCGATGATGCCGTTCGCGGTCGAGAAGGGCGGCAACCTCGTGGCAGTCGCGGTGGTTGTCGGCTTCTGCCTGCCGCTGATGTTCGGCTGAGGGCGCGGGCGGGGCGCGGACCGCCGCCGCACGGTTTGGGGATACACATCTGGGAAGGCGCCCGACCGAGCTGGGAGGCAATCAGATGACCCTGCATCGTTTGCACGACGACGTTGAACGGACCGTCTCGTTCGATCCCCGCTTCGCCGGTCCGGGCGAGTTGAGCGAGATTCCCGCGCACGCCATTCCACCGGGCGAGATGCGCCCCAAGACCGCCTACCAACTGATTCACGACGAGCTGATGCTCAACGGCAACGCACGCCAGAACATGGCGACGTTCGTCACGACATGGATGGACGAGTACGCTGACCGGCTCTTCGCCGAGAGCGCCGCGGTCAACTCGATCGACAAGGACGAGTACCCACAGACCGCGGAGATCGAACGCCGCTGTGTGAACATGGTCGCGAACCTGTGGCATGCCGCGCCGGACACCATCGGCGCCTCCGCTATCGGCAGCAGCGAGGCGGTCATGCTGGCGGGCTTGGCGATGAAGCTGAACTGGCGCAAGAAGCGACAGGCCGCGGGGGAGCCATGGGACTCCCCGAATATGGTCATGAGCAGCACCGTGCAAGTGGTCTGGGAGAAGTTCTGCCGGTACTGGGACGTCGAGCCCCGCTACGTGCCGGTCGAGCGAGACCGCTTGGAGCTCACCGGCGCAGAGGCGGTCAAGTACGTCGACGAGAACACCATCGGCGTCATCGGGATTCTCGGCGTCACGTATCACGGTGCCTACGAGCCGATCAAGGACATCTGCGACGCGCTGGACAAACACCAGGCCGCGACCGGACTCGACGTCCCCGTCCATGTCGACGCGGCATCGGGCGGTTTTGTCGCGCCGTTCGCTCAACCCGAGTTGGAGTGGGACTTTCGCTTGCCGCGCGTCATATCCATCAACGCATCGGGGCACAAGTACGGTCTCGTCTACCCCGGCATCGGATGGGTCGTGTGGCGAGACAGCACCTACCTGCCCGATGAGCTCGTGTTCGAGGTCAACTACCTCGGCGGTAACGAGCCCACCTTCACGCTGAACTTCTCCCGTCCAGGCGCTCAGATCATCGGGCAGTACTACATGTTCTTGCGCCTCGGCATGGATGGCTATCGCAAGACCCACGAGGCGACGCTGCAGACCGCCCAGCACATCTCCACGGCGGTCGAAGACATGGGCCCCTACAAGCTCATCAGTCGCGGTGACACCATCCCGGTCTTCGCGTTCACGCTCAAGCACGACGAGCCGAACTACACGCTGTACGACGTCTCGAAGATCCTCACGATGCACGGATGGCAGGTGCCTGCGTACTCATTCCCGAGCAATGCCGAAGACCTCGTGGTCATGCGGGTCTGCGTGCGGAATGGCTTCGGAGTAGACCTGGCTGACCTGCTGATCCGTGACCTCAAGAAGGTGACCGACTACTGCAGCGCACTGAGGGCGCCCCTGCCCGACCAGGCCGGCGACAGCTTCTCGCATGGCGGCAAAGCCAAGGTCGCTGAGGGCAGGTAGGGTAGTGGCGCGCGGTCCGGCCGTGAGGCCACGAAGCCTCAACGCGGCGATGGCGGTGCTGTTCATGATCGGCTCGGCGTGCTTCGCCGTTGGCACGGTGCCCGCGTACGTCGCGGCTGTGGGTGTGGCGACCGACGCGGCCACGTTCTTCGTTGGCTCGGTGTTCTTCACGTCTGCGTCGCTGTGTCAGCTGCTGCAGGCGCAAAGCCCGGGCATGGCGGCCGATGGGGCCGCCTCCGGACGCGTTCGAGTTCGCTTCTGGGAGCCCAAGCCCGCAGACCGCGGGTGGCAGTCGGCAGCCGTCCAGTTCCCGGGGACGATCGCCTTCAACGTGAGCACCGGGTTCGCCCTTGCCACTTCGCTGACCGTTCAGCAGACCGACAGGCTCGTGTGGGCCCCGGACTTCGTTGGCTCGATCCTGTTCCTCGTCGCGAGTGCTCTGGGGATCGCGGCGGTCTCGAAGCGGTTCTTCGAGTTCAGACCGCGCGATGTGTGGTGGAGCATGGCGTGGATCAACATGCTCGGGTCGGTGTTCTTCATGTTCTCGGCTATTGGGGCGCTTGTTCTACCGACGACAGGTGCGATGGCCAACGTGCGCTGGGCGAATGCGGGGACGTTCGCCGGTGCTGTCTGCTTCTTCGTCGGAGCTGCGCTACTGCTGCCCGCGTGGCGCCGGACCGCGGTTCAGGGGGCGCGCTGAGTCCCAGGTGAAGCCCGGTACTCAGAACACCCGGGCGAAGTCGTCTCTCATGCTCACGACTGTCCAGCCGCCGGCCCGCGCCGCGACCTGCACCTTCTCGGCGCTCTCGTCGTAGGCGAACTCCCGCCCGGGGTCGTCGTGGTGGATCAGCAGCGGGAACCCGGAGATCTCCAGCATCTCTGTGTCACCGTCAGCATTCCCGCAGGCGAACAGTGGCCTGCGACCCGTTCGTCTCCAGATGTGCACCGGCTTGCCCGAGCCGTCGGCGATCGGCATTTCCAGCCCCTTCGTGCGGTAGATGTCGCCGTCCCGGTACTCGATCGTGCTTGCCGAGCCGATCACGTGGGTGCGTGGGACTCCGTACATCTCCTCGGAGATCGCGCGCACGAAGTCCCGCCCCCCTCCGGTGCAGATGTAGACGTGGAAGTCGTTGGCGCGCAGCAGGTCGAGGAGTTCGACCATAGGACGATACGCGAGCTGCGTGTACGGCACGCCGAGTGTCGGGTGTGTCGCCGTGTCGAAGAACTCCCTGACTTTGGCCTCGAACGCCTCGGTCGTGATGCCTTCGAACGCCTCGGTGACGCCCGCCATGGCCTCCGGGATATGGGTCATGAGTTTGGCCAGCCACTTGTGGTCGCGCTCGTAGAGCGCCTTCCACGGCTGCCGCGTGCGCCACGAGGGGTCTTCCTCGGCCATCTGGGTCAGGCGTCGCAGGAAGAACTCCGCCTGCGTGTAGTTGGGCTTCTCGACCCACAGCGTGCCGTCGTTGTCGAAGGTGGCGATTCGTTCGGCGGGAGGCACGTATGAGTCGCCCGGTGAGGTGACCGAGCGGACGAACTCAAGAATCGCCGACTTGGGGTCGCCGTCGTTCCAGCTCTCGAGCATGTTGTGTCCCCTCGGCGTAGGAGACGGTGCCCTCCTGCGGGGCACCGTCTTCAGGCGATTCGACTAGGCGGACCCGTTCGCCGCGTGTAGTTGCTCGAGAACCTTGTCCAGGTTGAAGCTCGCGGGCTTCTGGCGCGGCGGGAACTCCATGAGGTCCTGCACCGCTTTGGCGACGACCACCTGCGCTGGCACCACCATGTAGGCGTGGTCGATCATCCAGTCCCAGTAGGTGTTGGAGTTCTCGAGCGCCCGCTCGAACGGGTCGCGCCGCAGGTTGAAGATGCGCGGTATCCGCAGATCGACGAAGGGCTCTGCCCACAGGGCCAGGGTCTTCGCACGCTGCTCTTTGAAGACATACTTCCAGTCGCCAACTCGCAGCGCCACCAGCTCGGCATCGTCGTTGACGTAGAAGAACTCGGTGCGGGGGCTTGCGTCGGTGTCGCCCGCGAAGTAGGCGCTCATGTCCTTGCCGTCGATTGCGACCTTGAAGGTCTTGCCCGAGGCCTCGTGTCCCGCCCGGCACTTCGCCACGATGTCGGGGTCTCCGGCGACGGCGAGGAAGGTGGGGAGCATGTCCTGAAGGGCAACGATCCCGTTGAGGGTCACGCCCGCCTGCCACTTGCCCGGCCAACGCACGAAGCAAGGAACGCGATACGCGCCCTCCCAGTTGCTGTTCTTCTCGGACGCGAAGGGCGTTATCGCACCGTCGGGCCAGGTGTTGTAGTGCGGACCGTTGTCTGTTGAGTACATCACGATGGTGTCGTCCGCGATTCCGAGCTCGTCGAGCTTGTCGAGGATCATGCCCACGTGGTTGTCGTGCTCGACCATACCGTCGTTGTAGTCGCCCTGCCCGCTCAGCCCCCGGCTCTCCTCCTTGATGTGGGTTCGGAAGTGCATGCGTGTCGCGTTCCACCACACGAAGAACGGCCTGTCAGTGCCGGCAGCTTCCTCGAGGTACTCGAGCGTGCGCGCGGTCACCTCGTCGTCGATCGTCTCCATGCGCTTCTTGGTCAGCGGGCCGGTGTCCTCGATCTTCTGGGTACCGTCAGGCATCGCCCAACTGTGGATCACGCCGCGCGGACCGAAGCGCTCGCGAAACGCTGGGTCCTTTGGGTAGTCCTCGTGCTCGGGTTCCTCCTCGGCGTTGAGGTGGTACAGGTTGCCGAAGAACTCGTCGAAGCCGTGGTTGGTGGGCAGGTGCTCGTCCCGGTCGCCGAGGTGGTTCTTGCCGAACTGGGCTGTCGCGTAGCCGTGCGGCTTCAGTAGCTCGGCGATGGTCGGGTCCTCGGTGGCAAGCCCCTCCTTGGCACCCGGGAAACCCACCTTAGTGAGTCCCGTGCGAAGCGGGTTCTGCCCTGTGATGAACGCCGAGCGACCGGCGGTGCAGCTCTGCTGGCCGTAGAAGTCCGTGAACCCGATACCCTCGGCCGCGAGCCGGTCTATGTTGGGCGTCGAGTAGCCCATCATCCCCTTGTTGTTGGCACTGATGTTCCAGTAGCCGATGTCGTCTCCCCATATCACGAGGATGTTTGGCTTGCCGTTTGGCACTCTCATCACCCAGCCAATCAAGATCGGTTCGGTAGCTTGACAGTCAACCCACCCGTAGCGGGAGCTGAATCTTGTGTACCCCAACGGACCTGGTGCGTGTGTCGCGGAGGTGCGCTGTGTTGGCCTGTACCCCTCGTACGGGTACTTTCACAGAGTGATCGCACCTGACGGCGGAGGGGAAGCGGCACTATGGGCGAGTCCAAGAGCAGCACGGATTCCTTTCCGAAGGGGAGCCGGACGTCTGGCACTTCCGAGCCGCAAGCTCGCCGCTCGCGCGAGGAGACAACGGCGCGGATTCTCGACGTCGCCGAAGGACTCTTCGCTTCGCGAAACCCCACGCACGTCACGGTTCGGGAAGTGGCCGAGAAGGCGGGCGTGACGCATGCTCTGGTCCACCAGTACGTGGGCACCAAGGACGACCTTCTCAAGGCGGTAGTGGCGCGCGGAGCGCCAAAGCGCCTCGAGATGATCCAGCACTTGCCTGACTTTCGTGCGGTGACGCCGCAACTCGTCAACGACGTGCTCGAACGTCAGCTGCACAGTCGGACCATGATCCGCTCGGCGATGGACGGCGTCGACTACGCCTCTGTCGAAGACCGTATGACGACCGGGCAGGCGCTGCTCGCACTTGCTACGCAGACCGCTTCGACCGGAGCCGCGCGGGAGCTTGCTCCTGAGCCGATGGACCCGAGGGTGGTGACCGCTGCTGTCACTGCACTGGCCTACGGTTGGGTCGCCACGGGCGAGTGGCTTGCGCGCATCTTCGACCTTGAAGACGAAACACCCGAGGAGGTTCGCGCACAGCTGCTGGAGATGGTCTCGCGCATGACGGAGCAGATCTTCCCTCTCGCGAAAGACGAGGGAGAACCGGCCCCGTAGCAACCGCGCATCACGCACAGTGCGCCAGCACGCTGATCCGGGTCTACTCGGCGAAGGACGATCAGGCACGGCCGCGAGGCCGCGGGTCGCCTCGATTGCTCTCGCGCCCTACTCCAGCGGGATGCGCGCGTCGGCCCACCACTCGGGGGCGGTGGGCATCGAAGGGGTGAACGCCACGCGCTGCTTACCCGGAGTAGGGGGCAGCTGGTCGATGACCTGGGCCTGGCGGGCGACGACGGCCTCTTTGGTCACGTTGAACACCGTGAGGTCCTGGGTCTGCACGACCGCTCCGTCGTAGACCGTCCGAAGTTCCGCTTCGATCATGGGGATGACCTGCGGCGAGAGCAGCGTGTGCCACAGCCCCGCCATGCGCGGCTTCACGAGGTTGAAGACCTTGCCCGCGGCAGTTGGTGACGTGTGAGCGGCGTTGAGCGCGATCGTCGCCCGTTCGATGGATAGCCCCGAAGCCGCAGCGAGCGCGGCCGCAGGCGGGAAGCACTCGTGGATCAGCAGGTCGACGCCGCCTTCGTTCGCGTGCACGAGCGGCCAGCTCGCGCAGGCGTCGCCCGAGAAGGAGAAGGACAGCCCCGCGTACTCGAGGCGGTAGCCAACAGCGCCGGTCAGCGCGTGGACGACCGGGAACGACGTCACCTTGACGCCATTCTCCTCGTAGATCACCGCCGTCTGGCTCCAGTCGAACTCGTGCGGCTCGATCCGCATGCTGTCTTCGTTGATCGGGCCCTTGCCGGCCTCGGTGTCCCAGGCAAGTGCCATCTCGATCCCGTCGCAGAAGGACTTCGTGCCCAGACGAGGCTCGGTACCGCTTGGGCCCCAGACCCTGACCGGACCGTCAGCCCGTCCGACCTTCGCGTAGCTGCCGCACAGCGTGATGATGTCCGCGGTGTGGTCGGCGTGCAGGTGCGTGAAGAACACCTTGTCGAGCAGGTTGACCGGCAGCTTGAGGCTTGCGTAGTTGGCGAGCGAACCGGTCCCCAGGTCGAAGACGAGCAAGTCGCGCTCGGCGTTTCCGACCTCGACGAGAACGCTTGCCGAGGCCTGGGCGCGCGTCGCCCACGGGTTGCCGCTGCCGAGCACCGTCACGCGCAGCTCGCCGTCGTCCAGCGGCTCGTCGCCCGGGACGAACGTCTCGGCGTACTCCCGTCGCGGCGTGCCGACTATCGGGGTCATCGTGATCGCTGTCGTCCCGCCGGCGTACGTCGGCAGGGGCATGGGGTTTGGGTCAATGGTGCTCATCTTGAGTTCCCCTCGCCTCGGAGTGCTGGGTCTATCCCGCTAGAACGTGGTTCACGGCTTCCTCGACGGTCGCGAACGTGTGGTCCTCGCCCACGATCTCGAGCAAGCCGGTTGTGCGCGCATCCTCAAGAACCGGTAGGTGCACTTCCGCCAGGTAGAGCGCGATGCCCTTGCCCTCAAGCTCCTTCGCGAACTTCGCAATCGTCTCAGCGCTGGTGAGGTCGAGCCTGTCAGTGGCGGTGAGGTCGAGGACGAGCGCCTTGGGCGGTTGCTCGGCAGCGTCGATCAACGCCTTCGCCTCGACCCTGACCGTGACCGCATTCGCGTAGTACAGCTGTGCATCCGGACGAATGATCAATACCCCCGGCACCGCGATGTCGTCCGGGTGCCGGCCCATGTCCGAGTAGGCGCCCGCGGATCCTGGTACGCGTCCGAGGGACGAGACGTGCGGGCGGGCCGTGCGGTACACGACGAACAACAGGGATGCCAGCAGCCCGATGATCATGCCCTGCAGGACGTCGATGAGCAGTACCCCCCACAGCGCCAGGACTCCGAACCACACCTCGGCGGGCGCTTCTTGTCGGAGCTTGAGCAGCTTGCGCGAGGCGATGATGTGCCACACCGCGTGGATGATCAGCGCGCCCAGGACGGCCTCCGGCAACGAGGCGAACAGCGGAGTGAGGAACAGCACCGTCACGATGGTGACGACCCACGTCACGAGGTTGGCGACCTGCGTGCGAGCCCCCGCTCCCTCCTTCACCGCGGACGCCGACATGCCGCCCGCTGCGATCATGCCGCCGAAGAGCGCACTGGCGACGTTGGCGATTGCGTTCGCGTTCAGCTCCTGATCGGCGTCCACCTCGTAGCCGTGCTTGTCGGCGAACTCGTGGGCCACACCGAGGCCCTCGCTGAACGCCACCAGCAACACCCCGATCGCCGGCAGCACCATCGCCAACAGGTCCTGGATGGGCACCTGCGGGATGGCAAACGCCGGTAGCCCCTGCGGGAGAGCGCCGACAACCTCGACGCCATAGTTCTGGCTGAGGCCCAGCGCCGAACTGAGCCCGATCGCGCCGAACAGCACGACCAGACCGGACGGCAGCTTCTTGCTCAGCATCGGCAGGCCGAAGAGGAGGAGCAAGGCACCCGCGCCCACCGTGAAGGTCACCCAGTTCGCTTGCGGAAGCTCCTTGAGCACGCCGAGAAGCTTCTCGACCGTGTTGCCCTCCGGCTTCTCCACGCCGAAGAGCTTGTATAGCTGGCCCACAGCAACGAAGACCGCGAGGCCGACCACGAAGCCGTCCATCACGGGCTTCGACAGGAACTGCGTGATGAAGCCCAGCCGAGCCAGCCCTGCGGCCAGGTAGACCACACCGACCACCAGAACGAAGGCGGTCGCGTAGACCTGATACGTCTTCGGATCGGATGCGTTTGCTGCAGCGGACGCAACCAATGCCGCAGCCACCGACGAGGCGAGCAGGGCTGCCGTCGCCGATGTCGCTCCGACCGCGAGATGGCGTGAGGTCCCAAGCACGGCGTAGGCGAGGTAGGCCGCCAGGATCGTGTAGAGCCCGGCCTGAGGGGGCATCCCGGCGATTCCCGCGTAGGCCATGGCTTCCGGCACCACGAGTCCCCATAGCGTGAGGCCGGCGACGACGTCGAGCGCGAGCGACGAGCGGTCGTACTCAGGCAGCCACGCGAGAATCGGAATGAACCGCTTCAAGCCGCTGGAGGCTTTGACGGTGTCGCCATGCGCTGTCGCCACAGAACCCCCCTCGCCCGCGGTACGCTCCGCCGGACTCGCATCGCTTCGTCCCGCATCTTCCCCCTTGTACCCTGCCGTTGTATGTTACCCATTGGTGACCAGCTGCGGCAACGGCTGGCCGCTACGAGCGGCCGGCGTCACGACCGACGAGGGGGGATCGACCGTGGCCAGTGAGGATGTGATCGAAGCACGCGTCGCCAGGAAGCGTCCCGGCAGGAGCACGAACAGCGAACGCATCCTCGATTCCGCGCAGGAGTTGTTCGCGAAGCACGGACCCGCCGCGGTCACGGTCCGACAGGTCGCCGAGAAGGCCGGCGTCACCCACGCGCTCGTGCACAAGTACTTCGGATCCAAGGACGACCTGATCAAGGCCGTGGTCGACCGCGTAGATGTTCAGCGCGCGGCGACTGCGATGGCTTCGGCGTCGCTGCGGGATGTCTACCAGGAACTGCTCCCCCGTGTGATGGCTCAGCGAGACCACAGCATGATGCTCGTGCGCTCGGCGATGGAGGGCACTGAGTACGTGTCGCTGGCCGAGAGGATTCGGACGACGTCCGCGATGGTCGCGCTCGCAAGGAAGACCGCGGCTTCAGGCGCCCAGCCATCACCGCCGCCAAGCGACATCGACCCGCGCGTTCTGGTCTGCGCCATCAGCGCCATGATCCTGGGCTGGGCGTCAGTCGAGGACTGGGTGTGGCCCACCGCCGGAATCGATCCTGCCGAGAAGGACGATGTCTATCGTCAACTTCAAGAGATCGTGGGCTATCTCGCGGATCTGATTCTCGTTCCAGGCATCACCGACCACAAAGCCAAGTGAGTCAAGCGACCCGAGGGCTCCTCCCGGGTAGTACCGAACACCGTCATTGTCGAAAGGCACAGGAATGAAGCGGTTCTCGTCCCGAGACTTCATCGCAGGTATCACCAATGCCGTCACCAACATCCCCGACGCGATGGCCAGTGCGGTTCTCGCCGGCCTGAACCCGATTCAAGGCCTGTACGCCATCATGATCGGCACGCCGGTCTCGGCGCTGACCACCAGCTCTCAGCTAATGACCGTCGCCGTCACCGGCGCGATGGCGCTCATCGTGGGCGACTCGCTGAAGGCCGTCGCGGCCGCGGACAAGATCGAGGCGCTCATCGTCCTCACGGTTCTTGTGGCCGTGACCCAGATCGTGCTTGGGCTCGTGAAGGCAGGCACGTTCGTGCGGTTCGTCTCGAACGCCGTGCTTCAGGGCTTCCTCCTGGGAGTCGCAGTGAACATCGTGCTGTCCCAGGTAGGAGACCTGACGGGCTACAAGAGTGACGCGCCCGGCAAGGTGGGCCAAGCGCTCGACACGGTACTTCATCCGGGCCAGATCAATCTGCAGATGCTGGGAATCGGCCTGCTGACCGTGGCACTCGTCCTGCTCGCCGAGAGGACGCCAGCGAAGGACTTCGCATTCCTCATCGCGCTGGTCGCATCGACAGTCGCGGTGGTGCTGCTTAAATGGGACATCCCCACCGTGCAGTCGCTGGGCGAGATTCCGCAGGCGCTCCCGAAGCCGACGATGCCAAACCTTGCGCTGGTCTCCGGGCTGGTCGTGCCAGCTGCCGCCATCGCGATCGTCGGCCTGATTCAGAGTGCCGGCGTGAGCAAGGGCACCCCGAACAGCGACGGCACCTATCCGGACATGAACCGCGACTTCATCGGCCAGGGGCTCGGCAATGCGGCATCCGGATTCTTCGGCGGCATGCCGATCGGCGGATCGGTGTCGAGTACGGCCCTCGTCCAGCAACTCGGAGCCAAGTCGCGCGTCGCCAACTTCGTCGTCGGCCCGATCATCGCGGTGGTCGTGCTGCTCTTCTCGGGTGCGGTCGAGACAATCCCGCTTGCCACTCTTGCGGGGCTGCTGGTCATCATCGGTGTCCGCGCTATCAAGGCGGGCGCCGTCGAGACGGTGTGGCAGACCAGCGTGGCACCGAGAGCCATCATGGCGATCACCTTCGTCGCCGTACTGATGATGCCGATCCAATATGCCGTGATGCTCGGCGTGATCGTATCTATCTTGCAGTACGTCTATAGCTCGTCACTCGATGTGCGCGTGGTCGAACTCGCGCGGGCCGATGATGGTACGTACGCCGAGCAGTCCGCGCCCGAGGTACTTCCTGACGGCCGGGTCACCGTGCTCGACATCTACGGAAGCGTGTTCTACGCCGGCGCGGACATCATCAGCGGGCTGCTACCGGCGGCGATTGGCTCACACCGGCCGGCCGCCGTCATTCGCCTGCGCGGGCGCACCGATGTCGGTAGTACGTTCCTCGGCATCGTCGAGCGCTACAGGGGGGAAATAGAAGCAGCTGGCGGCGTCCTGCTGCTCGCAGGCGTCGAACCGCAATTGCACGAGCAGCTCGAGCGTACCGGCGTACTCGACGCCGTCGGGGCCGACCATGTGTGCGAGGCCCAGCCCACGTTGACCGCCTCGGTCAGCGTGGCAGTCGAGA
The DNA here is from genome assembly GCA_963702525.1 of uncultured Actinomycetes bacterium. Classification (GTDB taxonomy): domain Bacteria; phylum Actinomycetota; class Coriobacteriia; order Anaerosomatales; family PHET01; genus CAVPCY01. Next base: position 46,164 of record CAVPCY010000002.1, on the reverse strand, counting down.
CCGCAGAACGATGGCTTCAGGAGCACCAGGAAAGCGAATAGCGTGTACCGAGGTCCACACGACTGAGGGAGGGAACCGATCGGCGTGTCGGGAACCTCTGAGAAGGTCGGCGAAGTGTTCGAGCAGGCCCCCGCGGCGGGTGAATCCGTCCCTGACGGGAGCACAGTCACGGTGCTCTACGCGGAGTAGGGAGCGTTCGGCATGCTGCAGATGCGTGTGTTCGTCGAGCAGGAGCGGGCGCAAGAGGTCGGCGGCCTGCTGCAGTCGGTGCAGGGCGCCCGGCACGTGGTGATCGTCGGACCGACGTTCGACGGCTCAAGGACGCTGATAACCGCCGAGCTCACTCCGGCGATGACCGACCACGTCATGCGCCGGCTGATCGACGCGGGAGTCCTCTCGGAAGAAATAGACGTGCTGCAGTCCGAGACGGTGCCCACGATCGAGGCCGGCGAGCGCTCGTGGCTTGCCCCGCAAAACGAGGCGCTCGTCTGGAGCGCGGTCATCAACCAGGCAAGGACGAACGCCCGATTCAGTGCGAAGTACGCGGTGTTCATGGCCATCGCCGGCATCATCGCCGCATTCGGCGTCATCACGGAGAACGCTGTCCTCATCGTGGGCGCCATGGCGCTCGCCCCTGACCTGACGCCGGTCACCGCGACAAGCGTGGGCCTCGTGGGGCGCAGGTGGCGTCTCGCGGGAAGGGGCCTACTGACGCTCGTCATCGGATATGCGTTCACCACGATCGCCGCCCAGATCACCTCGTCCTTTCTGCACGTCAGCGGTCAGCTACCCAGGGGATACCAGCTTCCTATAGCGCCAGTGGAGGCAGTCGCGAGCTACAGCCTGATGATCATCATCATCGCGTTCGCGGCAGGCGTCGCCGGCATCTTCGCCTTCGAGACGAAGGCAGGCGCGGCTGTGGGGGTAGCGATCTCGGTGACCACAATCCCGGCGGCAGCCTATATCGGTGCATCGATCGGCCTGAGCCAGACAACGAACACCGCCGAGGCGCTCGTGGTGCTCGGTGTCAACGTACTGATGCTTCTGCTCGGGGCAAGCGCCGGGCTCGTCGTGCAGCTCGCGGTGGGCCGGCGGCGCGGTCTCGTAGCTTCGGCCGCAGGCAGAAAGCGACCCGATACGATCGAGGAGGCCTCGAGATGACGTCACGATTCACGGAACCGCAGGAACCCCCGAACGATCTCGCACCTAGCCGGCTGACCACGCCTCGGGCTGCGGCAGTTGCCGGCGTGGTATTCGCCCTGTTGTTCGTGGCGTCGGTCCTGATCATCAGATCGTTCGTGGATGCTCCGTCGACCGGCTCCCTGTCAGGCGTCGCCGACGTCCTCGGAGACTACATCTCGGTCGCAGTTGCCTACCTCATACCGTTCTCGGGTATCGCGTTCCTTTGGTTCATCGGGGTGGTGCGCGATCGCATCGGCGTCTACGAGGACAGGTTCTTCGCGACGGTGTTCCTTGGCAGCGGTCTCATGTTCGTCGCGATGCTGTTCTCGGCCGCCGGTGTGGCCGCTGGCGTGCTGACATTGGCCCAGCCAACGGCGGCTACTCTCGAGCTCGGCAAATCGATCGCCCGCGGGATGTTCTACCTGTATGGCGCTCGCAGCGCTGGCGTCTTCACGATCGTTACGTCGATGATCGTGCTTCGCACCGGCGCGCTTCCCAGATGGGCCGCCTTCGCGGGTCTCGCGATCGGCCTCGTACTGCTGCTCAGCGTCCAATCGTTCGAGCTCGTCATCCTGCTCTTCCCGGCATGGGTCCTGCTCCTGAGCGTGATCATCCTCGTTCGGGGGCCAGCGGCCCGAACGTGATGATGATGGGCCATCGTGGACGGCTTTGTAACGCACTTGCTGGCTGTCTCATAGCGCTGGAGTCAATCGGCCGCGTCTCGCGGCCCTCTTCAACGACTTGTTAGCTTGGAAGCGTCTGCACTTGTGGACACGCAAGCGCGTCGCTCTCTTCGGGGCTACCTATCGAGCCGCATCCACGACAGGCTGAGGCACCCACCTATAGGGTGAACAGGGCTTTGTCTTCCCCGATCTCCTCTTCGATCAGCGCATTGAGCTTCCGGTTCATGGCCGACAGCAGTTCTTCGCTGTACTTGGGATTGGCCGGGTCGGCCAGATTGTCCATCTCCTCAGGATCCAGCAACAGGTCGTAGAGAGCGACGTCATTGTCGGCCAGCAACTGCTCGACCGATGCTGGTCGGTTGTAGGTGCCCAGCCCGAAGTAGCGGACCAGCTTGTATCGACCATCGAAGACGCAGCGGAAGATCTCCCGCTTCTCAAGGTTCGGCACGCCGATCTCATCCACCATCCCCTTGAACGCGTCCATGCCCCGATGGAACTCCACGCCCGCCTGCGCTGCGGCGTTGTCGAACACCTTGGTGGCGTTGCGGGCGAACCACACTGCGTCGACGGTGGAGATCATGTCGTAGGTCAGCAGACAGCCCATGCCGGGTTCCCCGCTGCTGCCACGCGGTCCGATTGAGGCGGGATCTTCCACGACTCCGGAAAGGTCATGCCCTTTCAGGAGGGGGTAGCGCTGCTGCCGTTCAGCCTCGGGCAGGCCGGCATAGGCCAGGATGGTGGGAACCAGGTCGAGATGGGAACCCACCGCATCCGTCCTGCCTCCGCCGGGGTGGCGCGGATCTGCGATCACCAAAGGCACGTTGACGGTTTCCCGGTAAGCCACGCTGCCCTTTTGGCGCAGGTGATGAGCACCGCCCATCTCGCCGTGATCCGAGGTGAAGATGATGATCGTGTCATCGGCCTGGCCGGACGCTTCCAGAGCATCCAGCACTGCTCCGATGTGCCGGTCCACGTCGAGATGGCAGTTGAGGTAGTAGTTGACATGGTTGTGCCACATGTCCCGGCGATCCGTCGGGATCGGGCCGTAGTACACGTCACACAGGCCCTCGTAGCTGCGGACGGCCGGCGGCTGGCCCTCCAGGTCGTCACAGAAGGAACCCGGCAAGGCCGTCTGCCATTTCTGCTGGTAGAGCGGCGCGTCGGGTGCGTCAAAGATCGGGAACATGCTGTTTGCTTGGACCGTCTCATCGCCGTCGGTGTCGTAGAACATCACATCGTGAGGGTTGACGAAGTTCACGGCCATGAACCAGGGTTGGGTCGTGGCGACTTCAGGGGCACGCTTCGTCAGCCAGTCGACGGCCTCATCCGCGATCTTGGGATCTTTCAAGAGCCCATCCATAGGCCCGCCCTGCGCATCGCCCCAATCCTGGTACTCGGAGAAGCCGAAGGGTTCCATGGCCTCACGGGAGCCCTCAGCTGGAAACTCTGAGAGGTGCCACTTGCCCTTGTAGGCGGTGTGGTAGCCCTGTTCACGCAACATGTGACCGATGGTGGGCAAGGCTTCCGGATCGGCCTTCATATCGTCGATCCAGGCGAAGTTGGTGTTGTCGAACATGCGAGTGTGCGGTGTATGCCTGCCGGTGTAGATCACCGAGCGCGAAGGCGTGCACACCGTAGTGGTGGCGTGGTGATTCTCAAACGTGACCCCGCGGGAACGAATACGATCCCGGTTGGATAGGACGAATCCCGCCGGCAGAGACTGGTGGGCATATTCCTGATCGGTCACGATCATCAGGATATTTGGCTGCTTGCTCACGATTCATCCTTCCCAGACATCGCAACGCCACCATCAGTAAGCTCCCCTGGCGACGCGTCGCTCAACGCCGGTGACCGATTGGTTATCATGAATCCCTTCGGAGCGTACGCGCAAGACTACGACGCTGGCAAGCCCGGCCTCCTACCAGTACAAAGACCCCTTCGCGCTCCTCGAAAAGGAGCCCTCTGGGGCCTTTGAGTACGAATGGTGGCCCATCCCGCACCAGAATGCCTGCGACAGGTCGTCCCACTACAAGCCTGCCGCGCTATCCCGCCGCACCGCCACCCACTGACTGGGCGGCTGAGTGCTCGTGCAGCTCCTGCTCGGTCTCGATGGGCTCGGGCTTGAGGTCGAAGATGACCTTCCTCAGCGTGCCCGTGAACGCGTACGGCGCCCTGTCCTCGTAGGCGTCGTCGACGACGCCGCCATTATCGCGGCCCATGTCCATGCCGGCATAGGTGGTGAAGAGCATCGAGCACGTGTGGTCGAGACGGCCCTCGCCGATCTGCCGGTCGTTGGCCCACAGGGTGACGCTCCCGCCGGAGCCTGGCTTCGGCTCGTCGATCTCGAACAGCATCTTGACCTTCACATCTCCGGTCGGAATCGGCTCGGTCGAGACCTGCTTGTAGGTCTCCACGCCCAGGAACTGGTAGGTGTGGACCAGGTGGCCCTGTTCGTCCACCCATAGCGCGAAGCCGCCGATGAAGTCGGCGAATGCGCACAAGACGCCCTCGGCACCGCCCTCGGGGACGTGCATGTCCGCCTCGATCGCGTACGAGCGTCCGTAGATCCGCGGGATCACCGTGGTCGAGACGTTCTGGACATCGCCGGCGAACTCGAAGCGGGTGGTCGTGGGCATGGGGGGCAGGACCCCGAAGAAGACGGCCATGCCGCCGAGCAGCGGTAGTGCTCGGTTGCGCTCGGCTTCCTGCCAGAAGAGATCGCGCAGCTCGGCCAGCTTCTCCGGCTGCTCCGCAGCGAGGTCGTGGGCTTGCGAGAAGTCGTCCGGCAGGTAGTAGAGCTCCCACTTGTCCTGGTCGGGGTCGTACCCGCTGCCGGGCTTGAACTTGGCGAGGGTTGCCGGGGAGAAGTCCCACGGAAGCTTGTCCAGCCGGGCGCAGGCCCACCAGCCATCTTTGTAGATGGCTCGGCTGCCGTACATCTCGAAGTACTGGACCGTGTGGCGCTCCTCGGCGCTCGGGTCCTCCAGAGTGTAGGAGAACGGCGTCCCGTCCATCGGCTCCTGCTCGATCCCGTCGACCATCTTCGGCTCCGGGATTCCGACCAGCTCGAGAATCGTGGGCGCGACATCGATGACGTGCGTGAACTGAGTCCGCACGCCGCCGCCGGCCCTTGATGCGGTTCGGCCACGCGATGACCATCGGGTCGCGGTCGCCGCCCAGGTGACTCGCCATCTGTTTGCCCCACTGGAACGGCGTGTTCTGGGCGTGGGCCCAGGCGGCCGCGAAATGCGGCGCGCTGTGGAAGCCGCCGAGGCCCTCGAAACCGCCGAACTTCTCGATAAGGGCCAGCTGCTCCTCGGCATCGAGGACCAGACCGTTGAAGAACGTCGTCTCGTTGAAGGATCCCGGTGATCGTACCCTCCATGGACGCACCGTTGTCGCCCCAGATGTAGAGGATCAGCGTGTTGTCCAGCTCGCCCATCTCATCGACCGCGTCGAGGAGCCGGCCGATGTTCCAGTCGGTGTTCTCCGAGAAGCCCGCGAAGACCTCCATCTGGCGGGCGTAGAGCTTCTTCTCGGCGTCGCTCAGGCCGTCCCACGCGGGATACGGGTCGGGTCGCGGCGCGAGCTCAGTCTCTGGTGGGACGATGCCCAGCTTCTTCTGGCGCTCGAGGGTGCGCTCACGGTACTTGTCCCAACCGTCATCGAACTGGCCCTTGTACTTGTCGGCCCACTCTTTCGCGACGTGGTGCGGGGCGTGCGTCGCGCCGGTGGAGTAGTAGACGAACCATGGCTTCTGCGGATCGTGGGCCCGCACCGCATGGAGCCACTCGATCGACTTGTCCGTGATGTCGTCGGGGAAGTAGTAGAGCTTCCCGTCCTCACCCTCCGGCACGCCGAGGACCGAGTTGTCCTGCGTGATGACCGGGTCGTACTGGCCGGCTGCCCCGGTGAGGAAGCCCCACCAGTGGTCGAAGCCCCACGCCTGCGGCCAGTGCTCGAACGGTCCGGCGGGACCCATCTCGCGCCCAGGAGTCATGTGCCACTTGCCGAAGCCGCCTGTGATGTACCCGTTCTCCTTCAGGATCCGCGGCAGGGCCGTGCAGCTCCGCGGGCGCGTGCCCGTGTAGCCCGGGAACGGGCCGGGGAACTCCGCGATTCCGCCCATGCCCACGCGGTGGTGGTTGCGCCCTGTGAGGAGGGCGGCGCGCGTCGGCGAGCACACGGCCGTCACATGGAATCGGTTGTAGGTGAGGCCCATCTGCTGCACCCGTGTGAGCGCCGGCGTACGGATCTCGCCGCCGAACGTCTCGGGTCCGCCGAACCCTGCGTCATCCACGAGCACGATCAGCACGTTCGGCGCCCCGTCGGGCGCCTTTGGCCCGGGGATCATCGACCAGTCGCCAACGGACTCGTCCATGGTATGGCCGATCGACCCGCCGAAGGTGCGGTCCGGGATGGGGAGGACGCTCCGGTCCTGGGCGAACTTGCCCATCGCCTCGGCCAGTGACGACTTCAGCTCCCTGATGCCACCCTCATCGGACTGGGCGACCGACTTGGCCATCGAACCTGAAAGCGCCTGCTCGATGGGCAGGCGCTGGTCGTCGGAGGCCATGACGATGACCGCCGCCGAACCGCTTGGGAGGTTCTCGCCGATCTTGCCCTGAATCCCGGACTTGACCTTGTGGCTAGCGAACTTGCCTGCGATGGCGCCTGCTGCCGCTCCAACCGCGACGGCTGGCAGCATCGCTGGGGCGAACAGCCCGACGATGACGCCCACACCGCCGCCCCAGCCCGCGCCCTTGCGGCCGAGGTGATTGCCGGTGTCGGCGATGGTGACGTTGCCGTCCGCGTCCTTGGAGACGAGGATCGCGCCCTCGATCTTCACCTGCTTGTCCTTCACGAGCCCAACGAGCCCGTCGAAGTCGCTCTGGGCCGAATCGACGTCCTTGTATACGCCGACTACGACGTCCATCAGTTGGTCTGCCATTGGGTCCCCCTCCGATTCGCCATGCTCGATCTCTGGCAGAGCCCATGGCGGGTCTTTCAGAGCCCGCCATGCTTCCGCCGCATGAAACCGATGATGCCCCAGGCTCACCCGCCGGTAACGAGTCACGCCGATGGGCGAGACCTGCGGAAGGCCCCCAGAATGGGTACATCGACTTGGGCGGGCTACTCGCAGCGTCCAAGTTCGTTGGCGCGCTTCTAACCTGCGGGTAAGATAGCACCAGCGTACACTACCGAGAAGGGGGAGGGCCATCATGGGACTGAGAGACCGAGGCGGTGGAGGCATCGGCGGAGGTGGCGGCCTGAGGGGCGGCGGCGCGGGCGGCCCGATCCGCTACCAGATGCGTGAGAAGATGTTCGCCATCGGCGACGATGCCTGGATCGAGGACTCCAACGGCAACCGGGCGTTCAAGGCCGATGGCAAGGCGCTCAGGATGCGCAGCACGTTCGTGCTCGAGGATGCGAACGGCAACGAGGTCGCTTCCATCCAGGAGAAGATGCTGCACATCAAAGACACGATGGAGATCGAGCGCGGTGGTCGCAAGATCGCCACGGTCAAGAAGGCGCTCATATCACCGGTGCGCGACCGGTTCGAAGTCAACATCGAGGGTGGTGCCGACTGGGACGTCCAGGGCAACATCGTGAACCACGAGTATGAGATCACCAGTGGTCGTGATAAGGTCGCCGAGGTCTCGATGAAGTGGTTCCGCGTTCGCGACACCTACGGCATCGAGGTCACTCCCGGCCAAGACGTCGGGCTTGTGCTCGCAGTGGCCGTGGCGCTCGATGAGATGCGGCGCGGTCAGTAGTTGATCTGTGTTCCAACGAGAGAGGGAAACACATGTTCGGAATGTATTCAGTGTTCAGCAGCAATCCGCATGCTGGAGTTCTTCTGGTACATGCTCGTGTTCTACCTGTTCTTCATGGTCATCATGGATGTTCATCCAGGTGTTCGCGGACATCTTCCGTCGCGAGAACCTGTCCGGCTGGGGCAAGGCGGGCTGGATCTTCCTGATCTTCGTCTTCCCGTTCCTCGGCATCCTGATCTACATGATCGCTGCGCCCGAAGAACACCGAGCAGGACCAGCGCATGATGGCCGAGGCCCAGGCCACGCAGGCGCGCCTGCAGGGCGGTTCGGCTGCCGACGACATCGCCAAGGCCAAGGCGCTTCTCGACCAGGGCGCGATCACCCAGGCCGAGTTCGACGCCATCAAGGCCAAGGCGCTCGCGTAGTCTTGCGCGCGAGAGTGCCGATCGCCTTGAGTATCGCGAGTCGAGCATAGGATCTGCCGAGGAGCCGTCCCATCCGGGGCGGCTCCTCTGTGTCGGCTGGCGACGCGACGTATCGATGCCAGTGCGGATTGACGCGTCTTGGTTCCTCGAGTGGTATGAACAAACGGTATGAATAATCCTCACGGAGGAGCCCGTTGTGCCCAAGAAGAAGGTCGCCGTCGCCATCTCGGACTGGCTGCTCGACGAGCTGGACTCGGCCGCGAGCGATGCGAGCATCAGCCGGAGCGCGATGGTCGAAGAGGCCGTTGCAGACTACGTCGTCACGCCGTCGGTCGCACGCAGACGAGCGAGCGTTTCGCTCGGGCGCATGCGCTCGCGCTGGAGGACATGGCGCGCTTCGCCAGCGGAGTGCGAGCAGGACGCGGTCGCAGCGCTTGAGCCCTCGAGCCTCGAGAAGCTCCGAGCGCTCCGGGCGAGCGGGCGCGGGCTGGACGCGTGAGCGTCCCCAGTGCGCGTGCTCGACGCATCGGTCGGCGTCAAGTGGTTCCGCAACGAACCCGGCTCGCCCGAGGCCCGGCAAGTTGCTTGCCGACCACATCGCCGGGCGTGCGGTGATCGCGGTCGACTCGCTGTTCTTCTACGAGGTCCTGAGCGTCGCGTCGCGAGGGCATGTACCCGAGGACGCGCTGCGCGTATGGAGCGATCTCAAGCGGCTCGAGCTCGTGACCGTACCTCTCGGCGACGAGTTGCTTCAGGCCGCGGTGAGCTTCCGCGCTGCGCACGGGTGCTCGCTGTACGACGCCTTCTCGGCAGGGCTTGCAGACCTGCTGGACGCGCCGCTGTACTCGGCGGACGCTCGGGCGCACGGGAAGCATCGCCCGAGTGAGACTGATACCGGGATCGAGCTGATTCGGGGTCGTGAGACCCCGAAGCGCGGAAGAGGAGCGGTCCTAGGGCAATGCACCACGAGCGAGCCTGCGCGGACTACTGGCAGCAGTCGACAACCATAGGGGTATGACGTAACATCATACTCGGAGGCGAGCCATGGGTAGATCGAAGATAGCCATCACACTCGATGAGGACACGCTCGGGGCGCTTGACCAGCTTGTGGTCGAGCGGCGGTTTCCGAACCGCAGCCAGGCGATCCAGGAAGCCGTGGATGAGAAGCTGGCGCGCCTGTCCCACAGTCGTCTTGCGCGGGAGTGCGCCAAACTCGATCCTGTGTTCGAGAAGGCCCTGGCGGAAGAGGGCATGGGTGCGGAGTTGGCCGAGTGGCCCGAATACTGAGGGGCGACGTTCGCTGGGCGGATCTGGATCCAACTCGCGGACACGAACAGTCGGGGCAACGCCCCGTTCTCATCCTTAGTGCGGACGTCTTCAACGAGCGCTCGGGAACGGTCATCGCTGTCGCATTGACGAGCCAGCCCCAGCGAGCTGGATTCCCTCTGACGTTGGAGCTGGCTGCCACTCAACTTCCAAAGCCATCGTGGGTCAAGATCAGCCAGATTCGGACACTCTCGGTGGAGCGAATCGGGAGGAAGCTCGGAGCCGTCACGCCTGAAGAAGTGACGAAAGTGATCGACGGCCTCAACGAGATACTGGGGGCCTAGGCAGGCGCATCGGCCGACCGCCGAGGACGCTGCTCGCCTCGGTCCACGCAGGCAACGGGGAGGGCGAACGAGTCGCCCTCCCCGGGTGATTCGCTCGGCGGTCCTCGCTACGGCGTTGACGGCAGCTGAGTCGCCCCAGGCCCTGCTACGCCGATCAGAACGGTCGATCCCGGCGGGACGGTCGAGTTGGCCGCCGGCAGTTGCCCGACGACCTCACCCTCCGTGGCGTCGGGGTCGGCGATCGTGACGGATTGGGCGACGAGACCGACGTCAGCGAGCGCCTGCGTTGCCGCAGCGGCGGTCATGCCCTTCACGTTCGGCACGGTGACGTTCTGCCCGTCGGTTGGCTTCTGGCCCAGCGATACGACCAGCGCCACGGGCGTGCCGGGCGCGACCTTGTTGCCGGCCGGTGGCCACTGCTGGCCCACGGTCCCCTTTGGGACGGTCGTGCTGTAGGACTGCACGACCTGCGAGGTGAGCTTCGCGTCCGCGAGGGCCTTCTCGGCGTCCGCCTGTGTCTTGCCGATGACGGCTGGAACGGAAACCGTAGAGGGCTCGGGCTCAGGCGCGGGACCGGTGGAGATCGCGACGATGACGACCGTCTCGGGCGCGACAGAACCGCCGGCAGCGGGCTGCTGCTCGAACGCCTGGCCCTTGGGAGCGGAGTTCGCCTGGTTCACGAATGACGGCGCGAGGCCGGCGTTCACCAGTGCGCTTTGGGCGTTCGCTTGCGTCATGCCCACGACGTTGGGAACCTTGACCGAGGTCGGCTGCTCGGGCTCGGATGCCTGCGCGACCTGGAGGGCGACTTGAGAGCCCTTCGTGAGCTCGGTGTTCGCGGCGGGAACCTGGGCGACGACGTCGCCAGCGGGTGCGTCGTTCGTGGTCACTTTGGTCGCGATCGGTGCGAAGCCCGCGTCCTCCAGTGCGGCCTCGGCGTCGGCTTGCGACATCCCGACGACGTTGGGCACTGCAGCCACGGTCGATTCGGTGGGCGTCTGAGTAGCCTCGACCGTCTCGGTCGCCACAATGCCGAGCAGGACCAGGGGCGATTCCTGCTGGTTGCTGGCCCACACGCCACCGAGCAGGAGCAGGAGCAGAAGCACGCCAAGCAGCACCCACAGCCATGTGAGGGAGCGCTTCGGGGGGACGGCAGCCAGCGATCGGGCGCTGGGGAGCTGAGCCGCGACGACGCCCTCGGGCACCGTGGGGCTGTACTCGCGAACGACCCGTGGAGCTGAGCCCGGCTGCCTGCAGCTTCGAGAGCGCGTCGGCTCTCCGGCAGGCCGACGACGTCGGGCAGCGAGACCTTCGCCGGCGGAGTGGCCGCGGCGCCGTCCGACACCATCATGACGGCTCTTCGCTTCGGCGGGGGAGCCCATGCCGGCGTCAGGAAGCTGGCCGATCACCTTGCCCTTGGCCACGGTCGAGCTGTAGTCGTGGAAGGTCTGCGCGGAGAGCCCGACCGACTGCAGCGCGGCCAACGCATCACCCTGCGGCATGCCGAGAATGCTCGGCACGATCACTTGCGCGCCTGGCGGCGTCGGCGAGACGCCCTGCGACACCACGACCACCACCTGAGAGCCGGAATCGATGGGGGGCTCCCATGCGCCGGTCGCTGCGGGCTGCTGCGTGGCCGCTTCGGCGGGGGCGGGCGTGGTCGGGACTTGGTCGGTCATCGTGGGCTCCTCGTCGTCAGTCTGGCAAGAACGGTGTTACCAGCGGGTCAAGCCACGAGGGATTCTACCCCTAGTCCCCGAACCAGCTCGCGCATCCGCCGCTTGGCCGCGCGCCTGGTCGAGACCACGTAGCCGACCAGTGACACGCCGGTCAGCCCGAGGTAGAGGGCGAGCGACAGCCGGACGACGCCGCGCCCGTGGTTCGGGCCGAAGAAGATGGCGAGTGCGGTGACGATGCCGAGCACGCCGCCTGCGTAGAGCAGCCACCGCGGCTTCGCGGTCTGGCTGTCCACCCGCCTGGCGACCCACAGGTCGGCCGCCCCACGCGCCATCGCATAGACCGCGACGACCACGCCGAAGAACCGCCTGCCCGCCTCCGGGTCCGCGAACAGGAACGAGGCGACGGCCAGGCCGGCGAGGCCGGCGAGCAGCGTGGGCAACGCCGTGGTCGTGAAGGTGAAGCGCGTCCCCGCCGTCCTGTGCTTCATGGTGACCGCTCCGAAGACCGCGCTGAGCGAAGCGATCGCGACCCACGCCGCGAACCCGAACGTCAGCAGCTGCTCCGGAACGGGATTCAGGACCACGATGATCGCGGCCGCGATGAGGTTGAGCAGGCCCGCTCGCAGCAGGGCGTCTCGGAGGCCCGAGGTCGCGCGGTATACGGGGCTGTCGGCAGAGCGCCGCGGAACGGGTCTGGCGCGCTCGGCAAGGGTGATCCCGTCCACATCGTTGGGACTGATGGCGCGGACCGCCTCGGCGGGGGCGGAGTAGGGGAGTCCGCGGCCCCCGGGTACACGGGCGATCTCGAAGCCTTCGCGCTCGGCGCACACGCCCGAGAGGAAGGCGGCGGGCGTCAGCGTGTCCTCGGTCGGGACGACGAAGCTGGACCGGCGCGGGCACCTGCGCCAGCAGCGCGACCGGGTCGATCGCGAGCACGCCATTCTCGATCGTGCGCACGATGGGTATCAGGCGCGCCTCGGCCTTCTCGGCGGCGGAGGTCTTCTTGCGCTCGTCCTTCGCGAGTTTGAGCGCCACCTCCCGAAGCGCGATCGCTCGCGCGGCCGTCTCGTCCTTGGCGAGCCCCTCGAGCGTGGCTCCCGGCTCGAGCAGCGCGGGCGAGAACGCGATCACCCCTGCGCTGCGCTCGGGCACCGTCGCTGCACACCCCAGCGCGACGGTGGCGCCGAAGCCGTCGCCGGCGAAGCGCACGGGGCGCTCGAAGCCCCACAGGCCGTTGACGGTGCCGAGCACGGCCGCCACGTGGCCGGCCAGCGTGTACAGCAGGCTCTGCGGCGCCGGGGAGTCCCCGAAGCCGAGCAGGTCGATGACGGCGACGTCGTGGGTGCGGGCGAGCGCTTCAGCTGCGGGAATCCAGCGCTCGGAGGAGTCCTCGAGCCCGTGGAGCAGCACGAGCGGCTCGCCGCTCCCGCCGCGCCACGCGACGTTGAGCTCGCGGACCTCGTCGCGCATGATCTCCTCGGCGATCTTCTCGGGCATGTTCCACAGCGTCATGTGGTCGGCGGCCAGGCCGTAGATGGGGCGGATCTCCATGTCGGGCTTGAGCCGCTTGAGCGCGGGCGCTTGGCCGATCTTGACGATCGCGTCGCGCACGCCGATCGCGTGGACGACCGGCATCGTGAGCTTGGGGAGGTCGTCGACCCACGTGGCCGCGTTGACGGTGTTCGTGAGGTTCTTGCTCATGATCTCCCAGTGCGTGGGGATGTCCTCGGCGTGAAACGCGTCCTTGAGCGCCGCTTCGCCCACACCGGTCGCGACCTTGTAGAGCACCCTGTCCTTCTGCTTCGAACTCGCGAGCCGCTCCCACAGCCACTTCGAGACGGACTCGTAGAGCATCTTGAGGCTGTAGCCCTGCCTCTCCACCAGCTCGGGCGGCAGGTAGAACGGGGCGTCGAGCAGGAAGAGCCTGCGAAGCCGGTGGGGATAGGTCGACGCGTAGCGCAGCGCGATGTCGCCGCCGAGCGAGTAGCCCGCGAGCAGGAACGGGTCGTCGACGCCGAGGTCGACGCAGCGTGTTCTCGATGACGAGCGCGTGCTCGTCCGCCGAGTAGTCGATGTCGAGCGGCTTGGGGCTCGCCCCGAAGCCGAGCAGGTCGAACGCGACGAACCGGTAGCCGGGCCCGATGGTGTCGATGACGGTGCGCCAGTCGCCGCCGTCCGAGTTGATGCCGTGCAGCATCACGATCGCGGGGCCCGAGCCCTCGTCGAAGAGCGCGGCAAGGCCGTGGTTGTGAAGGTGAAGCGCGTCCCCGCGGTCTTGCGTTTCATCGTGACCGCTCCGAAGACCGCGCTGAGCGAAGCGATCGCGACCCACGCCGCGAACCCGAAGGTCAGCAGCTGCTCCGGAACGGGATTGAGGAGCAGGATGACGGCGGCCGCGATGAGGTTGAGCAGGCCCGCTCGGAGCAGGGCGTCTCTGAGGCCTGCGGTCGCGCGGTATACCGGGCTGTCGGCAGACTGCCGCGGAACAGGGTTGGTGCGCTCGGCAAGGATGATCCCGTCCACATCGTTGGGACTGATCGCTCGAACCGCCTCGGCGGGAGCGCTGTAGGGGAGACCGCGGTCTCCCGGCACTCGGGCGATCTCGAAGCCGTCGCGCTCGGCGCATATGCCCGAGAGGAAGGTTGCAGGCGTCAGCGTGTCCTCCTCGGGCACAACGAAGCGGACCGGCGGGGGAACCTGCGCCAGAAGCGCGATCGGGTCGATCGCAAGCACGCCGTTCTCGACCGTGCGCACGATGGGTATCAGGCGCGCCTCCGCCTTCTCGGCGGCGGCGGTCTTCTTGCGCTCGTCCTTCGCGAGTTTGAGCGCCACCTCTCGAAGCGCGATCGCTCGCGCGGCCGTCTCGTCTTTGGCGAGCCCTTCGAGCGTAGCTCCAGGTTCTAGCAGCGCGGGCGAGAACGCAATCACCCCTGCGCTGCGCTCGGGCATGGTTGCCGCGCAGCCCAGCGCGACGGTGGCGCCGAAGCCATCGCCGGCGAATCGCACTGGCCGCTCGAAGCCCCAGAGGCCGTTGACGGTGCCGAGCACGGCGGCCACGTGGCCGGCCAGCGTGTACAGCAGGCTCTGAGGCGCCGGTGAGTCCCCGAAGCCGAGCAGGTCGATGACGGCGACGTCGTTTGTGCGGGCGAGCGCCTCAGCTGCGGGAATCCAGCGCTCGGAGGAGTCCTCGATCCCGTGCAGCAGCACGAGCGGGTCGCCGCTCCCGCCGCGCCACGCGACGTTGAGCTCGCGCACCTCGTCGCGCATGATCTCCTCGGCGATCTTCTCGGGCATGTTCCACAGCGTCATGTGGTCGGCGGCCAGCCCGTAGATAGGGCGGATCTCCATGTCGGGCTTGAGGCGCTTGAGCGCGGGCGCCTGTCCGATCTTCACGATGGCGTCTCGCACACCGATCGCATGGACGACTGGCATGGTGAGTTTGGGGAGGTCGTCGACCCACGTGGCCGCGTTGATGGTGTTCGTGAGGTTCTTGCTCATGATCTCCCAGTGCGTGGGGATGTCCTCGGCGTGAAACGCGTCCTTGAGCGCGGCTTCGCCCACACCGGTGGCGACCTTGTACAGCACTGCTCCTTCTGCTTCGAGCTCGCGAGCCGCTCCCAGAGCCATTTCGACACTGACTCGTAGAGCATCTTGAGGCTGTAGCCCTGCCGCTCCACCAGCTCGGCCGGCAGGTAGAACGGGGCATCGAGCAGGAAGAGCCTGCGGAGCCGGTGAGGGATAGGTCGACGCGTAGCGCAGCGCGATGTCGCCGCCCAGCGAGTAGCCGGCGAGCAGGAAAGGGTCATCGACGCCGAGGTCGATCAGCGTGTTCTCGATGACCAGCGCATGCTCGTCTGCCGAGTAGTCGATGTCGAGCGGCTTGGGGCTTGCCCCGAAGCCGAGCAGGTCGAACGCGACGAACCGGTAGCCGGGCCCGATGGTGTCGATGACGGCGCGCCAGTCGCCGCCGTCCGAGTTGATGCCGTGCAGCATCACGATCGCAGGACCCGAGCCCTCGTCGAAGTGGGCGTGCAGCCGCAGTGCGCTGAGGTCGGCGGTCGTCCCTTCACCACTCCTTGTTGTGCGGGGGCTCGTCTCCACGCTCGCTCCTGTCGCTGTCGATGTGGGGGACTTCACGCAGGATACTACGCTTACCCGCTGGTTAACCGTGGGATATCATGCACAGCGGGGCACTAACTTGTGGTCATGCCCAACGCCATGCGGCCGCGGTCGCACAAAAAGAGGGGGACTCCGTGGTTTGGCAACTGATTCAGTCGTGGCCGTCGATCACCATCGCCGCGCTTGTCGTGTACTGGCTCGCAATGGCGGTCATCGTGATCACCGACGAGCGAGAGCCCACCGAGACGCTCGCATGGCTGCTCATCCTGTTCGCGTTTCCGGGCCTCGGGCTGCTGTTCTACTTCCTGTTCGGACGCAACTGGAAGAAGATCGCTGCGCGCAGTGCCTGGGCCAAGGAGATCTTCACTCTCGCGCTTCCCACGATGAATCGCGTCTGGGGGAAGTACAGCAGCGTCGAGAAGTGATCTCCTCGCGTGGGCAGAGCCGAGAGGCTACGCGCCCATCATCAAGACGGCGCTCTCGGCAGACACCACCCACGTGCTGCCCGCCTACGACGTGACGATCCTCCGGAACGGCGACGTACTGTACGACACGCTCAAGGAAGACCTGCGCAACGCGAAAGACACGATCAACTTCCAGGTCTTCATCTGGGAGCGTGACAAGCTCACCGCCGAACTCACGGCGATCCTGATCGAGCGCGTGAGCGCCGGTGTCGAAGTCCGGCTGCTCACCGACTACGTGGGCTGCATGGCGTTCAAGAAGGACGAGATCAAGCAGATGCAGGCGGCGGGCGTGAAGTTCCATTCCGACCTGCCGGACTGGCGCAAGATCAACTACATGGACCACCGCAAGATCATCGTCATCGACGGGGTCATAGGGTACGTGGGTGGGCTCAACGTCGGCCAGGAGTACATCGACGGCCAGCCGCACTACAAGTCGTGGCGCGACACGCACAGCAAGTTCCACGGGCCGGCAGCCGCAGACCTCCAGAAGCTGTTCGCGGCACGCTGGCACGAGAACTCGGGCGAGAGCCTGTTCACCGAGCGGTTCTTCCCGCTCGAGTACCCGCAAGACGGGGTCATGTCTCCCGCGATCACCGTCGCCCAGGGCGTCGAGCTGCAGTGGGACCCGGCACGTCGCGTCCACGAGGCCGCGATGGCCTCGGCGCGAGAGCGCATCTGGATCCAGTCGCCCTACTTCATCCCCACGCCCGACATCTACGAGATCATGATCAACCAGGCACTCGCGGGCAAAGACGTGCGGCTGATGATCACGGGCGTTCCCGACAAGAACCTGCCTTGGCGTGCCGCGCACTCGTTCTTCCACAAGTTCCTGCTCGCAGGCGGCAAGATCTACATGTACGAGGCGGGCTTCATGCACGGCAAGACGCTCACTATCGACGGCGAGATCTGCGTCATCGGCACCATGAACATGGACATCCGCAGCCTCGCGCTGCACAAGGAAGTCATGACCTGGTACTTCAACAAGGACATCGCTGCCGAAGCACGATGCGATCTTCGAGGACGACATGAAGATGTGCTCGCAGGTCACGCTCGAGACGGTCGCGAACTGGCCGGCAGCGTTCAAGCTGCGCAACTCGGTCTCGAGGCTGATGTCGAACCTGATGTAGCGGGAGCCGTACATCAACCGAGGGGAGCCTACGTTGGCGCATACTGAGCGTTTCGCGGATCTGGAGTTGGGCGAGGACGCCCTGTCCACTCCGGTGGGCGTCATGCCGCTTGCCGAGATCACCCGCGCCGAGTTCGTGCGCGAGCTCGTGAAGGACGGGCCGGGCACGAGCCACCAAGAGACCTCCGTCCCGGCGGTAGCCGGGGGCGCCGTGGTCGGTGGAGCCGTGTTCGGCGCCGCCGGTGCCGTTGTCGGCGGGCTCCTCGGCTCGACGGTTAAAGAAGACGTGCCTGGGACGCCGAGCTACCACACCAGTTCGGTCAAGATTGTCTTCGAGACGAACGACCTGGCGTACTCGATGGATATCGCGCGTGACCAGAAGTGAGAGCGAACGACTTCGCGAAGGCCGTCCACAAGGCAGCGAAGCACCACCAGTACGGCGGGCCGCGCGGAAGCGCAGGCGCGGCGACGAGGCAGACACTCGGCACGTGGTCCTGGGGCTTGCCTGAGAAGGGCAGGGCGACCTTGGGTAGTATGCCCTAGGCAAGTGAAATGACCGAAGACCGATAGAGGAGAAGAACATGGCCGACGAGAAGTACGACGACCTTCCGTACGTGGCCTACATCGGCGCGTATGGCAACGTAGACGACGCGAAGGCGGATTTCGACGCCATCAAGGCGCTGCACGCCAACATGTGGATCGGCCCGTACGATGGCGCGCTGTTCACCAAGGAGGTTGGCGGCAAGGTCAAGATCCTCGACCGCGATTCGGCCGTGACCGGCGGCGCTGCGGTAGTCGGCGCTCTGACGGGTGCCTTCATCGGTCTGATCTTCCCGCCGTCGATCCTCGGCAGCGCCGCTGTCATCGGTACCGCGAGTGCCGCGCTGGGTCACCTGTTCGGCGGCTTCAAGCGCAAGGACATCGCCGAGATCGGTGACATGCTCGACGAGGGGACGGCCGGCATCGTGATGATCGGCGTCGCTACCCCCGAGATGGGTGCCGACCTGTATATGAAGCGCGCGGCGAAGGTCGCCAAGAAGCAGGTCGACGCTGACGCCAAGGAACTGAAGAAGGCGATCGACGAGGCCGTCAAGTAGCGCGAGGCCGGGCGGAGGCGGGCCGAGCGCTCGCGTCGGCTCGAACGTGTGATTCGTAGAGGGGGCTGCCATCCGGCGGCCCCCTCTCGCGCTAGCTTGAGGCGGGCTTCTCGGCAGCTGCGGTCTGCCGGTACACGCCCGGGAGGGTGGGAGCGACGGCCTGTCGCACGATGTAGGCGGAGACGGCGCCGATCGCTATGACCGAGGCAAGCAGCGGGTTCGATATGAGTATCAGGAATACCGTCATGCTCAGCGGAGACGCGGTCGCGGCGACCAGCATTCCCGCTATCAGCGCCATGACCGCGACACCCTGCGGGATGCCGGGTACCGCGAGGTTCAGCGCCAAACCGAAGCACAACCCGGTGAACATCAGGGGGAACAGCGGCCCGCCGAAGTACGCGGTCGACAGACTCCAGATGCTCAGGGCCACCTTGCCGACCCCCAAGAGCAGCAAGGTGACAAGCCCCAGCGCCGCTGCCTTCTCTATCACGTCAGGCACCTGTTCCTGACCCGAGAACAGCAGGTACGGGCTAGCGATAGCGGCAATCGCCATCACCGACCCGCCGGCGACGCCGGCCAGCATCGGCTTCGTTCGTAGCCCCTGCAGTTTCACACGCGCCTTCACGAACACGCCGCCGTACACGAGGCCCACTGCGCCGCCGGTGACGCCGAGGGCCAGGGCGAGAGCGAGATCGACGAGTGACACGGTTGTGTAGTTGGGGAAGGGGAAGAGCGCTGTGATGCTGTGACCACCGAGGACTATGTAGGTCACCCACGCCGTTGCACCTGAGGCCAGGCCGGCGACGATGTTGATGCGGCTCATGTTGATCGCCTTGGGGCTGATGAACTCCATCGCAAGAAGCGCCCCCACCGGCGCACCGCCCAGGAATGCCGAAAGCGCACCGGCAACACCTGCGTAGCACATCATCTTCACTTGCTCCGGCTTGAGCCCCATGCGGTCGGCAAGCAACGTGCCGAGCCCTCCGTTGATGTCCACGAGCGGCGCCTCGGGGCCGATCGCTGCGCCGGAGAACAGTGAGGCGAGCGAGAAGGCGGCGCCGGGAAGGAGCTTGCGATACTCCATCCGCCCTTCCTGGTCGTACTCGTGCTCGGCGGCTCCTGTGTCGAAGGGGCGCCCCTTCGAGAGGACGGCGATCAGTGAGGCGATAGCCGTCATCGTGATGACGACTGCCACCGGCACGATCCACTGGGGCACGCTCGGGAACTGCTCGGGAAGCGTCTCCCACAGGAAGTTGACCCCGAGGTGATCCACGGTCAGGAACAGCCAGGTTGCCGCCCCCGTGATGATGCCGACGACAAGCGCGAGCAATAGCAGGCGCGTTCCGCTGCGCGCAAGCTCGCGAGAGTCGATGTGCTTCTCGGCGGCGGCGCCGTCAGTGTGCTGCTCGTCCACGTGACCCCCCTGGTACCTTCGAAGTCCCGAGGGCCATGATACTTGTTCACCGCGCCGGTAGCCGCTCGCGTACCATGATTCCATGAGCGATTCCGTCACCCCCGCGTTCCACGTCATGGCCAAGCCCACCGGGGCGCGCTGCAACCTGCGCTGCGACTACTGCTTCTTCCTCGAGAAGTCGGCGCTCTACCCCGGCAGTGACGAGCGCATGACCGACGAGGTCGCCGAGGCGTTCGTCCGCCAGACGATCGAGGCGCAGCAGGTGCCGTTCGTGACGCTGGCCTGGCAGGGCGGCGAGCCCACGTTGATGGGCCTCGACTTCTTCCGGCGCGCACTCGAGGTCGAGCGCGAGGCACTGCCCGAGGGCTGGCAGGTCGAGCGCACCATCCAGACCAACGGCACGCTGCTCGACGACGAGTGGGCCGCCTTCCTCGCCGATAACGACATCCTTGTGGGCCTGAGCATCGATGGCCCGCGCGAGCTTGCACAACGCCTACCGCCACGACGGTGCCGGTCGTCCGGTCTTCGACCAGGTCGAGGCCGCGGCGCGCCTTCTCCAGAAGCACGGCGCCGAGTTCAACGTCCTGTGCACCGTCAACGCCGCAAACGCCGGCCACCCGCTCGAGGTCTACCGCTACTTCCGAGACGAGCTCGGAGCGCGCTTCATCCAGTTCATACCGATCGTCGAGGTAGAGACCCCGCCAGTCGAGGGCCGCCCCGGCACGGTCACGGACCGCAGCGTACCGCCGCTCGCGTACGGCGAGTTCCTCTCGGCGATCTTCGACGAGTGGGTGCGAAACGACGTTGGCGAGATGTTCGTGCAGTTCTTCGACGGCGTGCTCGCCGCCTACGTGCGCGGCTACTCGAGTCTGTGCGTCCTGCGCCCCACATGCGGCGAGGGCGTGGCGCTCGAGCACAACGGCGACGTCTACTCGTGCGACCACTTCGTGGACACGCCGTACCTGCTCGGTAACATCATGGAGACGCCGATCGGCGAGCTCGTTCGCGGCGAGCAGCAGCGGGCGTTCGGCGAGGCGAAGCGCGACACGCTGCCGCGCTACTGCCGCGAGTGCGAGTTCCTCTTCGCGTGCAACGGCGAGTGCCCCAAGAACCGCCTCCTGCTCACCCCCGACGGCGAGCCGGGGCTCAACTACCTGTGCGAGGGGCTCAAGCACTTCTTCGCCCATACCGATCGGCGCATGAGGATGCTTGCGGCGTTGCTCCAGGAGGGGCGCGACGCCGGCGACATCATGGCGCTACTTGCCGAGGAGTCCGCTCACACGGGACGCAACGAGCCGTGCCCGTGTGGCAGCGGGCGCAAGTTCAAGGCGTGTTGCGGGCGGTAGGAGAGCTGCTCGCCAGAGCCGTCGCGCTCGAGCGCTCGCGGCTACGTCAGGTCCGCCCACACGCCGGCGTGATCGGACGTGCCCGAGTCGAGCCACTCCGAGTAGATGCCGCACTTGTCGACTCGCGAACTCCGGACGAGACAAGGACGTGGTCGAACCAGCGGCCGACGTGCCCGCCGGCGAAGTGCGTCTTGGGCTCGAAGACGCCCCCGTTCACGACGAGGTGCGTGTCTCGGAGCTCATGAACCGGTCTCGCTCCCAGGACGGCCTGCACGGCCTCTTCCCACTCCCGCAGGTCGCCGGTCTGGCCGTCGCGGTCGGTCCACAGGCGATGTCCCGGCCGACCTGTGCTCGAAGTCCACCTCCGAGAAGGTCACGATCGAGCCGTCGGCCCTGAGCTCCTTGGGTTCGTTGAAGTCCCCGGCAACGATCTGACGCATGCCGGCCGGCTCGGCGAGCGCCTTGGCGAGCACGCGGAACGTCGCTACCTTCTTCCACCCGTTGCCGGAGCCGTTTGGCGCGTGAACCGAGGTCACATCGATTGGGCCGCTCGGCGCCGATACGACGGCGCGAGCGAACGACTCGGGGAATGGCGCTTCGAGGCGCCAGTCGTTGGGTCCCGGTGCGGTGGGCCACTTGCTCGCGACGAGGCAGCCGAACGGCTTGCGCCCGTACGGGCCCTGGGGTGCGCGGGCGAGGCTATCGACGTGCGACCCGAAGCCGTAGTTCTCGAGCAGCCCGGCCGCCGAATCCAACAGGCCGAGGGTGACCTCCTGCAGGGCCACGATGTCGGCACCTGATTCGACGAGCCGATCGACCACCTCGGCGAGGCGGGTTTCGAGACCCAGGTATCGGACGTTCCAGCTGACGATGCGCACGCGGAATCCCTCCTCGAGCACCAACGACGTACCGAGGCGCGCAAGAACGCGACACCTCCCCCACTAATGGCGTTCGGCGCACGCGGCGGATTCCCTGCGTGGTAGGGGGGTCGGGTGCGAAAGACGACCGCGGGATACATCTTGACAGTGCTAAGTTGACAGTGTAAAGATGCGAGAACAGGTTGGCGATCGAAGGACGTGTGTCATGGGAAGCGATCTGCACGTTGTGTTGGGAACCGGGCCAGTGGGAAGTTGGATTGCGCGGACGCTTGCCGATCGCGGGTATGCCGTTCGCGCCGTCAATCGCTCGGGGAAGCGTACCGAGTTCATGCCGGCAGGGGTCGAGGTCGTCTCGGCGGACCTGAGTGAAGCACGGCAGGCCATCGAGGCCGCATCCGGCGCTGCGGTGCTCTATCAGGCGCTCAATCCGCCCTACGACAAGTGGCACGAGCTGTTCCCGGGACTGCAGCGCTCGGCGCTGGCAGCGGCGAAGGCGACGGGAGCTCGCTACGTCTCGATCGACAACCTCTACATGTACGACTCCTCGGCCACGCCGATCACCGAGCAGACGCGCATCGCGCCGGCATCGAAGAAGGGCGAGCTGCGCGCCGGTATGGCCGAGGAGGTGCTGGCGGCTCACGAGCGTGGCGACGTCCGCGCAGCCATCCTGCGTTCCAGCGACTACTACGGTCCAGGTGTCACCGGCTCAGCTCTCGGCGACCGGGTGTTCCCGCCGATACTGGCGGGCAAGGCCGGCGAGGTGCTCGGCGGGCTCGACATCCCGCACTCCTATGCCTACATCGAGGACGTTGCACGCGCGGCCGTAGCGCTCGGCACGCGGGAAGAGGCGCTCGGGCGGGTATTGATCGCGCCGCACGCGCCTGCGCCCACGCAGCGGCAGGTGCTCGAACGGGTCTTCGATCTGGCGGGTCGCGCGCCCAAGTTCACCACGGTCACGCCGTTCAAGATGCGCCTGGCGGGGCTCTTCATCCCGGGCGCGCGCGAGATGGTCGAGATGATGTACGAGTTCACCGACCCGTTCGTCGTGGACTCCTCGGCGACCGAATCGGAGTTCGGGCTGACCCCGACTCCGCTCGACGACGGCTTGGCGAGGACCGTCGCGTGGTATCGAGCCGCGGGGCAAGGGGGCGCGAAGTGAGCGCCAAAGACGCGTACCACCACGGCAACCTGCGCCGGGCGCTGCTCGACGAGGCCCTCGCTGTCATCGCCGAGAAGGGCGTCGAGGGGCTGTCGTTGCGCGATGTCGCTACCCGCGTAGGGGTGAGCCATGCGGCGCCCTACCACCACTTCGCGGACAAGACGGCGCTGATCCACGCGCTTGCCCACGAAGGCATGTCACTCATGGACGACGCGATGGCTGCTGCCGAGGAGGCGGCGGGCGAGGACCCCAAGGCGCAGCTGCTCGGCATCGGCATGGCGTACGTCACGTTCGCCGTGGAGCACCCGGACTACTACGCGGCGTTCAATGCCCCCGAGATCAACAGTCCATCGGCGCAGCGCCCTGACCTGCAGCCCGAGGAAGAACGGGGCAACACCTGGGAGCGGCTGGTGAGCGCTGTTCTGCGGTGCCAGGACTCGGGTGAGCTGCCTCAGGGCGATCCGGTCGTGCTCGCCGTGTTCCTGTGGTCGCTCGTGCACGGATTGGCTGAACTGTGGCGCGGCGGGCCTCTCTCGCTGATGCCGCAGGCCGCCGGTGGGTTGGAGCCCATGGCGCGCCAGGTTCTTCTCGCGGCGCTGGGCACCGTGGACGACTCAGCCGGCACCGGCTGGCAGCCGTGTGAAGAGGGGGGGCCGTCATGAAGACGCTGCTGCTCGATGCTGCCCCCGCCGGGGATGCCCGCACGATGCTCGCCGCCGACGCCGTGGCTGGCGCCCTGCGTGGTCGCGGGCACGACGTCGAACGTGTCGTGGTCCGCGACCTGAGCGTGAAGCCGTGCACGGGCTGCTTCGGCTGCTGGGTGTCTCGGCCGGGCGAGTGCGTGATTGCCGATGACGCGCGCTCCATCGCCGAGAAGGCGATCGGATCCGACCTATTCGCGATCGTCTCGCCGATCACATTCGGCAGCTACGGGTCGCTCGCGAAAGGCGTCCTCGACCGGATGATCTGCCTGGTTCTGCCCCACTTCACGACCGTCGACGGCGAGGTTCACCACAAGCCGCGTTACGGCCGCTATCCGGCGCTCCTCGCGCTGGGCACGTTGCCGAGTGCCGACGCCGAGCAAGAAGCCCTTTTCGCACGACTCGTCGAGCGCAATTCAGTGAACCTGCACCACCCGGAGCACGCCGTCGCGGTGGTCGCGGGCGACTCGGACCCAGTCGCCGTGACGCAACACCTGCTCGACAACGTGTCGGCAGGAAGGGAGGTGACGGCATGAGCCGAGCGCTCCTGCTGGTTGGAAGCCCGAAACCGCGCACTAGCGCCTCGCTCTCATTCGCCGAGGCGCTGGGAACCCGGTTGCAGGCGCGCGGATGGGAGTGCGGCACCGAGCGGATCGTCCCCGCGCTGCGCGACGAGGCTCGGATGGCCGGGCTGCTGACCGCTGCGAGCGAGGCGGACCTCGTGGTGCTCGCATTCCCGGTCTACGTCGACTCGCTTCCGGCGCCCGTGCTCGCGCTGCTCGAGGCATGGGCCCAACGCGGATCTGCACCGGTGCCGGGCCTCCGCCGTCCGCGGCTCGCAGTGCTGGCTCAGTGCGGCTTTCCTGAGGCGTCGCACTGCGACGTCGCCGTCGATGTCTGCCGGCTGTTCGCGCTGCGCTGCGGCCTCGGCTGGTCAGGTGCGCTGGCGTTCGGCATGGGGGGCGCGATCGAAGGTCGCCCGGTCGAGAACTCGCCACTTGCAGGTCGAACCGATGCGCTCGACGCTGCGGCCGACGCGCTCGCCGCGGGAGCCGCCATCCCTCGCGCTTCGACCGAAGCCTTCGCGCGTCCGCTCTCGCCCTCGTGGGTGTACCCGCTGGTCGGCGGGTTCGTGTGGTCGCTGCAGGCACGCAAGCGCGGCTGCAGCGAGCCGCTCCGCCTCAGGAGATATGCGCAATGAGTGCCGTGTCCGTGCCACTGACGCGCCGTCAGGCGCTGCGGCGGACGCTGCTCCTGCTTCTCGCCGTACCTGATCGTTGACGCGAGCTTGCATGGAGGCCTCCGAGTGCTTGCTTTGCGGATCGTGCGCCGACAACTGCTCGGCCAACGTGATTCGCTACTCCCTCACCGCGGGGGGGGGTAGGCTCCCGACGACGGCGCCTTCGAACGGTTCGCGTCCCGAGGGGTTAGCCGCTCTTCCCGCAAGGGAACGACATAGCCATGCCGGGTATTCGTGTCGCGTGAGGGTGGGAGTCCGATGAGATCGCTTTCAGCTCGCTTTCTGGTCGCCACGGCTGCGCTTCTGCTGGTGCGCTCAGTCGCGTTCGCCCTACCGTCAATCCCGATCCAGTCATTCCAGCCGTCAAGCGGCTGCGGATGCCACAGCGGGCTCGCAGCCGACTGGCAGCCGTCGATGCACGCCAAGGCGCTGAGCGATCCACTGTACAGGTACAAGCTCGCTGAGGCGGACAAGGCCACCAACGGGGCGCTCGGCCCGTTCTGCAACTCCTGCCACGGCCCGATCGCGGTCATGTCGGGCCAGCTCACGGGGGTAGATCAGTCCAAGATGACCTCGGCTTCAGCCGAGGGTGTCACGTGCGACTTCTGTCACCGTGTCACCGGCACGGGCGTGCCGGTGGCCAACGTCTCGCAGACGGTTGCGAATGATCAGGTGAAGCGCGCGCAGATCAAGGACCCGCAATCGCCACACCCGGCTGCCTACAGCGAGTTCCACAAGACCGCGGAGTTCTGCGGAGCGTGCCACGACGTGATCCACCCCGCTGTCCCCGGGCTGCTTCTGGAGGCAACCTACACGGAGTGGAAGGCCAGCCCGTACGCCCAGCAGGGGATCGTGTGCCAGGACTGTCACATGACGCGGGGTCCGGGGCCCACCGTTCCAGGGCCCCGAAGGGCGGCCGGCACGGGACCTGAGCGGCTCGGCATACACTCGATGACGTTCGTCGGCGGCAACGTCGGGCTCGGTGACCGTGCGCTCGCTGAGGAGCGGCTCAAGGCCGCCGCCGCTGTCACGTTGTCGGTTCCCAAGGGCGCCAAGAGCGGTCAGAGCGTGGTGGTGACTGCCACGGTGGCAAACGTCGGGGCCGGGCACTACCTTCCGACCGGTCTGACCGAGGTCCGCGAGATGTGGCTTGAGGTGTCCACCCAGGGCGCGGACGGCGAGAAGAACGTCGTCGGCGAGCGGCGTTTCGGAACCATTCTGAAAGACGCGGCGGGTAAGCACCCTGTCGAACTGTGGGAGGCCACTGCCATCTACTCGGACGACAGGATCCCGCCGCTCGAGAGCGTAGTCCAGACGACGACCATCACGGTGGGAGAGGCGCCGGTGACGGTCGCCGCGACTCTCTACTATCGCTCCGCACCAGAGGAGATGGCGACGAAAGCCGGCGTCGAGCTTCCTACCACCGAGATGGCCGCCGCGAGCGCCTCGCTCAGACCGGCCGACTGGGACGGCAAGTCCGGCGCAAGCTCGCAGGAGGAGACCGCCTCAGGGAGTACGCTGCCGGTCCTTGTCGTTGCGGTCATCGTCGTGGGCGCCGTCATCGGCACGGTACTGTGGATGCGTAGGCGCAAGCCCAGTTCCAGCTAGCTGGGACTTGCTTCGACAGCGGGTCGGGGCGCGCTGTCGAACGCGTCCTGTACCGCATGTGGCTATGCTTTCCCTGGCCAAGAGGTTGGTAGACTGGATAGGCGCCCGCTGCCAGCGGTGCCGACGGCCGTTGGGGAGGCATGACCCGTGTCGCGCGTGATGTCCTCGCAGTCTAGACCGACGATCGACAACGTCATGCTGGTCGCCGCCGTCCTCTGTCTGCTGATCGGAGTGGTCCGCTTCGCGATAGTAGGGGCGGTCGTGCCCTGGACCTACCTGCGCGCAAGCCGAGCCAACGTTGGCTTCGTGAAGCTGCTCGGGAACAGCCCCGCCGCTGGATGGTGGGCTCGGCGCGTGCCGTACCGCGAGGGTGGCGACTATCTGGGCGTGATGTCGCGCCACTCCTCCGTGCGCACGCTGGGAGCCGCACTCGGCGTGCTCGTCGAGCAGGAGCGCGCCAAGGGCGTCGACATCCAGCGGGTGCTCGTGCCCGAGGACCAGACAGCGCTCTACGGAGTCCCGCCTGGTACTCCGATGGTGCGCACCGACGGTACGACGTTTCGTTCAACCTGGGCGCCTCCCCGGCGCTACGCCGCGCTGTTCACCGACGTCGCTGTCGACACAGTCGACTACCGGCCGCTCCTTACTCCGCAGCAAGCCGCCGCCCTCGCGTCTGGCGCCGGTCTCAAGAAGCGTGCCGAGGACTTCTTCGTGGGACGACCCGCCGAGAACGGCTCGGGAACGTGGGTGCTGCTCGCCCGGCAGGGCGTGACGCGCGAGTTCTTGCTGGTCCCGATCGAATCGAGTCCGGCGGGTGGTGCGCTCTGAGCACGACGTGGAGCGAGCTGGCAGCCGTCTTCTTCTTCATCGCCGT
Source organism: uncultured Actinomycetes bacterium (assembly GCA_963702525.1). Classification (GTDB taxonomy): domain Bacteria; phylum Actinomycetota; class Coriobacteriia; order Anaerosomatales; family PHET01; genus CAVPCY01. The sequence goes on along the minus strand of CAVPCY010000002.1, from coordinate 18,782 downwards.
TGGATGGGCCGCCCTGTGGCCCGCGAGACGCTGCCTTGGCCCGTGGGGCTACCACGTCGCCGCGCTCCCAACAGGGCTCTTATCGGCGGCGATGGCAGGTACGTTCTCGACTCTGGCCAACCGACCGCTCGACGTCGTCAGCGCGCTTGCGGGCGCAGCACTTCTGGTCGCAGGCATGCAGGTCGTCTACCGGCTCGCCGGCGGGCCTCGGGCGTGCGAGGGCGGTGTCGGCTGGAAGAGCTTCGCCATCGCCGGTGGGGCACTCGGCGGCTTTGCGGCGATCGTGGCCTTCCTCCGGCTCACCGTGTCGAACAACGACTCGGTGATGTCGTACTGGCCTCTCGGTGTGCAGCTGGCTCGAACGGGCCAGTTCACGACAGCGCTTACCGCAGCGCGCAGCGCTCTCATACCGAGCATGAACGCGATCCACGTCGTCTTCGGCAGCGACTGGGCCTACGTCATCTACCCGATGCTGGGCGCAACAGTGGTCGTCTGGCTGGCGTTCACCCTGTTCAGCGGACCTTTGAGTGCGTCGAACCGCAAGACCGCTCTGTGGATCGCCGGCGCCTCGGTACTTGCGCTCGTGATTGAGCCCTCGTTCATCTTCAATTCGCTGTTCGTCCACTCGCACATGGTGAGCGGCCTGTACCTCTTCATGTCGCTCACGTGCTTGTGGCTCGCGGGACGCCAGGACGGCGCGAGCGAATCGCACGGAGCGACCACGGCGATGCTTGTGCTCGCAGGCGCGTTCGCCGCTGGCTTCGCTCTGGGCCGTCCCGACGGGCTCGCGTACCAGTTCGTGCCGGTCGTGGCCGCGATCTCGCTGCTGACACGCTCGACCGTCGACCGCCGAGCAGTGCTCGCGTTCTTCGGCCCGCTCCTCTTTATCGAGCTGAGCGTCTACGCGGCAACGTACGCGGAGTTGGGGCTGTGGGAGTCGGGGAAACTGGGCGGCGTGACCACGCTGGTGATTCTCAGCGTGCTGGCGCTCTCTTCAGCAGGACCGTGGATCGTGCAGGCACTCGATCGCGTGAGTCCGGTGCGGCTGGCGGGTGAGCGCTTCGAGGCGCTGCTCGTGTCCGCCGCCGCCCTGCTCACCGCGGCTGCCCTCGCGCTCAACTGGGACACGGCCAGCGGGGCTCTCGACAACGCACGCACGAACCTCTTCGCAGGGGCCGGCGGCTACCACTATCTGTGGTATGGCGTGGCCGTGCTCCTCGTGCTCTCGGTTCTCACGGGCGACGCGCTTCGGCCAGCATCGTGGACCCGATCCCCGTTCCTCTCGGCGATGCTGTTCTTCGTCATCGCCGCGCTCGTTCACGGGCTGTCGCACGAGGGCCGCATCGGAGTGGGCGACAGTCTGAACCGTGTCGTCTTCCACGTCATTCCGGTGGTGATCTGGTACGTCGCGGCTGTGGTGGCGAGGATTCTCGGCCCGGCGCCAAGCACGAAGGCACGGTAGGCAGCGTCTCGCGGCGTACGCCGACAGGCTTACGACTGCACGCCCGTCGGCCCATGCACCCGCGCAAAGCGAGGGCTACTATCGCGCTATGGGGACAACCACTCATCCGCCGCGCAACAACGATGCCCTCATCGAATACGGACTGCCGTTGCTGCTCATCTTGCCGGCGGTCTTGCTACTGTGGGCGTTCCCGAGAGTGGCCGGGCCCGGCCGGGTTCCGGTACCGCTGGGCACCGGTGGTGCGCCCGGCGTCTATCCGACCGCCCTGACCTACCTCGAAGTCGTGTGTGTGTTCGTCCCGTTGCTCCTCCGACGCCGGTATCCGATGACGGTGCTCGCTGTGACCGCGGTCCTGTCGGCGTTGTACAACGCGCTTCCGAATCCGCCCGCACCAACCCAACTCGCGCCACTCCTTGCTCTCTACGTGGTGGGGACGCTACGCGACCGACGCACCGTCTGGACCGCCTACGCGGTTGTCACTACCTTCACGTTGGTCATGGTTCTGCGCCCCGTCACCGGGGTCGCGTGGATCGCAGACGCCGTGAGCATCATGACGTCGTTCGGAGTCGCGGCAGCACTCGGAGATGCGACTCGTTCGCGCCGGGCATACATCGCCGCGATCGAGCAGCGCGCCATCGACGCCGAGCGCACGCGCGAGGACGAGGCACGCCGCCGGGTCGAGGAAGAACGCCTGCGTATCGCGCGCGAGCTTCACGACGTGACTGCGCACTCGCTTTCGATCATTGCCCTGCAGGCGGGAGCTGCCGAGAAGGCCGTGCTTCGTGACCCCGACTCGGCTATTGCAGCCCTTCACACTATCCGCGTTACGAGCAAGGACTCTCTTGAGGAGCTGCGCGCGATGCTTGGAGTCCTCCGCAGCGCCGATGAGGACGCACCGCTCTCGCCGGCCGGGCGGTTGGAGCGGCTGCACGACCTCGTGGCCGCGGTGGAACAGGCAGGTGTTCACGTGACCCTCGAAATCGCCGAGGACCTGGGCGACGTTCCGGCCTATGCGGACGTCTCGGCGTACCGAATCGCCCAAGAGGCGATTACGAACGTGGTTCGGCATGCGCAGGCTTCAAGCGCTCGCGTAGTTGTGCGGCGCGAGGGCGAGGAGCTTGTGCTCGTGATAGCCGATAATGGTCGCGGCACGACCGCCGAAGCGGTGGCGGAGGGTCATGGCATCGCCGGCATGCGCGAACGCGTGGCGGCTCTGGGCGGGACCTTCGAGGCGGGTCCGGTGGCGGGGGGCGGGTTCCGAGTGGCCGCTCGGCTCCCGCTCGCGAGAGGAGCGCAGAGCCGTGACGGCTGAAACCACCACCCGGATCCGCCTGCTCATCGCCGACGATCAGGCGCTCGTTCGAAGCGGGCTGCGCATGCTCGTGGACTCCGCCGACGACATCGCGATCGTGGGCGAGGCGGCCAACGGGGCGGTCGCGGTCGAGATGGCGCACGACCTGGTGCCTGACGTCATTCTGATGGACATTCGCATGCCCGAGATGGACGGCGTGGAAGCGACGAGACGAATCTGCACGGATCCTGCGACACCTCACATTCGAGTGATGGTGCTGACAACCTTTGACCTCGACGAGTATGTCTTCAGCGCGTTGCGCGCAGGCGCGAGCGGGTTCGTCCTGAAGGACACCGACCCGGACGACCTTCTCGATGCGATTCGCACCGTTGCGGCAGGCGAGACGCTTCTCGCACCCGCCGTCACGGCACGGCTTGTGGCCGAGTTCGTGCGCCAGCCGTCGGCCGATCGGGAGGTACCGACGGACCTCAACGGTTTGACCGAACGCGAGCGTGAGATCCTTGCCGCTGTGGGTCGCGGACTCTCGAACATTGAGATCGGCGCTGAGATGTTCATCAGCCCCGCGACGGTCAAGACGCATGTGGGCCGCGTTCTCCAGAAGCTTGGCGCTCGCGACCGCGCGCAGCTTGTCGTCATCGCCTACGAGACCGGGCTTGTCACCCCGCGCACCTCGGCGTAGCCGCGCGACAGTACTCTCTGGCGTACCCCATCTGGCGTACAGGGACGCGCCGGTTGGTAGACGCGAACGCTTTCGCGAGCACGTAACGTGGGCCTCCGTAGAGAACCCCTCGACCGAGGAGGACCCATGCTTTCTGTCGCCCCCGTCGCTGGGATACCACGATGAACGCCGAGGCGGCTCCACACACCGCCAAGAAGAAGCGCACTCGCTGGGCGATCATCGCGATTGCGGTCGCAGTGGTAGTCGTGTTGGCGGTCGCGGCTCCGATGGTGTTGGGCGGCCCCAAGCAGTCGACCGCCACCGTCCCGACGACGGCAGCCACGATCGGCGCCCTTGCGGTCACCACCTCAGCTGACGGGCAGACCGAGGCCGACGACGCCTACGACGTCTACCCCGAAGTCTCGGGAACGGTGGAGTCGGTCGACGTGAAGGTGGGCGACAAGGTCGAGACAGGTGACGAGTTGTTCACCGTCGACGACGCGTCGCTGCGGTCGGCTGTCCGTCAGGCGAAAGCGCAGCTCTCGCAGGCCAATCAGCAGGTCGCATCGGCCAATCAGCAGGTCGCCTCGGCCAATCAGCAGGTCGCCTCGGCCAAGCTGCAGAAGCTGCAGGCCGAGAACGCCCTCGACCGACTCGAGAGCCAGACCGGCACCAGGACGGCCACCTCGAGCCAGATCGCCGAGGCCGAGCGCAGCGTCAGCGTCGCGAAGGCCGGCGTCACGACCGCGAAGTCCTCTCAGAAGGCCGCGAAGGCGTCGCTTTCGAGCGCCCAGGTCGCGCGCAACAACGCGCAAACCACCTACAACGAAGCGAAGGCGGACCTCTCCAAGGCCGTGGTGGTCGCCCCGGCTGACGGCGTGGTGACCGAGGTGAACGTTGCCGAGGGTGGTAGCGTCTCGACGGGTGGCGGCGTGAGTAGCTCCTCAAGCGGTTCGGGCTCCTCGACGAGCATGGCCGGCACAAGCGGGTCGGCTGCATCGGCGGGGTCTTCGGCGCCCGTTGTCATCTCGGACAGTTCGTTGCTCATCGCCACTGTCGCCGTCAACGAGGTCGACATCGCCGACGTGAAGAAGGGTCAGGAGGCGACCGTGACGTTCGACGCCGCGACCGGACTCGCGATTCCCGCGACGGTGCGGTGGGTGTCGCCGAACTCGGTGACGAGCGGCAACGTGCGGACCTACGATGTGGAGCTCGATCTCGCTGAGCAGAACGAACAGCTGCGACCCGGCATGACCGCCTCGGCGGAGATCGCCACCCTGATGGTCGAAGATGCGCTGCTGATCCCCAAGACCGCCGTGCGGGTCGACGGGACCACGAAGTTCGTGACGGTCGTGAAGCCGGACGGCTCGCAGGAGAAGCGGACAGTCACCACCGGTCGCTCCGATGACGTGAACGTCCAGATACTCACAGGCCTCGAGGCGGGGGAGAAGGTCACGACGAACTTCACTGCTCCGGAGCAGAAGAGCGGTGGTGGATTCATGCCGCCTCGTCCTCCCAGCGGCATGGGAGGCAACCGATGACCGCCATCGTCGAAGCGCGCGATCTCGTCAAGACCTACTACAACGGCGAGACCGAGACGCACGCGCTGGCCGGCGTCTCGCTGGCGGTCGAGCGCGGTGAGTTCGTCGCGATCATGGGGCCGTCGGGCTCCGGCAAGTCGACGCTGATGAACCTGATGGGTCTGCTCGACACGCCTACGAGCGGTCAGTATCTGATCGATGGCATCGATGTCTCGACACTCGATGACGACGAGCTTGCCGAGGCACGCAGCCGGTCGATCGGCTTCGTCTTCCAGTCGTTCAACCTGCTTTCGCGGGCGACGGTGCGCCGTAACGTCGGGCTGCCGCTGATCTACTCGGAGCTGGCCGTCTCGGAGCGCGAGTCTCGGGTTGTTGCGTGCCTGCAAGCTGCCGACCTCGACGAGGTTCTCTGGGACAAGCGCTCGAACCAGCTTTCTGGCGGGCAGATGCAGCGCGTCGCCACCGCACGCGCGCTCGTCAACGACCCCACGCTCATCCTCGCCGACGAGCCCACCGGCAATCTCGACTCCAAGACCGGCGATTTCATCCTCGCCACCTTCGAGCGGCTGCGCGATGAGGGCCGCACCATCGTGCTCATCACGCACGAGGCTGACGTGGCTGCGCACGCGGACCGCACGCTTCACATCCGAGACGGCCTGTGCTGCGACGCCGCGGAGGTGGCGGCATGAGGGCGCGCGACCTGACCGACGAGACGATGCTGTCGTTGACGGCCAACACCGCCCGCTCGTTGCTGACAATCCTCGGCATCGTCATCGGCATCGTCTCGGTGATAGTGATGATCTCGATCGGCGACGCTACCAAGGCTTCGATCACCGGCGAGCTCTCCTCGGTGGGCTCGAACCTTCTGATGGTCACGCCACGTTCCGATGCGCCCGGCGCTAGGGACCTCACGCTTTCAGACGCCGAGGCCATCGGCACGGTGCCGGGAGTGGCTGCCGTGGCTCCCGTGTCGGTCGGGCAGTACGCGGTGACCGCCGACTCCAACAGCGTAAACGTGAGCGTCACGGGAGCCACCGAGTCGTACGCGATCGTGAAGAGCGTCGAGACCTCCATGGGCGCGTGGTTCACCTCCGATGACGTGGCCCGCGGCGCGAAGATCGCGGTACTGGGCTCCAAGACCGCGGACGATCTGTTTGGCTCCGGGTCCAACCCTTTGGGGCAGCGCGTTCGCATCGCAGGGACGCAGTTCACGGTGGGCGGTGTCGCCAAGTCGAAGGGTTCCTCGGGCATGCAGAACACGGACGAGGCCGCATACGTCACGCTCGGGGCCGCAAACCAATACCTCAGCGGGACCGACGGGCTGAGCATGATCAACGTGCAGGCGGCCAGTCAGGACGCGATGGACGGCGTCAAGAACGGTGTCGAGAACCTGATGTACTCCCGGCATGACATCAACGACACAGCCGACGCGGACTTCGAGGTCAGCTCGATGGCCGAACTGGCCGCATCGGTCGACACCATCACGTCGCTACTGACAGTTGTGCTGGGTTCGATTGCCGGCATCTCTCTCGTGGTGGGCGGCATCGGAATCATGAACATGATGCTCACTAACGTCACGGAGCGGATTCGGGAGATCGGCCTGCGCAAGGCGATCGGGGCGACGCGCACCGACATCACCTCGCAGTTCCTAGCCGAGGCGGTCGCCCTTACGATGGTGGGCGGTGTGATCGGGATCCTGCTGGGGTGGGTGATTGCAGCGGTCGTCTCGGCGGTGTCCACGTTCGAGATGGGCCTGAGCATCACGTCGGTTGCCCTGGCTTTCGGCGTATCGACGGCGATCGGGCTGGTGTTCGGCTACTACCCTGCGAGGCGAGCGGCGAAGCTGGACCCGATCGAAGCGTTGCGTTACCAGTAGTTTGGGCGCTCGCGCATGGGGGCGCCTACCGCGCGCCCGCTGCCGCAGCGATGCTCGGTGCCGCCATCGTGGGGCGGCCGGTGAGCCGCCGCCAGCCTCGCTCGACCCAGATGCCGATTCTGTCCACAGCGCCGGGGGCGGCTACCGCGGATGCCGCGACCACGGGCACGCGAGCAACGATCCTGTCCTTCTGCGAGTAGACGACCGCGCCGAGGGGTGCTCCTGGAGCCACCGGGGCCCTGACCGCCCGCCGCAGTTGGACGGTGCGCTCCACGGGTGTCGCGGGGTCGAAGGGTTCGACCGAGACAGATGCAGCCGCAGCTCGGGCCACTACCGAGCGGTCGAGGTAGTCCGCGACCGGTACGGAGCCGACGGTCTCCTCAGCTGAGGCGATATCCGTGGTCGCTACCGCCGGGACGCGTGCGACGAACCGCTCGCCTTGCACCAGTTCGACTCGGCCCAGCTCCTGCCCCTCGAAGACCGGCAACGCAACCTGCTCCTGGAGCACGAAGCTCCGCTCCACCGGACCGTCGATGTCGAACACGACTGCCGAGGTCGTCTCGGCGAACCGCACCTGCACGCTGCGCGATGGATCGGCCGCCAGGGGCACTGCTCCGACCGTCTCGGTCGCCGTCGCCACCGTGAGCCGCTTCACGTGCTTGAACCCCCAGTTGAGCAGCCGCTTCGAGTTGGTGAACCGCGCCTTGTTGCTGGGCGCACCGAGCACCACTGAGGTCAGCGTTATCCCGTCGCGCTCGGCGGTGGTGACCACGCCGTACTTCGCGTCAGCGGTATAGCCCGTCTTGCCGCCAAGCATGCCGCGATACTCGCCGAGCAGCTCGTTGGTGTTCTCGACCTTGCGGGCCTTGCGCCTCTTGTACGCCGGAAGCGTGACCTTCTCGAGCGCCACGATCCGCCGGAACTCGGGGTCTCTCATCGCGGTGTGCATGAGCGACGCGATGTCCGCTGCCGAGCTCCGGTGTCCGGGTGCGTCCAAGCCGTGTGGGTTGGAGAACCGGGTGTCGTTCAGGCCCAGCTCGGTCGCGCGCGAGTTCATCTCCTTGACGAACGCAGGCATCGTTCCGCCCACGCGCTCGGCGAGCGCATATGCTGCGTCGTTGGAAGAGGCCACAAGCGCCAGTTCGAGGAGCTGCCGCACGGTGAGCGTCTCGCCTGCGCGCAGGCCAAGCGCGTAGTCCACGTTCGAGGCGGCTTTCGAGACGGTCACCTTGTCGTCGAGGTTCGCTCGGTCGAGCACCACGAGCGCGACCATGATCTTGGTGATGCTCGCCATCGCGCGGCGGGTCGTGGGCTGCCGAGTCCACAGCGCGCGTCCGTCAGCGCCTTCAAGCAGCCCTGCTGCCGCGTCGATGTCGGGCGCCGCCGACGCAGCCCGGTCCGGCGAGCCGAGAGCGACGCCGCCGATCTGGTCGGTTGAGAGCCGCGCAGCAATCGCAGGCTGGGGAGCTAGCAGCATAGCGCTCGCGGTCGCGAGCAGGACCGCCGCTAGGAGCATCGCAGCTGCAACAAGCAGTCCGATTGCCGGCGGCCCCTGGACGCGGGTCACGTCTGCTGCTGCGTTCGGGTGGCGTGCACTCACGCTCTGCATGGTCCCTTCGGTGATCTGGTCTCAGGTCGGCTCAAGCGTGCCACACACCGCGCCCGGCTTGCCAGAGTGCGCGTGGGACTACGTGGGTGCGGTACCGGTCGCCAGATGATCCATAGCACCGATCACTGGAGGGCGCGAGCCCGGCCGACACGCGACTCTAGAGGTCACGCCCGGCCGTGCCGCCACCTTGCGTGAGGACAGTCTCACGCTGGTCTCACCGCAGGTTCACGCAAGACGCCGAACCTACTCAGGTAACTGTCCCACGAAGAGCGGAGGTCAGCGTGAATCTGAAGAAGTTGATGTCATCGAAGGTCGCATGGTTGACAGCGGGTGTTCTGGCTATGGTGCTGGCGGCGGCGACACTCGCACAGGCCGCACCGACCATCGGGTCAGGCGCGACCGCGCCTTCATCTCACAGCGATGGCAGATCTGCCGAGCCGTGTGCGGACTGCCACAGTGTCCAGCCCGCGCCGACACCTGTTGTGGATCCAGCGCCGGCTCCTGACCCCGGGCCCGTGGTCGATCCCGCGCCTGCCCCTGTTGTCGACCCTGCGCCCGCACCCGCGCCAACCGACGAAGCCGATGACGACTCCGACGAGGCGGACGATGATACTGACGAAGTGAACGAGGCCGATGATGATGCCGATGAAGTGGACGACGCCGACGACGATGGCGACAAGGCCCATCACGATGCCGACAAGGCCGATGATGACGCCGACGACCGCGAAGACGATGCAGACGATCGTCACGAGGCCCGCAAGTCCTCCAGGTCGCACGATGACGCCGACAAGGCCCACGAGTCGAGTGACTCGCCGCAAGACAGCGGCGCAGGCGGCAACCACAGCGAGAACTCCGACCGTAACAACGACTAGGCTGATCTAGGGCGGCACCTAGGTAGCTGACCGGCACTTGAGCGCCCGTATCCGGACCACCGGTGCGGGCGCTTCGTGTTTCGCCCTACGGTTGGCGCGCTCAGCTGACCTCATTGCGCCACGCGGGCCTGACCAAGGCGTGCCCGTGGTGAAGCTCCGGGTCGCAGCTACGTGGGCTTGGTGGCCGTCACGAGGCTGTGCCACTCGAGCCCGCCCCACGCCGCGACCTCGGCGAAACCCGCTTCGCGCAACATGGCGGCGATGTGCTCGGCGCTTACGCGGATGTGGCGCGGCGGCCCCTTCGGCGTGTCGGCATCGGTCCAGTCGACCACGGCGAGGCGACCGTCCGGGCGTAGCAGTCGCAGTGCTTCGCGATAGCTCTCCAACGGATCGGCGAGCTCGTGGTGCAGGTTGATCATGATCGCCACGTCAGCCACACCGTCGTCGAGCGGGACCGCTGTCTCGTCGGCGAGCACCGGTACGATGCGACCTTCAGCAACCTCGGGACGGTTGGCGCGCATCCACTCCACCATCGACGGCTCCAAGTCCGCCGCGTACACGATCGCGCCGGGCGCCATCTGCGCGAAACGGACGGCGAACAGCCCCGTACCCGCGCCGATGTCCACGATCACGCGCGGGTCCGTGATTCCAATCGCCGCCCATATCACCTCTGGCTTGATCGAGTCGAAGCGCCCTTCGTCGTTGAGCCGTTCCATCTTCGCGAGGTCGAACTTGAGATGCGCCATGTTCCGCCCTTCTCGTCTCCTCGGCCGGCTAGCCCAAGTCGAGGCAGACGCGGGTCACGCCGTTGGCGGTCGAATCGACGCGGAAGCCAAGCGACTCGGTCAGTTCGAGCATCCGCGCGTTGTCCTCGGCGAACGAACCGCCGAGCTGCGAGAAGCCCTTCTCCTCGGCGATTCCGATGATGATGTCCACCAGCTTGAAGCCCAGGCCCTTGCCATGGAACTCGTTGTGAACGAGCACGGTGAACTCGCCCGTGCCGCGCTGCGCCTCGGGTCCGCGCTCGGGCTCGCCCAGCAGCCGCCCCACGCCGATGATCCGCTTGTGGCCGCCAACCTCGGTAAGCTCGGCCACGATTGCCAGCTCCCGCTCGTAGTCGATGTTGGTGAAACGCACGAGCCGCTCGTGCGTCCACTCGGGGATGCCGTCGAAGAATCGGCCCTTGAGCGCTTCGTCGTCCATCGTTGCGAGCATCTCGCCGATCATCGGCTCATCCTCGGGCTTGATGGGGCGCATGAGCACCTCGGTGCCGTCCGTGAGCTTCCACGGTGCCACGTAGCGGGTGGGGTAGGGCGTGATCACCAGGTGCGGCGTTTCGGGATGACCGTCGAGCACCGACTGGTCGATCACGATGCGCGCGTCCACGGCGAAGGGCTTACCTTCCGAGACGACCACCGGGTTGATGTCGATCTCGGCGATCTCGGGGAAGTCGACGACAAGGTTCGAGAGCTCGGTGATCATCTCGTCGATTGCACTCAGGTCCGGCTGCTTGATTCCGCGCGGGGGTTTGGTGAGCGAGCGGTAGATGCGCGTCTCCTCCATCATCCGGCGGGCCAGTACCTGGTTGAGCGGCGGGAGGCTCACCGAGAAATCCGCGAGCCCCTCGGCCCGAACGCCCCCGGTGCCGAACACGATGACCGAGCCGAACTGCTGGTCCTTCTTCATCCCGAGTATCAGCTCGTAGTCCACGCGGCGCACCATCTTCTGCACCGAGATGCCTTCGATCGCGGCGTCGGGCTCGTTTTGGGCGACGCGGCGCATGATCTCGGCGTAGCCGCGCTCGAGGTCGGGCGGTGAGCAGATGCCTACCTCGACCCCGCCAGCGGCGTTCTTGTGGGTGATGTCGTGCGAGACGACCTTCAGTACCACCGGGTAGCCGATCTCCTCGGCGGCCTTGAGCGCCTCGTCGACGCCGTGCGCGGTGCGCTGCTCGACCACCGGCATGCCGTAGGTAGTGAGGAAGCGCTTCGACTCCTCTTCGGTGAGTACGAGGCGCCCCGTCTTGGCGGTGCGGCGCAGCATCGCTTCGAGGTTGTGGCGTGGCGGCGCGACGTCTATGGCGAGCTCGGAGGGCGTCTCGTACAGGAGCTCGAGGTTGCGCGAGTATCGGTACATACCCAGGTAGATCTTGACCGCGTCCTCCGGTGTCTCGTAGGTGGGGATCCCGGCTTCGCTGAAGACTCGCCGGCCGTTGCGTACGGTCTCGCCACCCATCAGCACGGTGATGAGCGGCTTGTCCGATTCCTTGACGAGCGCGGCGACCTTCTCGGCCATCTCGTCGGGGCGCGCGTTGCCCTGTGGCGTGTAGATCAGCAGGATCCCGTTGACCGCCTCGTCGTCCAGACACGCCTGAACCGCGGCGACAAAGCGCTCGGAGCCTGCGTCCCCCAGCACGTCGACCGGGTTCGCGTGGCTCCAGTACGCGGGGAGCGCCTCGTTGAGTCTCGCCATCGTGGCGTCCGAGAGGCACGCTAGCTGTCCGCCGTATTCCACGATCGCGTCGGTGGCCATTACGCCCAGCCCACCCGCGTTGGTGACGATGGCCACGTCGCGGCCCAGTGGCAGGCGCTTCGAGTCGAGGACCGCCGCCGCGTGGAACAGGCCCGCGACCTCGTGCACGCGCACGACACCTTCTCGGCGGAAAGCGGCCTCGTAGACCTCGTCGCCGCCTGCCATCGAGCCGGTATGGGACAGCGCGGCCTTGGCGCTCTCGGCGTAGCGGCCGGGTTTGAGGACGATGATCGGCTTGTTGCGAGCGAAGCCGCGCGCGGCGCTCATGAACCGACGGGCGTCTCCGATGCTCTCCATGTAGATGAGGATCGCGCGCGTGTGCTCGTCCTCGCCGAGGAAGTCGACCAGATCGGCGAAGTCGATATTGACCATGCCGCCTACCGACGCAAACATCGAGAAGCCGATGTGCGCATCGATCGCCCAGTCGAGCATGCCCGTGCCCAGGGCGCCGCTTTGCGAGATCAGCGCGATGTTGCCCGGCTCCGGGTTGATGCGCAAAAACGACGCGTTCAGCCCGACAGTGGGACGGATCACACCCAGGCAGTTAGGTCCGACGACCCTCATAGGGCTGTCGCGCAGGATGTCGCGGATCTGCGTCTCGAGCGCCGCGCCCTTCTCTCCGGTCTCCGAGAACCCGGCCGAGACCACGATCGCGCCGTGCACTCCGGCGGCCGCGCACTGCGCGAGCACGTCGGGGACTGTCGCTGCCGGCGTCGCGACCATCGCGAGATCGATCTGCTCGGCGATGTCGCCGATCGCCGCGTGCGTGGGCAGGCCAAGGATGGTCGGGTGCTTGGGGTTGATCGGGTAGACGGTCCGGCCCGCCGAGGCCATCGCGTTCTCCATGATGGTCCGGCCGACAGAGCCCTCGGTCTCTGACGCGCCTATCACCGCGATCGTCTTGGGATCGAACATGCGCTGCATGAGAACACCTCCGTAGCGAAGGTTCCCATCTGGGGGAGGCGCGAACGCGCGAGGCGGGCCTATCGGCGCTCGATCTTGCCGAGATACTCCGCGTTGCCTATTCGTCTGTTCCCGTGGCTATTCGCTCCACACAGGCGGCAGCATCGGACGGCCTAACCCCTCCGTCCGAGCAGGGTGGGACATCCCAGGCCACTCGCACCGATCAGGACATGGCTCGTTCCACGGCGTGTTTCGTCTGCGCGTACATCTGGTCCGACTGCGCGACGATCACGCGATGCCCGCCCACTTTGTATTCGCTACGCGGAGCACCGGAGTTCGCTTGGTAGACGTTTGTCAACTCTGCAACCAGCCCGGCTGCGGCGTCGCGTGTGATCGCACCGCTCTCCATCAGAGACCTGACGTCGAGCCGCTTCTCCCCGATGAACCACACCACCCCGAAGGCCTTGGGCGGCTTGCCGATGAACGCGTAGAGTGCGTCTTCTCCTGCCAGCACCTCGATTCTGTCGTTGGCGGCCTTGACAAAGGTCCCGAACACGGCGCTTTCCGCGATCAGGCGAGCCTCCTCGGCGCCGTCGGGAAGGGGTGGGTACTTGGTGCCGAACATGCCATCGAACAGGCCCATGATGCAGCTCCTCTCGGAACGTGACGGGCCGCCACCCGGATGCACGAAGAGACATCCGGATGGCGGCCCGACCATTCCGCTGAGCGCTTAACCTCCGGTGCAAGCACCGGACCCTGGCGACGGCTCCGAGAACGAAGAAAGCCGCCACTCGAGCGTGAACTCGAGACGGCGGCCCGACCGTTCTCAGCGACCTCCGGGACGAATCCCGGACCCGTCTGGCTATTTGGATGAGGTGATTCTCCCGCCGCGCGTGCGGTGCGGTCAATCTAGCGTCCGCGAGTGGCTGTCTCGTGTCGACGAACGGTGCCACAGCAGCCCCGTTCGGCGTCGGAGGCGGTGGGCCCTACGGCTCATGACCGCCGAGATGTGGGATACACCTAGAACGCAACCGGCGAGAGCCGACCGCAGAGGCGTTCGCGACACGAGGAGGCGTCATGGAGGCCATCGAGGCGATCCTGACGAGACGTAGCATCCGGAAGTTCTCGACGGACCCAGTTGGCCGGGAGGAGCTGGAGCTGCTGCTGGCAGCGGCGATGTCGGCCCCCTCCGCCTTCAACGAGCGGCCGTGGCACTTCGTGGTCGTTCGCGATCCTGCGATGCGCGAGCGGCTTTCGCAGATCTCGGAGTGGTCGGGGCCCATGGCCGGCGCGCAGGTGGGCGTGGTCGTATGCGGTGACACAGAGGCATTGCGCAGGCCAGGGACCGTCTACTGGATCTTCGACTGCGCGGCAGCGCTCGAGAACATGCTCGTCGCTGCGGCAGGACGCGGGCTGGGCGCGGTCTGGCTCGGCATTCATCCCACGCCCGAGCGCGTCGACGCGGTGCGCGAGTTGCTGGGACTGCCGGACCACGTCGAGCCACTCGGCATGGTAGCGCTGGGCTGGCCCGCCGAGGACAAGCCGCCCGCCGAGCGCTACGACGAGAGCAGGATCCACAGCGAGCACTGGTAGGTTGCATCGCGCTGCCGGTGATGCGGACAAGGAGGTGGACGTCGGTGCCGGACTCCACGACGAGTATCGTACGGATGCTCGGCTTCCTGCACACTGATCGAGTCGAGCGGGGGCTGGCTCCATCCGTTCAGGTAGACGTGCCCGCCGGTCGGCATGACCGCGCGGGAGTTGGCGAGCTCGCTGGGGCTCCCGCTCGAGCGCATCGATGGTGAGTTCATCAACCACCGAAGCGCCGACATGGATACTGTGGTGTACCCCGGCGACAGGGTCGCATTCGTGCCGCTCGGCACGCCGGCGTCGCATCCGGCGTTCTTCGGGCCGTTTGTTGTTCACGAGGACGCGCCTGAACGCTGATCGTGTCTCGGCGCGGACACCGGCGCTCCTGCTACGCTGGGCGACTGACCACCAGAACGATAGGAGACGGATGGCTCAGACGCCGAGCAGGCGTGAGTCCGCAGCGGCGCCCGACCACTCGGCACTGCCCGTCGTGGTCGCACTGAGCACGATGCTCGTGTGGGGCGGGACCCCGCTGTTCTCCAAGATCGCCGTCGGGCAGATCGACCCGTTGATGGTGGGCATCCTCAGGACCGTGTTGGCGGGTGCGCTCGCCCTGCCCCTGGTGCTCCTGCTCCGCCATCCGCTGCCCACGTCCCGCCGAGACGGCGTGACTCTCGCGTTCTCGGGCTTCGCCGCGTTCATCGCCTTCCCGCTGCTTTTCACGGTTGGGCAGGCCCGCACGTCGGCTACGCACGGCGCCCTGATCCTCGCGACGCTACCGGTCTTCACGAGCCTGTTCGGCACCCTGGTCGAGCGCAGGCGTGTCACGGCGATGTGGGTTGTCGGGTGCACGGTCGCGCTCGTGGGCGAGGCGGCCGTCATCGTGCTGCGTAACGGCGGCGCAGTGTCCGGTGCGTCGGTCGCCGGTGACCTGGTGGTGCTCGCATCGTCGGTGATCTGCGCGACCGGTTATGTAGCGGGCGCGCGGCTCACACAGCATGGGTACGGCAGCGTGCCGACCACCCTGTGGGGGGCGTCGGGTGCGGCTGTGGTGCTTCTGCCGCTCATGCTGTGGTCGGTCAGCCGCGAGGGCTGGCCGCAGGCGGGTGCCGCCGCATGGGCCTCGGTGCTCGTGCTCGCGTTCCTGACCTCGATCCTCGGCTACGTCGCGTGGTACTGGGCTCTGGCACGCGGCGGCATCAGCCGAATCGCCCCAATCCAGTTCACGCAGCCGCTCTTCGGGCTCGCGCTCGCGGCGGTCGTGCTGCAAGAGCGGCCTGCGCCGGTCACCTACGCAGCCGCCGTGGCGATCCTCGCGGGCGCGTGGATGGTGCTGCGGGCGGCGCCGCGCTGAGCTGCGACATCGCGCGGACGATGTGCGTTCGCGAGTAGCCTCCGCGTCAACGCGCGTCCGCCGGGGAACCATACTCGGTAGCGGGCAGGGTCGTTCAAGCTGGGGTCGTCGACCGCGACACTTATGGGTCTCTCGCCTCGGTGGGCGCCGGGGTGAAGCCGAGGAGGTCGACGATGAAGTACGCCGTGGGTCGTTCGCATCAGTGGATTCGCGTTGTCTGTGCGGTTGGCTTGCTCGCCGGGCTCGTCGCGTTGTTGGTGTCGGTGCCGGTGATGTCCGCGATTGCCGCGCCGCCCGTGACCTACTACGTCGATGCCGTCAACGGCAGTAACTCGAACGACGGAACGAGTACTGCCGAGCCGTTCAAGACGATCACCAAGGCCCTCTCGTACTCGAACGCAGGCGGCACGGTGATGATTATGCCCGGCGTCTACGATGTGGCGAACGGCGAGACCTTCCCGCTCGTTTCGAGCGGCGAGTCTTTGAAGAGCACGGACGGCACCGCGACCACCATCATCGACGCCGACGACTCCTCCGGGCTACTCCGCGTCAATGGGCCGGTCGACTCGGTTGAGATCCGGGGGCTTACCTTCCGAGACGCGGCGACGACCAACGCGGTGCAAGTCCAGGGCTCCGGAAGCCCGGCGGCGGGCTATCCGAAGATCATTGGCAACCACTTCGAGGACAACGACTCCGGGGCCGCGTTCGGTGGCGCGATGATGCTGTTTTCGAGCGGTCCCGGACAGATGACCCCGGTGATTGAGGGCAACGCGTTCGAGGGCAATACTGCTGTTTCGGGCGGTGCACTGTATCTGAGTACCTACACTAGCGCCTTCGTGCACCGGAACGTGTTCGCTCACAACACCGCTGAGTCCGGCGGCGCAATACGGACGAGCACCGGCAACGGGGAGACGCACGAGTTCGTCGGCAACCTGTTCCAGGCCAACAGTGCGAGCGTTGCCGCAGGCGCGATCGACCTCGGGCTGACTGCAGCGCACGCACTGATCGAAGCGAACCGATTCTTCGACAACACCGCGGTCGGCAGCGGCGGTGCGCTCCAGATCACCGGCGGCGGCTGCGTGGTCACTCGAAACGACGCAAGTGGCAACACGGCGGGCAACTACGGGGGGTTCGGACTCGTTCAGTCGGCAGAGGTAACGTCGACCAACAACGCGATTGGAGGCGGAAGCGCGACCAGCGGGGCAGGCTGGTGCGCAGTCAGCGGCCGCTTCCGTGCCTTCAACGACACGGTCGTGTCGAGCCAGAGCGGACCCGCAGTGGTGGCCTTGGGCGCTGCGGATGCCGAGCTCGGCAACTGCATTCTGTGGAACGAGGGGGTCACCGATGTCAGCGGCTTCGACCTCGTCTCCTACAGCGATGTCGAGGACACGGATCCCGCCGCCAATGGCAACGTGGTGGGCCTGGGTGTCTTCTCGGCGAACCCCGAGTGGGCGAATCCGAGCGAGCACAAGCCCGATATCGCCGCGACCTCTCCGTGCGTCGACGCCGGCAGCAACGCGCTCGCACCCGCGAACGACTTCTACGGCACCGCCCGGCCGATCGACGGGAACTACGACGGGGTGGCCACAGCGGATATCGGCTGCTGCGAGGTCAAGCAGGCCACCACACTCACGTTCTCGGCACCTTCGACCTGCGACTACGGCTCGGCGAAGGTGTCGGGCGTGCTGAAGAACGGCGGCGGCGCGGTGCTGGTGGGGTTGCCGGTCAAGATCGAGTACTCCTACGACAACTTCGCTCACGTTGCGGGGTCCAAGACGGTCAGCACCGTGACCGGCGGGAAGTACTCGTGGACCTTCGCGCCCACGAAGAAGACGTACTACCGGGCGCAGTACAAGGGTGACGCGACCAGACTGGCGAGCAACCGAATCACGCGCGCCGTTCTCCCGAAGGTCTCTCTCACCAAGCCCTCGGCCAAGTCGACGCAGTCCTTCGGCAAGAGCTACACCTTCCGCGGCTACCTCAAGCCGAAGCATTCCGCGGGCACCAAGCCGGTGAGGATCAAGGCGTATCGCTACTCGGGCGGCAAGTACCGCTACAAGAAGACCTACTACGCGAAGGCCTACGACTACCGCTCGGCGGGACGACCTACACCAAGTACAGCGTCAAGATCGAGCTGCCGAGGACGGGCCGGTGGCGGCTCAAGGCGTACCACCCCGCGGACTCGCTCAACGCGGCGACCTACTCGGGCTACAAGTACGTGAGGGTGAGGTAGCGACTAGGGGCCGGCGCAGGTAGCTTCATTGCGAGCCCTGACAGACATCGTGTGTGCGGCCGAGAGCGGCTCGGGCACACGATGTCTGCCGCTCGACCACGCCAGCGCGAGGGCGAGTGCGCTGGGCAGGTCCACGAGGTGACCCGGTGAGACGTAGACGGGCTTGGATCCGGCCTTGAGCCGAACCGAAGCGCCCTGCGCTCCCCACTCCTTCGTGAGCACGTAGTGGTCGCCCCGGTGCGGTCCCGGCTCGTGGTCGATTGCGTGAAACGGTGTCTTCGGTACCCCGATTGTGGGCATGCCGAGCAAGACGCCGATGTGCGATGCGAGCCCCAGCCCGCGCTCGTGCACCACCCCGTGGCTGTCGAGGAAGATGAGGTCGGGCTCCACCTCAAGGCCGAGCAGCGCCTCGAGTGTGAGGCGCCCCTCTCGGAAGGCAAGGTAGCCGGGGGCGTACGGCGCGTCCGGCTCGCCTTCGGCGACGCTGGTCGAGACCACCGAGAAGCGCCGGTCCATCACCACTGCGGCGGCCCACGCGTGCGCGCCGTCTTTGGTGTAGCCGACGTCAACGCCCGCGGCGAGCGCAGGCGAGCCGGGACCCTCGGCGGGGAGGGGCTGTAGCGCCACGTGGACGGCGAGTCGGCGCTGGATGGCAGCCGCTTCGCTGCGCGAGACGCGCCACAGGTGGGTGAGTTCTTCTCGGAGATGCGGCACGCGCCGCTCAGCCCTTCACAACGCCGAGCGGCCGGAGCTTGACGCGCGGCTCGACGAGATCGCTTTGCTGCCGCATCACCGAGTCGATGTCCTTGTACGCCTGAGGAGCCTCCTCGGCAACATCAC
>CAVPCY010000001.1:0-50213 GCA_963702525.1 uncultured Actinomycetes bacterium | reverse complement strand
TGGTAACCTTGGCTTGGGCGTGTGGTACTGTCCGACGACTACGCACTTGCGCGCACGCGCGAGAGCGTGGCAGGCGCGTGGGGCGCCTGTTCGGATGAAGGGCACACAGGGGTGGAACTCGAGCGGCTGGTCATCGCTGGGTTCGTCGTCATCGGCGCGCTGTTCGTCGTGGTCGCGCTGGCCTCGTCATGGCTGCTTTCGCCCAAGAAGCCCTCTCCCGAGAAGTCCGAGACCTACGAGTGCGGCGTCGAGCCGATCGGCGGCCCGTGGGTGCAGTTCCGCTCGGGCTACTACGTCTACGCGCTCCTCTACGTGATCTTCGACATCGAGACCGTCTTCCTCTACCCGTGGGCCGTCACCTTCGGCCGTCCGGGCGTGGGGTGGTTCGTGGTCATCGAGATGATCGTCTTCGTGTCGATCCTGTTCGCGGGCCTCATGTATGCGTGGAAGGAGGGCGCGCTCAGATGGCGATAGACCGATTCACCGGCGAGAACTCGGTCCTCTTCATTCGTAGTGAGCAGCTCTTCGACTGGGCCCGACGGCGCTCGTTGTGGTACATGGCGTTCGGCATCGCGTGCTGCGCGATCGAAGGCCTGATGCACGCCTCCGGTCCGCGTTTCGACTTCGACCGTCACGGCGTGTTCTTCCGAGCCAGCCCTCGGCAGGCCGACGTGATGATCGTGGCCGGCACCGTGAACCACAAGATGGCCGACACGGTGCGGCGGCTCTACGACCAGATGCCCGAGCCCAAGTGGGTCGTCTCGATGGGTGCCTGCGCGAGTACCGGCGGACCGTTCCGCGAGTACCCCAACGTCATCCTCGGCGTCGACAAGATCGTGCCCGTCGACGTCTACATCCCCGGCTGCCCGCCTCGGCCAGAGTCGGTGCAGTACGGGTTCTTGCAGCTCATGGAGAAGATCAAGGCGCAAACGGAGACCAGGCTTGAAGCCAGACGCGACGCACATAGCTAGCGCACTCGAGCGCGCCGGAGTCACGGACGTCGCGGTCGAGGACGTCGCCGTACTGGGCGTGGTCGCGCGCGTCGCACCTGCTCAGACCGGTGCCGCGCTGATGGCGCTCAAGGAGTCCGATCACGACTTCGCCTTCCTGGTCGACGTGTTCGGCATCGACACCGGTGAAGCTGTCGACGCTGTCTACCACCTGCGCTCGTTCGCGCGTGACGAAGAGGTCTACGTCAAGGTGGCACACGACTACGGCTCCGACCTCGCGAGCGTGTGGTGCATCTTCCCAGC
The DNA here is from genome assembly GCA_963702525.1 of uncultured Actinomycetes bacterium. Taxonomy (GTDB): domain Bacteria; phylum Actinomycetota; class Coriobacteriia; order Anaerosomatales; family PHET01; genus CAVPCY01. The sequence goes on along the minus strand of CAVPCY010000001.1, from coordinate 48,960 downwards.
TGCGCTCATGCCCGAGCGCGAGTTGTGCGAGATGTTCGGCCTGACCCTGTCGGGCCATCCCAACCCCAAGTACCTGCTGCTCACCGAGGGTATCGACCCGCTGCTGCTCAAGCGCATCCCCATCCGGACGCCGGAGGAGGTGCGCAACCGGTGAGCGATCCTCGCAGCGTGGTCAAGCACGCCGGCTGGCTGACCGCCGGCACTCCCGAGCTTCCCGAGGACCTGCCGATCTCGCTGTACCGCGCGCCGCTGGGAGTCGACCGTCCCTCGACCGAGCACCTCATCGTCAACATGGGTCCGCAGCACCCCTCGACGCACGGCGTCTTGCGAGTGCTGCTCGAGCTCGACGGCGAGGAGGTCGTCGCGGGTGAGGCCGTTGTCGGCTATCTGCACCGCGGCATCGAGAAGCTCGCCGAGTCGCGTCGCTATAGCGCTGTAGGCACGCTCATGGACCGAGGCGACTACGTCTCCGGCATCCACAACGAGCTCGCCTTCGCCCTCGCGGCCGAGAAGATCGCCCAGATCGAGGTTCCTCGGCGGGCGAACTGGCTGCGCGTGCTGATGGGCGAGCTCAACCGGCTCGCGAGCCACCTCGTGTGGTACGGGACGATGGGGCTCGACAACGGGGCGATGGGGCAGTTCCTCTACGCGGTCCGCGACCGCGAGCACCTGCTCGACATCCTCGAGGACGTCACCGGCCAGCGCATGATGTTCAACTACGTGCGGCCGGGCGGCGTCGTGCGCGACATCACGCATACCGCCGAGCAGAAGATCCGGCGGTTCCTCTCGACGATCGACACCTACCTCGACGAGCACGATCAGCTGCTCGGCGGAAACGAGATCTTCCAGGCGCGCATGCGAGGCGTAGGCGTGATCGAGAAGCACGCGGCGGTCGCCTATGGGCTCACCGGTGCGAACCTGCGCGCGAGCGGCGTGAGCTTCGACGTACGCCGAGACATCCCGTACGCCGCCTACGACGAGATGGAGTTCTCGATCCCCATCGCCGAGGAAGGCGACTGCTACGCGCGCTACGCGGTGCGCATGGAGGAGATGCGCCAGGCCGTGCGCATCTGCCGCCAGTGCATGGACGGACTGCCCGAAGGCGACTACACCGCCAAGGTGCCCAAGGTGCTGCGTCCGCCCGGTGGGCGAGGCGTACGCGTCGGTCGAGTCGCCCAGAGGCGAGCTGGGCGTGCACCTGGTCTCCGACGGCACCGAGAACCCGTACCGCATGCGCTACCGCCCGCCGGCGCTCTACGCGCTGCAGGTGGGCGAGGCGCTGCTCCCAGGCGCATTGCTCGCAGACGCGGTCGTGATCCTCGGCAGTATCGACGTGGTGCTGGGGGAGATCGACCGATGAACCCCCTGCTGACAGCGTCCTTGCGGGTGCTCGCCGCGTTGGGGCTCATGCTCGCGAACGGCGTGGTGCTCATCTACATGTTGCGCAAGGTGCTCGGCCGCCTGCATGTCCGCTTGGGGCCGATGGAGCTCGGGCCGAAAGGCATGTTCCAGACACTCGCCGACGTGCTCAAACTGCTCACCAAGGAAGACCCCACGCCGGCCAACGTCGACAGGGGACTCTACTTCCTGGCGCCCGCGATCGTGTTCGTGCCGTCGCTGGCGGCATACGCGGCGATACCGTTCTCCGATTCGGTGATGGCGGCCGATCTCGACTTGGGCCTGCTGTTCACCTTCGCCGTCGTGTCGCTGGTCCCGCTCGGCATCGTCGCTGCCGGCTGGGCGAGCGCGAACAAGTGGTCGCTGTTGGGCGGCATGCGTGCTGTGGCTCAGCAGATCACCTACGAGGTGCCGATGCTGCTCGCGGCGTTGCCGCCGGTCATGATCGCCGGCTCGCTCAACATGAGCGACATCGTGAAGGCGCAAGATCCGGTGTGGTTCTTCCTGCCGTGTCTGCCTGCGTTCGTGATGTTCCTCATAGCCGGCCTGATCGAGGTCAACCAGACGCCGTTCGACATGTCCGAGGCCGAGTCGGAGCTCGTCGGCGGATTCGCTACGGAGTACGCGTCGATGAAGTTCGGACTGCTCTTCCTCTCGGAGTTCAGCAACATCTTCATCTTCTGCTCGGTGATGGTGACGCTGTTCTTTGGCGGCTGGACGATTCCGTTCGTTCCTGTGGATGCGCTCGGAGGATTCGCGCCGGTCGTGTTCATCCTGAAGGTCTATCTGCTCATCTCGGTTCTGATGTGGATCCGCGGCACGTTGCCGCGGGTGCGCATCGACCAACTGCTCTCGCTGGGCTGGAAGGTGCTGCTTCCGGCATCGCTCGCGTGGGTCATGATCACGGGTATCGCCGTGAAGCTGTGGCCAGTGCTGTTTGGAGGTGTCCGATGAGCGTGTGGGGCACCGGCATCCTCAACGGCATGCGCATCTCGATGCGCAACATGGTGCGAGGGCCCATCACCGTCCAGTATCCGCGCGAGAAGGTCACGCTTCCCGAGCGCGCTCGCTGGGCCGTTCAGATGAATCTCGACGACCAGGGCAATCACAAGTGCACGGGCTGTCTCGCCTGCGAGAAGGCGTGCCCCGACTACATCATCAAGATCGACATCACCACCGACGAGGAGCGCAACAAGACCATCGACCGGTGGCACTACGAGATCGGCGCGTGCATGATGTGCGGCCTGTGTGTCGAGGCGTGCCCGTTCGACGCCATAGAGCAGGGGCACGACTACGAGCTCGCGCGCTTCTCGGCCGAGGAGCTCGCCGTCGACCTGCTCTCCGACACGCCTGTCGCCAAGCCCAAGCGTGCCGAGCGCCCTGCGCCGGCTGCAACGCCTGCCGACACGCCCGCGCCTGCCGCCCCGCGCCTGCCGCCGCCGAGGAGGTGAGCGCCGATGAGTGAGACCGTGAACGGCATTGCCTTCGTGGCGCTCGCGCTCGTGACGGTGGGCGGCTCGGTGGCGATGCTCGCGACCCGCAACGTGGTGCACGCGGCGTTCTGGCTGCTCGGCGTGTCGGTCTCGGTTGCCGGCATCTACATGCTCCTGGGCGCGGACTACATCGCGCTCGTACAGCTGCTGATCTACGCCGGCGCGCTCGCCATCCTGCTCATCTTCACCATCATGATCACGCTGCGCGACCGAGTCGATGCGGTCCGTCCTCGCGACGGTTCGTGGCTCGCGTTGGCCCTCGCCGTGGTGTTCTTCGGCGTGGTCGCTTTCGCAGTGGTCGGGTGGACGGCGCCGCCGGTCACACTGCCGCAACAGGCGCCGGACCTCGTGTCCTTCGGCGAGAAGTTGTTCAGCATCGACGGCTGGGTCGCACCGTTCGAGATCGCCTCGCTGGTGCTCACCGCAGCGCTCGTCGCGGCGGTTCTCTGGTCGAGGGAGGGGGACGAGTAGATGCGTGTCGGTCTCGAGGCCTTCCTGATCCTTGGCGCACTGATCTTCTCGCTCGGCGTGTATGGCGCTGTCTCGAAGAAGGGTGCGATCCAGGTGCTGATGTCGCTCGAGCTGATGTCGATCGCGGTTGGCATCAACCTGATCGCGTTTGCGCGCTTCCGCACGCCCCAGGAGATGACGGGGTGGTTCTTCACCGTCTTCACCATGGTCATCTCGGCGGCCGAGGTGGGCTTGGGCCTCGCGCTCGTACTTGCCATCTACAGGCGGTCTCGCACGAGCGAAGTGACCAATCTGTCGGAGCTGAAAGGGTAGGGCATGGACTGGGTCCTCCTCATACCCGGGCTTCCGGTACTGGCGTTCTTGATTCTGTTGCCGCTGTCTCGAGCGATCCGCAACCGTCTGATCCTGCTGTCGGCCTTCGCGATGGCGACGTCGTGCGTTCTCGCTATCGCCGCGTTTCTCGCAGTGTGGCCGGGAGGGGAGCACGGGGAGCCCGTCTGGTCGTGGGCCTGGACCTTCGGCCGCATGGGCGAGTACACCTTCGACGCGAAGCTGGCACTGGACCCCGTCGCCGCGGTGACGCTCGTGACCGTCACCATCGTCGCCACGTGCGTGCAGGTCTACTCGCTCGGCTACATGCACAAGGACGAGCGCATCGGCTGGTACTACGCGGTGCTCTCCCTGTTCACCGCGGCGATGCTGTTCTTGGTGCTTTCCGAGAACCTGCTCTTCACCTTCGTGATGTGGGAGATGATGGGCCTGTGCTCGTACCTGCTCATCGGCTTCTGGTACGAGAACGAGGCGCCGCGCAAGGCTTCGCAGAAGGCGTTCCTCACAACGCGCGTGGGCGACCTCGGGTTCCTCATCGCGCTGTTCACCATCTTCACGGCTGTGGGCACGTTCGACCTCGCTGAGGTCCTGAGTTCGGTTCCCGAGTGGGCGCCCGGCGTGGCGACGGCGGCGGCGATCGGCCTGCTGTGGGCGGCGATGGGCAAGTCGGCCCAGATACCGCTCCACGTGTGGCTGCCCGACGCGATGGCCGGCCCCACGCCCGCCTCGGCGCTCATCCACGCCGCAACGATGGTCGCGGCGGGCGTGTTCGTCATCGCGCGCACGCTGCCGATCTTCGAGGCGGCGCCACAGGTGATGGGCGCGATGCTGTTCATCGGCGTAGCCACGGCGCTGCTCGGTGGCCTTCTCGCGTGTGTACAGCACGACATCAAGAAGGTGCTCGCGTACTCGACGATCAGTCAGTTGGGGCTGATGTTCGTGGCGCTGGGCGCGGGCAGCGCGACCGCGTCGCTGTTCCACCTGACCACGCACGCGTACTTCAAGTCGCTGCTGTTCTTAGGAGCGGGTGTCATCATCCACTCCGCGCACACGCAAGACATGCGCGAGATGGGCGGTCTGGCCAAGCGCATGCCGTGGACCACTGCGACGTTCACGGTGGGTGCGATGGCCCTCGCGGGTGTCCCACCGCTTGCCGGCTTCTTCAGCAAGGACGAGATCCTCGCGGTGCTGCTGCACGAGGGTCATCCGGTCGCGTTCATGGGTGTGATCGTGGCGTCCGGCCTCACGGCGTTCTACATGACGCGCCTGTGGTTCCGGGTGTTCTCGGGTCCCGAGCAATCCGAGCACCTCAAGGAAGGCCACACCTCCATGCTGCTGCCGATGAGCCTGCTCGCGGTCGTGAGCGTGTTCGCGGGCTGGGCCACCACCGTGTTCGCGGCGTTCCTCGGACATGAGGGCGAGTGGCCGAGCATGGCGATGCTGCTCGTGTCCGTCGCCGTGGCGGGCACGGGCATCGGCGTTGGCTGGTGGGTCTACGGCCGCCGGTCGATGGTGGTCAACACGCGCCTGTGGAAGCAGCGCTTCGGCTTCTTCTACGACATGCTCGTGCAGAAGTTCTACTTCGATCTCACGTACGACCACTTCATCATCGGCGGCTACATGCGCTCGGCCGATGCGCTCGCGGTCTTCGATCAGAAGGGCGTCGACGCGGTGGTGAACGGTGCCGGCAAGGGCTGGGTGGCTGCGTCCAAGGGCGCGTGGCGGTTCGACGGCGGCGTCATCGACGCTGCGGTCAACGGGCTGGCGACACTCGCCGTGTCGATAGGACGGCGCGCCCGGCGCCTGCAGACCGGACAGCTCCAGAGCTATCAGCGCCTCGTCTTGGGCGCCGTTGTCGTACTGATGCTCGTCATGGTTGTCGTCTCAAGGGGGGCCTAGCGTGCTGCTCAGCTGGATAGTCTTCTTGCCGCTCGCGGGTGTTCTCGCCTGCGCGCTGCTTCCCAAGAGCCGGGGCGATCTCGCCAAGTGGGTCGCGCTCGGCGTGACCGGGGCCGATCTCGCGTTGGCCGTCGTCATGCTCGTGCGCTTCGTTCCAGGAGCCACGATGCAGTTCGTGGAGCAGTTCGCCTGGGTGCCGCAGGCGGGCATCCAGTACCACATGGGCGTCGACGGCATCTCGATGCCGCTCGTGTTCCTCTCGGCACTGCTCACCTTGCTCGCGGTCATCGCAAGCTGGAAGATCGACAAGAAGCCGTCGTTCTACTTCGCGATGCTGCTGCTGCTTCAGGTGGGCATGAACGGCGTGTTCGTCGCGCTCGACTTCGTGCTGTTCTACGTGTTCTGGGAGCTCGTGCTCGTCCCCATGTACTTCCTGATCGCCGAGTGGGGCGGTCCGCGCCGCGAGTATGCCGCGATCAAGTTCTTCCTGTACACGCTGCTCGGCTCGGTGTTCATGCTCGTGGGTGTGGTGGCGCTCTACCTGCAGACCGGCAGCTTCGATCTGGTCGAGCTCGCCAAGCTCGGGCCGGCGCTGCCGGCACAGTTGCAGTGGTGGCTCTTCTTCGCGTTCTTCCTGGGCTTCGCTGTGAAGGTCCCCGTCTTCCCGCTGCACACGTGGCTGCCCGATGCCCACGTCGAAGCGCCCACCGCAGCGTCGGTGCTGCTCGCCGGCATCATGCTCAAGATGGGCACCTACGGCTTCCTGCGCATCTCGCTGCCAATCCTGCCCGGCGGCTTCTCGCAGTGGCAGATCTTCATCGCGATCCTCGCTGTCGTCTCGATCATCTACGGCGCCGCGACCGCCTTCGCGCAGACCGACGTCAAGAAGCTTGTCGCCTACTCGTCGGTCTCGCATATGGGCTTCGCGATGCTCGGCATCGCGTCGGCGACAGCAGCCGGTCTCAACGGCGCGATGGCGGTCAACATCAGCCACGGCCTGACCACCGGCATGCTGTTCCTCATGGTGGGCATGGTCTACGAGCGCACGCACACCCGGCAGATCGCCGAGCTCTCCGGCGTCGCCGGCCAGATGCCGGTCATCGCCGGGCTCATCGCGTTCGCGTCGTTCGCGAGCATGGGGCTGCCCGGGCTCTCGGGCTTCGTGGGCGAGTTCCTCTCGCTGCTGGGCGGGTGGCAGTCGGTGATCATCCCGTCGTGGTACATCCTCGTGGCCTCGCTCGGCGTGCTGCTGGGCGCCGCGTACATGCTGTGGATGCTGCAGCGGGTGGTGTTCGGGGTGCCGAGCATAGCCGTGGCCGATCAGCCCGACGCGACCAAGCGCGAGCTGCTCGTCGTGGCACCGCTGATCGTGCTGATCGTGGTCATCGGCATCTACTGGACCGCACTGCTGCAGTACACCGACCCGGTCATGCAGGCCCTCTCGAAAGCGCTGGGTGGTTAGGTGACCGGTTACGCCCTCCTCATCCCCGAGCTGCTGATCCTGGTCGCGGCGTTTTGGGCGCTGTTCGCCGAGCGCCTGCCGGGTGGCGACCGCGGTTCGGCGTGGGTGGGTGCTGCGCTTGCGTTGCTGGCGGGGGCCTTCGCCGCAGTTGCGCCGACCGGTGAGACGCTCTTCGGCGGCATGCTCGTGTTCGACGGGCCGGCGCGTTTCGCGAGTACCGGCGTGGCGCTGCTGACCGCGATCTGGCTGCTGTGGACCGCAGGCCGGGCGACCGGCCGGATCCGCGAGGCGGTCGCGCTGTCGATGTTCTCGGCGACGGGCGCGATGCTCATGGCGGCGGCGGGCGAGCTCGTGACGCTCGTGCTGGCGCTCGAGCTCGCGACGATGCCGGCCTACGTGCTCATCGGCTACCGTCGGATGCGCCTCGACGGACTCGAGGGCGCGCTGAAGTACTTCCTGCTCTCCATGCTCACGTCTCTCGTGATGCTCTACGGCATGTCGTTCCTCTACGGTGTCACGGGCACCACCATCATCTCGGAGTTCGACCTGAGTGCAGCGGGCACGGTGGGCGTGCTCGCGGTGCTGCTGACCTTCGTCGGACTGTTCGCGAAGCTGTCCGCGGCGCCGTTCCACTACTGGGCGCCCGGATGCCTACGCAGGCGCCGAGCCGTGGACCGTCGCGTTCGTCTCCACGGTGCCCAAGCTCACCGCTGTGGTCGCGCTGGTTCGGCTCACCTCGGCCGTGGGGCCGACCGCTCCGGCGCTCGCTCCCGCGCTGCTCATCGCTGCGGTGGCTTCGATGGTCCTTGGCAACCTGGCCGCACTCACGCAGACCGACATCCGGCGCATGATGGCCTACTCGGGAGTCGCGCACACCGGCTACCTGCTGCTGGCAGTCTCGACGCTGACCGCAGCCGGCTACGCCTCCGCGGTGTTCTACGTGCTGGCATATTCGCTTCCCTCACTGGGCGTCATGCTCGTGGTCGCCGAAGAGGGGACCGAGATCTCGGACTTCGCGGGGCTTTCGAAGCGGCGAGCCGCGACCGCGTGGATGATGGTCATCATGCTCGTGTCGTTGGTGGGCATCCCGCCGCTCGCGGGGTTCTTCGGCAAGCTGTACCTGTTCGTGGCTGCACTCGGTGGCGGGCTGGGGGTGTGGGTCGTCGTTGCGGTGGTGATGAGCGTCGTATCGGCCGGCTACTACCTGCGTATCGTGCACGCGTCCTTCCTCAGCGAGGGTGGCGCCGCCGACAAGACCGCGAATCCGTGGCCGGCGGCCGCGGCGGTGTCCGCGTGCGTTGCGCTCACGGTCGTGCTCGGCGTGGCAGCGGGCCCGGTGCTCCAGTGGATGGGGTCGGGGCTGCCCTAGGGCCGGCGCGTCGTTTCGCGCATCGGACCGACCGCTTCGCCCGTGGTCTTTCTATGAACGTGCTGGCATGTGCTGCTCGGGGGCATTAGCGTTGCTGTTCGCAGGGCACAATGGGTCCTAGAACTCGACTCCCCTTTTCCGAGGTGAACCTGAGATGCACGACGAGCTGAATCCCACCGGTCCCGAGGGCGCGCATATCGATGGACCGGCCACACCGCCCGACGCCCCCGATGCAGCGCGAGTCGGCCGCACCCGCCGGGCACGACGCCGCCGAGCAGGCGCGCATCGCCGCAGAGGCGGCAGCGACCGACTGGCACGTGCACGCGGAGCCCGAGCCGAGTGGCTCCGAAGGCGAAGCGGTGGCGTGGATGGCCGACCCCGACACGCACCTCGATGAGATCGAGGCCCACACACCCTCCCCGCACACCGCCTCCGCGCCGCTTCCCGTGTGCGAGTACACGGGCGACGACGACGAGCCGTGCGAGGACCCCGCGGTCGAGCGGCGCTGGTCGAGCGCGGCTGTCGTCACGGCGGCGACACTCGGGGCGATCGTCGGAGGCGTGTTCGTCTCGGCGTTGATCATGTGGGCGATCGGGCTGATTCCGGGCACGCGACCGCTGAGAGCCGAGCAGGTGCGGCCCTCTTCGCAGGCGAGCAGCCCCTCGATCACGATCAACCCCGGCAACAGCATGGCCGAGGTCTCGGAGGCGGTAGCCGCCAAGGTGGTGCCGGCCGTGGTCAACGTGACCGTGCTCCAGCAGGGCGTGGATCCGTTCACGGGGCAGACGGTCAGCCAGGACGCGGGCAACGGCTCGGGCGTTATCGTGCGCAAGGACGGCTACATCCTCACGAACTACCACGTCATCGAAGGCGCGGACGCGATCGTGGTCACGGTGGGCGTGGACGACAAGCCCGCTACGGTCGTAGGCGTCGACCGCTCCAGCGACCTCGCGGTGCTCAAGATCGAGGGCAGCGGCTATCCCGCTATCGAGGCCGGCTCGTCGAAGGACGCGCGCGTCGGCCAGTACGTGATGGCGGTTGGAAGCCCGTTCGGCTTGGAGAAGACGGTCACGGTCGGCATCATCTCGGCGCTGAACCGCTCGTCCCAGTCGGCCGCCGGCGCGAACGACCTGACCACCTACACCAACCTTATCCAGACGGATGCCGCCATCAATCCTGGCAACTCGGGCGGGGCGCTCGTGGACTCCCGTGGCAGGCTCCTGGGCATCAACACGCTGATCCAGTCGCCGTCGGGATCGGTCGGCGCGCCTCAGTCGGCGGGCATCGGTTTTGCGATCCCCGTGGACTTCGCCGTCGACATCGCCCGACAGCTCATCGAGTCGGGCAAGGCCACGCACCCCTACATCGGGGTGAGCAGCGCAACCGTCGATCAGAGCGTCGCCGAGCAGTTCGGGCTGCCGGTCGAGAGCGGTGCGCTCGTGCGCTTCGTGCAGCCCGGCTCTCCGGCCGAGATAGCCGGCCTGGAGCGCGGTGACATCATCATCTCGATCGGCGGCAAGGAGATCACGGGCGTGGAGGACGTCTTCGCAGCCGTGCGCGAACACAAGATCGGTGAGACCGTGAAGGTCGAGGTCGCACGCGGCGACACCCGGCTGACACTCGACGTCGTCTTGGGATCCGACGCGGACCGCCAGTAGCGGATGCGCCTCACGATCGTCGCCGTAGGCAGGCTCAAGGAGCGCTTCTGGGAGGCGGCTGCCGAGGAGTACCTTAAGCGGCTGCGGCCCTACGCCGAGGTGCGCGTCGCCGAGGTCGCCGATCGCGACCCGGGACGCGGCGGCGAGTCCAAGGCGCTGGCCGACGAGGGCGCCGACGTGCTGCGCGCGATCCCCGATGGAGCCCATGTCATCGCGCTTGAGATCGGCGGCAGACAGCTATCGAGCGAGCAGTTCTCGGCACGGCTCTCGGCGCTTGGCCTCGAGGGCAGCAGCAGCGTGGCGCTGCTGATCGGCGGGTCGCACGGCCTTGCGCCCGAAGTGCTCGCGAGAGCCGACGAGCGGCTGTCGCTGGGCCCGATGACGCTGCCGCACAACCTCGCACGCGTGGTGCTGCTCGAGCAGCTCTACCGGGCGTTTCGGATCGCCCGCGGCGAGCCGTACCACAAGTAGCGCAGCCCTCGCGTCTACCCGGCACTCACCTTGGTGACACTCACCGCCGTGACCTTGAGTCCCGGGATCTTCGCCGACGGATCGAGCTTCGCGCCGCTCGTCACGCGGTTCGCCGGTGCGTCCGCGAAGTGGAACGGCATGAACACCACGCCGCGCTTGGGCACGCTCTCGCGACCCACGTGCGCCTCGGCCGTCACGGACCCGTGCTTGCTCGCGATCTCGACCGTGTCGCCGTCGCAGATGCCGAGCGCCTCGGCGTCGGACGGGTGGATGTCGACGTAGCCGTGGTCGTTGAGCTCGGCCAGGCCCTCCGAGCGCTGAGTCATCGTGTTGGTGTGGAAGTTCCACAGGTGCCTGCCGGTGGTGAGCACGAACGGCCGCTCGGCGTCGGCACGCTCGGGAGGGGGCACGTAGTCGACAGCGAGGAACTCGCCGCGCCCGCGCGTGAACGTCTCGGCGTGCAGGATGGGCGTGCCGGGGTGGTCGTCGTCGGGGCACGGCCACTGCAGCGAGCCCTCGGCTTCGAGGCGCCGGTAGCTCACGCCGCCGTACTGCGGGGTCACCGCAGCCATCTCGTTCATGATGTCGTTAGGTCCGTCATAGTCGGTCTCGATCCCGAACGCCGAGAAGAGACGAACCAGGATCTCCTGGTCGGCCAGAGCCTCGCCTGGCGAGTCGATCACCTTGCGAGCGCGCTTGATGCGCCGCTCGGTGTTGGTGAAGGTGCCCTCCTTCTCGAGGAACGAGGCGGCCGGCAAGACCACGTCGGCGAGCGCGGTGGTCTCGGTCATGAAGATGTCGGCGACCACGAGGAAGTCGAGCGCACTCAGAGCCTCGATGACGTGCTCGGTGTCCGGATCGGCGATGACCGGGTTCTCGCCCATGATGTACATCGCCTTCAGATCGCCCGCGACCGCCGCATCCATCATCTCGACCAGCGTCAGGCCCTCCTCGGAGGAGAGCTCGTGTTCGGTCTCCCACAGGTCGCATACCGCGTGCATGGCGTCGCCGTCTGAGAGCTTCCGGTAGCCGGGCAGACAGTTGGGCAGGCACGCGAGATCGCACGCACCCTGCACGTTGTTCTGGCCGCGCAACGGGTTGACGCCGGTCCCGGGGCGCCCGATGTTGCCGGTGAGCATGGCGAGGTTCGCGAGCGCTCGCACCTGCTCGGTGCCGGACACGTGTTGGGTGACGCCCATCGCGTAGACGATCGACGCGGCCTCGGCCGAGCCGTACGCGATCGCCATGTCGCGGATGTCGGCAAGCGGGATGCCGCACGTCTCGGCGGCCCAGTCGAGGTCGTAGTCGGCGACCAGCTCGCGCACGGCCTCGAAGCCCTCGGTCCGCTCGGCGATGAAGGTCTCGTCGGCCAGGCCCTCTTCGATGATGATGCGCATCATCGCGTTGAAGAGCGCGATGTTCGCTCCCGGCTCGACCGGCAGCCACTTCACGGCATGCTCGGCCAAGCGGATCTCGCGCGGGTCGACCACGTAGATGCGCGTGCCGTGCTTCGCGGCCTTCTTGAGCTCCACGCCGATGATCGGGTGAGCCTCGGTGGTGTTGGAGCCGATGCAGAGCACCACGTCGGCCTGGGCCAGGTCGTCGATGGAGTTCGTCATCGCCCCGCTACCGAACGCTGCGGCCAGACCGGCCACGGTGGAGCTGTGTCAAAGCCGGGCGCAGTGGTCGATGTTGTGCGTGCCGATACCCGCCCGCAGCAGCTTCTGGAACAGGTAGCTCTCCTCGTTCGTGCACTTCGCCGAGGCGAGCCCGGCCACCGCGTCGGGGCCGTGCGTGTCGCGAACGCCGGTCAGCTTCTCGGCGACGAGCGCGATCGCCTCGTCCCAACTCGCCGAGACGAACTCGCCGTCGCGGCGGATCAGCGGTGTGGTGAGCCGGTCGGGGTGCTGCGCGAAGCTCCAGCCGTAGCGGCCCTTGGCGCACAGGTTGCCGAAGTTCGGCGCCTTGTCGAGCGGGGCGCGTGCACCCACGAGCGCGCCGTCCTTGGTCGCGAACTCGATCGTGCACCCCACGCCGCAGTAGCCGCAGGTGGTCTCGGTCCAGGTGACCTCCCACGGGCGTCCCCTGAAGCGGCTCGGCCTGTCGGTGAGCGCGCCGGTGGGGCACGTGGAGACGCACTGGCCGCAGAACTCGCAGCCCGCGTCGAGCAGCGAGACGCCGAACGGGGTGTTGGGAAGGGAGTCGAAGCCTCGGCCGGTCGACTCGTAGACGTCGCAGCCCTGCACCTCGGCACAGATGCGTGTGCAACGTCCGCATGCGATGCACTTCTCGAGGTCGCGAGCGATGAGCGGGTTATCGTCCACGAGATCGACTACGTGCTTGGCTCCCGACAGCGGCGCAAGTGCGGTCATCTCGATGTTGTGCTCGTACGCGACATCCTGCAGGCCGCACCTGCCGCCGCTCTCGCAGGTAAGGCACTCGATCTTGTGGTCGGAGAGCAGCAGCTCCACGACGGTCTTGCGCAGGTCGAACAGGGCTTCGCTTGTGGTGGTGACGACCATTCCGTCGGCGGCCAGCGTCGTGCATGCGGTCGGGTAACCTCGCAGGCTCTCGATCTCGACGATGCACAGACGGCAGCCCCCGTAGGGCTCGAGCCGTGGATCGTGGCATAGGGTGGGAATGTGGATGCCGGCTTCTCGGCAGACCTCCAAGACGGTGAGGCCAGGGCGCGCTTCAACGGCCCGGCCGTCGATGGTCAGCATGATGGCGGTGTTGTCGGGACCCGTTGTCACTCGCTACCCTTCCTGCGGCCGCCGCGGCGAAGGACGCGCACTTCACCTTCGACGAGCACGCAGTCGATGAGCTCTTTGGCGAACGCCGCGATGTCCGAGGTCGACACGATGCCCACGGGTACGCCGTCTTTGACCACGGGCAGCCTTCGCATCGCAAGCTCGCACTGAAGTCGAACGGCCTGCAGCAGGTCCATGTCGGGCTCGAGGGGCACGAAATCGGTGAACATGATGTCGCTCACGACCACCGAGTTGGGGTCGGCGCCGTCGGCGACCACCGTATGGGTGATCTGCCGGTCGGTGACGATCCCCGCCATCTCCGTGCCCTCGGTAACGATCACCGAGCCCACGCGCTCGTCGCGCATGCGGGCCGCGACTGCAGTGATCGTCGAGTCCGCCGGCATCGCCACCACTCGGGCGGTCATGATGTCTGAGACCTTCATCGCGAGCACATCCCTTCGTTCCCCGGGACCACCGTCCCGCTCATGCCTTAGACCCTGTGAATCGCGTCGAACGGACAGCGGGTCTCGCAGATGCCGCACTTCACGCAAGTCTCGACGTCGATGAAGTGCGGTTCCTTGAGAGCTCCGGTGATCGCCTCGGCAGGGCAGCGCTTCTTGCACACGCCACATCCCTTGCACGCCACCGGGTCGATCACGTAGGTCGAGATCGCCGAGCAGGCCTTCGCCCGGCACTTGTGCTCGTAGACGTGCTCCTCGTACTCGTGTCGGAAGTAGCGAAGCGTGGTCAGCACCGGGTTGGGGGCGCTTTGGCCGAGCCCGCACAGCGACGTCGATCTGATGACGCCGGCGAGGTGTTCGAGCGTCTCGATGTCGCCGTCTTGCCCCTTGCCCTCGGTGATCCGGGTGACGATCTCCAGCATCCGCTTCGTACCCACGCGACACGGCACGCATTTGCCGCACGACTCGTCTTGCGTGAACGTGAGGAAGAACCGGGCGAGGTCGACCATGCAGGTGGCTTCGTCGACCACGACCATGCCGCCCGAGCCCACGATCGCTCCGGCCAGCGCGAGAGTGTCGTACTGGATCGGGGTGTCGAAGAGATCGGCGGGCAGACAGCCCCCGCTGGGTCCGCCGATCTGCACGGCCTTGGTGGTGACGCCGCCCTGGCATCCGCCGCCGATGTCGTTGACGAGCTCGTTGACGGTGAGTCCGAACGGCACCTCGACAAGCCCGCTGTGGCGGACCTTGCCGGTGAGCGCGAAGACCTTGGTGCCCTTGCTGTCGCCTTCGCCGATCGACGAGTACGCCTCGGCGCCGTTGCTCACGATCCACGACACGTTCGCGAGCGTCTCCACGTTGTTGATGCAGGTTGGGCGCTCCCACAGTCCCGATGTGGTGGGGAAGGGGGGCCGAGGACGCGGCATACCGCGATGGCCTTCGACCGACGCGATGAGAGCGGTCTCCTCGCCGCATACGAACGCGCCCGCACCTTCGCGGACGTGCACCTTGTACGAGAAGTCGCTTCCCATGATGGAGCTGCCGAGAAGCCCGCGTTGCTCGGCGTCGCGGATCGCCATGCGCAGCCGCCTGACAGCGAGTGGGTACTCGGCCCGAACGTATACGAAGCCCTCGCTCGCGCCGGTCGCGTATGCGCCGATCGCGAGTCCTTCGAGCACGGCGTGCGGGTCGCCTTCGAGCACACTGCGGTCCATGAACGCGCCCGGGTCGCCCTCGTCGGCGTTGCACATCATGTACTTGAGATCGCCGTCGGCCTCGCGCGCGAGCTGCCACTTGGTACCGGTGAGAAAGCCTGCGCCTCCTCGGCCGCGCAGCCCCGAGGACTTCACCGTCTCGATGACCTGCTGGGGAGTCATCTGCTCGATCGCACGCTTGAGGCCGGAGTAGGCGCCGGCGGCCAGCGCGCTGTCGATGCTCTCGGGGTCGATCACGCCGCAGTTGCGCAAGACGATGCGGTGCTGCCGGGCGTTGAACGGGATCTCGGCGTAGCGCGCAATGGGTTCGGCGTCCTCGCTGTCGCGGTAGAGCAGCGCCTCGACCGGGGGCGAATCGGTGACGAGCGCTTCGACGATCTGCTCGACTCGATGCAAGGTGATTCCCGGGTAGAAGACCCCTTCGGGTGAGGTGACGACAACCGGGCCTTGGGCGCACAGGCCATGACAGCCGGTCCGCACGACCTTGACCCGCTCGCTGGCACCGCGCTGGGCGAGCGCCTCCTCGAAGCGCTCGGCGACTGCGAGCGAGCCGCCGGCGACGCACCCTGAGCCTGCGCAGACGCGCACCTCGATGGTGCCGGTGCGGTCGCGCTCTATCGTCGTGGGCGCTGCGCTCACCGCGGCGCTCCTCGGTATACGCGCTTGCCCAGCTTCCGGGCGCTCGTCGCGTCGAGCTGCCCGTGCGTTTCCTCGCCCACGACCACGACCGGGGCAAGACCGCAACAGCCCACGCAGGCCACCGCCTCCACCGTGAAGCGAAGGTCATCCGAGGTCTCGCCGACCTTGGTCTGCAGCTCGTCGGTGATCGCGCGGGTGACCTCGGGGGCGCCGGCGACATGACAGGCGGTACCGTGGCAGATCTTCACGATGGTCTTCCCGCGTGGCTCCAGGTGGAACTGCGTGTAGAAGGTCGCCACACCGTAGACCTCCGAGAAGGGCACCTTGCGGGCGTCGGCGATGGCGGCAAGCACCGGTCGGGGCAGGTAGCCGTAGGCTTCCTGGGCCTGCTGCAGCACGGGGATGAGCGCGCCGGCCTCGTTGGCATGGCGCACAAGGACCTTCTCGAGTGGCCGCAGGTCGACTGCGTCGGCAGTCTCATCGGCACACGTGCATCGGTGCATCGAAGCCATCCTCACGTCGGCCTGCGTGCGAGTAGCAGTGGCTCATTCGCGTACTAGAGAGGGTACGGTCGCGCATCCCCCCGTGCAGCGAGCCACCCTGCGAGCGGGCAGCTTGCTTCGGTCGGCGGGTCGCGCACAGCCGCGAGCGGCTGGCATGCGCGCGGACGTGCCGACGAATGCGAGTCGATGATACCCGTAGCCGACGCCATGCGGCAGGTGTCGAAGACGGCACTCTCTTTGAGTCGCAGCACGATTCGGGTACCCTGAACGCCACCCGCCCGCGCCCGTGAGAGGTCGTCACACAGTCGTGAGAGAAGCCATTTCGCAGCTCGTTTCCACCGCTGTTGCCGATGCTGTCTCCGCTGGCGAGTTGGCGCTCACCGAGCTTCCGGACCCCGGTCTCGAGCGTCCTCGCGACGCGTCGCACGGCGACTGGGCCACCACGGTGGCGCTGCGCTGCGCGAAAGCCGCCGGCATGCAGCCGAGGCAGATCGCCGAGATCGTGGCGGCGCGAATCGCCGAGCACGCGGACATCGCGGCCGTGGAGATCGCGGGTCCCGGCTTCATCAATCTGCGACTCTCGGCCTCGGCGCTTCAGCGCGTGCTCCGCGACGCCCGCGAGGCCGACCTGGACTTCGGCCGGATCGACGCGGGAGGCGGCAGACGGGTGCAGGTCGAGTTCGTCTCGGCGAACCCGGTGGGCCCGATGCACGTGGGTCACGGCCGTTGGGCGGCGTTGGGCGACTCGATGGCGCGCGTCTTGGCTCACGCCGGCTGGAACGTCGAGCGCGAGTTCTACATCAACGACGCCGGCGTGCAGATGGACATCTTCGCGAAGTCCGTGGCCGCACGCTATCTCGAGCTGTGCGGGAGAACCGTGGAGTTCGCCGACGAGTGGTACCAAGGCGCCTACATCACCGAGATCGCGCGCGAGATCCTCTCCGAGGAGGGCGAGCTTTGGGCCGACTCTCCGGCCGCCGAGCGCGAGGCCCACTTCAAGGAGCAGGCGTACGCGCAGGTGCTCGCCCATCTGAAGCGAGTGCTTCACGGCGTGGGAGTCGACTTCGACGTGTGGTTCTCCGAACGTACTTTGCACGCGCCGGGAGCCGACGGCGGCCCCAGCGAGGTCGAGCAGGGGATCGAAGCGCTGCGCGAGGCGGGCTACATCTACGAGCACGAGGGCGCCGTGTGGTTCCGCTCCACCGACTTCGGTGACGACAAGGACCGCGTGCTGGTGAAGGCGGATGGCGAATACACCTACTTCGCGGCCGACATCGCGTACCACAAGGACAAGTTCGACCGCGGATTCGACCGCGTCATCAACATCTGGGGCGCGGACCACCACGGCTACGTCGCGCGGATGAAGGCGGCGTGCGCCGCGCTGGGTCACGAGGGTCAGCTCGACGTGGTGATCGGCCAGCTCGTGAACCTGCTGCGGGGTGGCGAGCCGGTACGGATGAGCAAGCGCACCGGTGAGATGGTCACCTTCGAGGAGTTGCTCGACGATGTGGGCGCTGACGCGGCGCGCTACTGGTTCCTGCGGCGCTCCACCGACCAGCAGGTCGACTTCGACATCGAGGTCGCCAAGGAGCAGTCCGCCGACAACCCCGTCTACTACGTGCAGTACGCCCACGCACGCATCTGCTCGATCCTGGCCAAGGCCGCCGCCGCTGCGGGTACGGGCGGCGACGCCGCCGCCGCCGACGAGCTCGCCGAGCGCCTCGTGGCCGCTGACACCGATCTGTCGCCGCTCACTGCCGAGGCGGAGCTCACCCTCATGCGCGCCCTGTCCGAGTTCTCCGACGTCATCGAGATCGCCGCGCGCGACCTCGCGCCGCACAAGCTCACGCGCTATGCCGAGGACCTTGCGGCCACGTTCCACCAGTTCTACACGCAGTGCCGCGTGGTCGACCCGGACGAACCGGCACTGACGGCAGCGCGCCTCTATGCGGTCGATGCGACCAGGCGCGCGCTTCGTTGCGTGCTGGGGCTTCTGGGCGTGAGCGCGCCCGAGCGGATGTAGGAGCGCCGGAAAGCACCGGACGGACACAATGCGCCTTCGGGCGCAGGGGGAGAGAGCATGGGCAAGCCATCCACGCCACGCGAGCCGGCGGTCGCCGACCTCAAGACCGGACACGACCTCATGTCCGTTCTTCCGATGACCGCCGAGGTCAAAGACGGCCACCTGTGGATCGGCGGCGTGGACACCGTCGAGCTTGCGAGCGAGGCCGGTACCGCGCTCTACGTGATGGACGAGTACGACCATCCGCCACCAGCTCTCCGAGTACGTGAAGTGGACGCGCTACCACTGGCCCGACGTCGATGTGGTCTATGCCGGCAAGGCGTTCATGTCGCTTGCGATGATCCGCCTGGTCGAACAGGAGGACTGCTGTCTTCTGTGCGCCTCGGGTGGCGAGCTCGCCTATGCGCTTCGCGCCGGGTTCCCGATGTCGCGCGTTCAGGTGCACGGCAACAACAAGACGCCGACCGAGCTCGCCGAGTGCCTGGATGCAGGCTGTGAGCCGCATCGTCGTCGACAACTTCGATGAGCTCGAGCGGCTCTCGGCGCTCGCTGCCGAGCG
Organism: uncultured Actinomycetes bacterium; assembly: GCA_963702525.1. GTDB lineage: Bacteria > Actinomycetota > Coriobacteriia > Anaerosomatales > PHET01 > CAVPCY01. The sequence goes on along the minus strand of CAVPCY010000001.1, from coordinate 30,260 downwards.
CGGTGTCTCGCAGCGGGTGCTCATCCGCGTCACGCCGGGCGTGGAGGCCGACACGCACGACTTCATCATGACCGGCGCCGAGGACTCCAAGTTCGGCTTCGGTCTGAACCAGGGCCTCGCCATGGAGGCGGTCCGGCGGGCCGTATCGCTGCCGGGCATCGAGTTCGAGGGTCTGCACATGCACATCGGCAGCCAGATCTTCGCGTTGCACAGCTATCACGCTGCGATCGCCAAGATGGTCGAGTTCATGCGCGAGATCGAGGCTGAGACGGGCGTGGCGGTGCGCATGCTGGATGTGGGCGGAGGTCTCGGTGTCGCGTACGGCGTGCCCGACGAGCCTTCGACGGTCGAGGAGTTCGGCAAGGTCGTCGTCGATGGCATCAAGGAGGAGTGCGAGAAGCACGGCCTCGCGGTGCCACGGATGGCCGTCGAGCCGGGCCGCTCCATCGTCGCCAAGGCGGGTGTGACCCTCTACACCGTGGGCACGGTCAAGGAGATTCCCGGTATCCGTACCTACGTCGCGGTCGATGGCGGCATGAACGACAACATCCGCACCGCGCTCTACGACGCCCACTACGAGGCGCTGATCGCCAACAAAGCCGACCAACCGCGCGAGATGGTCGCGACGGTGGCTGGCAAGCACTGCGAGAGCGGAGACATCGTCGTCCGCGACGCGCCTCTGCAATGTCCCGAGGCCGGTGACTTCCTGTGCGTGTGCGCCACTGGCGCCTACTGCCAGTCGATGAGCAGCAACTACAACAAGAACGTCCGTCCGGGCGTAGTGTTCGTGTCAGAAGGAGAGTGGCGCTGGGTGATTCGCCGAGAGACCTACGCCGACCTCATGAAATGCGAGGTCGAGTAGGCGCGTGAGCGGCGCGACGGAACGCATGCCCGCGCCCCAGCGCGACGAGATCGCCCAGAAGGCCGTCTGGTGGACGTCCGCGACCGTCGACGCGCGGCTGCGGGGCACCTTCTCGGCAGACGACGTCTACGCGGCCTCGGTCGCGCTCACCGCGCTCGCGCCCGATCCCGACTGTGCGCCCGAGGCCGATGAGACCGCATGCCGGCTCATGCTCGCCGCGATCAGGGCGAGCGGGGGCGACCTGGCCAGGCTGGTGCTGTGGATCGAGGCCGGGCGCCTCGATCCGCGCGATCTTATCGCCGCCGCCGAGTACCGCCGCGAACTGACCGGTCACGGCGAGACAGGGCGCACCGAGGATCTGGCCGACTACCTCGCTTGGGTTTCGGGAGGCGGCGCCTAGTCCGTCTCGGCAGGCGCGTTCGCCGCTCTCGCCGCCTTCGCGGCCGCGGCGCCCTTCTTCAGATCGCTCGCGAGCAGGAAGCCCCACAGGTACAGGCCTGCGGCCACGAGCTCCGCGACGTAGAACAGCCGCGGGTCGCCGGTTGCCGCAAGCCCGCCTGCAGCGGCGATCACGAAGGTCGCTGCCGCGATCAGCACGTTGGCCCACACCCGGTAGGCGTACTCCTTCTTGCGGATGAACAGGAAGATGGAGTGGATGGCGCCGTAGAACAGCACAAGCGCGCCGGGAATCGATATGAACGCCGAGAGCATGCGCGGGAAGGTGCCCTTTGGGGCCGAGCGCCGCGTAGCTCGCCACGTTGGCCTTCGCCAGCTCGGCCGGGTCCATCGGGTGCGTGAAGATCCCGTAAGCGAACACCCCGACCAACGCGACGTTGATGGCGATGTAGGCCCAGCCCCACCACGCGCGCTTGGTCATGAGCCGGATCGTCCCGTAGCCCAGCACGGGCACGAGCGCGGCTGTCGTGATGATGTAGAACCGATAGAGCCACGCCGGCCACGCGCCGAGCATGATCGCCGCGAACTCCATGTAGGACGCAGCCGCCCACATCGCGAAACCGATGGTCCACGCGAGTTGGTGCGGTTTGCGCCGTTCCCGGTACTGTCGGGCGAGCAGGACGGTGAACACCGTTGTGAGCACGGCCGCCGCCAGCGGCCAGACCCAAAGCGACAAGACGCTCATCTGCTCCTCCGAGTGAATCGTGTACCGTTGGCGTGAGGATACTCCGAAGCGTTCGATCGCGGCCGCTGAGCTGGTCCGAGAACAGCGGCGGGGCCGGCACCCCATCGGATACCGGCCCCACATCTGCTGTGATTGCCACGCCGCGAAGACGGCGCAGGCGTGCTGCTACTTACACTTGCCTTTGTGGTGCTTGTGCGGCTTGCCAAGCTTGATGGTGACCCTGGTCTTGGCTTTCTCCACGACGACGGTTTGCTCGTACGTCGTTCTTGCCAACCGTCAACTTCAGGTCGTATGTGCCGTACGCCACGTCCTTGAGCACGATGTCGCTGCACTTGCCTTTGACGGTGATCGTCTCGCCCGTCTCGGCGTTGACGAGCGTCAGCGTGTACCGGCGGTGCCTGATGTGGCGCTCGAGGTGGATCTTGAGCTTCCCGGTCTCCACCACGGGCGAAGTCTCGGTCGAGGGCTCGGCCGGAGGCTTGGCTTCGGGATCCGGGTTCGTGGGGGGCACGGTGGGTGGCGCAGGAGGTGTCGGCGGCGTGGGTGACCCCGCGGCGCTGATCTGCACAGAGCCGGAGCCGTTTCCCGAGCCCGAGCTCACTCCCCAGACCGTGTAGCTTCGACCCACAGGGAGCATGACGGACTCACTCGCACCGGCATCGGCGACGTACTTCGTAGCGCCGGAGAACACGGCCCAGCCCGCAGATCCGTAGGGGTTCGACACGGTGATCAGGTAGGTGGCGCTGATGCCGTCGTTCGCCGTTTCGACCGCCCTGACGACGACGGCGGAGCTTGCGGGATGGCAGTTCGAGTTCGAGCACACGGATGGTCTGGTGGGCGAGGCGTGGGCCGCCATGGCGGAGCCCAGCATCAGCGCGGTCGCGGCACAGGCCACGATCAGCAGCGGTTTGATCGTCCGTTTCATCCACGTACCTCCATCGTCTATCGGGGCCGCACCTTCTTGGGACGGTGTCGGTGGACTCGGTTGCGAGCCACGCCGTTGGGGCGCTAGGTCCTCGTTATCGGGCGCGCGGGCGAGCCCAATGAGGCACTGCGCCGATGTTTGTGTGATTCCACGCACAGGCCTGCACGCCGTCGACGGGTGCGTGGCGCGATCGAGCCCCTCGCGCTCGGAACGCCGCTGGCGCCTCGGGTACAATGGGCCAGCCGTGCCGGTGGCGCGGCGATACCTCGAAAGGCAGTCACATGCGCACCGTTCGCGTCGGCCTCATCGGCCTGGGTACCGTTGGAAGCGGCGTCGTCGAGATACTGCGTCGGCACCGCGAGGACTTCCGCTCCCGCGCGGGCGTCGACATCGAGCTGGCGGCGTTCGCCGACCGCGTGGAGTCGCGTTTCGCCGAGCTGGGCCTCGACCCGGCGACGTGCACCACCGACGCCTTCGCGCTCATCGACGATCCGTCGCTCGACGTCGTCATCGAGCTGATCGGCGGAACCGGTGTCGCGCGTGACGTCGTGCTCACCGCGCTTGGTGCCGGCAAGAGCGTCGTCACCGCCAACAAGGCGCTGCTCGCCAGCAGCGGCGAGGAGGTCATGGCGGCTGCCGAGGCCAACGGCGTCGACGTGCGCTTCGAGGCGAGTGTCGGCGGCGGCATCCCGATCATCGAACCGCTGAAGCACTCCCTGACCAGCAACGAGATCACCACGGTCATGGGTATCGTGAACGGCACGACCAACTTCATGCTCGCTCGCATGACCGACGATGGGCTCGACTACGGCACCGCGCTTGCCGAGGCCCAGGCTCGCGGCTTCGCCGAGGCCGACCCGACCGCCGATGTCGACGGGCTGGACGCCGCGGCGAAGATCGCGATCCTGTCCTCCATCGCGTTCAACAGCCGCGTGGTCATGAGCCAGGTGCCCGCCGAGGGCATCCGTGCGCTGTCGCCGGCCGACATCGTCTACGCCGCCGAGATGGGCCACACCATCAAGCTGCTCGCGATCGCCCGGCGTACCGACACCGGCATCGACGTGCGCGTGCACCCCACCATGATCCCGAACTCGCATCCGCTCGCCTCGGTCAACGGCGTCTACAACGCCATCTACGTCGTAGGCGACTCGGTGGGCGAGACGATGTTCTTCGGCGAGGGCGCGGGCTCGCTACCGGCCGCCTCGGCGGTGGTCGGCGACCTGATCGAGGTCGCGCGCCGCATCCAGAGCGGATGCGCGCCGCTGGTGGGCTGCACCTGCACCGAGCACCTGCCCGTCCGCGACATCGCCGAACTCGAGACCGGCTACTACGTGCGCCTTGAGGTCGCCGACAGGCCCGGCGTACTCGCGGCGGTCGCGAGCGTATTCGGCGAGCACGAGGTGTCGATCGCCTCGGTCATCCAGAAGCGTGCCGAGGCGGGCGTGGCCGAGATCGTCTACGTGACGCACGAGGCCCGCGAGTCGGCGGTGCGCACCGCGCTGGCTGAGATCGAGTCGCTCGACTCGGTCGACCGGATCTCCGCGGTCATCCGCGTGGAGGCGTTGTAGTCCGTGGGCGCCGCTGTCCTCGTTCCCGCGACCTCGGCCAACCTCGGCCCGGGCTTCGACAGCTTCGGCCTCGCGCTCGAGCTGCACAACCGCTTCGAGGCCGAGCTGGCCGCTGAGTGGCGCGTGGATGTTGCGGGTGCGGGCGCGGGCACTCTCGCGACCGACGGCACCAACTTGGCTGCCGTGGCCATGGCGCGCGCTTTCGCCGAGGCCGGCCACCCCGAGCTGCGTGCCGAGATCGGCTGCGCCAACAACGTGCCCACAGGCAGCGGACTGGGCTCCTCCTCGGCGGCGATCGTTGGCGGGCTGCTGCTGGGTGAAGCGCTTGCAGGAGCCGACTTCGGCTCGGTGCGCATGCTGGAGACTCGCCGCCGAGCTCGAGGGCCATCCCGACAACGTCGCGGCTGCGCTCTTCGGTGGCTTCACCGTGTGCTGGCGAGACCTTGGCCTGGCCCGATGCGCGCGCTTCGAGCCCGCTCGCGGGCTGGCGGCAGTGGTGGTGCCGGCGGTGGGCGAGCTCGCGACGCGGACCGCCCGCGCGATGCTGCCCGACGCCGTTCCGCACGAAGACGCCGCGTTCAACGTCGCCCACGCGGGTTTGCTCGCCGCCTCGATCGCGACCGGGCGCCCGGAGCTGCTCGGCGCTGCGCTCGCAGACCGTCTGCACGAGCCGTACCGTGCGGCAGCCGTTGCCGACCTCCAGGTGGTCCACGACATCCTGGCCGATGCCGGCGCCGCGGGCGTGGCGCTCTCGGGCGCCGGCCCCACGGTCATCGGCCTTGTCGCCGGCGACACCGACGAGGCCGCGCATGCGCTTGCCGAGGAGGTGGCCGGACGCGCCGCCGATCGCATCCGCGAACTGGGTAGCCGGCTGGCTCCGCAGGCGCTTCGCGTGGACCGCGCCGGGGCACGGATGCTCTAGGCGCCTCGAGCCGTGTTGACCCCGCCTCACGGGTGGGGAAGAATCACTGGTATCCCCGCACCCGCCCTGTCGCGGCGTCGTGCTAACCCCCGGAAGGTCGCCGATGACCGAGCAGTATCCTCCGCAGGTTCCACCGCCCGTCCCGCCCGCCGGCCAGACCCAGGTACCGTCCACGCCGCCGGTCCCGCCCGTCGCCGAGCCGAGCGCACCGCTCGCAGCCACCCCGCCGCAGCCGCGCGTGGATCTGGTGGACGGTGGGCATCTGCGTGGGGCTGCTCCTGATGGTCTCGGCGTGTGTGTGGCCGCTGGCGCTGCTCTTCGGTGACAACCGCGACATGTTCTCCTCGGCGAGCTTCGGCGACTCGGTCGCGGTCATCCGGATCGACGGAGTGATCGCGGGAACGGGCTCGCCGGTCGACGGCTACGTCACGCCCGAATCGTTCAAGGACCTGCTCGACCAGGCCGAGGAGGACGACTCGGTCAAGGCGATCGTTCTTCGGGTCGACTCACCAGGCGGCACCGTCGCGGCGAGTGAGGAGGTCGCGGCGTACGTGAAGGCGTCCACCAAGCCGGTCGTGGTCTCTGTGGGCGACGTGGGCGCGTCCGGTGCGTACATGGCCGCGTCGCAGGCCGATGAGATCTGGGCGATGCCCGGATCGTCGGTGGGCAGCATCGGCGTGATCTCGGAGATTCCCAACGTGAGCGGGCTGCTCGACAAGGTGGGCGTCGAGTTCCAGGTGATCACCGCAGGCAAGTACAAGGATGCGGGCAGCCCGTACCGACCGCTGACCGAAGAGGAGCAGGCGCTCATCCAAGGCGAGGTCGATGACGCGTACGACCAGTTCATCGATATCGTTGCCGATGGACGGGACATGCCGCGCTCCGAGGTCGAGACGCTTGCCACCGGCTGGGCGTGGAACGGCACGCGCGCCAAGGAACTGGGCCTGGTGGACAAGATCGGGACCCTCGAAGACGCGCTCGACGCGGCCGCGAAGCGCGGCGGCATCAACGGTGACTACGACGTGACCTCATATGAGGACGAGTTCCAGGACATCTTCGGCTCGTTCCTCGGGCTGACCAGGCGTCTCGACCAGATCGATGCACTGCTGCGAAACCGCGATTCGGCCGCGAGAAGCGGGCTGCCGCGCTAGCGGCCGTGGACCAACCGAGGGGAGGCGGCGTGGGCACTCCGACCGTCATCGCGCACATCTCCGACCTGCACTGCGGGTCGCGCTACCACATCCCAACGCTCGCCAAGCGTGTCATCGACGAGCTCAATCTGCTGTGCCCGGACATCGTGGTCGTGACCGGCGACCTCACCGACATGGGTTTCCAGCACGAGTTCGAACTGGCTCACAACCTCATCGATCGGATCGCATGCGACCGTCGCGTGGTGCTGATGGGCAACCACGACGCACGCAACGTGGGCGACGAGCACTTCTCGGACCTGTTCGGTGCACGAAGCGTGGAGCTGGTGCACTCGGGCACGCGCGTGCTCGGCATCGACTCGAGCGAGCCGGATCTCGACACCGGGCGAGTCGGTCGCGAGCGCCACAACTGGGTCGAGGAGCACTTCGCGATCGACGACGACGAGTTCCGGGTGCTCGCCATGCACCACCATCTGGTGCCGGTGCCCGGCACCGGGCGCGAGCGCAACATCGTGCACGACGCGGGCGACCTGCTGCGCGTGCTGGCCAACTGCGGGGTCGACCTGGTTCTGTGCGGCCACAAGCACGTGCCCAACGTGTGGCGGCTCGAAGACATGCTCATCGTCAACGCGGGCACCTGCTGCACGCACAGGCTCAGGGGCCGGGTCCGCCCCTGCTACAACATCATCGAGATCCACGAGCGCTCGCACGTGCGCGTGCTGCTCAAAGAGCCCTACGTCGACGCCGAGGTCGTCGCCGACTTCCGCGACGTGAACAAGCGCTACTGCCGCTGGCGTCCCCATGAGGGGCCACCGGCCACCGGCTACGTGCTCGACGAAGGCACGCAGCCGTGAGTCGCCTCGTCGCGCTGATCGACGGCGAGCACTACCCGCCGGTGGTGCGCTTCGCGCTGACCGAGCTCGCAAAGCGTGGCGAGGTCGTGGGCGCCGCGTTCATCGGCGGGACCGAGAAGGTCGATCTGGACCGCGGACTCGAGACCTACGGCGTGCCGGTCGTGACCGCGGAGGTGCCCGAGGACGCGATTCGCTCGGCGATCGAGCAGTTCGCACCTGACGAGCTCGTGGACCTCTCCGACGAACCGGTGCTCTCCTCGGCGGACCGCTTCCGGCTGGCCTCGGTCGCGCTCGAGCGCGGTGTCGCCTACCGGGGAGCGGACTTCTCGTTCACGCCGCCGCGCGACCTGGTGACGACTTCGACTCCGGCGCTCGGCATCATCGGGACGGGCAAGCGCGTGGGCAAGACCTCGGTCTCGGCGTACATCGCCCGCCTGCTGAAGGCCTCGGGGCGCGACATCGTGGTGCTGGCGATGGGCCGAGGAGGCCCCGCCGAGCCCGAGCTCATCCACGGCGAGCGCGTCGAGCTGACCACGCCGGACCTGCTCGCACTCGCTCGCCAGGGCAAGCACGCGTCGAGCGACAACTACGAGGATGCGGTGATGAGCCGCGTGACCACGGTGGGATGCCGGCGGTGCGGCGGCGGCATGGCCGGCGAGACGTTCTTCAGCAACGTCCCCGAAGGCGCACGCCTCGCCGACTCGCTGGGCAAAGAGCTCGTGGTCCTCGAGGGCTCGGGAGCGGCCATCCCGCCCGTCTTCGCCGATGCGTCGATCATCGTGGTCGGGGCGGGGCGCGGAGTGGGCTACGTGCGTGACTACTTCGGTCCGTACCGGCTCGCGCGCGCCGACCTCGTCGTTCTCGCATCCGCCGAGGAGCCGCTCGCGAGCGCGGCCGATGTCGCGGAGTTGCGCGCGGCGATCGCCGAGCTCGCGCCGGACGTTCCTGTGGTCGCGACGACGTTCCGGCCCGGCACCGCTCGAGCCGATCGAGGGACGCCGCGTCTTCTTCGCCACGACGGCGCCGGAGTCGGTGGCTCCGCGACTCGGGTCGCACCTCGCCGAGCAGTACGGTGCCGAGGTCGTCGCGGTGAGCACGCATCTGAGCGACCGGAGCCGACTGCGCGAGGACCTCTCGCGATACGCGGGCACGTTCGACACCTTGGTGACCGAGCTCAAGGCCGCGGCTATCGACGTGGTCGCCGCAGCAGGCGAGCAGGCGGGGGTGCCCACGGTACTGTGCGACAACGTGCCTGTCGCGGTCGACGGACACGACCTCGGCGCACTGGTGATGCGCGCGGCGGACCTCGCGATGGAGCGGGGCAGCGCAAGAAGGGGCGGTGTCTAGCATGCCGGAGCGACAGCCAACGATCACCATCACCGACAAGGCCCACGGCCTTCCGTTCAGCAAGGGATTGCTTGCGCAGTCCTTCACGGCCACGGGGCTGGCGCCAAGCAGGGCGTACGAGGTGGCAAGCGCGATCCAGGAGGACCTGCGAGCGCGGGAGGAGTTCAGCATCTCGAGCGAGCGGCTCCGCGACATCTCCGCGGAGTACCTGGACCGCATGGCCGGCGAGGAGCACGCTCGTCGCTACCTTCGTCTGAGACATGTGGCCAGCCTCGATCGGCCGCTTATCGTTCTGATCGGCGGAACCACCGGAGTGGGCAAGTCGACCATCGCCACCGAGGTCGCTCACCGGCTCGGCATCACGCGCATTTCTTCCACCGATTCCATACGTCAAGTCATGCGTGGTATATTCAGCCAAGACCTCATGCCCGCGATCTACGAAAGCGCGTTCAACGCGTGGCGTGGTCTGCGAGTCCCGGTGCCGCAGGGCGCCAATCCCGTCATCGTAGGTTTCCGCGAGCAGACCGCTGTCGTGACATCGGGCGTGAAGAGCCTGATCGACCGCGCAGTGCTCGAGGGTACTTCGATGGTGATAGAGGGCATCCACCTCGTGCCGGGATACCTCGACCACAGCCAGTTCGAGAACGCGCGGGTTGTACAGCTGGTCATCGGCGTCGATGACGAGCAGTCGCATTTGAGCCACTTCTACATCCGAGAGGTTCAGACCGAGGGGACACGGCCGCTCGACCGCTACAAGACGGGCTTCGGGGCGATCAGGGAGCTTGGCGTCTACATCGAAGACCTCGCTCGTGAACACGGGATACCCGTCATCTACAGCCACCAGCTCGACCGCACGGTGGCCGATGTGCTCGAGCACGTGGTCGCTGCGGCGATAGAGGACTGACGAGACGCACGGCCAGCAGGCCGGACACGGATGAAAGGAACGGATACGTGAAGTTCTTCCTGGACACGGCGGATATCGCCGAGATCGAGGAGGCCGCGAGCTGGGGTGTGCTCTCCGGTGTGACCACCAACCCCACCCTCTACGCGCGTGTCGGCGGCAAGCTCGCCGACTTCCACAGCCACCTCAAGCGAATCTGCGAGATCGTCGACGGGCCCGTCAGCGGAGAGACCGTTGGGCTCACCCGAGACGAGATAGTCCGTGAGGGTGAGGAGCTCGCCCAGATCGCGCCGAACCTCATCGTCAAGGTGCCGACGATGCCCGAAGGGCTCGCCGCGACCAAGACGCTCCACGAGCGCGGCATCAAGGTCAACATGACGCTGTGCTTCACGGTGCCGCAGGCGATGCTCGCCGCCCGCTCTGGCGCCTCGTACATTTCGCCGTTCGTAGGTCGCTTCGACGATATCAGCGAGGACGGCATCGCACAGCTTGCCGACGTCGTCGTCGCTCTGAACAACTACGACTTCGGACACGACGTCGAGGTCATCGCGGCCTCGCTCCGCTCGGCGAACCACGCGACGCAGGCGGCCCTCATGGGCGCCGACATCGCGACGGTCCCGTTCGCGGTGCTCAAGAACCTCGTGAAGCACCCGCTGACCGATCGTGGCCTCGAGTCCTTCCTTGCCGACTGGGAGAAGGTGAAGAACGCGTGAGTGCCCGTCCCCGCAAGCGCGGCCGCCGCGGCGGCGGCAGCCCAACACAAGAGGCTGCCCCCTCCGTCACCAGAGCCGAGCTCGAGACCAAGACCGTCGCCGAACTCAAGGAGATGGGCGCCGAGCTCGAACTCGACATCAAGGCACTCAAGAAGAAGGACGAGCTGATCGACGCGGTGCTCGAGGCCAAGGTGAAGGCCGAGGGCTTCATCGAGATCTCCGGCGTCCTCGACGTCCTTCCCGAAGGCTATGGCTTCGTGAGAACGAGCGGCTACCTGCCGGGAGATCGTGACGTGTACGTCTCGATGTCCACGGTTCGGCGCAACGAACTGCGCCGCGGCGACTTGGTTGTGGGGCAGGTACGTCCCGCTCGCGACAACGAGAAGTACCCGGCCTTGCACCGGCTCGATGTGGTCAACGGCATCGATCCTCAGGCCGCGAAGGGCCGCCCGCGCTTCGCGGATCTCACGCCGGTCTACCCGGATGAGCGGCTTCGGATGGAGCACGGCCCGCAGTTCCTCACGGCGCGCACCATCGACATGGTCGCTCCGATCGGCAAGGGCCAGCGTGGTCTGATCGTCTCGCCTCCCAAGGCCGGCAAGACCACGGTGCTCAAGGACATCGCCGCGGCGATCACCGCCAACAACCCCGAGGTCTACCTCATGTGCCTGCTCGTCGACGAGCGGCCTGAGGAAGTGACCGACATGGAGCGCTCGATCCACGGCGAGGTCGTGTCCTCGACGTTCGACATGCCCTCCGATCAGCACATCGCTGTCGCGGAACTGGTCATGGAGCGCGCCAAGCGCCTGGTCGAGACCGGCATGGACGTTGTGATCCTGCTCGACTCGATCACGCGTCTCGCCCGCGCCTACAACCTTGCCCAGCCAGCTTCCGGGCGAATCCTGTCCGGCGGTGTCGACTCGACGGCGCTCTACCCGCCCAAGAAGTTCTTCGGCGCCGCGCGGAATATCGAGTTCGGCGGTTCGATGACGATCCTTGCTACCGCGCTCGTCGACACCGGCTCCAAGATGGACGAGGTCATCTTCGAGGAGTTCAAGGGCACCGGAAACATGGAGCTGCGGTTGGACCGCGGTCTTGCCGACCGCCGGATCTTCCCGGCGATCGACGTCATCACCTCGGGCACCCGCAAGGAGGAGCTCATCCTCGACCAGCAGGAAGCGCCGTTCGTGTGGGGCGTTCGCCGGATCCTCCACGGCATCGACAACCCCGAGCGCGCGATGGACATGCTGCTCAAGGGGCTGAAGCAGACCAACAGCAACATGGAGTTCCTCGCCAAGATGGCGCGCAAGGCGTCCGAGAAGAGCAACGGATACGACCTGTAGAGGCTACGGCCTCAGGCGGACCGGGATGTCGACGCGGTCGACGACTCGAGCCGTCCTTCTCGGAGATGTCGAACACGCTCACGGTGCCCTTCGTGACGGGTCGTCACTCGAAGCGCAGCTTGGCCGAGAACGTGCCGCGCGTGCCCGAACCCGACGTCGCCTTGACCGACTTCTCGGCCAGGACCTTGCCCTTCGCGTTGCTCACCTGCGAGTTGAATCTGCGCCTCGAAGACGTTCGCCGAGCCCGAGACGCGCACCGGGCTCGTGATCCTCTGACCGGGGACAGGGCTCTCGACGAGGATTGCGGGGAGCATGTCCTCGAAGTCGTCTCGATCGACGGACGGCCCCACTGTGACGCCCTCGCCGCCGAGAGAGTCGATGCTGGCTGCCGTCGAGTTTGAAGGCGACCGAGCGCACTTTGCGGAACTGGGTCAGCGTGCACACCACCTGTGCCGCCCGCATCTGCATCGACAGCGACCCACCGCCCGAAGCGAACCTCTTTGACAGATCCACCGTCGCCACCTTGCGCCTGATGGTGAGCCCGCGGAGTCTGGTGCCCTTGGGAATCTCGCTGCGAAGTCCGTAGTCGCGATCGCTCGGGCTCGGACCCTTCAGGAGCGCCCTGATGGCGGCCTCTGCGGCCGCTGTAGTGCCGGCGGCCGTGACGACGACATCTCGTCCGGCCACCCCGATCTTCTCATCGCGGGTGAAGTAGAGCCGGACCGATTTGGTTTCTGGCCGGCGCTCGGGGCCCGGCTCGGGAGCGGGAGCGGGCGGCCTTCGGCCCTGTGGTCGGTTCCGGTGTCGGAGTCGGCTCGGCCACCAGCGTCTGTTCTGTCGTGGCGGTTGACGTCGTTGCCTTGGGCGTCCCGGTGGGGACCGGTTGACTGGCGCAGCCCGCTGTCGCCAACAACGCCGCCACTGCGAGAGTCACGATAGCGCGCCGTACGTGCACACTCACGGCAATCACCACCCAGTAGTAATGTTCCCACACGACCTGCCGCGCCTCACGCGCGTGGCGGCACCGACACGGAAGCGTTGCCCCAGCGCGATGCGGGGTGTGGCGGAGCGCCTCAGCGCGTGCTATCCTCTTCCGGCTGTCCTGAAGGCCTGGTCGGAAACCAGGCCGTCTTTCGGAGGTGTACGCACGTGAAGCAAGGAATCCATCCCGACTACGTGGAGACGACCGTCGTCTGCTCGTGCGGGAATCGTTTCACCACTCGCTCTACCGCAGGTGGCGAGATGCACGTCGAACTGTGCAACCAGTGCCACCCGTTCTTCACCGGTCAGCAGAAGTTCGTCGACACCGGTGGACGCGTGCAGCGCTTCAGCGACAAGTTCGGCAACGCCGCTGCCGCCACGCTTGAGAAGGAGGCCGCCGAGAAGGAAGCCCGTCGCAAGGCATCCGAGGAGGCCGCCATCCAGGCCAAGCAGGAGCGCGACGCCAAGGCTGCCGAGAAGGCCGCCAAGGCCGCCCAGTACGAGGTCAAGGCCGCGCGTGACGCCGCCAAGGCCGAGGTCGTCGAGGACGCTCCTGCAGCTGAGGCCGCCGATGACGTCGCGGTCGAGGCGGTCGACGAGGCACCCGCCGCCGAGGTCGTTGAGGCCCCGGTCGAGGAGAGCGCCGAGTAGGTCGCGCACCAGCACACGCACGACTAGAATGGGGAGGCGCTTCGCTCGTGGGGGCGCCTTCTCACTATGTAGGGCACGCCAGCACGCGAAGTCTGCCGCGCCCTAGGAGAGCGTTCATGGACGTCCGCCTGCTCAATCACACGCCTGATCCCGAGCGCGCCGTTGCTGTGGCGGCGAGGCTCTGCTACGCCCCGGTGGGCGCCGCCGAGTTGATGGAGCACATGGACGATGTCTCGGTGCGCAAGGTGCTCAAGGTGATCATGGAGAGCGGGCATCACTCGGCGCTGGAGCATGCGAGCTACACGTTCGCGCGTCGATGGCGTGTCGCGTTCGATGACACACCAGCTCGTTCGCCATCGGCTGGCCAGCTACAACCAGCAGTCACAGCGCTACGTGTCCTTCGCCGAGGAGCCCTACTTCGTGGTGCCGCCGGCAGTGGCGGCGGATCCCGCGCTGCGCGAGCGCTTCGACGCCGCCAACGCCGCCGCCTTCAGCGCGTATCGTGATCTGATCGAAGCGGGAGTGAGCGCCGAAGACGCGCGCTACCTGCTGCCCAACGCGGTCGAGAGCAAGATCGTCGTGACCATGAACATGCGCGAGCTGCTCCACTTCTTCGAGCTGCGCTGCTGCAAGCGCGCACAGTGGGAGATCCGCGAGCTGGCGCTGAACATGCTTGACCTTGCCGAGCCCACGGCACCCTACGTGTTCATGGACGCGGGTGCGTCGTGCAGGCGCGGTCCGTGTCGTGAGGGCAAGATGACATGTGGCGAGCCCTATCCTCGTGCACCGAAACGGGAGGCCTGAGTGAGCGATACAGCGGTCGAACGCCTCGACTCGCCGATCAAGCACACGCACATCGGGGGGCAGGCGGTCCTCGAGGGCATCATGATGCGCGGCAAGTACAACTGGGCCGTCGCTGTTCGCACTCCGGACGGCACCATCCATACCGAGCAGCACGACCTGCACTCGGCCGCCGAGAACCGCACCTGGATGCGCAAGCCGATCATCCGTGGGGTGGTCGCGCTCGTGGAGACGCTTTCGCTCGCGATGCGCGCCTTCACCATCTCGGCATCGCTGTCCGGCGAGTCCGAGGAGGAGCAGCTCTCAAGCAAGGAGATCGGCTTCTCGGTGGTCATGGGTGCCGGGCTCGCGGTGCTGCTGTTCATCGTCGGCCCCGCGCTGCTCACCAACCTGGCTCTCTCGCCCATCTACGGCAAGAACCCAGCGACGGTGCAGCCGTTCGTGTGGAACGTGGTCGACGGCGTGCTGCGGGTTGCGGCCTTCTTCCTCTACATCTGGGCGATCAGCCGGCTGCAGGACATCCAGCGCGTCTTCGCCTACCACGGCGCCGAGCACAAGACGATCCACGCGTTCGAGCACGGCATCGACCTCGAGCCCGAGGCCATCCAGCGCTTCTCGACCAAACACATGCGCTGCGGGACCTCGTTCCTTCTGATGGTGATGGTCGTGGCGATCTTCGTGTTCTCGCTCGTGCCGGTTCGCGCGATCGCCGCCGAGATGGGCTGGACCGACCGTTGGCAGATACTCACCCTGCTCATCGTCTCCAGGCTCATTCTCATCCCGCTCGTCGCCGGCCTGGCCTACGAGATCACCGTCAAGTGGGCGGGCACCAGGCCGAACAACCCGCTCGTGAAGGTGCTGCTGTGGCCCGGTCTGCAGCTTCAGCGCATGACCACGCGCGAGCCGGACGACGAGATGATCGAGGTCGCCATCGCAGCGATGCAGCCGATCATCTCCCGCGAGGAAGAGGGCGAGCCCAGCAATGCGTGAGAAGCTCCAGAAGATACTCGACGCGTTCGACGAGTTGACCGCCAGACTCGGCGATCCGGCGCTTCTCGGAGACCAGAAGGAGTACACGCGGCTTGCCAAGGAGCAGCGTTCGCAAGCCCCCCTCGCCGAGAAGGCTCGCGAGTACCTCGGCGTGCTCGAACAGCTGGACGAGGCCAGAGAGGTGCTGCACACCGAGTCCGACTCCGAGATGAAGGAGTTCGCCGCCGAGGAGATCCGCGAGCTCGAGGCGCGGGTGCCCGACCTCGAGGACGAGCTGAGGATCATGATGCTTCCCAGCGACCCGAACGACGACAAGGACATCATCGTCGAGATCCGGGGCGGGGCCGGCGGTGACGAGGCGGCGATCTTCGCCGGCGATCTGTACCGCATGTACACGCGCTACGCCGAGCTGCAGAAGTGGAAGGTCGAGGAGATCGACGCGTCCGAGAGCGACACGGGAGGCTTCAAGGAGGTCTCGTTCCGCGTTCGCGGCGACAAGGTCTACTCGAAGATGAAGTTCGAGTCCGGCGTTCATCGCGTGCAGCGCGTGCCGGTCACCGAGTCCCAAGGGCGCATCCACACCTCGACCGCCACCGTCGCGGTGCTGCCCGAGGTCGAGGACGTCGAGGTCGAGATCAACGCCAACGACCTTCGCATCGACGTCTACCGCTCGAGTGGTCCGGGCGGCCAGTCCGTCAACACCACCGACTCGGCGGTGCGCATCACGCACCTGCCCACGGGCCTCGTCGTGCAGTCCCAGAACCAGAAGTCGCAGCTGCAGAACCGCGAGGCCGCGATGCGCGTGCTGCGCGCACGAATCTACGAGGCCGAACTCGAGAGACAGCAGGCCGAGCTGGGCGCCCAGCGTCGCAGCCAGATCGGTTCGGGAGACCGCTCGGAGAAGATCCGGACCTACAACTACCCGCAGGACCGGGTGACCGACCACCGCATCGGCCTGACCGTCCACAACATCCCGGCGATCATGGCCGGCGCCATCGACGAACTCGTCGATGGGCTCGCTGCGGCGGACCGCGCCGAGCGGCTCGCGGCGTTTGCCGCCGGCTAGGCGACGGTCAAGGGACACGCGCACGTGGCCGAGCAGACGTGGACGCTCAAGGCGGCCCTGGAGTGGACGCAGGCATACCTTGCCGACAAGGGCGACGAGCACCCGCGCCGCAGTGCCGAGTGGCTGCTTTCTGCGGCGACGGGCCTGTCACGAGTCCAGGTCTACGCGTACTTCGATCGGCCTCTCACGCCCGAGGAACGCACCGTGCTTCGCGATGCCGTGCGGCGCCGCGCGGCGGGCGAGCCCCTGCAGTACGTCACGGGCGAGGTGGCGTTTCGGCATATCGTGGTCAAGGTGCGCCCGGGCGTGCTGATTCCTCGGCCCGAGACCGAGGTGCTCGTGGGTGAGGTGCTCTCGGCGCTTGACGAGCGAGGCGATGTGCTCGTCGCTGACGTCGGCACCGGCTCGGGCTGCATCGCTCTGCGCGATAGCGCAGGAGTGCGCGGGTGCGAGGGTGTGGGCGGGCGACATCTCCCCGGTCGCGCTCGAGGTCGCCGCCGAGAACGCCGAGCGCCTCGGGCTTGGCGATCGCGTCACCGTGCTTCGAGAGCGACCTGCTCGGCGGCTTGCCGTCCGAGCTGAGAGGGACGCTCGATGTCGTCGTGGCGAACCCCCCCTACATCCCGAGCGACGACGTACCCGCGCTTCCGGCCGAGGTCGCCGGCTTCGAGCCGCACCTTGCGCTGGACGGCGGTGCAGACGGGCTCGAGGTGTTCCGGCGGCTGATGCGCGAGGCCCGTGAGTGGCTGGCCCACGGAGGGCTGCTCGCTGTCGAACTGGACGAAAGAAGGGTCGCCGCGGCGGCCGAAGAAGCTCTAGAGTGGTATGAAGAGGTCAGGGTCGTCACCGATCTCGCAGGGCGCGATCGTATCGTGACCGCGAGGTACGCGTAGACGGCCACCCGTCGGAGCAGTGCGGTGGCAACAGGAGGCGGTTGCGATGTCCAAGCAGTACCGAATCGATCCGGAGAATCCCTCGGCAGAAGTGATCAATCTCGCCGCCACGGTCCTTCGTGACGGCGGGATTGTCGTCTTCCCGACCGAGACCGTCTACGGTCTTGGCGCACTCGCAGACTCCAAGTTCGGCCCGCACGAGATCTTCGAGGTCAAGGTACGTCCCGCCACCGTGCCCATCCCGCTGCTCGTCGAGACCGAAGACGCTCTCGACACCTGGGGAACCGACGTCCCCGACTACGCTCACAGGCTCGCCAAGGCGTTCTGGCCCGGCGCCGTCACCCTGGTCGTGAAGGCATCGGACCGCGTTCCACGTGACTTCCGTGCCGCCGACGGGACGATCGGCCTGCGCAGCCCCGATCACGAGGTCGTCATGGAGTTGCTGCAGGCCGCCGGCGGTCCGATCTTCGCGACCTCCGCGAACACGCATGGCAACCCGGCTCCGGGCAGCTTCGACGAGGTCGAGCCGCGCATCATCACCGCCGCAGACCTCGCGCTCGATGGCGGTGAGACGGCGCACCAGCAGGCCTCCACGGTAGTGCTGTGCACCGGTGACGAGCCGGTGATCGTTCGCGAGGGCGCGGTGTCGCCCGAGCGGATCGTGGCCGCCGCACACGGCGAAGGCCTTTCCTGACATGCGCATCGCGATCGGATCGGATCACGCCGGGTTCGAGCAGAAGGAACAGCTCAGGGCACACCTCGTATCGCACGGGCTATGAGGTGGCGGATCTGGGGACCGATTCGGCGGAACGGTCGGTCGACTACCCCGACTACGCCGTGGCGGTAGCCAAGCGCGTCGCCGGAGGCGAGGCTGACTACGGCGTGCTCGTGTGCGGGACCGGGCTGGGGATGGCGATCGCCGCCAACAAGGTCGACGGCGTACGCGCGGTCAATGTGACAGACCCCGAGTTCGCGAAGCTCGCGCGCGAGCACAACGACGCCAACGTCGTGGCCGTCTCCGGCAGGTTCATCCCGGAGCAGCTCAACGAGGAGATAGTCGACGCGTTCCTCGACACGGCGTTCGGCGGGGGCAGACACGCGGGCCGTGTCGACAAGATCACCCGGGCCGAACTCGACGAGACGTAGCGGCGCGAGCATCGCGTGACACACGAAAGCGAAACGAAAGGAATCACGACCACATGACGCTTGCGCTACATTCCCGAGCAGGATCCTGAGATCGCCGCTGCCATCGACGCGGAGCTCGCGCGCCAGCGAGGCTCGATCGAACTCATCGCTTCCGAGAACTTCGTGTCCCTCGCCGTGCTCGAGGCGTCGGGAACCGTGCTGACCAACAAGTACGCGGAGGGGCTTCCGGGCAAGCGCTACTACGGAGGGTGCGAGCAGGTCGACGTCGTCGAGGATCTCGCCCGCGAGCGCGTCAAGAAGCTCTTCGGAGCCGACCACGCCAACGTCCAGCCGCACGCCGGGGCGCAGGCGAACCTGGCCGTCTACTATGCCGTCTGCCAGCCGGGCGATACGGTCCTCGGCATGAACCTGGCGATGGGCGGGCACCTGACGCACGGCTCGCCCGTCAACTTCTCGGGCAAGTGGTTCAACGTGGTGCCCTACGGGCTGGACATGGAGACAGAGCTCATCGACTACGACGAGCTCGAGCGCCTCGCCCACGAGCACAAGCCGCGGATGATCATCGCCGGGGCGTCGGCGTATCCGCGCGTGATCGACTTCGAGCGCTTCTCGGCCATAGCGAAGAGCGTTGGCGCCGTGCTCATGGTCGACATGGCGCACATCGCCGGGCTCGTCGCCACGGGCGCGCACCCCAGTCCCGTGCCCTACGCCGACTTCGTCAGCTCGACCAGCCACAAGACGCTGCGGGGCCCGCGCTCCGGTTTCGTGCTGTGCACCGAGGAGTGGGCGACCGCGCTGGACAAGGCGGTCTTCCCGGGGCTGCAGGGCGGTCCGCTCGAGCACATCATCGCTGCCAAGGCGGTCGCCTTCAGAGAGGCGATGCAGCCCGAGTTCAAGGCCTACATCGAGCAGGTCGTCGTCAACGCGAAGGCGATGGGGGAGGCGATGTCCGACAAGGGCCTGCGGCTCGTCTCGGGCGGCACCGACAACCACCTGCTGCTCGTCGACTTGCGGCCGGCAGCGATCACGGGCAAGGACGCCGAGCGCCTGCTCGAGGACGTGGGCTTCACCGTCAACAAGAACGCCATCCCCAACGACCCCGAGAGTCCCGTTCGTCACCAGCGGTATCCGAGTGGGCTCGGCTGCGATGACCACGCGCGGCTTCTCGCGAGACGAGGCGTACGAGATCGGCGGTCTGCTCGCTGACGCGATCTTCAAGCGCGACGAGGCCGGTGTGCTTGCGGCGATCCGAGCGCGCGTCGATGCGATGCTCGCCGAGCACCCGCTCTATCCGGAACTGTAGGCCGATCGAACCGGCGAACAAGGAGCCCCGAGATGAGCACCCCCGCCTCACACGACAACGTCGTAGTCGTCGACCACCCGCTGGTACAGCACAAGCTGTCGATCCTGCGTGACGTGGGCACCGGTGCGAAGGAGTTCCGAGAGCTCGTCAAGGAACTCGCCATGCTCGAGGCCTACGAGGCGACCCGGGACTTCCAGCTCGCCGAGACGACCGTGACCACACCGATCACCCAGACGACCACCAAAGTGCTCGCCGGCAAGAAGGTCGCGGTGGTGCCGATCCTGCGCGCGGGCCTGGGTATGGTGGACGGCATCCTTGAGCTCATCCCCGCGGCCAAGGTGGGCCACGTGGGGCTGTACCGCGACCCCGAGACCCTCAAGCCCGTCGCCTACTACCACAAGCTGCCCGAGGACATCGCCGATCGTGACGTGCTCATCGTCGACCCCATGCTTGCCACGGGCGGATCCGCGGCCGCGGCCGTCGAGTTCCTGCGAGAGAAGGGAGCTCGGCACATCAACCTGCTCGTGATTCTCGCCGCACCCGAAGGCATTGACGAGGTCGTGCGCTGCTGCAACGACGTGCGCATCTACACGTGTGCGGTCGACAGCCACCTCAACGATCACGGCTACATCGTGCCCGGTCTCGGAGACGCCGGCGACCGGCTCTTCGGCACCAAGTAGGACGGGGAGGACCCGCGATGCCGCGCCCTTCGTGGGACGAGTACTTCATGTCGATCGCCGAGCAGGTCTCGGGCCGCTCGACATGTCTGCGGCGCCACACCGGGGCGGTGCTCGTGAAGGACAAGCGCATCCTGGCCACCGGATACAACGGTGTGCCCAAGGGGCTCGCCCACTGCGAGGAGGTCGGCTGCCTTCGCGAACAGCGCGGCATCCCTTCAGGTAGCCACCACGAGCTGTGCCGCGGCATCCACGCCGAGCAAAACGCCGTGATCCAAGCGGCCAAGCACGGGATCGCGATCGACGGCGCGACCGCGTACTGCACGCACCAGCCATGCGTGCTGTGCGCGAAGATCCTACTCAACGCCGGCATCGTCGACATCGCCTATCGCGACCCCTATCCCGACCCTCTCTCCGAGGAGCTGCTTGCCGAGGCCGGAGTCGTTCCTCGGCCGGTGTCGGCCGGACAGACCGACGCTGGGGGCAGCCCGTGAGCCCGCGACACTACGCGGTGCTCATACTCACCGCCGCGTTGGTGACGCTCCTGGTCACGCCGGCCGTGCGCGCTGTCGCTCGACGTCGCGGTCTTGTCGACCAGCCCGGAGGGCGCAAAGTGCACGCCGTGCCCATACCGAGGCTGGGCGGGGTGGCGATCTTCATGGGGGTTGCCGCGGCGATCGCGCTTCAGGTGTATGGCGAGGCGCGCCTGGGGTGGAAAGGCGGCCTGCTCGAGTCCGACGGCGGTGTCTCGCTGGCTGGTGTGGCCGCGGGCGTGGGGCTCGTGTTTCTCGTCGGGCATGATCGACGACATCATCGATCTGACCTGGTGGATCAAACTGCTCGGACAGATCGCGGCCGCAGGGCTCGTTGTCGCGGCGGGCCTGCGTATCGACTACATCGGCAGTCCCACCGGCGGCGGCCTCATACTGCTCGGACTGCTCTCGGTGCCCGTGACCATGGTCTACCTGGTGGGTTTCGCCAACGTGATCAACCTCATCGACGGGCTCGACGGCCTGGCTGCGGGCGTGACCGCGATAGCGGCCATGAGTCTGCTCGCGCTGGCTGCGCCCGCGAACCGGCTCGACGCAGCCGTGCTCGCCGCGGCACTCATCGGCGCGTGTGTCGGCTTCCTGCGCTACAACTTCAACCCGGCCTCGATCTTCATGGGTGATTCGGGATCGATGTTTCTGGGCTTCACGCTCGCGACGATCTCGCTGCTCGGCGTGATGAAGACGACCGCGGCCATCGCCTTGGCGGTACCGCTGATCATCATCGGCGTGCCGATCTTCGACACCGTCTCCGCGATCGTGAGGCGCATCCGCAGCAACCGCCCGATTCACAAGCCGGACCGCGGCCACATCCACCACCGCCTGCTCACCCGCGGGTTCAACCAGCGCCAGACGGTGCTCATCATCTACGTGTGGTCCGCCGCACTTGCGATAGGGGGGTACGCCGTGCGCTACGCGCCGGGCGCCTTCCGCCTGCTGGCGTTCGTCGTGCTGCTGGGAATCACGGGGTTCATGGCGCAGTGGATCGGGCTGTTCGAGGCTGCCCACAAGGAGCCCGACGAGCATCACTAGCGCGCTGGCCGCGCGTAGGACCGGGCGCGCTGCGCGATGCGTTACCACACGCCGAGCGAAAGCGTCTTGCCCGACCGTGAGCGTTCGGCTACGATGTTCGCGCCGTCGGGCTACCCGGCGGTCCGGCGAAACACAGTTGGTCACCGCGAGCCTCTCGCGAGAACCTTCCACGGTGTCCGTTGTCTCGCTGAACGCATGCTCTGATTCGCGTCTTTTGGTCTGCATCGCAAGAGGGGAAGCGCAACTGAGCACGGTAGTGAGCGATATCGTCGACCTACTCGGTAACCCGGCTGTCGGCATCATCCTCGGTCTTGTGTGTGCGGCAGGCCTCTTCTTCGTTTCCCGTTCGAGCTTCTCGATGGTACGGCCTGACGATGCCGGCATCGGCCTCGCGCTCGTGGCGGTCTCGCTGTTCGGCCGGCTTGCGGTCGCAACGCTGTTGCTGTGGGGCTACAAGTCCCTCGCCCCTTCCGGGTTCAAGCCGTTCGCGCTCTCCTTCGCGGGCGGCTTCTTCGTTCTGTACACGATCGAGCTGGTCCGCTACTCGAGGCTCCAGCGACACCGCAAGCCTTCGGGCGCTGCACACTAGGAGGGAGACGGCCGCGTGGAATTCCAGGAGTTGCTGACAGAGAAGATCGCCGAGCTGCTGCACGAGCTCTCGGTGCTTCCGCTACTACACGATGGAATACAAGAAGCCGGTAGTTGAGTGGGCGATCATGACCAACTACACGGCGTGGCTCCTCATCGCGAGCGTGGTGGTCGCGGTGATGTGGATCGTCGCTGCGAACAGCTCTCGAAAGCGGCTTGCGCTCGCCGCAGCAGAGCGGCAAGGCCGCCGACCTCGCGCCCGCCGGCCGGTTCACCGGCGTCATGGAGATGGGCCTCGAGTTCATCCGCGACATGTCCGTCGACGTGATCGGCGAGAAGGACGGCCCCAAGTACACCGGCCTGCTGGCCACATTCTTCTTCCTGATCCTCGTTTCGAACTTGCTCGGGCTCATCCCGGGCGGCAAGTCGTTCGCCGGCAGCATCGGCGGCACGACCGCGCTCGCGCTGCTGAGCTGGCTCGATCTTCGTGTGGGTCGGCTTCCAGAAGAACGGCTTCTTCGGCTACTTCAAGAGCCTGATCCCCTCGGGTGTGCGCGAGATGGGGCTCGCCGGCCGCATCCTGCTCGGCGGCTTCCTGTTCATCCTCGAGTTCATCTCGACCTTCCTCGTCCGGCCGCTCACGCTGGCCGTTCGACTCTTCGCCAACATGTTCGCCGGCCACATCGTGCTCGGGCATCTTCGCGGCGTTCGTCGCCATGTTCTGGCCGCTCGTGCAGCCCGCGCTGCAGGCCGGCATCGGCGGATTCGCGGCCGGCGCGGTCTCGATGCTCTTCCTGATCATCATGTACGCCTTCGAGCTCTTCGTGGCCTTCATCCAGGCGTACGTGTTCACCATCCTGACCGCCGTCTACATCCAAAGCTCCGTGCACGCGTCGGAGCACTAGTCACCGGGAACCAAGCGCCGGTCAGCCGCCGGCGCTGTGAGAAGTGAAGTCTGTGCCTGCGAAGCGGGCGTAGAACGTAGAAGGAGGAAATGCAGTGGAAGCAGGTCTCATCGCCATCGGTAAGGGTATCGCCTACGGCTTCGCCGCAATCGGCCCGGGCCTGGGCATCGGCATCATCGGCGGCAAGGCCGTCGAGGCCATGGCCCGCCAGCCTGAGATGGCCGGTCGCCTTCAGACGACGATGTTCATCGCGATCGCCTTCACCGAGGCCCTCGCGCTGCTCGGCTTCGTCCTCACGTTCCTGATGTAGGGCCCCTCTACGGAAAGGACGGAGGTCAGTCGTGTTCTTCACTGAATTGGCATTTGCCACCGAGGCTGCGGCCGAGGCGCCGCAGAAGGCGGCGGCGGACTCGCTGCAGACGCTGGGGTCGGTCTACCCGAACCCCGCGAACATCTGGCCCACGTGGCTCGCGTTCGGCATCCTGTTCTTCCTGCTCTACAAGTTCGCCATGCCGGCGATCCTGGGCATGGTCGACGCTCGCGCGGCGCGCATCTCCGAGTCGCTGGAGAAGGCCGAGGAGACCAAGGTCGAGGCCGAGCGCCTGCTCGAGGACTACAAGAAGCAGATGGCCGAGGCTCGCGGTGAGGCCGCGAAGGTCATCGAGCAGGGTCGCAAGGTCGCCGAGACGATGAAGGAAGAGATCGTCGCCAAGGCCAACGAAGAGGCCGCCGCGGTCGTCGCGAAGGCGCATGAGGTCATGGACGCCGAGCGCAAGGCCGCCGTCGCAGAGCTGCAGGGCGAGGTCGCGAGTCTGTCGGTCGCCGTCGCCGGCAAGCTCATCGGCGAGAAGCTCTCGGCCGAGGATCACGCCAAGCTCATCGAGCAGTACGTTGCAGAGGTGGGCGGGCTGAATGACAACTAGCGAGAGCATCGGGACCTACGCACGGGTCCTCTTCGAGCTCGCCAACACTGCCGGCGACGTCGACGCGGTCGACGCCGGGATGCGCACGGTCGTCGAGACCGTGCAGGGCAGTGTCGAGCTGCGCGATGCGCTCGCCGACGAGTCGCTGCCTGCCGAGAAGAAGCGCGCGATCTTCCGCGACGTCTTCTCGGGCCAGGTCGCACCCGAGGCGGTCGCCATCGCCAGTCTGGCGATCGAGCGCGGTCTCGGCGCCTCTCTTGGCACGATTGCCGAGCGGTTCGGCGAGATCGCCGAGTCCGAGCGCGGCATCGTCGTCGCAGAGGTGACCACGGCCATTCCGCTTACCGACGCGCTTCGCGCGTCACTCACCGAGAAGCTCGCCGCAGCTCTCGGCCGCCCGGTCACGCTGCGCGAGCGCGTGGACGGGTCGATTCTCGGTGGTATCCGCATCAACGTCGCCGGGCGCGTGCTCGACGGGAGCCTCTCCTCGCAGCTCGACGCGATGCGCGCCACGCTCTCGAACGCATCGCAGGGAGGTGAGGCATAAGTGACCCAGATCAGTGCAAGCGCGATCAACGAGGTGCTCAAGAAGCAGCTCGAGACGTTCAAGCCTGAGGTCGACGTCCGTGAGGTCGGCACCGTCATGCAGATCGGTGACGGTATCGCTCGCTGCGACGGCCTGAAGGGCGCCATGGCGGGCGAACTCCTCGAGTTCGTCGGAGCCAGCGGACACACCATCTACGGACTGGCCCTCAACCTCGACGAGGACGAGGTGGGCGCCGTGCTCATGGGCGAGACCTCGGTCATCGGCGAGAACGACGCAGTGCGCACCACCGGCCGCGTCGTGCAGGTCCCCTCGGGGCCGGCGTTGCTCGGCCGCATCGTCAACCCGCTCGGCGAGCCTCTCGACGGCAAGGGACCCATTGCCGCGGAGGGCTACCGCCCCGTCGAGTTCCGCGCGCCCGGGCGTAGTCGAGCGCAAGGGCGTGCACGAGCCGATGCAGACGGGCATCATGGCCATCGACGCCATGATCCCGGTCGGCCGTGGCCAGCGCGAGCTGATCATCGGCGACCGCCAGACGGGCAAGACGGCCGTTGCGGTCGACACGATCATCAACCAGAAGGGCAAGGACGTCATCTGCGTCTACGTCGCGATCGGTCAGAAGGCATCGACCGTCGCCGGCCTCGTGGAGACGCTGGCCGAGTACGGCGCGATGGAGTACACGATCGTCGTGGCGGCCAACGCGTCCGATCCGGCCCCGCTGCAGTACATCGCCCCCATGGGCGGCTGCGCGATGGGCGAGTACTTCATGTACAACGGCGCGGACGGCAAGCCCGCCAGCGAGTCGAACCCGGGACGCCACGTCCTGTGCATCTACGACGACCTGTCCAAGCAGGCCGTCGCGTACCGCCAGATGTCGCTCACGCTTCGCCGCCCGCCGGGACGCGAGGCCTACCCGGGTGACGTCTTCTACCTGCACAGCCGTCTGCTGGAGCGCGCGGTCAAGCTGTCGGACGCCAACGGTGCCGGCTCGCTCACCGCTCTGCCGGTCATCGAGACCCAGGCCGGCGACGTGTCCGCCTACATCCCGACCAACGTCATCTCGATCACCGACGGCCAGATGTTCCTCCAGGCCGACCTGTTCTATCAGGGCGTTCGCCCCGCGATCAACGTAGGCATCTCGGTCTCACGAGTCGGCGGCAACGCGCAGATCAAGGCGATGAAGCAGGTCGCCGGTTCGATGCGACTCGACCTCGCCCAGTACCGCGAGCTCGCCGCCTTCGCGCAGTTCGGCTCCGACCTGGACAAGTCGACCCAGCAGACCCTGAACCGCGGCGCCCGCCTGGTCGAGCTTCTCAAGCAGGGCCGCTACGTGCCGATGCCGGTCGAGCGCCAGGTCATGGCGATCTTCGCCGGTACCAAGGGCTACGTCGACGACCTTGACGTCGACCACGTGCAGCGTTTCCGCGACGAGTTCCTCGACTTCGTGGAGAGCGCGTATCCCGAGATCGGCAAGTCCATCGTCTCCGAGCTCAAGCTCACCGACGAGAACGCCGAGGCCCTCGGCAAGGCTCTGACCGAGTTCAAGGCCCAGTTCGCGGTCGAGAGCTAGGGGAGACAGAGCCGATGGCCAATCTTCGCGACATCAAGAAGCGGATCGTGAGCGTGCAGAGCACGCGTCAGATCACGCGCACCATGGAGATGGTCTCCACGGCGAAGATCAAGAAGGCGCAGGAGCGCATCGAGGCGGCTCGCCCCTACGCGCTTGCGATGATGGAGCTTCTCGGCAACGTGACGCGCTACGCGAGCGGTGCGACTCACCCGCTGCTCGAGGAGCGGCCGGACCGTCGTCGCGTCGTCGCCATCTCGGTGGCGTCCGACCGCGGGCTGGCCGGCGCTTTCAACAGCAACATCCTGCGTATCACCGAGACGTACATGCGGGAGATGCAGCAGGCCGGCGCCGAGGTGGACCTGATCACCGTGGGCAAGAAGGCAGCCGCCTACTTCCTGTATCGCGGCGTCGAGCCGGTCGCGCAGTACCGCGACATCTCGGACAAGCCGACCTTCGCCGACGCGAAGTCGATCGCCAACCACGTCATCCGTGCCTACTCTGAGGCCGAGATCGACGAGGTCGTCGTGATCTTCAACCGGTTCGTGAACGTTGCGGACCAGTCGCCGGAGAACCACCGGTTGCTGCCGATAGCATCAACCGTGCTCGACGACGCGGCCGAGAGCTCTGACGTGTCGGCCGAGTACCTGTTCGAGCCCGACGCCGAGGAGGTGCTCGGCCCGCTGCTCCCGAGCTACGTGGAGGCGCTGATCTTCCGCGCGCTCATGGAGTCCGCAGCAGCCGAGCACGGCGCTCGCCGCAAGGCGATGAAGTCGGCCACCGACAACGCGTCGGAGATGATCACCACCCTGACCCGGAGCTACAACCGGGCCCGCCAGGCAGCCATCACCACCGAGATCAGCGAGATCATCGGCGGCGCGGCCGCATTGGAGGAGTAGATGGCAACGATGGAAAAGGACGCACCTATGAACGTGGGACGTATCGTTCGCGTGGTCGGTCCGGTCATGGACGTTGAGTTCCCGGCCGACACGATCCCCGCGATCCACAACGCGCTCAAGGTCGATGTCGAGACGCCCATCGGGCGCGTGAACCTCATCGCCGAGGTGCAGCAGCACCTTCCCGGCAACCAGGTGCGCGCGGTCGCGATGTCTTCGACCGACGGCCTGCAGCGTGGCCTCGACGCCGTCGACACCGGCGCGGCCATCCAGATGCCGGTGGGTCCCTCGACCCTCGGCCGAATCCTCAACGTCATCGGCGAGCCGGTCGACGGCAAGGACGCGCCGGACGCCGAGGCGTACTACCCGATCCACCGAGAGCCTCCGGCCTACGAAGAGCTCGAGCCCACCACCGAGATCTTCGAGACCGGCATCAAGGTCATCGACCTGCTCGAGCCCTACATCAAGGGCGGCAAGACCGGCCTGTTCGGTGGCGCCGGCGTGGGCAAGACCGTCGTCATCATGGAGCTCATCAACAACCTCGCGCTGGCGCACGGCGGCACCTCGGTGTTCACCGGCGTGGGCGAGCGCACTCGTGAGGGCACCGACCTCTTCAACGAGATGAGCGAGTCGGGCGTCATCAACAAGACCGTGCTCGTCTACGGCCAGATGAACGAGCCTCCCGGAGCGCGTCTGCGCGTGGGTCTGGCGGGCCTGACCGCCGCCGAGTACTTCCGCGACCAGGGCCAGGACGTGCTCTTCTTCGTGGACAACATCTTCCGCTTCACCCAGGCGGGCTCCGAGGTCTCCGCACTTCTCGGCCGCATGCCGTCCGCCGTCGGCTACCAGCCCACGCTGGCCACCGAGATGGGCGAGCTGCAGGAGCGCATCACCTCGACCAAGACCGGTTCGATCACGTCGGTCCAGGCCATCTACGTGCCCGCCGACGACCTGACCGACCCCGCGCCGGCCACGGCGTTCACGCACCTCGACGCCACGACGGTTCTGTCGCGCGCGATCTCCGAGCTCGGCATCTACCCGGCGGTCGACCCGCTCGAGTCCACCTCGCGCGCCCTGTCCGCCGACGTCGTCGGCGAGGAGCACTACCGCGTGGCGCGTGCCGTCCAGCAGGTGCTCCAGCGCTACAAGGACCTGCAGGACATCATCGCGATCCTCGGCATGGACGAGCTCTCCGAAGAGGACAAGCTCACCGTGTCGCGCGCCCGCAAGGTCCAGCAGTTCCTCTCGCAGCCGTTCTTCGTCGCCGAGCAGTTCACCGGCATGCCCGGCAAGTACGTCAAGCTCGAGGACACGATCCGTGGCTTCGCCGAGATCGTCGACGGCAAGCACGACGACGTCCCCGAGCAGGCGTTCCGCTACGTCGGCACCATCGAAGAGGCCCTCGAGGCCGCCGAGAAGATGAAGGCGACGGTGTAAGGGGGCCACATGGCCAGGACCCTCCTTTGCGAGATCGTGACGCCCGAGCGCATCGTCTACAAGAACGAGGTGCGGATGGCGGTCGCGATGACTACCACCGGCGAGATCGGCATCCTGCCGCTGCACGCCCCGCTCGTGTCCAGCTTGCGCCGGGCGAGATCCGCCTGCAGCACGGCGAGAAGGCCAACGAGTGGGAGACGTTCTCGGTCTCCGGCGGCTACATCCAGGTCCACGAGGACAAGGTGCTCGTGCTGGCCGATGCGGCGGTCGCCGTCTCGCAGATCGACGCGAGCCGCGCGCGTGAGTCCAAGGCGCTATCGAGCAGCGGCTGGCGGCGCTGCCCGAGGACGCGGTCGACGAGCGCGCGGAGTGCGAGCGTGACCTCGACTGGTGCGACCTGCAGATCAAGGCCGCCGAGAAGAAGCGCTAGCGATGCCCGCTCGCATATGGTGTGCTGACCGAGGCGGGTCCGGGAAACCGGGCCCGCCTCCTTGGTGCCGAACCGGGCAGGTCACGGCAGCATGACGGGGTGAGGGGTGCACGTGCCCGGTACGGTATCCTTCGGGACATGGAATCCATCACAGTCCGCGGGGGTCGCCGCCTGACCGGCGAGGTCCGCGTCGAGGGCGCGAAGAACTCCGCGCTCAAGCTCATGGCCGCCTCGCATCATGGCGCCCGGCGTCTGCCGAATCTGCCAACGTCCCCGATATCGCCGATGTCGACATCATGACGCAGGTGCTCGAGCCGCTCGGCGCGCTCGTCACGCGCATCGATCATGCGCTCGAGATCGACGCCACCGACCTCACCGGGTACGAGGCACCCTACGAGTTCGTCGCCCAGATGCGCGCATCGACCGCGGTGCTCGGCCCGCTTGTCGCGCGGCTTGGCGAGGCGAGCGTCGCGATGCCCGGCGGCTGCAACATCGGCTCGCGCAAGATCGACATGCACCTCCGCGGGCTGGAGGCGCTCGGCGTCGAGGATCACGTCGGTCACGGCTACATCCACGCGACCGCGCCCGAGGGCGGACGGCCGCTCGCGCGACACGTGACGCTGGATTTCGCGAGCGTTGGGGCCACGGAGAACCTTCTCATGGCCGCGGTGCTCGCGCAGGGCACCACCGTCATCGAGAACGCGGCCCGCGAGCCCGAGATCGTCGACCTGGCCGAGTTCCTTATCGCGATGGGCGCCCGGATCAGCGGCGCCGGGTCGCCGACGATCGAGGTCGAGGGAGTGGAGCGCCTCGCGCCCGCCGAACACCGTGTGGTGGGCGACCGGATCGAAGCGGGCACGTTCCTGGTCGCCGGCGCCCTCGGACCGGCGGGCCGGTCACCGTGCGGGGCTTCGACCCGCACCACCTGGAACTCGTGATCGCAAGCTGAGCGAGGCGGGCTGCTCGTTCGAGTCGCGCCCGATGGGGTCACCGTGTCGCATGGGGGCAGGCCGCGCCCGTCGACGTCCAGACTCTGCCGTTTCCCGGGTTTCCCACCGACATGCAGGCCCAGTTCATGGCGCTCGTCGCCACCGCGGACGGCGGCTCGATCATCACCGAGAACGTATTCGAGAACCGCTTCATGTTCGCCGACGAGCT